>JAJDXM010000009.1 GCA_022823225.1 Gemmatimonadota bacterium
TACACACAGACACGACACCATGACCACGAGAAAGCCTCCGCCGGACGTGAAGTCGGTGAACCCGCGCTACAAGGGCGCGAAGATGAGCGAGGTCATCCGCATACTGCTCCGGCCCAAGAATCCCGTCGCCCGGGCGACGATTGGAGCGGCTACAGGGCCGGTCTGTCACGGAGGAAAAGGTGGCGGAATGACCCGGTTTCGTCAAGTTGGCTTTATAATCCCCAAACCGAACGAGGAGCGCATGCTCTCCGACCGAGAGATCCTGGAGCTGGCCGAAAGGGCAAGGCAGGGAGATCGGGAGGCGCTGGGAAGTCTGGCGGGCGCCCTCCGGCCTCTGGTATGTCGGTGGGCCCTGGTCATGACCGGTGACGCGGACGACGCGGAGGACGTCGCGCAACGCGTCATGATGAAGATGGTGACTTCAATCGGAGGGTTCGATGGTCGCTCGAAGGTTACGAGTTGGCTCTACCGGATCACAAGGAACGCCAGCCTGGATCACAAGCGGCGGCAGCGGAGGGACCGGCGGCTGGCCGAGAAGGCGGAGCGGCTGGGCCGGGCGGCGATGCCCCGGCTGGAAGACCCGCTCGATGACATCGAGATGAAGAGGACCCTGCAATTGATTCGAACTCTGCTTGTGGAACTGCCTCCGGCGCAGCGCGAGGTCTTCGATCTGGTGGATCTGCAGGGACTGAAGCCGAGCGAGGCGGCCGGACTGCTGGAGATGAATCCGAGCACGCTGCGGGTGCACCTGTTGCGCGCGAGGCGAAGGATGCGCAGCGAAATGCTGGGGCGCGGGGCCGGTGGCTGAGTATCGAAAAGTAAAGAGAACATGACATTCTGTAATGCGTACATTACAAGCGAGAGGGGAGGGGCAAGATGAATGATCGAGACGACCGGCCGGACGGGATCCTGGAGCAGGATCTCGACGCGATCGGCGAGGGGGATGGCTTGGCGCGCCGGGACGCCGAGTGGATCGCGCGGGACACGCGGAACATGAATGCGGTGCTGGCGGCGATGGGGGAGCGGCTGGGCGAACGAATCCGTACCGCGGTGGACGAGGCGGTGGACGAGGCCGCGGATCGGGTCCCGGTGGACGCGGCGGTCGTGCCGTTGTGGCAGCGGCCCGCGTCGAGGCGGCGCGTCATGGCGGGGCTGGCGGCTGCGGCGGCCATCGCTGTGCTGATCCTGGTGCGCGGCGGCAAAACCGAGGAAAGCCCGGGGCGGTTCGCGACCGCCGCACCGAGCATGGTGAGCGAGATGGAAGTGGAGGCCGACCGGCCGTTTGCGGTCTTCCCGACTACCGACCCGGACATCGCCGTGGTCTGGCTACTCGACCTGGAGGAGAGCGAATGAGTGAGATGGTGAAGAGTAGTGTCCGCTTCGCTGTGTTGTTTGTGTTGGCTGCGGGCCCGCTCGCTGGCCCCGCGAACGCGCAGGAGACCGAGGAGACTGAGGAGAACATCCAGAACGTTCTGCTGACCTTTCATCTGGTCGAAGCGGATGGCTTTTCCGATGACGATCCCGCGATCAGCGACGTGGTTGCCGAGCTCAGGAAGCTCTTCAACTTCGAAGGATACAGACTCCTCTCGACTTCGGTGCTCAACATCGGTCTGGCACCGTTGCCCCGAAGCGCCAACGAGTTGGAGGGCACGGGATTCCAGAGGATTATCCCGGCAGGGTCCGATGCGCCTTTGACGATTGAAACGGTCATCAGCACCCGCCCCTACAGTTCGCCGAAGGCTGTCCGCGCCACAGTGACCCTCAGTGAGGCGAGGGTGGTAGCGGAGTTCGTATCGGAGCAGCTTCTGCCGCTCCTCGAAGCCTCGGTCACGATGCGCGATGGTCAGACGATGGTGCTCGGTACGGATTTCCGGTCGGCCGACGAACCCGTGCTGATCCTGATCGTCACACCATGGATCGACCCGGCCCTGATCGACCAGGCGCCGCTGGGTTGCGAGCAGTGCGAAGTCCTGAGACAGAGAACAGTCCGGATGACCGGGGACAGTGAGTTGGCGAACCGGATCTTTGACGAATGCGTAGCGAACCAGTGCCGGGGCCGATGACAGCCGGTTGCTTCAGGGCGGCGCGCGCCGCACCCCGCCTGACGCTGCTCGCCACGTCCGCGGTCGTCCTCGCGGCTTGCGGAACCGATTACGAGACTGCCCGGGACCGGCCGCTGGCTGCGGACTTCCCCGAGGTCTACCGCGCGGGCGGTCTGGACGCCCCCGACTGGGCGCAGTTCACCGGGCGTGGTCCCGTGAGCTTCGACGGCTCAGGCAATCTGTACATCCTGGATCCATTTGCCCCGCAGGTGGTCGTCATCGATCCGCACGGCCAGCTGGTCGGAACGATCGGTCGCGCGGGCGCGGGACCGGGAGAGTTCCGCTTCCCCTACCACCTCGCGGTTTGGCGAGACGGACGCCTGGCCGTATCGGACATCGCTCGCGAAGCGATTCTGTTTTTCGGTCCTGGCGGGGACTTTGATCGCTCCGTGACGACGGGCACGCTTCCCGAACTCATAAGGCCGGATCCGAACGCTGAAGCCCTCTACGCGCAGGGGTCCCCCGGGCCGGGCGACGGAATGGACGAATTCAGCATCGGGCGAATCGACCTCGCGGCTGACGACGTGGTCCTGGCTCCCGTACTGCGGGCATGGCGGGCACCCCGCGAAGATCCGCCCGGGGAAGTGTCTGCGGACGACTTCCTGGACAGCTCCGGCAATGTTTCCGCAGCACGAATGCTGATGGTCGGCGGAGCCCTCGATGGCGTGTTCTTCGAGCCCGCGTTGCGTTGGGACGTACTGCCGGACGGCCGGGTCGCCTACGCCGACTCCTCCGCATACGCCATCAAGGTTGTGGTGCCGGGCGGGTCGGAAGTCGAAGTGCTGATGCGGGCGATTCCGCCCCAGGCCGTCACCGACCGCCTCCGGTCGGCCGCGATCGAGCGGGAGATTGGCAGGTACACGGAACTGCTCGAAGATCAGGGCGGCATGCCGCGCGAATTCCGGGAGAGGATCGAAGAGCGCGGCTTCTACCCCGAAGTCCCGGTGATTCGGGAACTGAGGTCCACATGGCGCGGGGGACTGTGGGTCAGGCGGACCGCACCGGACCCATGGGACGACCAGGCCCCCATCGACATCTTTGACCCGAATCGACAGTACGCCGGAACCTTCACCGCCGGCACCGCCACGATGCCCGAGGCCTTCGGTCCCGACGGTCTGGTCGCCTACTGGGAACTCGATGAGATGGATGTCGCGACGATCGTGGTGAAGAGGCTGCCTGAGCGGGTAAGGTAGCCGGCGCACTTCCAGGTATTCACTTGATCAGGAGACCGACGAATGAACGGCATGGCTTCGACCGCTGAGAACCGCCTCATGCACCACAGGGACGAGCCACTCCGGCGCCAGCGCAGTTCCGCGGAGACGGTTGGGGCACCAGTGCTCGCCGTCGCGGCACTCCTGGCCTTCACCGGCGCCTGCGAGCAGGAGGATCCGGCCGGCGAGGCCATCTTCACACCCGAGTTGATCGGCACCGCCGCACTGCCGTTGAGCGAAAGCGACGCAGTCTCGCTTCTCGCCGATGAGCGCATGGCGTGCGTAGCCGATTCCTACGAGACCCGGGTTCGCTGCGTGGACGTGGAGGGTGCCGTCGTGGGCGTATTCGGCCGAAAGGGCGAGGGCCCCGGCGAGTTTGACAGCCCGGCCCACCTCGCTCGCGGCGAGGATGGAACGGTCGGCGTTCTTGACGTCGGGCTGGGCCGCTTCACGGTCTTCGAGCCATCGGGTGCCTACGTATCGGAGGTCCGGGTACCAATGGTCGATGTGCCCCTCCGGTCATTCGGCACGGTGCTTTCGGGTGTGGAAGCGGATGTCCTGGCGATGTTCGGCGGCGAGACCGCCATCTCGCCGCTGACCCGGCACGACGTTAACATCGTCTCCGGTGAGATCCTCCGGGAGGAGGCGTCCCCGGGCGGACCGTGGGATGTCGCGTGTGGGCAGATCATTTCGGGCATCCCGGACCGAGCTGGGGGATGGGTCCTCCTGGCCTGCGAAGGCCAACTGATCTTCGTCGGGGGCACCGGCGAGGCTACGATGCTGCGTGCGCCGACCTACAACGGGGAACTCCCGAACGAACGTGATGTCGCAAGGCAGGAGGAATCCCTCATGGCCTTCCAGATGAGCTTGGGTCGCCCCGCCGCCGGCCCGGTCGTCGAAGAGGCGTTGGAGCGTTATCGGGCCAGGCCCAAGAACTACCATCTGGGCACGGAGCCGTTGGTCGACGCGGCCAACCGCTACTGGATCGCGACGCAGCGCGACACGCATGAGTGGTCCTGGCTGGATGTGTACCAGGATGCCGAATACGTGGGGTCGGTGAGGGTCCGGGATCGCCTGAGGGGCTTCGACCTCCTGGGCTCGACCCTGGTGGTTCTGGTCGAGCGCCAGGTCGGCGTTGACGATGCCGACGGGATTCCGGACCGGGCGCTGGACTGGTACGACCTGGGGGACCGGGAGTTGGGGAGGTGAGGGTCGGCCCAATGCTGGCAGCGGTCGCGATGGCCCTGGGCGCAATCGCCGCCGACGCGCAACAGGTTCTCGTGATCGACACCGCGGCCGGGCGGGTCATCATCGACGACCAGTGGCGCGCCATCCGCACCATGGAGGACATGCCGCTGGACCGGACCCGGGCCCTTCTCTACGTCACCGACGCCGAGGAGCAGGAGGAGGCGGTGATGGCCTTCTCCCTCGAGACCGGCGAGTGGATCCGGACCGTTCCTACCCCGGAGGGCGACGGTCCTCGCGAGCTCTCACGGGGCATATCCGGCTTGTCGATCGGTCGTGACGGGCGCCTCTACGTCGCCGGATTCGTGCGAGTCCTCGAGTTTGACCCGCTCGGCCAGTACGTCGGCAACTGGCGCCCGCTGGCTGGGACGGTGTGGGGGGTGTGTGAATTCGGTGGTCAGCCGGCCATCGTGGCCGCCGCCGGCGTGATCCGGCGCGGGCCCGATGGCAGGGATGAGGACATTGGGCGCGAGGTCCTGGACCGCCGTACGACAAACACTCGCGAAACACCAACGGGGTTTATCCGAACCACAAGCGGCACTCCTCCGCGAATCGCCTGCACGGACGACACGGCCTACATCGTCACGACTGGGGCGGAGGGTTCGGACTCGGTGTTGGTGTACCAGCGCGGCGGCGAGATTGACGGGTGGGCGGTCCCGGCAGAACTCTCCGAAACGTTGGACGATTGCACGGTGCCCGGGAGACTGATGGAGTTGCCCTGTACCGCCTGGCCCCGATATCGAAGACCGTTTCTGGACGGCCAGGGGAACCTGGTGCTGATCGGCCATGACATTGAGGTCCCGGGCGCCATCATCGATCCCGAAACCGGCTGTTATGCGGTGGTGCGCAAGCCGGGGAAGTCATTTGACTATGGCGCCCTGCACATCTACCAGGACAGCGCCCTCGTGTTCCGCAACGTCGCCTGGGGAGACGATCAGGGCAGGTTCACCCTGTCCAGCAACGCCAACCGGGTATCCCTCCACCCTTTGCGCCGCGTCAGCGGCGAGCCGTGTCCGGGGATGCTGCCATCGGTGAACTGACCGCGGGTACGCCTTCGCCCGCTCTCCGTATTCACGCGGGCCCGTCCACGGACTGCTAGAACCGGTACGTATAGCTCGCCTTCACCGCGCCGCCCCGCGACAGCGTGATCAGGTCGCGGTCGCTCAGGATGTCCGCACCCAGGTTGCGCCAGTTGTGGGTGTAGACCAGGAAGACGTCGTTGCCGGGCCGCACGATCCAGCGCATCCGCGCGAACAGCCCCACGATGTCGCTGTCATTGTCGTAGCGTACCTGGTTGGTGACGCTGACCCACTGGTTCGCGTTCCACTGCCCCTCGACCTCGTACACGTCGGCGGTGAATTCGCCGCGGGGGAGCGTCACCTCGTTGTGCTCGAAGTTGGTCGAGATGCTCACGCCTGGGTTGGGTCGGAAGGACACGCGCGCGTTCATGCGCGTCCGGTCGCCGTCCCAGAAGCCGCCGCGGCTGAACCCACCGCCACCCGACACGCGGCGATGGCCCGCGGTGCGTCCGCTCAGGCCCCACTCCCACGTCGTGTACTCGCCCGGCAGGATGTCGATCCCGTCGCTGACCTCGTACCCGAAGTCCAGGAACTCCATCGTGCGTGTGGCCTCGATCTCGATGTTGTCGCCGCTCTCGAAGTCGATGCCGAAGAGGTCGAAGCTCCACTCGCGTTCCTCGACGACCCCTGTATGCAGGTCCTCCAGATGCCTGAACTGGACCGCCATGTCGAACTGACGGATCCAGTCGATGTTCGTCGGCCGGGGGGCCCAGCCTATGCGCGGCTCCACCCTGCGAAAACCGTTGCGCGCGACGAACCCGAGCGACGGGCTGTAGTGGTCGCCGAACTCGCGGTAGGAGATGTGGCCCGACCAGATGTCGTTGGGAAAGTTGAGGCGGAGACCGCGCGCGGTAAGGTCGTTCAGGGAGTGCTCGACGGACGGGTCGGGATTCGAGTTCCAGACGACGAACGCCTCCAGTTCCATGCGGTTGCTGCCCATGAAGTGGCGGGTGTTGAACTGGAGATCGATTCCGGCGGTGTGGCCGTCGCTGACCGGTTCGCTGTCCGGGCCGGGCGAAGCGGCGCGCCGCGTGTAGATGGCGCCGATACTCGACTGCTCGAAGATCGAACGCTTGACCCGCGCGACGGTGAACATCTCGCGCGGGATCGTCACGTCCGCCGTGGTGCCCTCGACGTGGTAGGAGTGCTCCGCCGTGCCGATCTGATAGAACCCGAGCTCGTATCGGCCTGCCTGGCCGGTCAGGCGGGTGCCGTACTGGATCGGGACCTGCTGGCCGGAGCGAAGACCGATTCGACGCGAGAAGAACGGCGAAGGGCCACTTCTGGGTGCGAAGCTGAAGACCCCCGAACCCTCCAGGAAGAAGTCCCGCCGTTCCGGGAAACGCTGGGGAAAGCGGGTCAGGTTGACGCGCCTCTGGTCGCTCTCCACCTCCGCAAAGTCCGTGTTGATGCTGGCCGACGCGCGCAGGCTGGAGGTGACGCTGTAGTTGATGTCGAGACTGATATCGCGCGGGAAGGTGGTCGGATCGTCGTTCTCCGGGACGTTCTTCCAGGTCGTAACCGCGGAAGGCCTGGCCTCCAGCCCGAGACCTTGTGAAAGATTTCTCAAGCCGGAGAGGCGCCCCGCGTAGACCGGACGCCAGAGCCCCTCGTTGCGGCGGAATCCGCGCCAGAGGATCTCCTCGTTGCGGCGCCGGATCGTCCGCTGGAAGTTGATCCCCCAGGTGTCCAGGCTCGGGTTGAAGTTGAGGGTGCGGAAGGGGATGCGAATCTCGGCCGACCAGCCGTCCTCGCGCCGTGCCGTCCGGGCCTCCCAGATGCCGTCCCACGCCTTGCTGACGCCGCCGCCACCACCACCTCCCCCTCGGCCGCCGCCGCCGCCCAGGAGCCCGTCGCCCATGAGTCCCGCGGGGTTGATCTCGAAGAAGTAGCCGGTGCGGCCGTCGAGGAAGGTGTCGAGGATCCACATGAACCGGTCGTCGGTGTTCAGGCCGGCGTCGCGCTGCCGCTGGTAGGCGAGGATCCCGTCCGGGTCATCGTAGAAGATCGCGCCGATGTACAGGTGGTCGGTGTCGAAGATGACCCGGATCTCGGTGCGCTCCGATGGCTCGCCGCCCTCGACGGGTTCCTGCTGCGTGAAGTCGGTGATCGGGGTGGCGGACTGCCAGATGTCCTCCAGGATTTGCCCGTCCAGGTCGATCGCGGCGGTCTGCGGCAATTCAAGCGCCTGGAGGTCGGACGCCCCGCCGTTGTCGCCGTTGGACTGCTGAGAGAGGGCGGTGCTGTCCGGGAGGAGAGCGATCGCGGTCAGCAGTGCGGCGACGCCCCAGGCCATGCCGCGGCCCATCCGGAGAGGTGCCAGGGGCTGATCGCGGTCGATCCCGCCGCTGTTTTCCGTTGTCATCATCCTCTTCCGTACCCCGCTGCGGGGGATTCCTTTGGCAGGTTGCCCGACAGTGGAGAGACACGCCGGCCACGTGCTTTGTTGGGGGGCGTCCAGGGGTCGCTGCGGTTGGACGCCGAAGGTTCGAGCCCCTACCTTGTTCGGCCCGGACCCGCACGAACCGAGCGGCAAAGATGTGCGTTCAGTCTACGAAACGGAGGACACCCATGTTCCGGAGAAAACTAACCCCGGCAGCAGCTGCCAGCCTGTTTCCCCTGTTCGCTGCCGCGTGCGGCGGGCAGGCCGATTCGGCCGACTCCGACGCCCCCGCCGAGGAAACCACCCAACCCATGGCGGCTGTGACGGCGGCGGCTCCGGCCACGATGACCGGGCTCGCCAACCCCAATCTGGCCTCCGAGGAGGAGCTCGCGGCGGTCCCGGGCCTTGCCGACGCGGTTGGCGCGATCGTCGAGAACAGACCCTACCTGCGGGCCGCGGACCTCCACGCCGTGCTCATGGCGGCGGTCGGGGAGGAGGCCGCGCTGGAGGCGTACGGGCACCTCTGGCTGCGCATCAACCTCAACGACGTCACCAACGACGAGGTTCTCCTGATCCCCGGCGTGGGCGACAGGATGGCGCACGAGTTCGAGGAATACCGCCCGTATGAGGACATGGACGAGTTCCGGCGCGAGATCGGGAAGTACGTGGACGAGGACGAGGTCGCCCGGCTCGAGCAGTACGTCTACCTGCCGATCGACCTGAACACGGCCACCGGCGACGAGATCATGATGATCCCCGGCATGACGGACCGGATGGTGCACGAGTTCGAGGAGTATCGGCCCTACACCGACCTCGACCAGTTCAGGCGCGAGATCGGAAAGTATGTCGACGAAGGCGAGGTGGCACGTCTGGAGCGGTACGTCACGCTGAACTGATCGGCACGGCGGCGGCTGAGGTCACATGATCCGCCGAATCGTCTTCAGGCTCCACCTCACGGCGGCGTGTGCCGTCGGTCTGGTCGTCCTCATGATGGCGGCGACCGGCGTGATCCTCTCGCTGGAAGGGATCGTCACGGGGGCGGCCGAGCGGCGCCTCCGCGTTGAGCCCGCCGAGGCGGCTGCGCGGCTCGCTCCCGGCGCGATCGTGTCGGCCGCCGAGGGGTGGGGCGCAGGGCAGGACGCCCCCTTCACGGCGACCTCCCTGCGCTACCGGCCCGACCCCAGCGCCCCCGTGCGCGTTGACGCGGGCCGGGAGCGGCACGTCCACGTCGATCCGTATCGCGGGGAGGTGCTCGGCGGCGGTCTGGCGCGCGTGGAAGGCTTCTTCGAGACGGTCCGCGCCTGGCACCGCTGGTTCAACGTGCCGAGCCGGTTGATCCGCGACGGGCGCGCGGCGACGGGCGCGGTGAACCTTGTGTTTCTCTTCCTGCTGGTCACGGGCCCGATCCTCTGGCTTCCGACCCGCTTCACGAAGCGCACCCTGGCCAACATCACGCTCATACAGCGCGGGGCCAAGGGCGCGTGGCGCGATCTCAACTGGCACCAGGTGGTGGGAATCTGGGCGGTGCTCCCGCTCATCGTGATTGCGGCGACGGCGGTGTTGACGTCGTACCCGGGGGTGGCGGACCGTGTGTACCCGGTCGCCGCGAAGGTGATCCCGGCCGGGGGGTGGCCGGGTGGGGGGGTGGCCGGGGGTGTGGCCCAGGCCGGGGGCGCCGATCTGGCGGCCGTGCTGGCGACAGCGGGGGGCTGGGTGGAGGGGTGGCGGGAGTTGACCGTGACACTTCCCCGTGCGCGCGACCGCGATGTCCGGGTCGACATCAGGGGCGGCCGTCCGGGGCAGCCGCAGAAGACAGGGACGCTGGTCGTGGACCTCGCAACGGGGACGCCGCGCTCGTGGGAGCCGTTCGCCCACGAGACGCCGGCGCACCGCGCGCAGGAATTCTTCCGCTACGCCCACACGGGCGAATACTGGGGATTGCCGGGACGGTTGATCGCGGGCATGTGTTCGCTGGCGGCGGTACTGATGGTCTGGACGGGTTTGTCGCTCGCGTTGCGAAGACTCCGGCGGCTGCTGGTGCTCAGGCGGTCCCGACAAGGCTGACGGGCGGCGATCCCCGCTACGGGTGACGCGTGCCGGTGACGGCGATCCCCGCGCCCGCTACCACACCAGGGGGGACAGCGCGATGCGCGAGTTGTCGAGTCTCTCGATGAACCGCTTGGTGTAGACCCGAAGCATCGCCATGTTCGGGATCCACTCCATCGAATGGATGGATTCGTGGCTCATGGTCTGCAGCGATCGCATTCCGCCGAGCATGGGCCCTTCGTCCAGGAAGACGCTGATGCGCGCATATCCCCCCCTCCACGGAATACAACCCGGCGTAAGCCAGTCGCTGCCGTCACCGGGACAGCTGACGATCGCCATTCTCGCCGCGCGCCTGAAGATGGCGACGGGGTCGGGATTGATGGCGTTCGCAATGGCATCGGGCCGCACGGTCACGACGCGGTACGGGATTCTGTTACGCCGTCCTGTGAGCAGCCGGTCCGAGCGCGTCCGGACCCTCAGTTCGTCAAGCGCTATCGGGTCCGGGTTCAGCCGGATGAAGAGGCCGTTGCCCTCGGACACGGTGACCGCGCCGTCGCTCGCATGGTAGCCGAGCTGCTCGACAACGATGTCCCAGGTGCCCCGGGGGAATTCGTTGAAGCGAAAGTTGCCGTTGCCGTCGGAGTAGGCGAGCCGCTTCAACTCGGGCACCTTGATCACCGCGGCCACGACCGGGGTATTGAGGACCGCGTCGACCACCTTGCCCGTCAGGGTGAAGGTCGGTGCCGGCAGGGGCGGTTCCTGGGCGGAGGTGACTCCGCCCGGCGCGGCCACCATCGCACACGACAGCAGGACGGCCGCGACGGACCGGCAAGCCACCGCGCGCACGCCCGCTACTCCGACCCTCTCGCAGCCCTGATCTGCCGGACCGCCGCATCCACCCGCATCCGCATCCCGACCTCGCCGTACTCCACCGACGCACGCGTCGGATTGCCCGACACCCCGCTGCCCTCGAACCCGCCTCCCGGCGCCAGTCTGTCCTGGCGGATGTGCCGCGGTTCGACGTAGAGCAGGATCGAGGTATCCGAGATGCCGGCGTGGCCCCCGATCGAATCGGGCACTTCGCCCTGCTCCACGAGCCAGTCGCGGAAGCCGTTGTTCGCGTAGTAGTCCCCGATGAAGTGGACCCGCGACCCCTCGCCGCCCCACTCCTCGTTCAGCATCGTGGCCACCGCCTCCATGCCGCGCTGGTTCCCCCCGCTGTCCCCGATGAGGGCGATGTCGGTGAAGCCGTGGGCGCGGAAGCTGCGGGAGGCGTACTCTACCAGCTTCATGAAGAACTCGTTCGGGAGCGTGATCGTCCCGGCGTAGCGCATGTGTCCCGACGGCGGTTCGACGTTGCCTTCCGGCACGTAGGTCACCGTCGGCGCGACCAACGCGTCACCCAGCTCCCGCGCGATCCGGTCGCTGGCCTCCTCGATGATGTAGCGGTGCTTCCCCGTCACCATGTGGGGCCCGTTCTGCTCGGTTCCCGCGGTGGGCAGGATCACCGTGGTCGCGCCCCTGTCAATCGCCTCCTGGACCTCCGTCCAGGTCATCTCCTCGATGAAAACGGTGTTGACGTCCTCGGAGGTGAAGTAGCCCGCCGGGGCGCCCTCCCCGCCCGCACCGTCACCGGCCTCCTGGGCGCTGCACGCTGCCAGGGTCAGCGCAGCCGCTGCGGCCAACCCTCGCGACGAACGCCTCACCCGCCCGTCGCGAAGCAGTAGAAGAGCCCGTTGCCGCCGGTCCCCTGCAGGTTCTCCTGGCTGCAGCCGCGCGACCCGTGGGCTGAGTTCCACGACGTGGGATTGGCGCCGCCGCCGATCCGGTCGTGGTGCCCCACCGCCGCGCTGCCCTCTCCGTTGCTCGTCCAATTGCCGCAGTTGTCGTAGCCCTCGCCGGTGTAGGCGCTCCCGTCCATGTTCGAACCGGTCAGGATGTCGTGCATGTTCACGTCGTCGCCCCGGCCGCTGACCATGTCGCCCATCTCGGTCAGGATCGACTCCTTGGTGAGGTTGGCGGCCTCCGAGTGAAGCTCGTCCACATCGCTGGCGACCAGCACCCCGGCCTGATTGTGCCACGGCCCCGTGCCGATACGGTCGCGGGCGTTCACCGCAGCGCTTCCATCCTCGTTGATCGTGCTGAGGTAGGCCATCCATCCCATCCCGCCGGCCCCCTGCGCATCGGCCAACATCTCGCAGTGGGCGTCCGCCCCTTCGAGACCCCCCAGGTTGGCGCCGTCACCGGGCCCCGCGCTGGTGATGAAGAACGTCATCGGCCCCATTTCGGCGGGGGTGAGTTCCTGCATCGCGGGGTTGACCTCCTCCATGTCGGTGGTGTCGCCCTCTCCGTCGCCCTGTGCGCAGCCGGCGGCCACGAGTGCGGCCAGCATCAGCGCCGGGGCTGCAAGTGTGGAAACCCTCATGTTTCGCCTCCTTCTCTGGTGGATTCTACTGCGGCGCCCCGATGCGGTTTGGCCAGGGCGCTCCCTGATCCATGGCGTTGACGGGACCCACGCCGCGATAGATGAACTTCTGGACGCGCTTCCCTTCGTATGTCTCGGTCGTGTAGATGTTGCCCTGCGAGTCGGTCGCGATCGAGTGGACCGCGAAGAAGAGGCCGGGCTGACGGCCCCCGTCGCCGAAGCTGGTGAGCACCTCCAGGTTCAGCCGGTCCATCACGTAAACCTTCATGTTCTTCCCGTCGGCCACGTACATGTACTCCTGCTCGGGGTCGCGAGAGAAAGCCACGTCCCAGGTGGAGCCGTCGCCCAGGGTGCGCGGCGCGAGCTGCACCTCGTTCACGAACGTGCCGTCCTTGCGGAAGACCTGAATGCGGTTGTTGGGACGGTCGCACACGTAGACGTGATCGTCGCGCGCGGGATCGGCGCAGTGCACGGGGGTGCGGAACTGCTGGATGAGCGGGGCGTCCGGGTCGTAGGGCGGGGTCCGCGCGTCGTCCGGCTCGTTTCCGTAAGCACCCCAGTAGCGCTTGAACTCGCCGGTGGAGGCGTCAAGCACCGAAACACGCCGGCCGCCATAGCCGTCGGCCAGGTAGGCCTCGTTGGCCTCGGCGTCGAACGCGATCTTCGCGACCCGGTTGAAGCGCGTGGTGCTGCGGCTGTCCGGCCCCGGTCCGGCCTCCGGCTCCCCGTACGAGGCCAGAAACTGGCCGTCGCGCGAGAACTTCAGGATGTGCGTGTCGTTGCCCCCGTTCCCGCCGATCCAGACGTTGTCCATGTGGTCGATCGAGATCCCGTGGTTCGAGGAAGGCCACACGTACTCGCCGCTCTCCGAAGGGCCTCCCCAGGCGTTCACCAGGTTCCCCTCGGGATCGAACTCCAGCACCGGCGGCGCGGCCCGACAACACTCCCCGATCGGCGGATCGGCATCGGCGCCCCCCTCGGTCCGCTCGGTAAGGTTGCCGCGGTGCACGATGAAGACGTGGTCGCGCGAGTCCACCCCGACCCCGACGGCCGATCCGAGCACCATGTGGTCCGGCAGCGGATTGGGCCAGAAGGGGTCGACCTCGAAGATCGGGGCTTCGGCCGTGCTGGCGGACGCGGTCTGAAGGCGGTCCTGGGCGACGTAGATGCCCACGGCGACCAACACCAGTGCCACGACGATGAGAACATTGCGCTTCATGGGAAGCTCCCTCGGTGGGATGGAGACTGTGCAGACTTGGGGGCAAGGTACGACTAAAGCCGCCCGTTCGCAAAGCGGCGGGAGCGCGGTGATGCCCCCCGGATGCCCCCCGGATGCACCGCCGCGCGAAATCCCGCGCCGAGGCTTGTTGTTCTGCGGCTGGCAGGCCCGCTAGCGCCGCATCCGGGGGCCGCGGGTCAAATGCGGCTCCATCAGGATGATGTAGGGCTCCCCGGCGTCGGTTTCGTGATAGAACACCACGTACCTGGAACCATAAGCGAAGAGGTGGGCGCTCCCGTCGCTGTGGTGGCGGGCCAGGGTCAGGCCGGTCTCCGGATCGACCAGGTCGAGCCAGGAATCGCGGACATCCTGAGGTGGCTCGGTAGGGAGGCCGCCTCCTCTCCTCGGCGTGTACTCGGGGTGTGCGCCGACCAGAGGATCCAGAGCCCGTCGTCGTCGAGCAGCGAGCTTGCGTTTCTGGCGTCGGGGTAGACGTGCGGCCCGGTAATACGTTGGTCGAACTCGTCCACGAACCGGTTGTAGACGACGGCTATCCCGGGCTCCGGCACAAGATCCCACCGGGTGATCCGGTTGGGGGAGCTCTCGACAACCCACACTGTCCGCGAATCGGCTGCCACGCTGTGGGTGCCTGCCAGGGTCTGGCCTCGAAACACACCGCTGCTGCCAAACGAGGACATCTCACCCGATGGACTCAGGATGTGCAGGTTGTGCCCGGCCGAGGCTTCGGAAAAGACATCGCGCCTACACAATTCGTCGGCCGGGAGGCAATCACGGAACCAGACCCTCTCCGTTGCGCGCTTCATTCCCGATGGGCTACGGTCATGGCCCCGCACGGCCGCTGGCAGGGCCTGCCAGTGGCGGCCAGCATCCAATCCCCCGAACCCCGGAGCCGGATTCACCCTTGGGCAACGCGGCGAATCTCACCCGCCGATACCGCCTGCGCGACGCGGCGCCAGCGGGCCTGATTGCGGTCCTGGCGCTGCTGCTGGCGGCGAAGCCGGATCGAACCGCCGGATCGGCGCCGCCACCGGCCACTGCCATATCGGCCCACCCGCCGGCAGCCGTCGACGAGACCTTCTCACCCGCCCTCCCCCACGACATCCCCGCCGACGTCATCGTCCGCGCCTTCGTCAAGGCGGAAGACGGCGCCCTCTGGCTCGTCATCCGCGTCCCCCTCACCTCGATGCGGGACGTCGACTTCCCCGTGCGCGGCCCCGGATACGTTGAGATCGACGAGGCCAGCCAACTCATCGCCGACCAGGCGAAGATCTGGATCGCCGACTACGTCGCGCTCTTCGAGGAGTCCACCCGACTCCCCACTCCCACCGTCGTGGCGGCCCGCATCTCGCTTCCGTCCGACCCCTCCTTCGCGTCCTACGACCGCGCCCGCGCCCACATCCGAGGACCCCCAATCTCCCCCGACTTCGACGTGGTGCTGGAACAGGCCATGCTGGACGTCGTCCTCCGCACCCCCGTCACCTCGCACGAGGCGCGCTTCTCGATCGATCCCGCGTGGGCCCACCTCGGGATCCGCACCACCACCGTGCTGCGCTTCATCACCCCCGCCGGCGCGGAGCGCGTCTTCCAGTACACGGGGAATCCCGGGCGAGTCCGCCTCGACCCCAGGTGGCACCAGGCCTTCCTGCGGTTCGTCGCGCTCGGCTTCGCACACATCCTGGACGGCATCGACCACCTCCTCTTCCTGCTCTGCCTGGTGATCCCGATCCGGCGCTTCTGGCCGCTGGTCTCGGTCGTGACCGCGTTCACCGCCGCGCACTCGATCACGCTGGGGGCATCGGTGCTCGGCCTCGCGCCCAACGCGCTCTGGTTCCCCCCGCTGATCGAGATGCTGATCGCCGCGTCGATCGTCTTCATGGCGCTCGAGAACATCTTCGGCAAGACGCTGCGGCGGCGCTGGGTGTGGGCCTTCGGCTTCGGCCTCGTCCACGGCTTCGGCTTCTCATTCCTGCTGCGCGAGTCGCTCCAGTTCGCCGGCTCGCACCTCTACGCGTCGCTGCTCGCGTTCAACATCGGGGTCGAGTTCGGCCAGCTCTTCGCGCTCCTCTTCATGGTCCCTGGGCTGGCGCTGCTGTTCAAGAAGGTGATGAAGCCGCGGATCGGCGCGATCCTCCTCTCGGCGCTGGTCGCCCACACCGCCTGGCACTGGATGACCGACCGCTGGAGCGTGCTCACGGCCTACAACTTCCAGGCGCCGACGTACGACGCCGCCTTCTGGGCGCTGGTGCTGCGCTGGGTGCTGCTGGGGCTGATCGTGGGTGCGGCGGTTTGGGGGTTGAGTGCGCTGTACCGGCAACTGTCGGCGCGGTGGGGGGAAACTCCGGCGGAGGAAGGGGGTATGGGACCGGAGGCGTCGGCCCAGGCCGCACAGGAGGGAGATGGTGAAGTCAACCGTGAGGACCGTACGACCGATTGAAGGGATTCTCCTGCTGACCGCCCTGCCTGCGGCCATGGCGGGGTTGTCGTGCGCGGACTCGGAGCGGTCTCCCGCCGCGACGGTCGCCGCGACCGCGCAGGAGATCATCGACCTTCCCGCCGAAGACCGCCTCCTCACCCCCGACTTCGAGGAACTCTACCGGGTCGGCTCGGTGTCGGGCGCGGATTGGGAACAGTTCGGGAACGTGCGCCGGGTGGGGTTCGATGGCGCGGGGCGGCTTTACGCCTTCGACAACTCTCGGACGGAAGCGTGGCAGCCAGAGTCACTTGACCGGCGTAACACCTCCGTCCTGTCGCCACTACGATGTTGGCCACCTGATCCGTTCGTTATCCAGGATTTCGTCGATCATCCGTCTGATCTCCGAGCTGTAGCTGGTTCCCGAGAGCGCCCGGCGATTGAAGAGGACGACATAGTTGATCCCGTCCCCGCGCTGGCGAGCGAGCGTGTTGGTCCCCGGGAGGCTTCCGCCGTGGTTCCATCTCCACCCGGATCCCTCGGAGCCGCGACGACGCGTCCCGATGTCGTCCCCATTGACCTGGTAGACATCGAGAAACTCGAGGATGGCCCGGGTCGATGCCACGAGACCGCCCTGGGCGATCCTGGCCTCGTGATCCCAGCCCCCATCCGGCCATCGCACGTGCGGGCCGGACGGATCGAAGACGTTGCGGGTTGAGCGGTCTTCGTCGTACCACGGCTCCCGGTCGCTGCGGTCACGTGGGAAAGTCCTGCCCTGGATGATGTCGCCTACGGGAACCCCAAGCGGCTTGAACACCTCCTCCAGGACGTAACTCAGGTAGTCCTGGTCCGAGACCTCCTCGATGACGAGGCCCAGGACGAGGTACCCGATGTTGGAGTATGCGCGTTGTGTGCCGGGGTCGAGCTGGAGGGGCTGTCCCAGGATGTAGCGAACCGTGTTCTCTCGTCCCGGAGGGCTTTCGATGCCCATCCGCTCGGCGATCTGGATCTCGCGATACGTCAGATCACCAGCGATGTCGCGGTCCCAACCGCCCCGGTGGCGCAGGAGGTGCAGGACCGTAATGCTGCTCAGCCGCGCGTCTCCCAGATTCGGGAACGGTGCGACCTCCAACAGACCTCCTTCATCTTGCCCGAGGTCGAAGACAAAGTCGTTCAGGTCGAGCATTCCGTCGGCGGCCAGCTCGTGGATCGCAGCGGCCGTGATCGGTTTCGTCACGCTCGCGAGCCTCATCATCGCGTCGACCGGAAGCGGTATCCGGAGGCTTTGGTCCTTCCACCCGAAGACCCGGTTATAGACGATGTCTCCGTCCTTCATGATCCCAAGCGCGGCGGCCCCGATCCCTCGCTCTTCGGTGAAGTCGATCATCAGGGAGTCGAAGATCTCGTGCAGCAGCCGGCCCGCCGCCTCTACCGTCACCGAGAAGCTCTGCTCCGCCGTCAGGCCGCCGGGATCGGTCGCCCTTGCGGTGACACGAGTACTTCCCGGAGCCACGCCGGTTGCGGTCACCGTGCTGGCGGCCACCGTTACCGACGCGATGTCCACGTGCGACGATGTCGTGCTGTACGTCAAAGCATCGCCATCGGGATCGGAGAAGCTCGACACCAGATTGACCTGGATCGACTCGCCTTCGATTACGCTTTGTGGTGGAATCGAACCCCGCGCCTGTGGAGCGCGGTTGGGGACGGGTCGGGGCTCTGTGCCGCTATCGCCGCACGCGGTGACCCACGTGAGCGCCATGGCCAGCACGGCCGTTGCGGGAATGCCGAACCGGTAACGCGCCCTGGATGGCGAAAGATGCCACCGATTAAAGCCACAACGCCTCCGACCACCATCGTGATGTCCGTTTTGTGACACTGCTGAAAAACCCTTCCGTACCTGTCTTCACGAACCGGCTCTCGGGGTCCGTGAGGTTGCTCTGCGCGCGTCTGGTCCGGCTCAGCAGGTGCCGGGATCGGCGGGCCTGAAGTTCAACTCGAGGGCACGGATGCCGCGGCGAAGCGTGGGACCCGACTCGAACACGCCTGCCCGCAGCATTTCAGCGGTCACCCTGAGCTGGTGTACACCGTACACGTCGTCCTCGTTCATGTCCACCGCGTTCGTCTCCGGCCTCGGAAATCCTTGTCTCCAGCGCGCGGACGCTGTCGCGCAACTCCTCCAACGCGGCCGATTCAGCGGGAGTCAGCGGCGGTCCCGGCCGGGAGAATGTGTCGCCCCTCCCGCTCCCACGGTGACCCTGCCAACCGACTAATGCGTACCCTCGCTTCTGTGCGACCTCCGCCGGCCGTCCTGCACCCCACAGACTCGACTCCAGGCCCACGGCAGTTACCCTCGCCGACGTGGCGAGCATTGCAGGGGGCGTCAGACCGTGGATCGGTTCGGTCGCCGAACCACCCCAGCCGACTATCGATGTGCAAAAGGCAGGTTTGCCGACCATCGCAGGCTCAGCCGATCGGGCGCACCAGGCCAACGTGGAAGGCCATTGCGCGGTGTCGCACGGTGAAGGGGCTCTCGTCAATGTTCCCCAGACCATGGTGGTACACCGCGTTGACGACGCCGCGGAATGCACCGAGGTCGAACTCCACGCCGGCGGTGCCGGTCAGCCCGTAGTCGAACTTGTCGTACTCGAGTTCGATTTCCTCACTGCTGCAGCTGCCGGTCGCGCTCTCGCGGAAGTTCGGTCCCACTGCGGTCACGCTCGCCGAGCAGTTGGAGTTGAACGACATGTGGGGTCCGGCGGCGATGTAGAACATGCTGGAGGGCTCGAAACGCGCCAATGCGGTGACGACCATGTCGCCGAACGAAACGCTGGCGTCGACGGAGACCGGACCGTCGCTGAACCGGAAATCGCTGCCCCTGCTGACGTAGCCCAGCCCGAGCTGGGCGCCCAGGCCGCCGACGACTTCATGGTGGGTCTCCTTGTTTTGAATCGATCCGTGATTGGCTGGGAACGGTGGCGGGCCCTCACCGGCTGCCCCTGGGGTCCCCCGCGACCGGGATCCCCCGGCTGAAGAGCACCCGGAAACCACCCGCCGCGCCCGCCGCAGGGCCTCCCGCATCTGACGCCGCTGCCCTTGCCGGGTCCCCGTCGAGGATGCCGCGCACCTGGCCGGTCACCGGGTCGCGCAGGATCGTAAGTGGGTCGTCGGTGTTGCGGTCGAGGCCCGCGGAGCCGCGCGGGCCCCGCAGCTCGATGCGGGCCAGTTCCCCGGTCCATGTCGCCGGCAGGGCAAACGAGAAACCGGCATGGTCGCCGTCGCTGTCGGTGAACTCGGCCATGTCGAAGGACAGCGAGAAGAGCTGGGTCCCGGCGGAGTCCCACCCGGTGAGCGACCACAAGCCGCCGACAGTCGGGGGGGCCGGAGGAGCGTCGGTGAAGAAGGCCGGGTTCAGGTGGGGCGTGCCGTCGCTGTCCAGCCCTCCCCAGAGGAGGAGTGTTCGCGTGGGGGAATTTGCCCGGTCGCCGGCGGTCACCAGGATCGATCCGGTCTCGGTCTCAAGGCGGTACCTTACGGCGTTCGTGAACTGGTAGTCGCTCGTCCACGTGGGTTCGCAATAGCTCATGAAGTCCGGTTGACCGGGGGGCACCAGTTGACCGGTGCTGAAATCGTAGCCCCAGGCGCCGATGGCGCCCCGCGTGTACGGGTAATACCGGTCGGGGCCGCCGGCTCCGCCGCACGGCGCATGGTACAGGTTGCGGTTGTGGCCAAATTCGTGCGCGATCGTTTCCGCGTCCAGGACCGAGAAGCTCGACCAGCTGCCGATCTCCCACGCCACGCCGAGGAGGCCGCCCGGTCCCGTGGGCCCCGCCATGACCCCGAGATAGTGTCCGCGCCCGCCCTCCATTACGCGGATCATCTCGGTCTGCGCGAGGATGCCGAATCCGCTGTTTGTCGAGCTTGTGACCGAACCGTGCGCCCGCGCGTCAATCTCCGAGATGGGCAGGAGCAGATGCGTGCGCTCAAACAGCTCGTGGCCCTCCGGGTCGGCGGCCATGTCGGCGGTGATCCCCAGTATCGATGAATCGGGGCGCTCCTCCCACAGGAAGGGCACGAGCGTCACCTCGAACACGGGCATCGCGCGCACATCCAACGCCAGCCGTCCCCTCTCCGGGATGCGGCGGGCCACCCCGAGCGACGGGTCCAGAGTACCGTGCGGATCCGGTTCGATCACGACCTCCAGTCCCGGTTCGATGACCCAGCCGGGGATTTCCGCATTGACCGACCGCGCCAGGGAACCCTCGCTGATCCCCGCCGGAATGGGGTCCGGCTTCGCCGGAATGTCCACCTCGTAGGCCAGGGCCCCGTCCCGGTAGAACGCGGCGTGGACGGGGGGCATCGTCGCGCCCGTTGACCGCCCCGCCGTGGTCAGGAACACCCGCAACAGGGCCGGCTCGCCGGCGACGAGCGGCACCGGGAACTCCCGCGACTGCACCGCCTGCGTGAGATAGGCCGCCGCACCGCCGCCTTCGCACAGCGCCACCCGCTGCCGGGTCACGCCGTCGAGCCAATCGACGAACTCGGGGTGGGCCGGCGCGCAGAGATCGGTACCGGTCGTGTGCAGGTCCTCAAGGTCTTCCAGAAAAGTCAGATCGAACGGCAACGGGCCGTCCAGCCCGTCGTTGTCGGCGACGCTCAGGCTGGTCAGGCCCGTGAACTCGACCAGCCCCGCCGGTAGTCCGCCGCTCAGCTCGTTGGACGAAAGATCGAGGATCTTCAGGCTCGCAAAGCCGCCGGCCCGCGTCCGTGTGTCCGCCGGCCGGTCCCCGCCGGGCTCTCCGAGATGGGTTTGCAGAGCTGCCAGCGCCTCCCGCTTACGGGAGTCGGCCGGGAGCTCGTGGCCGTCGGGATACAGTGTCCAGGGCCTGTCCGGATCACGCCCCCGCCGCGACAGGGAGAGCGATTCACCGGCTTGAGGTGCAATCCGTGTCGCACCGGCAGCCGAGCCAAGTCCGGGCGGAATGTCGGTCAGCCGGTTCCCGTCGAGTTCCAGTTGCTGGAGATTGCCCAGTCCGCTCAACTCGCTGGGGAAGGACGCAAACTCATTGGACGAGAGATCCAGAATCCTCAGGTTGGGGTAGTCCCCGGGTCGAGTCGACATGCCGGTAAGCCGGTTCCCCCAGAGATTGAGGACCGCCAGGCTGTCCATTTCGCCCAGCTCCGGCGGAACGTTTTGAAGGCTGTTCGAGGCAAGCCACAACACCTCCAGATTGTCCAGGCGGCCCAGTTCCGCCGGCACGGATGTCAGCTGATTGTCGTCGAGATCCAGTTCGGCCAGGTTGCTCAGATTGCCCAGCTCGGGCGGGATGGACGTGATTTCGTTCGCCCAGAGTCCCAGGTACCGAAGCTCGGGCAGGTTGCCCAGCTCCGGCGGGATGGACGTTAGCCAGTTGAAGCTGAGACCCATCGATCTCAGGTTGGGCAGGCCGCCCAGTTCCGGCGGGATGGATGTCAGCCGGTTGGAGCTGAGATTGACGACCTCAAGGTTGTCGAGCTGGCCGAGCTCCGGCGGGATGGACGCCAGTTCGTTACCGTGGGCATGGAACTGTTCCAGGCTGGTCATCCCGCCCAGCTCCGGCGGGATCGGTCCAGAGAGCCGGTTTCCGGCGAGGACAACCAGTTTGGCGCTTGCCAGATCCCCGAACGACGGCGGAATCGGACCGGTCAACTCGTTCCGAAAGAGAATCAGCGTTTCCAGCTCCGACAACCCGCCCACTTCCACGGGGATGGATCCCGTAAGCTCACTAAAACGAAGATCGAGCGAGACGACCCTCCCGTTGTCATCCGTGCGCACGCCGTGCCATTCCCCCAGGGGCGCATCGGTCAGCCAGTTGTCGCTGTCCATCCAGTCCGGGCCCCCGGTGGCATCGTACAGCGCGACGAGGATCTCCCGATCCGACAGCTGCGGACACTCCGCGCTCGTCCCTTCGTGCCGGGGAAGCGTGGTCAGCCAATCGCGGAACCACCCCTCGACGGGTACGCACAGCTCCGTGTTCGCGTACCCCAGCTCCCTGAGCGGCGCAGAGGTGAGCGAGACCGGCAGTCGCCCGGACAGAGCGTTGTCTCCCACCCGCAGACTGGTCAGGCCCGCAAGCCGCCCCAGGCCGGTGGGCAGACCACCCGAGAGACCGTTCCCCTCGAGGTCAAGGCTGGAGACAAGGCCCGTCGAATCGATGTCGACGCCGTACCACTCTTCGACGGGGCCGTCTCCCAGCCACCCGTCGGCGTTTGACCATCCAGTGCCCCCGGCATCCTCGTACAGCGCCTGGAGTATCTCCAGGTCGGGGCAGACGCTCCCGTCCTGATTCTCGAGCGCCTCATACCACACAACCAGATTCGGTGGAACACAGAGGCCTGTGTTCCCGTCGAATCCGAAAGCTGACAAGTGCGAGAGCCGCAGAAAGCTCGACGGAACGGTCCCGGACAGGGCGTTGTGGCGGAGATACAGAAACCGAAGGTTGGTCAGGTCGCCAAGCTCCGCGGGGATCGAACCCTCCAGCTCGTTATCGCTGAGATACAGGCTCCCAAGATTGACCAGGCGGCCGAGTTCCGGGGGTATGGAACCACGCAGTTGGTTATCGGCCAGATCGAGGGAACTGAGGTTGCCCAGGCCACCCAGCTCCACCGGTATGGAACCCGACAGCCGATTGTTTTCGAGTGACAGATGCCTGAGGTTGGCCATACTGCCAAGTTCCGCCGGTATGCGGCCGGACAGCTCGTTGTTTCCGAGACTGAGATTCCACAGGTTCGCCAAGGCGATCAGTTCCGTCGGGACAGGACCCGACAGATCGTTGCTCCCGAGCCAGAGGTATTCAAGGTTGGCCAGATCGCCAAGCTGTGGGGGGACTGGGCCCGACAGGCCGTTAACGCCGAGACGCAAGGATCTGAGGTTCGCGAGAGCGCCCAATTCCGCCGGTATGGGGCCCGACAGATTGTTGATAGCGAGATCCAGTCCGGTAAGGTTGGTCAGACCGCCGAGCTGGGCCGGGATGGGACCGGAAAGTCCGTGCCCCACATAGCTGCGCGTCTCGTCGTCCCACCGGCCGGACAGGTCAAGCCCTGTGACCCGGCCATCGGCATCGGTCGCGACGCCGTACCACTCGTTGAGCGGAGCGCTGGTCAGCCAGTTTTCGGAGTTGACCCAATTCGGTCCGTCCGTTGCCTCGAACAGCGCGACGAGGATGGCCCGGTCCGTCGCGTATGCCGCCGACAGCGAGGCACCGGGTCCAAAATGGGGCGCAACATCCTCCGTGGGGGCGCTGACCGGTTGTTCGTCACAGGCTCCGACCAGGGAAAGCGCCAGGATGGCGCACTTGCCGCCATGCGCAAACGGAAAGCGGCGTCTGCGCGTCAAGCGCGGGAGATGACAATGACCGGTTCTCATCTTGTTCACATGGATGTCCTTCGCTTCACATGGATTTGACAACCGTGAGCCGCGCCGCCTCCGAACAGTTGTTCCGCGTGTCGGATTCGCCCGGCACGGCATCGGCGCACATGCCCACGTAGATCGTTCCGGGCGCGCTTCGCGGATCGATGGAGACCGTCACCCGGAACAGGCGGTCCTGCGAGGGGGCCAGCGGCGGCAGCGCGTAAGAGCGGAGCTCGGCATCGCGGGAACTGATGACTGCGTTCGGCGATCTCAACGCCCGGACGGTCGTGGCCGCCGAAGCGACCGTGCCCTGATTGCGGACAAGGAAGCTGAAGGTCGCGGATTGGCCCGGACCCAGCGTGGCGGATGGGGGCGAAACGCCCGCGAATACCAGGTCCGGCCCCGGAACCGTGACGGACACGTCGAACGCCTGCGTCGCGGTGGCGCCGGCCGGGTCGCTGGCCGACACCGTCACCCGGGCGCTGCCCAGAGACACCCCGGTCACGGTCAGCGCGGTGCCGGACACCGAGACCGACGCCACCGCGGCAGCCGAAGACGCGGCCGTGTAGGTCAGCGGATCGCCGTCCGGATCGCGGAAGTACGGTGACAGGTCAAGCGTGACCTGCTCGCCGGCATGCAACGCCTGGTCCGGAATCGAGTCGCGGGGCTCCGGCGCGCGATTGGAAACCGTGGCTTGGAACGACTGCGCTGCGGCCTGGCCGGCGGGGTCACTGGCCGACACGGTCACCCGGGCGCTTCCCACTGCCACCCCGGTCACGGTCAGCGCGGTGCCCGACACCGAGACCGACGCCACCGCGGCAGCTGAAGACGCGGCCGTGTAGGTTAGCGGATCGCCGTCCGGATCGCGGAAGTACGGCGACAGGTCGAGCGTGACCTGCTCGCCGGCATGCAACGCCTGGTCCGGAATCGAGTCGCGGGGCTCCGGCGTGCGATTGGAAACCGTGGCCTCGAACGACTGCGTCGCGGCATGGCCGGCGGGGTCGCTGGCCGACACCGTCACCCGGGCGCTGCCCAGAGACACCCCGGTCACGGTCAGCTCGGCACCCGACACCGAAACCGACACCGCCGCCGCGGCCGACGACGCGGCCGTGTACGTCAGCGCATCGCCGTCCGGATCGCGGAAGTACGGAGTCAGGTCGAGCATGACTGCCTCGCCGACATGCAACGCCTGGTCCGGGATCTGACCTCCGGGCTCCGGCGCGCGGTTGGAGGGCGCGACAGGCCCCTCGCCATCGCCACCGCATCCCACGATGAGCACGGCGGCGAGGGCAACGACCGACCTACGGATCCGTCCTCGACATCGTGTCCTTACGTGACCGGTTCGGGCGGAACCTGACGAGACTTTGGTGGCGCCGGCCTTCAATCCTCGACTCACTTTGAGACTTCGTTTTCGCTCTTGTACTTGCCCCGTGTCCCCGCGAGCGTCATGTCGCCGACCAGCCTGTACTTGCCCGAAGGGGCCGACGTCAGGTTGTAGCCGCACAACTTGCCGGTCTGCCTCGAACCCGACACCTCGTTCCAACCCGATCCGGTGTTCCGTTGCCATGCCGTCCAGTGGTAGTCATACAGCTTGCCGTTCAGCGTCCCACCGCCGGAGATGCAGCCCGTTCTGCCCGCGCTCAGGAAGATGCCGCCCACCCTCAGTGTGACGGCGCCTTCGTTGGTGATCCTGAGTCCGCTGAAGGTCTCGAAGTCGTCCCCTTCCGCCTCCACCGTGACGGAAAACGACTGCGTGGCGGAGAGTCCGCCCGGATCGGTGGCCGTGACCCTGATCGTCGCGGTTCCCTCCGCCACTCCGGCCACCGTGACCGTGCGACCGGACACGCTGGCCGTCGCCACGTTCGTTCTGGACGAACTAGCCGCATAGGTTAGCGCATCCCCGTCCGGGTCGCTGAAATACGACGACGCGTTCACGCTCACGCTCTCGCCCACCTTCACGGTCTGGGCGGATATGGTGCCCTGAGTCACGGGTGACTGGTTGCCGCCGCATCTCGGCCCACTCCAGTTCGCGATCCCCCCAAGCCAAGAAGTAAAAGCGTTGGTGGTGGGTGCGCACAGGCCGTCGTTGTCATGGAATCGGAACCAAATCAAGCTACCGAGTTGGAGAAAGTCGGCGGGGATCTCGCCCGTCAGCCGGTTGGAGTAGACGTAGAGTAGTTCCAATCTGGCGAGTTGCCCGAGTTCGGCCGGGATCCGGCCGGTTAGATCGTTGCTGCGTAGGCCCAAGTAATACAACTTGTCGAGTTGCCCGAGTTCGGCCGGGATCGCACCCGTCAAATCGTTGCCGGACAGCCAGAGGACTTGCAGGCTGTCGAGCTGCCCGAGTTCGGTCGGGATCGCACCCGTCAGATCGTTGCCGGCGAGCCAGAGGTGTCGCAATCTGTCGAGTTGTCCGAATTCCCCCGGGATCACGCCTGTCAGATCGTTGTCGTGTAGGACAAACCACTCCAGACTTGTCAGATTGCCCAGTTCCGCCGGGATCTGGCCGGTCAACTCGTTTGTGTCCAAGTAGAGTTGTCGCAGGCTATCGAGTTGCCCGAGTTCGACCGGGATCACGCCCGTCAGACTGTTGGTGCCCAGGTTGAGGACACGGAGCCCGTCGAGCTGCCCGAGTTCGACCGGGATCACGCCCGTCAGACTGTTGGCGCCCAGGTCGAGGACGCGCAGCCCGTCGAGCTGCCCGAGTTCTGTCGGAATCACGCCCGTCAGATTGTTGCTGATCAGGTGCAGTTCTTCCAATCTGTCGAGATGCCCGAGTTCGGTCGGAATCTCGCCCGTCAGTTCGTTGCCGGGCAGCCGGAGCTGGACCACCCGTCCGCTCCCATCCGTGCTCACCCCGTACCAGTCCCCGAGCGACGCGTCGGTCAGCCAGTTGGTATTGTCCAGCCAGTTCGGGCCGTCGGTCGCCTCGTACAGTGCCACCAGCGCATCGCGGTCGCCGACATCAACGACTTCGATGGTTCCCTGGGCCACGACGCGTCCCACGATCCGGCAGCCTCCGCTCGCCGTGCAGGTGTAGCGGGTGTCCGCTTCCTCAATGTAGCCGCCGTCGCGGAACGTGATGGTGACCTGCCCGCCTGAGGACTGGAAGCTCGCGTCGGATACGGCGTCCGGCGTCCATAGGCCCGTCGGAAGCGTCCAGATCGTGTCGCCCCTCTGGTAGTGCGGACACACGGGTCCCCCGCCCTCCTCGTCAATCGACGCAAGCCACGCCTGGAACGACGGGTCGGCGGGAGAGCACAGGCCGGTTCCGTGCCATTGGAACCAGGAGAGAAGCAGCGCCTGGAGATCCTCCGGAAGACGCCCCGTCAAACCGGCATTGAGGCTGACCGACAAGCTGCGCAGATCGGTGTTCTGAAGCTCTGCTGGTATTCCTCCTGTCAGTCGATTGTCATACAGCCACAATAGGCGAAGCTGTTCCCACGCCCCCTCGGCTGGCTCGGGAATGGAACCGGTCAGGTCGTTCTCGTACAGATACAGATACTCGATGTATCGCAGGCGGCCCAACTCCAGAGGAATGCCACCCGTCAACTGGTTCTGGGAAAGCGACAGGCGTTCGATTCGAGAGAGCCCACCCAGTTCGTTCGGAATCGAGCCTGTCAATTCGTTCCCCCACAGAGACAGCAACTCCAGTTGAGACAACCGGCCCAACTCTGAAGGAATCTCACCGCCGAACCCGTTGCCGCCCATGCTGAGACGCCTCATCCCAGACAGCGAGCCCAACTGTGGCGGGATTTCGCCGCTGAGCTGGTTGCGCCACATGTAGAGCCGCTCAAGGCGGTTGAGCGACCCCAACTCCGGCGGAATCTCACCGGTCAACTCGTTGTCCTGGAGGTACAGTCGCTCGAGCGACCGCATCGACCCCAACTCAGGCGGGATCTCGCCGGTCAGTTCATTGCGTCCGAGTGACAACACTTCGAGGTCGCCCAACGCTCCCAATTCCGGTGGGATCGATCCGTCCAGCCCTCGGAAGTGCAGGTAGAGTCGCTCGACTCCGGAGGTGCCCAGCATGACTCCCTCCCACTGGGTCATCACCGTTGCCGTGTCCCAGTTCAGGGAAACCGTTCCGCGCAACTGGTCCCTCGCCGCCAGCAACGCGTCGCAGTCGTCTTCGAAGCCGGTGCTACCGTTCGTGAACTCAAGTGCCGGAGTATCGTCGCACACCTCGGGGATGTCCGACTTCAGAATGGCGGCGCTCGCCGCGGCGCGAGCGGCGACAGGCTCGCGCGGTCGTGTGGAGTCCGGCTCGCTGGACGCGATCGCGACTCGGTGCATTTCGTCGTCGCGGTCGTCAAGGCCCTGTCCGAGGACGGGCCGTCCAGGCAACGAGTATCCCAGCTCGGCCTCCCGCTCCAACTGATCAAGTGCTTCCTAGCTCACCCCGGAGAGGATACCCGCAGGGGTCGGCTGCACGTCAGGCGTCGTGTCGTCGAGCCTCGGCGACATCGGTCCGTCCACGCAGGCCACGATCGTGAGTGCCATGACGGCTGCGGCACCGAGGGGTCGCCGGGTCACGAATGAATCCGCGGCAGGCGAATCGCCGCTTGCTCGAGCGTGGCTTGCCTGCAGCCCATGTTCCATCTGCTGAATGCCCCTAGGTCGTGCGATCACTTGTCATGAAAATATGAGTAGACATGGCATAATCGCGATGTAATGGTCATTGAGTGCGATAGAATAGAGATCACATGCAGGACGTGCAACCTCCAGCGGTTGAACCGTTTGCCCGGAGCGTTCGCGAGGTGGGCCGCCTCCGCGTTTGGCCGACTGGCAACGGGCCTCAGACACCGCAGCGCAAGGCTTGTCTGAAACCGCCAGGCGCGGAGATCAGGCCTTGGGGTGGGGAACCGGCTGGGACTGTGAGATCCGGGTGCGGCGTTACGGCGAGCAACCTGGTGACGACGACGGCCCCATCGACGTAGTGACCGTGGGCGACCGCTACATCGGCACCTATCCGGCGGGTGCGGTTGCGTGGCCGGGAGCTTTCGGGCCGGATGGCCTGGTGGCGTTCATCGAACGGGATGAAATGGATGTGAGGTCGGTCGTGGTGAAGAGGCTGCGGGGACGGTAGCGACATCCTCCTGGGCCGAGGAGGGCAGGGCAGGAGACAGGAGGGTGTTCGATTGCCGCGGTCGCGCGCCGTGGCGCCCGTCGGCGATTGACATCGGAACTCGTCGCGTGCCATCTTCAACTAAGTAATTAGGAAATCACGCGGAGAGGAGCCTGGCGCCCTCACGGAGTCTACAACGCGGGAGATCGGACATGAGATCGTTGGCGGACAAGGTGCTTGAAGGTCGTCGCCGGGTGATGCTGGCACTGGCCGGCACCTTGCCCGTCCTGTTCACTCCCCTCTTCCTGCAAGCCCAGGAGATGATCGACCTCCCCGGCGAGGACCGGTGGCTGGAGCCGCGCTTCGAGGAGGTCTACCGGATCGGATCGCTGTCCGGACAAGGCTGGGAGCAGTTCGGCAACATCCGCAAAGTCGCCTTCGACGACGCGGGACAGCTCTATGTTTTTGACTGGCAGGTGCTGCACATCCACGTAGTCGACGGGAGCGGCAGACTGCTCCGCACGCTGGGGGGCCGGGGAGAAGGTCCGGGCGAGATCAGGAGTGCATCATCGTTTGCCGTCATGTCGGACGGCCGGGTGGTGGTCGGGGATACGGGCTACCTGGCATACCAGATCTTCGACGCGAACGGGGGCTACGAACGCCGTGTAGGGATGGGATTGGAGGACGCGGGCGGTGCGCTCTGGGACTTCATTCCCGATCCGGCCGGCGACGCGCTGTTCTCCGCGGTGGGATCACAGATGCTGCTCCTGGTATACGGCGGGAACGCTCCCACGCACACGACCCGGCCGATCGAGCGCCTTGACCTCACAGGGGACGTGGTCGCCAGGGACACCGTCGTCGATGGCTGGCTGCCTCCGGGCGTGGAGTGGCTGACGAGCGGCAGCCGGCAGCCCACGGAGTTCGGCCCGCGCATGCTGCTGGGTGTGCTGCCGGACGGGACCGTGGCGTTCTCCGATTCGTCGGCGTACGCGATCAAGCTCGTTCGCCCGGGTGCCGGCGTGCAGCGGATCCTGCGGCGGCCGCTGCAGCCGGCCCGCGTCACCAACCGAATGATCGAAGCCGAGAAGGACCGTCAGCGGTCGCGGCCGGTGTCGCCGGGAATGGAACGGTACGAACGCGAGCTCATCGATGGGCTGGTTTTCTCCGAAGTGGTGTCGATCGTCCGCGAACTGGGGGTCGGTTGGGACGGCGAGATCTGGGTGCAGCGACGCGGCGAGGAACCGATCGACGACGACGGGCCCATCGATGTCCTGACAGTGGACGGGCGCTATCTCGGGAGCTACCGGGCGGGCACCACCGCGATGCCGGACGCGTTCGGCCCTGATCGACTCGTCGCGTTCATCGAAGAGGACGAGCTGGGTGTGCAGACCGTGGTGGTGAAGCGGGTGTTGTCGCTATAGTGACAGCAGGAGGTGTCATATGAAGTGCAGAGAATCGCACTCGGTCGTCAACCTCGCCTTCGGCTTTCCGGCTCTCGCGGGGCTGGCAGTGTTCGCTTCCGCCTGCGCCTCAAGTGGACGCGCCTCCCCGGTGACGGGCCCCGAAGCGGAAGCTCTCTTCGCGGCGCTCACCGGTACGTGGGTGCTGGACGAACGCGAAAGTTCGTCGCCGATGGACATGTCGGCCGTTCCCGAAGTGGAAACCGAGTCGTTCGTAATCGCCCGGGGGCCGGGGGAGTCAGGGCAGGCTTCTAGTACTGTCGGTGACATCGAGGCCTGGCTGGCCAGGCGCGAGAAAGCGCGCGAGTTGCTGGGCCGGTGGCCGACCACGCTTGTTCTCGCGGTGGACGAGGTGCAGGTGGCCTATGCCCCCACTCCGGGAGAGAGCGTCACGGTTCCCATGAGTGGCGAATCGACCACGCATTTCGAGGGAGAGCATCGAGTACACACGCGGGTGGTCTGGGAGGACGGCAGGCTCGGGCTTGAGCACAGCGTGGATTCGGAGGCGTGGGTGCGGGAGGTCCTGGAAGTCGTCGACGGACGGCTGAGGATGACCCGTACCATGCGCGTATTGCGCGAAGCAGGTTCCCCGGCTCCACTCGTCCTCGTCTATTGGCGGGATGAAGGGAAGTCCTGAACGTGGCTTGCAGGCGGTGGTGGTGAAGAGGAGGGTGGGACAGTAACGACGGCAGGAGGCGTCGCATGAGGAGCGGATTATCATACTCGGTGGTCGGGATTGGCTGTGGTGCCTTGGCTCTCGCGGGCATGGTGGTCTTGACGGCGTCCTGCGCTTCGAGTGGACGCGCCCCCCCGGTGACGGGCCCCGAAGCGGAAGCTCTCTTCACGGCGCTCACCGGCACTTGGGTGCTGGATGAACACGCGAGCTCGCCGCCACTGCTCGCTCCGCCTGATACCGAACCGACCACCTCCGACTCGTTCGTGATCATCAAGGGACCGGGAGGGTCGAGCCAGATCATCGGTGATGTCGGCTCCCGCGCGAGTTCACTGGCCGGTCGCGAGAATGCGCTCGAGGTGCTGGGGCGGCGGCCCGTCACGCTCTCTCTCAGGGCGGATGGCGAGCGGCTGGTGTACGCGCCCACTCCCGGACAGAGCGTCACGATCCCGATGAACGGGGCACCGGCCACGCAAATGGAGGGGGCCCACCGGCTTCAGACGCGGGTTGTCTGGGATGGCGGAAGGCTCGCGCTCGAGCACACGGTGAATCCGGACGACCGGATCCGAGTCGTTATGGAGGTGTTCGACGGCCAACTCAGGATCACCCGGACCATCCGGATCTTCGGCTCGGCCGACTCTCTCCCGCCAATCGTCCTGGTCTACGGCCGCGATGCAGGCGGGGGCTGACGGGGGCGGAGGAGCCGATGCCGGTTAGCCGACCGAAACCTCGCCGAACCCTCTGCTGGATCGCTTTGGTCTGCCTGCTCGCCGCACTGCCGGCAGCCGCCCAGGAGGTTGTCACCCTCCCTGCCGAGGACCGTCCCCTCGACTTTCGCTTCGAAGAGATGTACCGCCTCGGCACGTTGGCGGGCGAAGCCTGGGAACAGTTCGGAGATGTCGGCGACATCGGATTCGACGGCGCGGGCAACCTCTACGTCCTCGACCGCCAGGTCGAACACATCGTCGTTGCCGGTCCCACCGGGGAGTTCGTGCGCGAGTTGGGGCGCAAGGGAGAAGGACCCGGCGAGTTCGAGGAAGTGCACGGGCTTGCCGTCAAGCGCGACGGGGGTGCGATCGTGACGGATTGCCGGCGGCTCGTCTTCCACATCTTCCAGGCGGACGGGCGCGTCGAGCGAACCGTGCGGATGGACTTCACCGTTGACGTCCTGAGGATCGGCAACTTCGTGGTCCAGCCGGGCGCCGACGCGATCATCGCCGTACCGAGCGCGGCCGATGAGTACATTCCTCGCATTAGTCCGTGGCTGTCCCCCAGGGAACGTGAGAGGCTCGGCGGCACCCTCGAAATGCCCCCGCCAGCGACGTCACATGCGATCGAGAGAACGGTGCTTGACGGTCGGTGGGCGAAGACGGACACCATTGCCGAGGGCTGGATGCCCCCGATCGACGAAGGGGCAGTTGCGGCCTTGCCCGCGTGGGCGCAGGGAAACCGAACGGCGATCCAATTCGCCTTGGGTTTTCCGGTACTCGTTCCGGATTTGCATCGGGCCTTCCGGCCGGACTTCCACTGGGGCGTGCTCCCGGACGGCTCGGTGGCCTTTGCGGACTCCTCCACTTACACGGTAAGAATCGCCGCGATCGGTCCCGGAGTTGTGCGCGTCCTTCGGCGGCCGATCCGTCCGGAGCCGGTCACCAACCGCATCATGCGGGCCGAGCGACGCCGGCGCCTGAACGAGCTGCAGGCGAACGCGGAGCCAGACGAGGATCTGCAGGGTGAGCGAGAGCGCATCGAGAACCTCCAGTTCCATCCCGTAGTTCCCGTCATTCGCGGCTTGGCGACGACCTGGGACGGGCAAATCTGGGTGTTGCGGCGTGGCGAGGAGCCGCTGAGCGACGGCCCGATTGACGTGCTCACCGCCGATGGCCGCTACCTGGGAAGCTACCCCGCCGGTGCGACGGTGATGCCCGATGCCTTCGGCCCCGGTGGTTTGGTGGCATTCGTCGAGAAGGACGAGCTGGACGTGGAGACCGTAGTGGTGAAGCGGGTGGTGGGGCGGTGAGGGCCCGGACCTGATTCCAATGGGCACCGCCCGCCACGAGTCCTCTTGCAACGGCGCGTTTGGATGTGTATCATACACACCATGTCCAGCAGGCAGATCGTGGGAGGACCGCTGATGCGCTTTCCAATCGTGATTCACAAGGACGCATGTAGCGTGTACGGAGTCACCGTGCCCGACCTGCCCGGCTGTTTTTCGGCGGGCGACTCGCTGGACGAGGCAATCGAGTCTGCCAGGGAGGCGATCGCATGCCATGTCGAGGGGCTGTTGATGGACGGCGAACCGATCCCGGCGCGTGCAACGCTCGAAACACACCAGAGTAACGAGGATTACCGGGACGGGGTGTGGGCCATCGTTGCGGTGGACGTCTCGAAGCTCTCCAGCCAGACCAGGCGGATTAACATCACGATCCCGGCGAGGGTGCTGGATATCGTGGATCAGGCGGCGGTGCGCGAAGGACGGTCACGCTCCGGGTTCCTGGCCAAGGCGGCGCTCAGCTATGTGCAGCGGCGGTCGGAGGGGGCGAGTTGACCCGCACCAGCTTCGGCTCCAACAAGTGAATGTACGCCCCGCCCGCCCTCGGCTCATGATAGGAAACCAGGTATCCGGACCCGTGCGCGAAGCCGAGCAGGGCGTCGTCACCCTGGTACCGTGCGATGGTTTGTGCCGTTGACGGGTCAACCAGGTCCAGCCAGCCGTCGAGTACCGTCTGCCAGGGGACCTCGGGGATCGGGTCTCCGGGACTGATCCGCTCCGTCCATTCCGGGTCGGGGGTCTGCCACGCGATCCAGAGCGCCGCCTCGTCGAGCATTGCGCCCACGTTGAGGGAGCGCGGCCAGCTCTGCGTGGACGGGTTGTCGCGCTCGAACGCCTCCACGGTCCGGTCGAATACTCGGGCGACCGCCGGTGACGGCTCCAGATCCCACCGGACGAGCCGGTTGGCCTGTTGGCGCACGGCCCAGAAGCTTGCCTCGTCGCCGGCGACCACGAACCGCTGCATCTGAGGTCCCCGGCGCACCGGATCCGCGCCGCCGAACGAGACGGTCCTGCCCATCATGTCGAGGACCAGGCGCTGGTGTGCGACGCCGGTCCCTTCGGGGACGTGGAGCGCGAACGCGACTTCGTCGGTGTCCGTGACGACCGACGACAACACCTGCGGGATCGACCGGTCGGTGCGCACCACCTCGAAGTCGTGGTCGAGCACGGTGCGTCCCCGCTGGAACTCGAAGACGTGGATGTAGCGCCCGCCGACGTTGACGTGCGCGATCGCCTCGTATTCGCCGTCGGCGGTCCCGCCCCGTCCCACGGTGCCGAGGTATTCGCCCTCGGGGGAGAACACGGAGATCTCCGGGTAGCTGAGGTGCGTGACCAGGATCCGCCCGCGCCGGTCCACCGCGACCTGCGAGAACGGCGTGATGACGTGGAGGCCGGCGTCCTCCCAACCGCCGATCGTCGCGATGGTGTCGAGGGTGATGACGCACTCGGCGCAGGTCACCTCGCCGGAGACGGGGGTGGGGGTCTGGGCGGAGAGGCTGGGGGAGAGGGTCGCCAGGACCGGGGCGAGCCCCAGCGTGATCACGGCGCGCTGGCGGGTGCTCACGTGTTGCGGACTCCGCACACTGTCCCTCGCTTTCTCTTTCCCGGCTCGTGGCGATACTGTCGGAAGGGCTGTAGAGTGCCCGGAGTTGGCGTCGCCCGTCAACACGCCGGCTACCGATGTCCCGTTTGCCCCTCATCCCAAGGAGCCAGGATGACCCGCGTGCCGCTTCCTCGATCCCGCCGCCGACATTCATCCCGCCGAGCGCGTTCATCCCGCCTTCGGCGCCGACCCCTTCTCGTCGCCCTCTTCGGCCTGCTGCTGGCTCCCACCTCCGGCTGCGCCCAGACCGGCGATCCGACGCAGGACCCGCGCTTCGAGCAGGCGGTCGACCTCTTCGAAGCCTGGCTCGACGCGAAGATGGACTACGACAAGATCCCGGGGATGTCGGTCGGCCTCGTGCACGATCAGGACCTGGTGTGGGCGAAGGGGTACGGGTTCGCACACCCCGAGGCGGGCGTCGCGGCGACCCCGTCCACCATGTACTCGATCTGTTCGATCTCGAAGCTCTTCACCTCGATCGGGGTCATGCAGCAGCGCGACGCCGGGAAGCTCCGGCTGGACGACGCGGTGGGGGACCTGCTCCCCTGGTACGACGTCGAGCAGGCCTACCCGGACGGGCCCAGCGTGCGGGTGGAGGGGATCCTGACGCACTCGTCCGGGCTTCCGCGCGAGTCGGCCCACCCCTACTGGACCGGGCCCGAGTTCCCGTTCCCCACCCGCGACGAGATCATCGAGGGGCTCGCCGAGCAGGAGACGCTCTACCCCGGCGAGCGCTACTTCCAGTACTCGAATCTGGGGATGGCGCTGGCGGGACAGCTGATCGAGCAGGCGTCCGGGATGAGCTACGACGACTACGTGCGCGCCGAGATCCTCGACCCGCTGGCCATGTCCGACACGTACACCGACATGCCCGATGAGCACAGGGGAGACCGCTTCGCCACCGGCTACACCCGCATGCGGCGGGACGGCGAGCGCGTCCCGGCGACCTTCTTCCGGACCCACGGGATTGCCCCGGCCGCCGGCTTCTCCTCGACAGTCGAGGACCTGGCGCGCTTCGCCTCGTGGCAGTTCCGGCTCCTTGAGGACGGGGGCACCGAGATCCTCGGCGTGAACACGCTCCGGGAGATGCAGCGCGTTCACTGGGTCGACCCCGACTTCGACACGATGTGGGGGCTGGGGTTTTCGGTGTCGGAGCGCGACGGCGACCGCACGGTCGGGCACGGCGGCAGCTGCCCGGGTTTCCGGACGACGTTGCAGCTGATTCCCGCGAGAAAACTGGCCGGGATCGTGCTGGTCAGCGCGCAGGGAACGAGCCCCGGTGGGGTCTATTCACAGCTGATCGAGATCGTGGGCTCGGCGCTGGAGTCGATCCGCGCCAACCCCGGCGGCGGGACGCGGCGCCCGGCCGCGCTCGCCGAATACGAGGGGCTCTACGAGTCCACCTGGGGCGAGACGGTGATCCTGCGCTGGGACGACGGCATCGTTGCGGTCGGCGCTCCCACCGACAACCCGATGGGAGCGATGAGGAAGCTGCGCCGGGTCGATGGCGACACCTTCCGGCGCGTCCGCGACGACGGCGAGCTGGGTGAGGCGTACATCTTCCACCGGACGGACGGCGCGATCGACCGGCTGAGCGTGCACGGGAACTACTCGCGGAAGGTGCGGTAGGGATCCCCGGATTCAGCGGTGGGTCTTCCGCCGCTCCTGCACCGCCGAGCGCAACATCAATATCGCCGCGTACAGCACCACCACGACGACCAGCCAGCGCATGTAGTTCAGCGGCAGCGACTTCACGACGAGCGCCGCGATCAGCACCGCCGGCACGCCTCCGATCGCGAGCCCCAGCGCCGCCTTCAGCCCGTAGCGTCCAGCCTTGAGGAAACGCAGGCCCGCCACCGGCATCAGGAACGCCGCGGCGCCCATCATGATCGGGAAGGCCGCGAGCGGATTCATCCCCATCAGGCTGATGACGACCATCGTCGGGGCGTACATTCCGACCCCAATCGTCATGAGGGCGCCCAGGACGAGCATGACCGCGGAGGCGATCGCGAGGTTCGCGCCGGAGAGGCCGGTGGCGTCGCCGCCGACCGCGGCGATGTCGAAGATGGCCAGCACGAAGGTCACGGCCGCGATCAGCAGCGCCACGCCCATCCCCACTTGGATGCGGTAGCGGGGCAGCCGCGCGACCACCCCCGCGCCCAGCCACGCCCCGAGCACGGCGGCGACCGGCATCGTGACGAGCGTCACCGGGTCCACCGAGACGACTGTGATGAAAAAGAAGGCCTGGATCACGACCGGCGGCGTGTGGCCGATCATCATCGTGCCGGGGATGTTCTCGTCGGAGACCACCTGCCTCAGCTTGAAGAGCGAGGTGGTCGGCGCGAACGACCCGATCCCGAGGGTGTCGAAGAAGTTGGTGACGAAGCCGACCGCGTTTTCGTAGAAGTTGGGCGGCTCGCTCCACCCGTCGACCCGCCGGCCCGCACGCGTTGCGGCCGATGCGGTCCGGTACCAGGAATGGAGCAGGTAGGCCGTCAGGAGCGCGAGGGCCGTGAAGAGGAAGACGCGGGGGTCGATGGAGTTGAACACGGGTCACCTCTGCTGGCCGCCACTGCCCGCTCTGATCGGCTGTGCGCGGTTGTTCCGGTGGGAATGAGTTGTTGAAGGGCAGGTGACAAGGTGTCGGGGGAGGGGGCCTGCGCGCCAGTTGACTTCAAGCGTCAGGCCACCCGCACGTCAAAATGCTCGAGCCCACGGAGCACGACACTCGGCCGGTGCTTCGGCTGCCGTGCACCGAATCCCATGCCCTCGAAGCGCTCCAGCAGCACCTCCAGCGCGATTCGTCCCTCCAGCCGCGCGAGCGGAGCGCCCAGGCAGTGATGGATGCCGCGCCCGAACGAGATGTTCCCCTGGTCGGACCGCTCGATGTCGAGGCGGTCGGGATGCTGGAACCGTTCCGGATCATGATTGGCGGACCCGATGAGCAGGGCGATCATGGAACCCCGCCGCACTCTTTGGCGACCGATCTCCAGGTCGCCACGGGCAATGCGCATGTCCAGCTGCACCGGCGAATCGTAGCGCAGGAGCTCCTCGACGGCTGCGGGCACGAGTTCCGGCCGTCTCCGCAGCAGGGCGAGCTGGTCCGGATTGCGGAGGAGGGCGCGGACACCGTTTCCGATCAGGTTCGTGGTCGTCTCGTTGCCGGCCACGAGCAGGAGGCGGAGCATCACGATCGTCTCCCCGGCGGTGAGCTTGTCACCCTCGTCCTCGGCCTCCACCAGCCGCGACACCAGGTCGTCGCGGGGCTCGCGGCGGCGCTCCTCGATGACGCCCGTGAAGTAATCCGCGAGCTTCCTGTCGGCCCGGACCACCTCTTCCTGCTCCTCCTTCGACAGCAGTGGTTCCAGAGCGCGCGCCAGCTGATCGGACCACACCTTGAAGCGGTCGAGGTCGCGTTCGGGAACGCCGATCATCCGCGCGATCACGATCGTCGGCAACGGCACCGCGAACGCCGTCATCAGGTCGAACTCGTCGGAACCGTCGACCTTGTCGAGCAGGGCGTGCGCGGTGTCCCGGATGTAGTCCTCCATCTTCGCGACCGACCGGGGGGTGAACGCCCGGTTGACAAGCCGGCGCAGACGCGTGTGGTCGGGCGGGTCCAGCGCCAGCATGCTCGGCTTGAGCTTCTTTCGCGTGCCGAGAGAGCCGTAGGAGGAACTCGTCTGCTGCAGGTCGTTGGAGTAGTTCCCTTGATCCCGCAGGATCCGGTCGACGTCCGCGTAGCGGGAGACGACGATCTGCCGGGTCAGAACGCCGTAGTGGACCGGATCCCGTTCGCGAAGCTTGCGGTAAGCCGGATAGGGGTCGGCGACGAAGTCCGGAGCCAGCGGCCACCACACCACGCCGCTCCGCAGTCGTTCCTCCGCCAGCCTGGCATGGACGTAGACCGACCTGACCGCGCCCCCAATCGCGTTCTTCAATGCCATTCCGTATTATCCCACCCTACCGCCTGCAGTGCCACAACCCGGAGCCGAGCAATGAAGACCTGTCGCCGTCTGTTTACCGCCCTCTGTGCCGCCGCAGCGCTCGCGGCCCCGACCCCCGCCACCGCCCAGACTTCCCTCGAGACCGCCATCTCGCACCTGCAGTACCGCGAGATCGGCCCGGCGCTCATGGGAGGCCGCATCGCGGACCTCGCCGTCGTCGAGTCGAAGCCGCAGGTCTTCTACATCGCCACGGGCACCGGCGGCGTCTGGAAGACCGAGAACCACGGCACCTCCTGGACGCCGCTCTTCGACGACCAGCCGGCCAGTTCGATCGGCGACGTCACGCTCGACCAGTCGAATCCCAACCTCGTCTGGGTCGGCACCGGCGAGCCGCAGAATCGGCAGTCCTCCGGCTGGGGCAACGGCGTCTACAAGTCGACCGACGCGGGGAACACCTGGCGGCACATGGGGCTCAAGGGGACGAAGCACATCGGACGCATCCTGATCCATCCACGCAACCCGGACGTGGTGTACGTGGCCGCGGTCGGCGACCTCTGGGGGCCGAACGAGGAGCGAGGAGTCTTCCGCACGAGCGACGGCGGCGAGACGTGGGAGAAGGTCCTCTACATCGACCAGCACACCGGCGCGATCGACCTCGCGATGGACCCCGGCGACCCCAACACGATCTTCGCGGCGATGTACCAGAGGCAGCGGACGGGGTGGGGGTTCAACGGCGGCGGCCCGGGGAGCGGCCTCTACCGCACGCTTGATGGCGGCGACACCTGGACCGAGCTGACCGAGGGGCTGCCGGATGGAGACAACGGACGCATCGGCGTCGACGTCTTCCGTCAGGACGGCAACGTGGTCTACGCGCTGATCGAGGCCAACGCGCGCACGCCACGGCGGCCGGGTGCGGGCGGCGGTGGTGGAGGCGGCGGAGGCGGCGGCCAGAACCGGAGCGGCCTCTACCGGTCCCTCGACCGGGGCGAGACCTGGGAACGCATGTCGAACACCAACCCGCGGCCGATGTATTACTCGCAGGTCCGGATCGACCCGAGCAACGTCGACCGCATCTACGTCCTGGGGACCCAGCTGATGGTCTCCGACGACGGGGGACGCAACTTCCGCAGCGACGGCGCCACGCAGATCCACGTCGACCACCACGCGCTCTGGATCAACCCGAACGACCCCGACCACCTCATCCTGGGCAGCGACGGCGGCGTCTCGGCCTCCTGGGACGGCACCGGGCACTGGCGCATGTTCGACAACCTCGCGCTGGGACAGTTCTACGCGATCGGCTTCGACATGCGCGACCCCTACTTCGTCTGCGGCGGCCTCCAGGACAACGACGCCTGGTGCGGTCCGTCGAACACCCGCTCCTTCCACGGCATCCGCCACCAGGACTGGTACGAGACCGTCTACGGCGACGGCTTCTTCACCATCGTCGACCCGACCGATTCGAGCATCGTCTATTCCGAATCCCAGGGCGGCAACATGAACCGTTACGACCTGAACACCGGCGAAAAGACCCCGATGCGTCCCATCACCGGCCCCCGAGAGAACGGCGACACCACCAAGACCTACCGCTTCAACTGGAACTCGGCGCTCCAGCTCTCGCCCCACGACCCGGCGACGGTCTACCTCGGCGCCAACTACCTCATGCGCTCGCGAGACCGCGGCATGACCTGGGAGGAGGTCGGCGGCGTCGACCTCAGCAGGCAGATCGACCGGACCGAGCTGGAGATCATGGGCGTGGCAGGCTCGGCGCCGCAGATGTCGGCGAACGACGGGATTTCCAGCTACGGCAACATCACGGCGTTCGCAGAGTCGCCGGTGACGCCCGGGCTGCTTTACGTCGGCACCGACGATGGCAATGTCCAGGTGAGCCGCGACGATGGCGCGACGTGGACCAACGTGGCCGACCGGATCCCCGGGCTGCCCGAGCGCACCTATGTCAGCCGCGTCGAGCCCTCCGCACACGTGGCGGGTCGCGTCTACGCCAGCTTCGACGGCCACCGCAATGGCGACTACGCGGCGTACGTGTACGCAAGCGAGGACTACGGCCAGAACTGGACGCGGATCACCGAGGGCCTGCCCGATGGCTGGTCCGTCAACGTGATCACCGAGCACCACCGCGCCCCCAACCTGCTTTTCGTCGGCAACGAGGTCGGCGTGTTTGTCTCGGTGGACCGTGGTGCCCGTTGGGTACAGCTCAAGAACAACCTCCCGACGGTCCCGGTCGACGACATCCTGGTGCACCCCCGCGACAACGACTTGCTGGTGGGCACCCACGGCCGCTCCTTCTGGATCCTCGCCGACGTGAGCCCGCTGGAGCACCTGTCCGACGAGATGCTTGCCGAGGCCGGGCGCGTCTTCCCTTCGGCGCGCGAGTCGATCATGTGGGCGGAGCGCGGCGACTGGCCCTTCCAGGGCGCGACGTATTCGGCGCCGAATCCGCCCCGGGGTGCGCGGATCCGGTATTACCTGCGCGATGCGTGGGAGGCGCCGGTTGTGGCGGAGGAGGGCGGGGAGGAGGGCGGCGGAAACGGTGCGGCTGGCGATGACGGTGCGGGAGACGGGGGCGGTGTGGGCGGCGGTGAGCCTGCGGGAGGAACGGCGGGCGAGGCAATGGCGGAACGGGACGCCACCGGGGCCGGCAATGGCCCCACCGGCCAGGAGGCCCGCGCCGACGCCACCTTCGCGCTGACCATCACGGACGCCGCCGGCAACGATGTCCGCACCCTGGAAGCCCCGTCCGAGCCCGGCATCAACGAGGTGATCTGGGACTGGCGCCACGATCCGCCCTACGAGCCCGAGCAGCGGCAGGGTGGCGGAGGTCCGGGCGGCGGCGGGGGCGGCGGATTCGGCGGTGGCGGCGTGCCCTCGGGCCCGATCGTGCTCCCGGGCGTCTACACGGTGAGCATGACCGTCGCTGGCGAAACCCTCTCCTCGACCGTCGAGATCCAGGCCGATCCGCGCCGCCCAATGACCCGGGCCGACCGCATGGCCAGGCAGGACGCGCTGATGAGCCTGCACAAGCTCGCCGTGCCGATCTACGAGGCCGGCCGCGCGATCCAGCGTCTGGAGGAACAGCTCGACGCCGCCGAGGAGGTGATCGGCGAGGCGGCGGAAGCCCCCGAAGGTCTCGGTGAGGAGCTGGAGGCGATCCGCGAGGCGCTCGAGGAGGTCCAGAGCGACGTGGCGGAGGCGCGGCGCAACGCGGGGGTGGCGCGGGCCATCCAGCAATCGTCAACGCTGCCGACCGAGGACCATATGTGGCAGGTCGACCGCGCCTGGGAGGTTATGCCCGACGCGATTCAGGCGCTCAACGTGCTGATCACGTCGCGCGTGCCGGATCTCAACGCGAAGCTCTACGCGGAGGGCGTGAGGCCGAAGCCGGGTGAGGCGGTGGCGATGGTGGGGCGGTGAGGGGAGAGGGCAGGCTTCGCTTCTCCAGGGCGCCGCCTTGCCCCGCCCTCAATGGTTTGCCGTTGGTCAGGTTTCATGCTGCCATTATGCATGCTATTCCGCTACATTACGCTGGCATTACGCAGTCATCTCGGCATTCGGGGACACAATGGGAGTCCTGACCATCCGCAACGTGGACGACGATGTGATCGTCGCGCTCAAGGCACGCGCCAAGGCCAACCATCGCTCGCTGGAGGGTGAGTTGCGCTACCTGCTGGGCCGCCATGCCATCCCGGCCCCGACGCTCGGCCTGGTGCGCGAGCGGGCCCGGTTGGCCGCCTCGGCCACCGCCGACCTCGCCGACCCCTGTGCGGATGACCGGCCACACGAAGCGGACTGGATGGGCGCCATGAGCGACGTAGGTGAAATCGTCGGCGACATTGTCTCTCCGGCAACCGACCCGTCCGACTGGGACGCCCTGAGCCCGGAGACGGTCCAGCCAAAAGCCACCGACGGCAAGTGAACCTCCTCCTCGATACCCACATCTGGCTCTGGAGCCTGCTTGATCCGGACCGCCTCTCGCTCCGCGCGCGCAACCAGCTGACCGATCCGGCGAACACGCTGGCTCTGTCCCCAGTCAGCATTTGGGAGGCACTCGTGCTCGCCGGAAAAGAGCGCGTCCTGCTCCATCCCGACCCCTGGAGCTGGATCCGCACCGCCCTGAGCGTTCGGCCCATGCAGGAAGTCCCGGTGACGTTCGACATCGCGTTCGGCAGCCGCAGCATCCGACTTGAGCATGACGACCCCGCCGATCGCTTCATCGCGGCGACCGCGATGGTGCACGGACTCACGCTGGTGACCGTGGACAGGTCGCTCCTGCAGTGCCCCGACATCGAGGTATTGCGGGGCGCATGATCTGGTCGGCGCGCACCCCGTCAAATCACCATCCACCACGGTGCCGCCAGCACCTCGGGCGTAAGCCACGCCAGAGACTCCCCCCCGTGCAGTAGCAGGCCTGAACGTGCGGCACGACCGTATTCCGCACGGAACGTGCGCAGATGAGCCGCGTCGGCGAGCCGGGGCCGTTTCGTCGCCTTGACCTCGATGGGCAGAAGCTCTCCGCCGGCCTCGATCACGAAGTCGACTTCCTCGCCGGTCGTCGCGCGCCAGTGCAGCAGTTCGGCTCGAACGGGCCGGGAGTCACGCCATGCCAACAGGTCGTGCAGGACCAGGTTCTCGAGGTGGGCGCCGCGCGGCTCCTCTTCCTGCGCGAGGTGCATGGCCAGACCCGTGTCTCCCCAGTAGAGCTTCGGCGACTTGACCAGCCTCTTGGTACGGTTCACGGAATAGGCAGGAACTCTCACCAGGAGATACGAGGTCTCGAGCAGGTTCAGATAGCGATGGACCGTCGGTTGCTTGAGTCCGATGTCCCGACCGAGACGGGACTGATTGACGAGTCTTCCCAGGCCGAGGCACGCCGCCCGCATGAGGCGGCGAAAATCCGGGAGGGCGGCGATCGACGAAAGCGCTTGCAGGTCGCGCTCCAGATAGGTCTGCACGTAGCCGTCGAACCAGATTGCGCGGGCCTCGGGAGTATCGAGATGGACCGCAGGAACAGGGAAGCCGCCGCGTCGCACGAGGGCGCGCCAGTCATCTTCCGTGCTGCCGGACTCGGAAACGACCTCCAGCCACTGGTCGTCCGGGGCTTCGAACAACCTCTCCCAGATCCCGCACCGACCAAGTCCCTTCTGCTCGCGCCGCGTCATCGGCCAGAGCGTGAGATAGCTGGCGCGGCCCGCCAGCGACTCCGAGACGCGGCCCATCAGAAGCAGGTTGGCGGAACCGGTGAGCAGGAAGCGCCCCGGGCGACGAAGGCGATCGATCTCTCGCTTCACGGCTCCAAGAAGTTCCGGCTCCCGCTGCACTTCATCGAGGGTGATCGGGCCGGTGCCGCGAACCAGCGCACCGGGATCGCGCCGGGCGAGGTCGACTACGTCAAGGTCATCCAGCGACAGGTATCGTCGACCGGGCCGATCGGTCGTGGCCCCCGGGGAAGATGACTCGGCCTGACCGAAGGAGCGTGCAAGCGTACTCTTTCCGGTCTGGCGCGCTCCGGAGACGACCACGGCGGGCATGACCTTCATCATGCCCTCGAGGCGGCGCCCGACGGCTCGGGGGAGGATTAGGCTATTCATGGTATCAATGATAATCATTCACGCCATGAATAACTAGTGTGCCAATGGGGATGAGCCCGGTAGCGCTCGATAGGACGGGACATGTGGCCGAAAGCCACACGTCCTTCACCGAATCAAACCATACACCACCACACTCTCTAGCCCCACCTCATCCTTGTGGATCCCGAGGACGTAGTCATCGCCCACTTCCAGGAGAAAGAAGCCCGGAGGCGTCCGCAACTCGGCGATGGGCGACCCGTCACGATCGACGACCCGCCACAGCGCCCCTTCATTCAGACGGCGGGAGATTCTCGGATGGATCACTGCGTCCGGAAGCACCGCCTCCTTCAGGGGCGGATAGGCCATCACCCAGACACGGTCCCCAGGGGCCGCCACAAGCCGCGCGTAGCGGGGATAGTGGTCCGAATGGATCAGGGTCCAGCGCATGGTCATACTCTGGCCTGGCCTCGTGAACTCCATCTCCCGGAACAACTGCTCCCTGGCGTCGTCGGGAACGGGACGCGGTTCGAAGGGAACCGGAAGCGCCGCGATAAGGTCGCCGCTCAAGCTCATCGCGAGGATGGTGTCCGAGCCGGTGTCGCCGAGATAGATGCGGTCGTGTCCGATTCCGTAGACCCGGTTCCGCGGATAGGCATGCATCCTTTCGGAATCGGAGGCCCTCTCCGCGGCGGGCAACTCCGCGATGGTATCGAAGCTCTCAGTCGCCGGGACGAATCGCCCGAACACCATCGGTTGGCGCGCCTCGCCGGGCGTTGGGGGCGGGCATTCCTCGCCAAGACTGTTGTGACCGATGAAGATTCCGTAACCGACTACGATCGAACCATCGGGGAGCAGGCGTTGGCGACCCTCGATCGCCCGGCAATGTCCGGACGGCGGCAAACGGTATCGACTCGAGTTCGCATACCGGCCATCGGGCCCGAACCGAGTGATCTCTGACCGCGTGGTAAGCACCAGGACGGAGTCCCCGCGAGTGCGGGTGAGACGCGCCAACGACCCGGCAAATTTGCCTGGGCCACCGCCCTCGCCTCCGACGTCGAAGAGGTGCGTCCCCTCGGGGTCGTAGTACTTCAGCTCGGAAGTGCTTTCGTTCGCGACGACGATGCGGCCATCGCCGAGACGTGTCGCTCCGGTGACCCAGTGGAGAAGGTAGCCCTCGCGTTCGTCGGCGCCGCCGATGACGACGGTGGGCTCGTCGGAGAGGCGCCAGCTTGTCAGCGCGCCGTCCGGGCCGGGTGCATCGCCGGTGTCGCATGATGCGGAGTGGAGCAACGAGCCCAAGAGGAGGGCGCGCAACCACGGGCGCGTGAGCAGTGGCGGATGCGGGATGAAGCGGTCCGGTGGGTTCACGATGTCTCCACGCGCGAATCCTAACTCCCCCCATCCAGCAACTCGAACACGCGCTGTACCGCGACCGCCGGCACCCCGGGAAACCGAATCTGCGGGTAGTGCTCCGCGTGATCCGTCATGTCGATCTGCGCGGCGGCCTCCTCGTACGGCATCCCCTGGGCGTGAAGCGCGGCCGCCCGCGCCTGAAGGTCGCGCATGTAGTCCTGCAGGTACGTGATCCGCTCCCTGTCCTGGAACGGGTTGCCGTGGCCGGGCAGCACCCAATCGAAGTCGAGCGCCTTGACGTGCTCCAGCGTCTCGACCCACTCGGCGAGGTAGCCATCGCCCATGTACGGCAGCCCGGGGATCAGCAGGTCGCCGGTGACGATGACGCGCTCCTGCGGAAGGTGCACCACCACGTCGCCGCCAGTGTGCCCGCGCCCGAAGAAAAGGATGCGGATCTCGCGATCGCCGCGGAAAAGCGTCATGCGCTCCGACAGTGTGGTGTTGGGGCCCTTCGGAACCAGGGAATCCTGGCCGGCGAGGTAGTTGCGCATGTAGGCCAGGCGGGATTCGAATGCCGCTAGCATTTCCGCCGCTTCCTCGCGTGCCGCTTCGTCCTCGGCCTCGTCGACGCTGCCCCGCAGCTCCTCAAGCGCGCCCTCCATCACCGCGATCTGGTCCGGCAGCCTCCCCACGAACAGCTCGTACGACCGCCCCATCGACGCCCCGCTCTCCAGCATCTCGCGCGTGACCTCGTGGCCGATCACGTGCACGTCGTCCGGGTAGATCTGGTTGCCGTGCGCGTGGTCGAAATGGTAGTGCGTGTTGACCACGTACCGGACCGGTTTTTCGGTGAGCGCCTCGATCTCCTCGACTACGGCGTACGCGGCCGCCGGGGAGATGTGCGACTCGACCAGCAGCACGTCGTCGTCGTTGACGATGACCGCGCCGTGCGAGCCGACCGACAGGCTGCCGGTGCCGCGCGCGTGGTAGACGCCGGGCACGACCTCCTCGAAATCGAAGGCGGGGCCGGTGAAGTCGGACCCGGGGGGTGGAGCGGCGGTGCCGGAGGGCTCGTCGGCGGCCTGGCAGGCGGCGAGGACGAGTAGGGCGGTCAGGGTGATGGTGCTGGCGCTGGCGGGCGGGATTCGCATGGCGGACGCTCCGGCTCGAGGGGACGCACGAGGGACTGATAGACTTGCGGCGCGGTTCGCGGGCGGCAAGATCAAGTGGATGTCCACGGTCCCCCAACCCGCGCCCGCGATGACCATCCCCTACGCCATGTCCTGGGAAGAGCCCGCCTATGCGCGCGCCGAGGGCTACGACTACGACCACGAGATCCTCGTCGCCCTTCCCCCCAGCTACCACGTCTCGCCTGAGAAGAGCTACCCGGTCCTCTGGTCGATGGACGGCGCGATGGCCTTCGCCGTAACGTCCGGAGTCGCCAATCTGTACACCGTTGGCAAGCGCATCCCCGAGATCATCGTCGTCGGCGTCGGTCACAGGAGCCGGCATGGGATGCTGGGGTTCGCCCATCGCACCTTCGATCTCTTTCCGCCGGGCAGCGTCTGGTCGGAGCCGGGTCTCGGGAGCGAGTACATGAAGGAGATGGGATTCGACTTTGAGATGTCGCTGCCGTTCCTGAAGGGTGACGTGTTCCTGGACTTCCTGGTGGACCAACTGCGTTCCTCGCTGGTCGAAGAGTACCGAATGGCCGACGACCACACGCTCTGGGGCCACTCCGCGGGCGGGGGGTTCGCCAGCTATGCGCTCCTCGCGCGCCCGGGCGCGTTCGGCCGGTTCATCATCGGCAGCGGCACCAACGGCCTGACCATCGACCTCGAAGCGGAATACGCGAAGGACCACGATGACCTCGACGCGAAGGTCTTCATCGGCATGGCGGACGGCGAACTCAATCACGCCCCGCTCAATGCCCAGCGGCTCGTCAGCCGCACGACGCTCCTGGCCGAGAACCTCAGGCTGCGCGGCTATCCGAGCCTGGACCTGCACACCCGGCTCTACACCGACCGCGACCACTTCACCGTAATGCCGCTGGTCATCGGGGACGGACTGCAGCATGTTTACGCCGACCTGATCGCAGGGCTCGAGAAGCCGAACTGGTAGCCCCATCCCACTCCAAAGGAGTTTTCACATGGTCCCGGTCCTCAGCCTCTGGCTACCCGTTCTGGTGGCAGCCGTGCTCGTGTTCCTCGCCAGCAGCGTGATCCACATGTTCCTCGGCTACCACAGCAACGACCGCCGCGCCACCCCGGACGAGGACGGCGCGATGGACGCCCTGCGCGGCCTCGGCCTCGATCCCGGCAACTACTCGATCCCCCACGCCGGGAGCATGGAGGTGATGAAGAGCGAGGAGTTCCAGGAGAAGGCGAGGCGCGGACCGTCCGCGTTCCTGACCGTCCTTCCGCCCAATCCCCAGGCGCGGATGGGCCGCCAGCTCGGGCAGTGGTTCGTCTACTGCGTCGCGGTCGGGCTCCTCACGGCGTACGCGAGCGGTCTCGCGCTCGGGCCGGGCGCGGAGTACATGGCGGTGTTCAAGCTGGTGTCGGTGGTGGCGTTCATGGGCTATGCGATGGCGCTTGCCATGGACGCGATCTGGTCCTTCCAGGGATGGCCCGCAACCGCCCGCAGCATGTTCGACGGGCTCATCTACGCACTCCTCACCGGAGGCGCCTTCGGGTGGCTGTGGCCATGACGGAGCTGGTCGCGCAGAAGTGCGAGGCGTGCCGGGTGGGGTCGCCCCCGGCCACCGAGGCCGAGATCGCGGAGTACGGCGAGCAGATCCCCGACTGGGAGATCGTGGGCCGCAACGGGATCCCGACGCTGGAGAGGGTCTTCGAGTTCGGGAACTTCGCCGCCGCGCTGGACTTCACCAACCGCGTCGGCGAGCTCGCCGAGGAGCAGGGCCATCACCCTGCGCTGCTGACCGAGTGGGGGCGCGTCACGGTGACCTGGTGGACCCACAAGATCCGCAACCTGCACGTGAACGACTTCGTCATGGCGGCGAAGACGGACCGGGCGTTCGGGGAGTGAGTCGCACCCGGCGGCCCCGGCCACCGTCTGGTGGGCGGGCTCGCCATCGGGCACAGGGGCGGTCACGGTCCGCCGCGATGCTGCTTGCCGGCCTCTGGGCGCTTCTGCCGGCCCTGGGGTGCGACGGAGAGCCGGCTCCCGGTCCCGGCTACACGGTTGTTGCCCCCGAACCGGTGGCGACGACATCGATTCCCTACACGGCGTCCGGATCGATCGCCCTCCTGTCGGATGAGGGCACGGCCTGCGTCGCCCAATCCTACGAAGTCCAGGTGCGCTGCGTTGGCCGGGATGGCACCCTGGTCGGCGTATTCGGGCGAGAGGGCGACGGGCCCGGTGAGTTCGCCAGACTCGGCGCGCTGGTCGGTGGCAGGCACGGCACCGTCGGGGTCATGGACATCGGCTCCAATAGGTTCTCGGTCTTCGAGCCGGGCGGCGTGTTCGTGAGCGACGTATTGACACCGGGCCGGGCGCTCGCCGTCACCCCCGCGGAGCCGTTCGGAGAGACCGTCACGCTCGTTGGCGCGCTGACCCGGGACGGCCGGCAGGGGCAGGGTGTGCCCGGCTCGGACTACATTGCGTTGGAGATCGACCTGGCTTCGGGAGAGACCATCCGGCAGGAGGGTATCCCTCAGGCGGACGTCGACCTCGAATGCGCGCAGAGGTACCACGCCTTCCCCAACCCTGCCGGCGGATGGATTCGGGTGGCCTGCAGAGGACATCTGATTCTTGTCGCGGCCGACGGCACCGCCGAGGGCGTCCGTTCGCCGGCCTATTTCGATGAACTGCCGCGCGAGCGCGAGATTGCGCAGCGTGGGGGACAGCTGGACGCTCTGGCCCGCCGTCCCCGTGGCCCGGCCGTGCGCCCCGAATGGCTGGAATCCTACCGGGATGCGCCCAAGTTCTACCACCTGGAGGGGGCGCTGGGGCGCTTCGACCCCGCCGGGCACCTGTGGATCGCGACCCAGCGGGACCACAACGAATTCTCATACCTGGACGTGTTCACGGTCCGCGACCGCGCGTTCCTGGGTTCCGTGAGGGTCAGAGACCACATGAAGGGCTTCGACCTCGTGGGTTCGACGCTGGTAGTCCTCGCCGAACGTGCCGCCGGATCCGACGACCTTGACGGGATCCCCGACGTCGCCATCGACTGGTACGATGTCAGCGGCCTGCGCTTGCGGTGAGTGCTCCGCTAATCAAGGTTCCCCGCGGGAGCCGGATCACTCGGCCCCTGCCGCTCGCAACACGGTGAGGCCGACCGAGCCGAGCCATTAGAAAGGATCGAAAACATGATCAACAGGAACTGCATCCTGGCCACGCTGGCCGCGTTTGCGACGTCGTTCGTGCTGGGCTTTATCATCTACCAGCCGGTGCTCGGCGATTTCTTTGCCGCCAACGCGGGCACCGCCACCGGCGTGATCAGGGAGAATCCCGTCTTCTGGCAGATCATCATCGGGCAGCTCTGCGGAGCCGCGCTCCTGGTGACGGTGCTGTCGTGGAAGGGCGTCGAAAGCGCTGCCGACGGGTTCAAGGGCGGCGCCGTCTTCGGCCTGCTGCTGAGTCTGTTCTACGGATTCATGAACCTTGGCACCATGAACACCACTACGATGAACGCGGTGCTGGTGGACGTGGTCGTGACGGTGGCGATGATGGGGGCGGCGGGAGCCGTGGCGGCGCTGGTGTTGAAGCGGGGGTAGGGGAGGTTCGTAGTATCATCCGAAATAACTCAACTATTTCGGATTACACTACGGATCAGTGACGATGTACGCTCGCACTCCCGACCTGGAATTGCGCCCAGGCCAGTCGGCTTTCTTCTGGGGCGCCCGCAGGAGCGGAAAGACGACCCTCCTGAAGCGGCGGTTTCCGCGATCCGCGCGCTTCGACCTCCTCGACACCCGGCTGATGCTGGAATTCACCCGCTCCCCCCGGACTCTCGCGGATCGCATCAGGGCCCTCGAGCCCGAGCAGCGTAACCAGCCCATCCTGATCGACGAGGTCCAGAAGGTCCCGTCGGTCGTCGGCGAAGTTCACCGCCTGATCGAGGAAGACGGTCGCAGCTTCGTCCTCTGCGGGTCCAGCACCGGAAAGCTCGGGCACGGAGACGGCAACGCACTGGGCAGCCGCGCCTTGCGGTTCGATCTGCATCCGCTGACCTGGCCCGAGATCCCGGACTTCGACCTGCTGCGGGCGCTGAACCGGGGTCTCGTGCCCGCTCACTACGACTCCCCTTCCGCCGGCGAGGCGCTGGCCGCGTACGTCGACGACTACCTCAGGGAGGAGATCTTCGAGGAGGGCCTGACGCGCAATGCTCCCGGCTTCGCACGCTTCTTCGATGCGCTCTCGCTCTGTCACGGGCGGATGGTGAACCACAGCGATATCGCCCGGGATTGCGGCGTGACCTCCAAGACCGTGAAGAAGTACTTTCGGATCCTGGTCGATACCCTGGTCGGCGTCCTGGTGGAGCCGTTCAGCCACCGCGGCTCACGGGCGGTGATCACGAAGGCGCCGAAGTTCTACCTCTTCGACGTGGGTGTTGCGGGGCACGTCATGGGGAGACGGATCGCGCGCCCGGCGGGCGAGGACTTCGGCCGGGCCCTGGTGCACTTCATCCTGATGGAGATCCTCGCGTATCGAGCGTACAGCAGCCGCGACTTCCCGGTCCGGTATTGGCGCACCCGATCGGGGGTGGAGTGTGATTTCGTGCTGGGGACGGACGGCGCAACGGTGGTCGAGGTGGCGGGTGCGGGGCGGGTGGGCCGCAGGGAGCTGAGAGGCGTGCGGGCGTTCGCCGAGGAACACCGGCCGCGACAGTCCTTCGTGGTCTGCAACGAGGGCGTGCCGAGGCGCACGGAGGACGGGATCTGGATCCTTCCGTGGGCGCTGTTCCTGGAGGGGGTGTGGGGGGGTGAGGTGGTATGAGGCGGTGGGCCTGTGACCGTCAGTCATGAGCAGGGCAGGGGTCGGATGACCGGTATGCCCGACAACAAACAACCGAATTCCCGTTCCCTCGCGGATCTGGCTCCGGATGAAGTTGAAGTCCGTGGTCGACGAGTACACCGGGATCCACGATGCCGGTTTGGAGAGCAGGAAGGAGCGCTATCGGTCGTTCGTCAGTCACTACTACGACCTGGTGACGGATTTCTACGAGTTCGGCTGGGGGCAGTCCTTTCACTTTGCTCCGCGGCGCCGGGGCGAGAGCTTCAAGGCGTCGCTGCTGAGGCACCAGCGCTTTCTGGCCGATCGGCTGGCTCTGAAACCGGGCATGCGGGTGCTCGATGTGGGTTGCGGCGTAGGCGGGCCGATGGCCGCGCTCGCCCGCTATTCCGGGGCCGGCTTCGTCGGGCTCAACAACAACGCCTACCAGATCGAGCGTGCGAAGGCGCACACCCGGGATGTCGAGTCCCTGTGCCGTTTCATCCACGGCGACTACATGCGGATCCCCGACGGCGACAACCGCTACGATGCCGCGATCGCCATCGAGTCCATGCCGCATGCACCGCAAAAGGCAGCGGCGTTCCGGGAGATCTTCCGCGTCCTGCGGCCGGGGGCCAGCGTTGCGGGCTACGACTGGTGCCTCACCGAGGCATTCGATCCACTGGACGCGGAGCACATGCGGGTCAAGGGGGATATCGTGGTGGGGAATGCGCTTCCGGACCTCCCACTGGCGCCTGAGATCGATGCGGCACTGCGCGCGGCCGGATTCGAAGTCGTCGAGTCCGGCGATCGTGCCTCCGCCTCGGACCCGACCACGCCCTGGTATCGTGCCCTGCAGGGTCGCGACCTCAGCCCCAGAAGCATCCCGCGCACACCCGCTGGCCGTGCCGTGACGAATCTGGTCCTCAGGGCTGGCGAGAAGTTACGGGTATTCCCCGATGGCGCTGCCGCGGTCAGCTCGCTGTTGAACAGGACGGCGGACGCGCTGGTTGAGGGGGGCAAGACGGGGATCTTCACCCCGATGTTCTACTTTCTGGCCCGGAAACCCGGGCCGCAGGGAGGCTGAACACAAGCAGCCGGGGTCCGGTCGTCCCGACCGCGCGCGACCTTCCCCCCCTACCGAAACCGCCCCTGCAATTCCTCCAGCTTCTCCGCCCCCGGACACAGTTCCTCGAACGGGTAGTCGGCCAGCGGCTCCGCCACCGTGCCCTGAATTCCGTGGAAGTCGGCTTCCTCGCCCGCCTCCGGCGCCGGCTCCACGTACAGCAGCCCCGTCGCCACCTCGCCCGCCCGCTGCCGCTCCCTGATGTAGCCGTACACCGCGTCGCGGTCGGTGGGGTCGTAGTCCTCCGGCACCTTGCGGAAGGCGATCCGGCTCCCGTCGTGCATCTCGACCGAGCGGGCGTCGCCGGATTCGTACGACGCCGCGATCTCCTCGGCGGGGGGCACGAAGTCGGCGTACACCAGCTGGTTGTAGTTGTCGCGGGTGTACTGGTAGCTCTTGGTCGATCCGCGGTGGTCGTTGAAGGTGACGCAGGGCGAGATGATGTCGATCAGCGCGAAGCCGCGGTGGCGCAGGCCCGCCTTGAGGATGGGGACGAGCTGCTCCTTGTCGCCGGAGAAGCTCCGCGCCACGAAGCCGGCACCCAGATTCAGCGCCAGGAGGACGGAGTCGATGGGATGCTCGCGGTTGATCTGGCCGCGCTTGGCGGTCGAGCCGACGTCGGCGGAGGCCGAGAACTGGCCCTTGGTGAGCCCGTAGACGCCGTTGTTCTCGATGATGTACAGCATGTCGACGTTGCGGCGGACGACGTGAGCGAACTGGCCCATGCCGATCGAGAGGCTGTCGCCGTCGCCGGAGACGCCGATGCAGATGAGGTCGCGGTTGGCCGCGTGCGCGCCCGTGGTGATCGACGGCATGCGCCCATGCACGCCGTTGAACCCGTGCGCCTCCTTCAGGAAGTAGGTCGGGGTCTTGCCGCTGCACCCGATCCCGGAGGTCTTGGCCACCTCGTGCGGCGCGATCTCCAGCTCCCAGAAGGCCTCGATGATCGCCGCGGTGATCGAGTCGTGCCCGCACCCCGCGCAGAGCGTGGACATCGTGCCCTCGTAGTCGCGGCGGGTGAGGCCCAGGCGGTTCTTCGCCAGGGCCGGGTGGTGGATGCGGGGCTTCTTGATGTAGGTCATGGGGCGGCTCCGGCGGGGTGGGCGGCCGCGTCGGACGTTCCGATGTCCGTATGGGTCGCCAGTCCGTCCATCACATGGTGACAGCTCATCGGGTACCCCCCGTAGTACAGGATCGAGACCAGCGACTCCTTCGCGGCTCCCGTCTCCGCGATCAGCAGCTTCCTGAGTTGCCCGTCCCGGTTCTGCTCCACCACGAAGTTGACGTCGTGCCTGGCCAGGAACGGCTCGACCTCGGGATGGAACGGGAAGGCCCGCACGCGCATGTAGTTGGCCGCGATTCCGCGCTCCGCCAGCTCGTCCACCGCCTCCAGCACCGCCCCGCGGCACCCCCCGATCGTCACCAGCCCGATCTTCGCGCCCTCTGCGAGCCGGACCTCCGGCGCCGGCAGATGCGCCGCCGCCCCGTCGATCTTCCTGCCCACGCGCGCGAGCACGTCCGCGTACGGCTCCGAGTCCTCGGTGTAGTTGCCGAACCGGTCGTGGCCCGAGCCGCGCGTCAGGTAGGCCCCCTTGGGATGCACGCCCGGCAGCGTGCGCCAAGGGATCCCGTCCCCGTCCACGTCCAGATAGCGGTGGAACGGCCCCGTCGCCTTCTCCAACTCCTCCGCGGTCAGCACCTTGCCCCGGTCCGGCCGGTACGCGTCGTCCCATTCGAGCTTCGGCACGACCCAGTCGTTCATCCCAATGTCCAAGTCCGTCAGCACGAAGATCGGCGTCTGGAAGCGCTCGGCCAGATCGAACGCCTCCACCGCCATCTCGAAGCACTCGTGCGGGTTCGCCGGGAAGATCACGATGTGCCGCGTATCCCCGTGCGACGCATACGCCGCGAACTGGATGTCGCCCTGCTGGGTCCGCGTCGGCATCCCCGTCGACGGGCCCACCCGCTGCACGTCGAAGAACACCGACGGCACCTCCGCGTAGTACGCCAGCCCGATGAACTCGCTCATCAGCGACAGCCCGGCCCCGCTCGTTGACGTGAACGCGCGCGCCCCCGCCCACGCGGCCCCGATCACCATCCCCGCGGCCGCCAGCTCGTCCTCGGCCTGGATGATCGCGAACCGGTTCCTGCCCGTCTCCGGATCCTTGCGGAACTGGTGGCAGAAGGCGGTGAAGGCGTCGACCAGCGAGGTGGACGGCGTGATCGGGTACCAGGCGGCGACCGTCGCGCCGGCGTAGACGCACCCGAGCGCCGCGGCGGTGTTCCCGTCGATCACGATCGAGTCCTCGTTGCCGTCCATCGGCTCGAGGTGGACGGGGAGCGGGCAGTCGAAGTGCTTCATCGCGTAGTCGTAGCCCAGGTCGATCGCGAGCTGGTTGGCGTCGAGCAGCTTCGCCTTGGCCGCGAAGGTCTCGTTCAGCAGACCGCGAACGATGTCGAGGTCGATCCTGAGCAGGGCCGCCAGCGCTCCCACGTAGCAGATGTTCTTCATCAGGATCCGCACGCGCGATCCCTGGAAGTTGTCGACCGTCATCTTCGCGAGCGGGACGCCCAGGAAGGTCACGTCGTCGCGGTCCAGGTCGCGGGGCAGCGGCCAGCTCGAGTCGTGCAGGACCCAGCCGCCCGTCGTGACCTCCTCGATGTCGCGCTTGTAGGTCGCCGGGTTCATCGCGACGGTCAGGTCGAAGCGGGCGGTGCGCGCGGTGTGCCCCCGCCCGTTCGCCCGGATCTCGTACCAGGTCGGCAGTCCCTGGATGTTCGACGGAAAGAGGTTCTTCCCCGACACGGGGATCCCCATCCGGAAGATCGCGCTGCGGAGCAGGCCGTTGGCGCTGGCCGACCCGGTCCCGTTGACCGTTCCGATCTTGAACGCGAGGTCGTTGATGCGGCGCGCAGGAGGGCCGCCGTTGGGGCTCGCGGGGATGTCGCCGGGATGCGCGGCAGGGGCGTCCGCGCTCGCAGGCCCGCCGGGGGCGGCCCCGGAAGCGCCAGGGACGGATTCCGCCATCAGCCGATCTCGGCCCCCGCCAGCACCACCGGACCCCCCAGCGCCACCGAAAGCGGGCTGGGATGGGAGTCGCCTGCCTTCAGACCCGCATACGGCACCAGCAGGTCCGACTGCCGCATGTCCCACGCCGCCGTGGGGCAGCGCTCGGCGCACAGTCCGCAGTGAATGCAGAGGTCTTCGTCCTTGACCATGATCCTCCCGGTCTGGGGCAGGTCCTCCGAAATGAAGAGGGGCTCGTCGGGGTAGTTCAGCAGCGGGGCCGTAAGACGTTGGGTGAGCTCCTCCTCGGGCCCGTTGTGGGTGATGGTAAGACAGTCCAGCGGGCAGATGTCGATGCACGCGTCGCACTCGATGCACAGATGCGCCTCGAACTCGGTCTGGATGTCGCAGTTCAGGCAGCGCTCCACCTCGGTGAGCGTCTGCTCGATGTCGAAGCCCTCCTCGACCTCGATGTCGAGCCGCTTGAAGCGCTCCTGCAGGTCGACGTGGCGCATCTTCACGCGCTGGGCCTCGTCGTAGTCGTTCGAGTAGGACCACTCGTGCAGCCCCATCTTCTGGCTGATCAGGTTCATCTCCTGCGGCGGCCGGTCGGTCAGCGGGCGGCCCTCGCACCAGGCGTGGATCGAGATTGCGGCCTGATGCCCGTGCTCAACCCCCCAGATGATATTCTCGGGCCCCCACGCCGCGTCGCCGCCCATGAAGACGCCGGGCACCGACGTCATGAACGTTGTCTTGTCGACAATCGGCATGTCCCAGTCGTTGAAGTCGATCCCGATGTCGCGCTCGATCCACGGAAACGCCGTGTCCTGTCCGATCGCGAGGATCACCTCGTCGCATTCGATCACCTTGCTGCCGTGGACCTCCGCCTTCAGCCGCCCGTTCTCGCCCGGATGCCAGGTGACCAGGTCGAACTCCATCCCCTTCATCTTCCCGTCCTCCACGATGAACCGCGACGGCGAGTGGTTCTCCAGGATCTCCACCTGCTCCTCGATCGCGTCCTCCAGCTCCCACGGCGACGCCTTGAAGTGCGGCTTGGTCTTGCGCGCCATGACCTTCACGTCGCTGGCGCCCAGGCGCTGGGCGGTGCGGCAGCAGTCCATGGCCGTGTTTCCCACGCCGATCACCAGCACCCGGTCCCCGCAGCTGTCGATGTGCCCGAAGCGCACGGACTCCAGCCACTCGATCCCGATGTGTATGCGGTCGGCGTCCCAACGCCCAGGAATGTTCAGTTCCTTGCCCTTGGGCGCCCCGGAACCGATGAAGAACGCGTCGTAGTCCTCCTCGAGGAGCGCGGCCAGGCTGTCGATGGGATGGTTCAGCCGCAGGTCCACCCCCATGTCCAGGATGTAGTCGATCTCCTCCCAGAGGACCTCGGCCGGCAGCCGGAACTCGGGGATGTTCGTCCACATCAGCCCGCCGGGCTTGGCCAGCTTCTCGAAGATCGTGACTTCGTACCCGAGCGGGAGCAGGTCGTTGGCGACCGTGAGCGAGGCGCAGCCGGCCCCGATGCAGGCGATCCGCTTCCCGTTCTTCTTCTCGGGAATCGTCGGCAGGTAGCCGGTGATGTCGTCACGCAGGTCCGACGCGACCCGCTTCAGCCGGCAGATCGCCACCGGCTCGCCGTCCAGCCTGACCCTCCGGCACACCGGCTCGCAGGGACGGTCGCAGGTGCGTCCAAGAATCCCGGGGAAGATGTTCGACTTCCGGTTCAGCAGATACGACTCGGTGTACTGCCCGTTGGCGATCAGCCGGATGTACTCGGGCACGTTCGTGTGCGCGGGACATCCCCACTGGCAGTCGACGACCCTGTGGTAGTGGTCGGGGTTCCGGGTATCGGTCGGTTTCATGGGAAGAATCTAGTCCGTTGAACAGCCGTCACGAAATAATCACGGGGTGGGGAGCGTGGCAAGGGCGGCGGTGGGTGTGACGATGGGGATTGGGAGTGCGTCGGCCAGCGCCAGGAGGTCATTGTCGCCGGTCACGAGCGCGTCGGCCTGGCCGGCGACGGCCAGTTCGAGGAAGGGCCGGTCCCGGGGGTCGCGGCATTGGGGGACGGTGACCGGCTCGGAGACGACGACCGACTCGCAATGGGGCAGGTAGTCTGCGAGCAGATCCTCCTGTTCGCCCGGACCGAGTCCGAAGCGGGGATAATGGAGCACCCGGATCAGTTCGGTGGTTGTTTCCGCGCTCGCCAGCGGCACTATCGTCCCGGACCGCCAGGCGTCCCGCAACCAGGTGAGCCTGCCGGAGGGGAAGAGAAGGGCTGACAGAACGACATAGGTGTCGAGGACCCAGCGGCGAAGGTTCGTGCCCGTGCGCTCCGGGCCGGCCGGACGGGAGTTGACCATTTCGTGGCCGCGAATCTTCAGGCGCGGTTCATTCGCCCCGCCGAGCCCAGGCCACGGCATCCGCCACGTCGGCTTCCGTGATCCCGACCTCGGCAAGTCTGGCCCGGACGGCATCGGCCCGGACGACACGCACCGGCGTCAGCACGATCCGGCCGTTCTCACTGGTCACGTCGAAGTACTCCGTCCCGCCGAAGTCCGAGATGATCGCTTTGGGCAGGGTCAACTGGTTCTTGGAGGTCAGTTTGGCGAGCATTGGATCCGTCCTTTCCGTGAAGTAAGGAATCCTTACTACATTACTCGATGGGTCGATCCGTTTCAAGGTGCAGAGTCCCGGATGGGTCCAGCCGGCCCTGCGCTGTCCCACCCGGCATTGGCTTGCGACAGTCTCGATGCGTCCCCAATGTCAACTGCCCTCGCAGCGTGGGACATGGAGCGACCTGGACACCTCGGGAGCAAGCAGCTTGAAACGAGCGACTCTGGCAAGCATGATGGCGTTGTCCTGCGCTACACCGGCCGGAGTACGCGAGTCGCGTGAAAGCGCGCGTTTGCCGGGCTCGTTCGGAGGGCCGGGATCCGTCACTTTCGCGCTGCCGGCGACCGCAATCGAGCCCGCGGACTCGGAACTGTCGGTCGTGATGTTCGTTACCTGCGGAGAGGGCTCATCCAATACTGCCATTGGTGTTGGACTGAACGGAGCGCCTCGAGCGGACGCGCCGGCAACAATCCGGATCGACGACGGGGAGGCGACGGCGTTCTTGTGGGCTGCGCACCAAGGTGTCGGGCTTCTCGAACTGCGGACTCGCGACAGTTCCCCGGACCGATCCGGGGACGAAGGGCAGGAGGAGTTGACCGCCATGCTGACCGGAAGTGGTGACGCCATCGTGTCGTTCGAGCCCCCTGGCGGTGCGAGTCGCTACTTTCGCCTGGACATGGACGGCCTGGCCGACAGGATCGAACAGTGTGAAAGCGGGGATGTGGACACCTCGCAGGCGGTGCGGTTCGTCGTACACACCGAGCCACCGAGGTTGCTCAATACGGACCGATTGTTGCGCTCCATCGAGGAGGAGTATCCCCGGACGCTGAGGGAGGCCGGTGTCGGCGGAACGACCGTGGTCCAGTTTCTGGTCAGCGAGGAGGGGCGTGTGCAGGAACAGGTAGTGAAGGAAAGCTCCGGGAATGCGGCGCTCGACAACGCGGCACTCAGGGCGATCAGGGTCGCCAGGTTCTCTCCGGCGAGAAACCGGGGCCGGACCGTTGCCCTGTGGATCGAAATGCCGATCACCTTCCGGGCGAGGTAGAGTCGATGCCTGCGCCCGAACGTAAGGTCTACATGACAATTTGTAAACTGACCGTTACATAATCGCGAATTGTGACCGGCAAACGGCTTTGCAATCGCCGGATCGCGGCGTAAACCCCCGGCCGGGCACTACTGGGCGCCAGGCCTACTCCGCGGGCGACGTCATACGATCGGCCAGGTCGCTCATCCAGCGGCCCACCAGGTCCTTGCATCCGAGCCCGAATGCGAGGGCTGCGCCGAAGCTGATGGCCGCGAGAATGATCAGGAAGGCGTCGCCCACGAACTGCACCTGAATCTGCTGCAGGGCCACCACCACGGCGAAGACGATAACGCCGACCTGCGCGAACTGTCCCAGGACCGGCGCCTGGGCTATGCCCGCGTTGCTGGCCACCGTGCGGACCGTTGCCCCCAGAAAACCGGCGGCGAGGATCCCGAGAATCAGGACCACGATCGCCGTCACCACGGTGGGCACGAACCCAACGAGCCGTTGCAGCAGTTCTGCGGTTGCCGTGAGCTGGAGAGCGTTCAGGGCTGCCACCAGCACGACGAGCATGACGATCCAATACGCCACTGCAGCGACCAGCTGGGAGAAGCTGCGCTCGATGCCGCCCCTGGCCAACATGTCCGCGAGTTGAACTCTCTCTGCCAGACTATCTGCCTTGACCGCGGTGAGAAGCCGGCCGAGCACGTTCTGAATGACCCTGGCGACGACCCAGCCGCCGATGAGAATCGCCAACACGGCCACCACGTTGGGCAGGAAGCCAACCAGCTGACTGAAAAAGGCGCGGATCGGCTCCAGCAGTATCGCGTTCCAGTCCATATCCATCTTGACTACCCTCCGTCGCCGACAATTCCCGGTGACAGACTTGCTGGGCGCCGCTGCGTGACCGTCGGCGCGTCTCATCCACGACGCTCTTCCAGCAGTTGAAGCCAAAGTACCGGGCGGGAAGACACACCGCCAGCGTGCCATGCACCAGTCGCTCCCGCGGACGAGCAGCGTCGGTTTGCACGGGTTCAACAAACGCCGGAGATTCGGTGTCCTAGCATTGCCCGAAAGATCGGGCGATCAACCAGCGGTATGGCCCGCGGCGCCGAGGGCGCCCGACAGGAGGTCGGCCATGTCTGACGTGCAACCAGGGTCTTCCGGAGGACGCGCCCCGCGCCCCGCGCCTCCGCTTTCGGGCCAGGGCAGCACCGGCGCCGATTCGTCCGCCACGGGCCACGGTTTCGGCACCGCTCCCGTCTTCCTGGCGTCGATCAGCACGATCCTCGGCGCCATCCTCTTTCTCAGGTTCGGATACGCGGTAGGGCACGTCGGTCTGTGGGGCACGATGATGATCATCGTCATCGGGCACATGGTCACGATCCCCACCGTGCTGGCCGTCTCCGAGATCGCGACGAACCGGCGCGTCGCCGGCGGCGGGGCGTACTTCATCATCAGCCGTTCGTTCGGGACCACGATCGGAGGGTCGATCGGAATCGCGCTCTATCTGTCCCAGGCGATTTCGGTCGCCTTCTACCTCGTGGCTTTCGCGGAAGCGTTCCAGCCGGTCCTGGGATGGATCGGGGCCAGATTCGGGGTTGTGCCCAGCCTTCGGTGGGTCAGCATCCCCGGCCTCGCGGTCCTGGTCGCGCTGATGCTTACCAAGGGCGCCGACCACGGCGTGCGCGTGCTGTGGATCGTGTGCGGCATCCTGGCGGCCGTCATCGGGGCCTTTCTTCTCGGGTCCGGACCGGAAGAGATCCGCCCCGACGGGCTGAACCTGACATCGACGATCGCCAACCCCGACGGTTTCGGCATCGTATTCGCCACCTGCTTCCCCGCCTTCACGGGGATGATCGCGGGCCTGGGGCTGTCGGGCGATCTCAAGGATCCCAAGCGATCGATCCCGCTCGGGACCATCGGCGCGACCCTGGCCGGCATGGCCATCTACGCGCTGGTCGCGATCAAGCTGGCGCAGAGCGCGACGCCGGAAGCGCTCGCGGACGACCAGTTCATCATGGCCCGGATCGCGGTCTGGGGGCCGTCCATCTACATCGGACTTGCCGCGGCGGCGTTTTCCTCCGCGCTCGGCTCGGTCATGGTGGCCCCGCGCACGCTGCAGGCGCTGGCCCGCGACCGCGTCTTCCCGGTCTCGCAGGTCAACAGGCTGCTGGCCTCGGGACGGGGTGAAGCGGGAGAACCCATCAACGCCACGTATGTGTCGGTCGCGCTCGCGGCGGTGTTCGTGGCTCTCGGGGACATCGATTTCATCGCCCAGATATTGAGCATGTTCTTCATGGTCACCTACGGCACCCTCTGTTCGGTGTCTTTCCTGGAGTACTTCGCGGGCAACCCGTCGTACCGCCCGACCTTCCGCTCACGCTGGTACATATCGCTGGTGGGCGCGATCATGTGCGTGCTCATGATGATCCAGATGAGCGCGATGTATGCGCTCCTCGCCATGGCGATCATGCTCGCGATCTACCTGGGGCTCAAGAGATCCCGGCGGGGGGAACGCGATCTGGCCGCGATCCTGCAGGGTGCCATGTTCCAGCTGGTGCGCAGGCTCCAGATCACCCTCCAGAAGAGCCGGACCGGACAGCAGGACGTGGGGTGGCGCCCGTCGTTCGTGGCGCTCACCCAGTTCGGCGACCGCCGCGTGGCGCAGTTCGACCTGCTGCGCTGGATTTCCCACCGCCACGGGTTCGGGCACTTCGTCCAGCACATGAAGGGCGAGTACTCGCTGGAAACCGAACTCCAGGCCCGCGCTCAACTCGGCAAGCTGGTCAAGCGCTCCGACCTCAGCCGTGCGGGAACCTTCGTCGATACGCTGATCGCGCCCTCGTTCGAGAACGCTGTCACGCAGGCGCTCCAATACCCGGGCATCTCGGGCCTGCCCAACAACAGCATCCTGCTGGAATTCGACAAGGACCACCCGGAGGAGATCTCGAGGCTGGAGCGCGCCCTGCGCCTGGCGGTCTCGTCACGGTTCAACGCGGTGGTCCTGCGCTCGACGGCGTTCCGCTTCGGATACCGCTCGTCGATTCACGTCTGGCTGACGCCGGAGACGCTGCCCAACGCCGCCATGATGCTGATGCTGGCCTACATCATCGTGGGGCATCCGGAGTGGAGAACCGCCGAGATCCGGGTGTTCGCCTGTATCGGCACCGATGGAAACGAGCAGGACGCCGACCGTCTGTCGGCTCTCGTCGACCAGGGCCGACTCCCCATCGGGAGACAGAACGTGGAAACGCTGCCCGTCGAATCGCAGGACGGGATCGAGAGGGAAGTGGAGAATCGCTCATCCGAAGCGGATCTTGTGATCGCGGGCGTTTCGGCGGAACAGGTGACGGAAGGAAGCCTGACCGGCGTACTACAGAGCCACCGGGGCGCTAATGACATCATGTTCGTGCACGCAGTCGAGGAGATTGTGATTGACTGACGCCACTGAACGGGGGGGCTTCCCGCGAATTGCCAGCTCTGCGACGCATCCCTAGACTGACGTTCGCGCGGTGTTGTGACATGCCCTCCCCCAGCCCCCGAGTACCCCGTGCCCGATTCATCGACCAGCAAAGCCGCCCCCTCCTTCGACGACCTCAACATCCCCGACATGAGCCCGCGCAGCCTGCTGCGCCAGTTCGGGCCCGGGATGATCCTGATGATGACGGGGATCGGGACCAGTCACCTGGTCACGGCGCCGACGGCGGGCGGGCGCTTCGAGTTCGCGCTGCTCTGGTGCATCCTGCTGGCCTACGTCTTCAAGTACTACGGTTTCGAACTGGCCTTCCGGTTCACCAACGCCACGGGAAAGAGCCTGATGGCGGCCTACGCGACGGCGTGGAAGAAGCTGCCGGTGTGGTACGTGCTGGTGACGACGCTCGTGCAGTGCGCGGTGGGGCAGGCGGGGCGGCTGATCGCGGCGGCCGCGGTGCTCTACTACCTGTTCTCGGCGCAGATGGGCATGCCGGTGCCGCTGTGGGGCTGGGGGGCGTTCCTCGGCACCGCATCGGTGGTCATTCTGCTGTGGGGCCGGTACGCCGCGCTCGAAGCCGGGGCGAAGATCGCGGGCGGGCTGCTGTTCGTGTCGGCCGTAGTGGTGTATTTCGTGCGGCCCGCGCCGATCGGGGAGCTTGAGCACTTCCTGCTCCTCGACGCGCCGCCGGGGTCGTGGCTGGTGATCGCCGGATTCCTCGGGCTGCTGCCGACCGGGATCGACGTGTCGCTGCAGGCTTCCGAGTGGGGCAAGGCCAAGCGCACCGGGATGGCGCGGATCCGCGACCGGCTGGAGGCTGCGGGGCTGGCGCCGTCGTTCGATCCGTTTGCGCCGCGGATGGCCGACCTCACCGTCGATGTCCGGCGCCTGCCCGAGCACGCGGTGGAATACAGCCGACGCTGCTTCCGGATCAGCCTGTGGGACTTCCGGCTCGGCCACGTGGTGTCGTTCATCATCGCGACGATCTTCCTGCTGCTGGCCGCGGTGTGGCTCTACCCCAGCCCGATCGAGGGGCGGGCGGTCATGGGCGAGATCGCGGGGATCTTCACCGAGAGCGTCGGTCCGTGGATGATGACGATCTTCATGATCGGGGCCTTCGCCGCAACCTTCTCGACCGCGTTCAACTACTTCGACGGCTGGCCGCGGATCGTGGGGGCGTGCTGCCGGAACCTCTTCCGGCCGACCGCGGCGCTGGCGGGGACGTCGGCGGAGCAGGTTACGGCGGTGCACCGCAGCCGCTGGTATTCGGAGTACAACATCTACCGGATGACGATGCTGTTCTCGCTGGTGACGGCGGTGGTCTTCATCGCCGTGGTGCCGCGGCCGGTGTTCCTGGTGCTGGTGGCGTCGGCGCTGGCGTACTTCGTGGCGCCGGTCATCTTCTGCCTGAACTTCCATTACTGCCTGAAGGTGATCCCGAAAGACGACCCGCACTTTTACCCGTCGGCCTTTGCGCGGGCGTTCACCTGGGTGAGCATCGTGGTGTTCACCGGGATGAGCCTGATTCTGATCCTGGGCAGGATCTTCGAGGTGGCGCTGTTCGGGGGATAGGGAGGCACGTGCAACGAAAAACGGTGCGCAGGGGCCGATACACATACGGTTTTTTCCATTTTTGACTACCCGCGCAACGAAAACCGGTGCGCGAGCGTCCTCAGCGCCGAGCGCCCGGCAGGTCCGGTGACCGTGGATTCGGCACACGCGGTTGCCCACCCGGAGTGGTTCCTCTCACCCTTTCCTCGCGGATCGGGGGGTACGGCGGAATCCGTCTCGGAGGTCCTCGACAAACGCCTTGAGAGACGAATCGTTCCTGCCCGCCCGGAAGAGGTCCATCGCGTCCGCCAGCTCCCGACCGAACTCGACTCCTCCGAGCGTCGGTGGGTGCCCGCCGCGGGCCACCGCGGTTGCGAGCATCTGTTTGTAGTGATTCCGGACACATTTTCGCGGGCCTGCGCTGGTCCGGGTTCCCACCACATCCTGGAATGACTGCGGATCGGCCAGATACCAGCGCTCGATGTGCGGGTCGGGGCAAGCCGTGACCAGCATGTGGGCGAACGAATCGTGTGTCGCGCGCTGAATGTTCTTCCGGGTCTCCGCGAACGAAGAACAGTTCCCATCAATCGCGACGACCAGTAGATCCGCTACTTCCCTGCCAACCACGCCCTTCTCACGGAGAACCTGGTATCGCCGGAACGAGCCCATCGCTCCGGCGTGACCACCGCGCGCGTTTCGCACCTGGCACCGAAGATCGATTTCCTCTTCTTGGCCCACGCGCTGCGCGAGCGGAACGAGCAGTTGCCGATGGGCGTTGTCCTCGACGAAGAACTCGACGAGCAGAGGCTCACTCATCGATGAACCCGCCAAGAACAAGGCTCTCAAACAGATGATCCTCAGTCGGCATTCTGAGTGCTTCGGCGATCTCGGGATCGTCGAACAAGGGGCCATGGGTGTCGAAGGGCTCGACTGTAGTCCCGTCGCCATCGCGGCGGACGTTGAAGAGGCCGACCTCGTCTGTCGACCTGGCGCGGGCCTCCCTGAGGACGGCGTCGCAGAAGAGTGGTGAATGGCTGGTGACCACGACCTGGCGACCCTGATCAAGCGCGAGCGACGTCAGCATCTTGGCGACAAGCTCGACTCGGCGCGGGTGGACACCGTTCTCGGGCTCTTCGAAAGCCAGCAGAGAGCCGTGCCACGGGTTGACGGTGAGGGCGCACAGGGCGAGGACGCGAAGAGTCCCCTCCGACACGATCCGGGATGAGCACGTGATCCCATCCTGCCGGATGAAGAAGTCAAGCGTGCCGCGGCTGTCGAGATCCACGTCGAACGCCGATATGGCCGGGATTATGCTCCTGACGGTCCGCCGAACGGCTGCGTAGTGTTTCGGACGTTCTCCCTTGAGCTTGTAGAGGAAGGGTACGACGTACTGCCCGAACACGCCGATGTCGGTAACGTCCATGGGCGGCATTTCCGCGCGCATGGCGACGCGAGGATCCAGATAGTAGGCTCGCCAGTTCCGCAGCTCCGTACGCGTCCGCTCAATGTACTTGTAGGCCGGAGATGCGAACCGGGCATCCGACAGGATTGCGTAGTTCAGCCCCAGTTGCTCGAGACGCGGGCGTCCACCACCACTTTGGCGCCGCACCGAGATCTGACCGTCGGTGGCTTCGATCGCCGGTTTGCCTTTCGGCTTTCCGGCCTTTGAAAGCGCGCAAAGGTATTCGCCACGGTTGGCCAGGGCGCCCGACCGATACCCAATCTCGACAACCGCACCGTAGCGGTAGCTCGTTTCCCGACCGTTCTGTCCCTCGGCGATGCTCAGGTCCGCTTCGATCGAGAATCGGGCGTCGGACCTGGACGTGAGACCCGAGATTCCCCCTTCGGGCAATGCGAACAGTTCGAATGCGTAGCCCCGAATCATCCGGTCATCGAGCGCTTCGACGAGAGTCCTTTGGGTTCCGATCCGGGAAAGCGCTTGAACGGCATCAAGCAGGTTGCTTTTCCCCGCCGAGTTGGGGCCGAAGAAAACCGACATGCGTGGAAACTCCACAGTCACGTCCACCAGCGACTTGAAGTCCCTTACCCGGAGTCTCCGAAGCATCTTTCTCCTCAGATCGCAGCCAGCGTGGCGTCGAGCACTGTGTCTCCTTCCCTCCGCAAAGGATAAAGCGGGGAGGGGGCGTTGGCGAGCCCGACGAACTGCGGTTCGCGCTCCTGTTCGGCCCGGATCAGAGACCCGAGGCTCCTGCCGGGACTCGGGCCACCCATAGTCCGCCTATACCCCCATACAGCCCCGCCACCCCCGCCCGCTGCCGCACCAGCGCCAGCACCACGTCGATGGTCGGCGTGGCCACCCCGACCAGCCGCCCCAGCTCCTGCACCGAGGTGACCAGCGCATCGATCTCCATGGTGCGGCCCCGCTCCAGATCCTGCAGCATCGAGGTGCGGTGGGCGCCCACGGCCGCGGCCCCGTCGATGCGCCGTTCCAGGTCGATGCGAACCGGGACCCCCAGCGCCTCGGCGATCGCGCGCGTCTCCTCCATCATCGCCCGGGCGACGGCCCGCGTGCCGGGTTCGGTGGCGACCTTGTCGAGGGTGGCGAGCGTGAGGGCGCTGATGGGGTTGAACGAGACGTTGCCCAGCAGCTTCACCCAGATCTCCCGGCGGATCGAACGCACGGGCGCCCGTACCCCGGCCGAGATCAGCGCCTTGCCGAGCGCGCGGATACGGTCGGTCTTCTCGCCCGACGGCTCGCCCAGCGTGCACCGGTTTCCGTACGAGTGGCGGATCACGCCGGGCTCCGCGATCTCGGTCGCCACATAGACGACGCAGCCGATCGCCCGCTCGGGCCCGATCCCGTCCCACTGGCGGCCGCCCGGGTCGACGCTCTGAAGCCGCGTGCCCTCCCGCTCCCCTCCCACCCCGTGGAAGTACCACCACGGCACCCCGTTCTGCGCCGTCACCACCGCCGTTTCGGGGCCCAGCAGCGGCTGCATCGCGTCGACCACGCCCGGGGTCGAATGCGCCTTGAGCGCGATGATCACGAAGTCCTGCGGTCCCGCCTCGGCCGGGTCTCCGGTGCAGAAGGGCCGCGCGACGAGTTCGCCGCCGTCGATGAGCAGCCGGGCGCCGTCACGCCGCATCGCCTCGAGGTGCGGCCCCCGCGCGATCAGGGTCGTGTCCACCCCGGCCAGCGCCAGCTTCACGCCGAGGTAGCCGCCCGTCGCGCCCGCGCCGTAGATCGCGACCTTCACCGCAGGCGCCCCTGCATGGTCGCGCGACCGGTCCTGGCGGCCAGCGCCGCCGCGCCACAGACCGCCGCCCTCATCCCTCCAAACCCGTCCCCGCCGCCCGCACCACCCGGCCCTGCGCCTCGCCGCTCTCGGTGCTCGCGCGGGTTCATCCACGGACCCCCAGCTGCTCCGCCAGCCCGATCCTGCGCAGCTTGCCCGTCGGCCCCTTCGGGATCTCGTCGAGGACCACCACCTTGCGCGGCACCTTGAAGGCGGCCAGGCGCCCCGCCGCGAAGTCGCGCACATCGCCCGGGCCGGCCTCCGCGCCGTCGCGCAGCACCACCGCGGCGGCGACCTCCTCGCCCAGCTTCGGGTGCGGCATCGCGAAGGTGACCACCTGCTGCACGGCGGGGTGGTCCATGAGCACTTCGTCGACCTCGCGCGGCGAGATCTTTTCGCCGCCCCGGTTGATGATCTCCTTGAGGCGCCCCGTGATCGTGAAGTACCCGTCGGCGTCGCGGAACCCCTGGTCGCCGGTGCGGAACCACCCGTGCGTGAAGGCCTCGCGGTTCGCGGCCTCGTTGTTCTCGTAGCCGGGGGTGACGTTGGGTCCCCGGATGACGATCTCGCCCTCCTCGCCGGGCGCGAGATGGTTGCCGGCGGCGTCCATCACCGAGACCTCGGGGCCGGCGGCGATCCCCACCGTGCCGGGCTTGCGGGGCGCGGGGGGAAGGGGGTTGCAGGTCATCTGGTGCGCGGCCTCGGTCATCGCGTAGGCCTCGACGACAGGCGCGCCGAAGAGCTCCTCCAGCTCGGCCATCACCCGCGTCGGCAGCGCCGCCGAGGACGACCGGATGAAGCGCAGACGCATCCGCCCGACTATCTCCGCGTTGCGCGATGCCCGCGCCAGAATCGCCTGGTGCATGGTCGGGACCGCCGAGTACCACGTCGGGTCCGCGTCGGCGAACCAGCCGAACACCCTCAGCGCATTGAATCCCGGTGCGCAGTAGACGCTCGCGCCCGTCCCCAGCGTCGCGAGCACGCAAGCCATCAGCCCGTGGATGTGGAAGAGCGGCATCACGTTGAGGCACCGGTCGGCGGCCTCGAGCCCGAGCGTGCGCCGGATGTTGGCGGCCGTCGCACAGACGTTTTCGTGCAGCAGCGGCACGATCTTGGGGCGCGAGGTGGTTCCGGAGGTATGTAGAACGAGCGCGATGTCCTCGGGCCCGGCCATGCCTCCGCGCTCTGCGGCGGCCCCCTCGGGCGCACCCGCGAATTCAAAGGTGCCCGCGGGGCTGGCAGGCTCGGACCGGATCTCCAGAACGGGTACGCCCAGAGTCGCCGCGGCTGCACGGGCCGGCGAGTCGTCGCCCTCGGCAAGCACCACCGCCTTCGCCCGCAGGTCCGACAGGTAGAACTCGAACTCGGTCTGACGGTAGGCGGGGTTCAGCGGCGCGGTCGTGGCCCCCGCCGCGATCGACACGAACGCGCTCGCCATCTCGGGTCCGTTGGCCAGCACGATCGCCACGCGGTCGCCCCGTCCGATGCCACGCGAGTTCAGCCCTTCGACCGTCGCTTCGACCTGCTGCCGAAGGCCGCCGTAGGTCATGTCGGCACGATCGGGGGCGGAGAAGGCGGTGTCGGCGTCGCCACCGGCCTGGAGGAGAGCGGGGATGTGGGTTGGAGAAGTCATTTCGGGAGAATACCGCAAGAAGGCCGATCCAGCCATGTCTGCGCCCACGCCGGGGTGCCATCGTTCGACTTCGGGTGCCAGCAGTCCGTGGATAAAGCCGCTCGAATGCCGGGAGGGTTTTGTCCACGGGCTGCCAGCGGCGCCGGATCACGGGGGTCCCGGGAAACATCGACTCCGGATGGCTTCGCGCGAGCGGCTGCCGTATATTTGGAACGGGCCTTGGCCCATCGCGGACCGGCCGCGGGAGTGGAGGACGAGATGAACGAAGTGTGGCTGGCGACTTCGGCGGTCGCCGGACTGGTAGTGGCTCTGGCGACGGTCTGGCGGATCGTCGCTCGGGCGACCCAGATGCTGCGCAGCGAAATCGGCGACCTGCGCGGCCAAATCGGCGACCTGCGCAGCGAAATCGGCGACCTGCGCGGCCAAATCGGCGACCTGCGCGGCCAGATCGGCGACCTGCGCGGCCAAATCGGCACGCTTCAAGTGAAGACCGACGAGATCGGCCCCCTGCGCGACCAAATCGGCATGCTTCACGGAAGGACCGATGCGCTTCACGGTGAGTTCGGCACTCTGCGTGAAGAATTCGGCACCCTGCGCGGCGAGTTCGGCACCCTGCGCGGCGAGATCAACGGGGATACCAAGCGTGAAATCGACATGCTTCGCGAGAACGACCTCCGTCACCTGGCGGAAGGGATCAAGGGCCTCGATACGCGGATCGACCGGGTCGAGGTTCGGGTGACCGAGTCAATCGGTGGACTTGAGCGGCGGATGGCTGCTTCGGTCGCCGATGTCGACAGGCGCCTGACGGACTCGATGCTCCAGCTTGAAGCGCGCATGACCGATTGCCTGAGCGGTGTCGAGCATCGGACGACCGCCGCGATCACGGATCTGGAAAAGCGGATCACCGGCCCTTTGGCGCCGTCGAGGAGTGCTTGATGGATTCCAGGCTCCGGCTCGGGACCGGCGAATCCGCCCGCGACGCCATAAGCACCTGAGGGACGCTTTGACGGGAGTTGTCGAAGGCGATCCGCCGAAGCTCGTCAGGTAGCAGCCTGCAGAATAGGTCCCCGCTGCATTCGGCTGGCGATGCACCCGGGCAGGGCTCTTCAACCCTCCGGCAGCGCCAGCGCCACCAGCTCGCCGGCGTGCCCCCGCGCCCCAACCGCCACAACGATGAACTGCCTGCCCTCGTGCATGTACGTCATGGGGAGCCCGGTCTGGTTGGCGGGCAGCTCGAACTCCGCAACGATCTCGCCGGTGGCCTTGTCGTGGGCGCGCAGCTTGTTGCCCCCGGACCCGAAGGCGGCGTACATCCCGCCTCCCTCGCCGGCGAAGAGCAGGGTGCCGGTCACGAGTAGCCCGCCCCGGTCCGGCCTCCCGGTCCTGCCCACGTCGATCCCCTCCAGCGCCGGGTGGTTCTTCACATAGTCGGGCGCGTCGCCGTTCGGGACCTGCCACGCGATGTCGCCCGCGTTGAGGTCGATCGCGGTGATCCGGCCCCACGGCGGCTTGAAGAGCGGGAGCCCCTGGGGACCGCCGCCGCCTCTGAGACGGAGCCGCCCCCGGCTCTGGATGTAGTCCATCTCGGAGACTTCGGGCACCGGGGCGAGGCCGATGATGTTCGCAGTGGTAGCCGACTGCACGTACAGGTAGCCCGTTTCGGGATCGAGCGCCCCGCCCGGCCAGTTCACGCCGCCGAGCGTGCCCGGGACCATGAGGGTGCCCTGCGTGCCCCCTTCGACGGGCAGGGAGGGCGGCGTGTACAGGGGTCCGTGACGCAGCTGCGACAGGATTTCCATCGCCTCGGCGCGCAGCTCGGGGGTGAAGTCGATGATCTCATCGAGGTCCACGCCGTGCCGGTCGAAGGGCGGTGGCCGGGTGGGGAAGGGCTGCGTGGGCGCGGTGCGCTCCCCGGGCACATCGGTCTGCGGCACGGGCCGCTCCTCGATCGGCCACACCGGATCTCCGGTTCGCCGGTCGAAGACGAAGGTGAAGGTCTGCTTGGTCAGGAGGGCGACCGCGGGGATCTCGCGTCCGTCCACGACCAGGTCCGCCAGGATCGGTGCCGTCGGCGGATCGTAGTCCCAGATGCCGTGGTGGACCGTCTGAAAATGCCACACCCGTTCGCCGGTGGCGGCTTCGAGGGCCACGATGCTCTGCGAAAACAGGTTGTCGCCGAGCCTGTGGCCGCCGTAGAAGTCGCCGGTCCCGAGTTCGACCGGAAGGTAGACATATCCCAGTTCGGGGTCCGCGCTGAACGGGGGCCATACCGCCGCGTTGCCGGTATACTCCCAGGATCCGTCCTCCCATGTGTCGTTCCCGTATTCGCCGGCCTGCGGGATGGTGTGGAAGGTCCAGACCAGTTCGCCCGTGACGGCGTCGTAGCCGCGAACGTGTCCCGGCGGCATCTCGGGCGAGCGGGGAGCGCCCCCGGAGGGCAGCGCGGACCCCACCACCACGACGTTGCCAACCACCACCGCCGGGGAGCTGGAGCCGATCGGCGCCCTCACCAGGTCCAGCTCCCGGCCCAGTTCGAGCCGCAGGTCTACCACCCCGTCGTCGCCGAAGCCGCTGACCGGCACCCCCGACGCCGCGTCGAGCGCCACCAGGTGGAACCCGGGACTGATCATGAAGATGCGCGGCGGCATCCCGTCCGCCTCCCACCAGGCCACCCCCCTCCCGGAGTTGCGCCTCGGCGCGGAACGGTCCCCCTCGTCGAGGCGGTAGGTCCACAGCGTCTCCCCGGTGCCGGCGTCGATCGCCACCACGGCGCGCCGGTAACCGGCCGTCGCGTAGAGGACGCCGTCGACCATCAGCGGGGTCGTGCGGTAGTTGTACTCCGGCCTGGGTCCGTAGTTGTCCGACTTCCACCGCCACACCACCTCGAGGTCGCCCACGTTGTCAGCGTTGATCTGTGCGAGCGGGGAATAGCGGGTACTGCCCGCGTCGCCACCGTAATGGCGCCATTGTCCGTCGGCCGCGCCTTCCTGCGCAGCGGTCTGCGCGGGCCACAGGCAAAGGCTCAGCAACGCGGCCAGGCGGGCCGCCGAGGTCGAGTTCGGGATGGGCGGGCGCACGGAATGACTCCAGGTCCGGATGTTGACTCTCGAGGGCGGCAACGCAGGGTGCCTTGCCCCCGAATCGTCGGGTGAAGATGATGCATGGCCCGCTCGTAGGAAAGTACGGATCCGGCAACCCGCCGACAGACCCCCCGCCGAGCGGGGATCGGGGTCGCCCGCAGGGCTGCCGAGAACGGAGCGTTTCGCAATGCTCACAGCCTACATCTTCTGCCTGGTCGTCGGCGGCTGCCTCCTCGGGCTGTCGTTCTTCGGGGACTTTCTGGATGGCGACGTGGACGCCGACGGGGCACTCGAACTGGAGGGCGACATCGATGTCGACGCCGATGGCTTTGATTTCGCGAAGCTGTTCTCGCTGCGCGCCATCGTCTATGCCCTCTTTGGCTTCGGGGCCGCGGGCTCGCTGCTCTACGCGGTGTGGGGCGGGGGGCGGCCCGGTGTCACCGCGGCGATCGCTGGCGGGATGGGCCTTGCTTCGGGCGCCCTGATCAGCACCGTATTCGGATACCTGAAGCGCACCGAGTCGGGCACCATCAAAGGGGAGGCCGCGCTCATCGGCCTTCGCGGCGAGGTTCGGATGTCCGTCGGGGCCGGGGAGACCGGGGCGGTACGGATCCAGAGCGGCGACCGCCAGTTCCGCATGCGGGCCCGCCTGGACGATCTTGAGGCAACGGGCATGGCGTTGGAACCCGGCCGCCCGGTGGTGGTCGTCGACGTGAAGCAGGGCGTGGCGATCGTCGCGCCGATAGACATGAAGCTTTTGGAGGATTGAAGTGCGGCGGGCGCGCTGCGCCAGGAGTGCGCGCCGGCCCGCCGTTTGCAGGGGCTCCGGCCCCGTGACAACCCGGGCCCAGGCCCGCTGAAAACAGGAGGTAGGACGAAGTGTTCGAAGGTCCGCTGGCGGCCCTTGGATTGGGCCTCGTTGCAGTCATCGTCATCGTGATGCTGATCGTCACGATCAAGAAGCTCATTGTGATCGCGCCTCCGAACGAGGCCGCGGTCCTGACCGGCAGGAACCGGCTCCTCACCGATGGCAAGAAGGTGGGATACCGCTCCATCTCGGGTGGCCGCACCTTCCGCGTGCCGATCATCGAGAGGGTGCAGCAGCTGAACCTGGAGACCATCCCGATCGAGGTGATGGTTAGCAACGCCTTCTCGAAGGGGAACATCCCGCTGAACGTCGAGGCGATCGCGAATGTGAAGATCGCGTCGCAGCCGGAGTGGGTGTTCAACAACGCGGTGGAGAGGTTGCTGGGCAAGACGGATAACGAGATCCGCGCCCTCGCCCAGGACACGCTCACCGGCAACCTGCGCGGCGTCCTGGCCACGCTCACCCCCGAAGCGGTCAACGAGGACCGGCTCGGCTTCGCGAAGGCACTGTCCGAGGATGCGGGCGAGGATCTGGCGTCGCTCGGCTTCCACCTCGATGTCCTCAAGATCCAGAACGTGAGCGACGAGCGGGGCTACCTCGAGGCAATCGGGCGCGAGAAGTCCGCCGAGGCGATCCGCCAGGCCGAGATCGCCGAGGCGCAGGCCGAGGCGGACACCCGGGAGGCACGCGCCGAAGCCCGCCGCCGCGCGGAGGTGCGCGAGGCGGCCGCTTCGATCAAGGTTTCCGAGGCGCGCAACGAGCTGCGTGTTCGGCAGGCCGAACTGGACCGCGAAGGGGAGACCGCCGAGAAGATCGCGCGGGTCAAGGCGCAGGAAGCCGAGGTCGAGGCCGAAACGATCCTCGAGCAGAAACGGGTGGAGCGTGAAGCGCAGCGGCTCCACGCCGATGTGGTCGAGCCGGCGAAGGCCGAGAAGATGGCGGCCTTCGCGCGCGCCGAGGCCGACGCCGCGCCCATCCTGGAGCGAGGCAAGGCCCAGGTGGAGGTGCTGAGGCGGCTGTACGCGGAGGTGCAGGCCGGGGGCGACGCTGCCTTCGCAGTTTTCCTGGCCGAGAAGCTGCCCGAGCTGCTGGAGACTGCTGTGGGCGCGGTCGAGGGCGTGGATATCGACCGCGTGGTGGTCATGGACAGTGGGGACGGGGGCGGGGTGTCCAATGCCGTGAACCAGCGCGTCAAGGGCGCGTACGGGACCATGGAGGGACTCGCCTCGGTGCTGGGCCTCGATATCCAGAAGGTGCTTAGGAAGGCGGTCGGCGACGAAGACGCGGAATAGCTGGAGGCCACGGCTTTCCGGGCCTGTGACGAATCCGTTACACAAACGTCTGATTTTCCGTGCGGGGCATTCCGGCGAAACCGATGCACGGGGCCGGAATGCGCCACGTCGCACAACACCTTCATCATCGAGATGCGAGGAGGTCACGTTCGTGTCCAGGCTCCGTGTGCTTCCGGCGGCGATGCTGCTTGCCGTCTGCTGGTCGCAGCCCCTTTCGGGGCAGGAGGGGATCACCGCGCGCGCTGCCGACGTCAGGTTCGGCGGCCGCCTCCATACCCAGTTGGCCACCAGTTCCGCCACCGACGGCAAGTCCACCGACTTCTTCACGCGGAGGGCCCGCCTCACCCTGGACGTCAGCGTCTCATCGCTCCTCGACGCCCGGGTGCAGCCCGACTTCGGCGGGGGCGAACTCGAGCTGAAGGACGCGTACTTCCGCCTCAGCTTCGATCCGGGGTTCCGGCTCTGGGCCGGCCAGTTCAAGCGGGCCTTTGACATCTTCGAGCTGAACAGCTCCACCGACATCGTGGTGGTGGAGCGAACGGGCCGGATCGATGGGGTGGGCGGGTGCGCGGGACCCGGCGGAACGTGTGCGCTCAGCCGGTTCACCGAGAAGCTCGGATACTCGGACCGGGACATCGGCATCAAGGCGGACGGGTCGATCGGCGACCGGTTCACCTACATGGCCACGCTGACGAACGGAACCGGCACAACGGGATCCGACGAGAACTCGGCAAAATCGCTGGCGGGGCGTGTCACGCTTCGCCTCATCGATGAGCTCTGGATCTCGGGGAACGCTTCACGGCACGATTTCGTCAGCGAACACGGAATCACCGATGCCGCGACGGCCTTCGGCGCCGACCTGGAGTTCGGGGGCTTTCGCAACGGAATCCACCTCCAGGTGGGGATGGTCGGCGGCGGCAACTGGCGGCTGGAGCGGACATCGGTGGCCGAGGTGCCCCGGTTTCTCACCTGGCAGGCCATACTCAGCAGGTACCTTCCGGTGGACGGGCGGGGATTCGAGGCGATCGAGCCCATGGCGCGCGCGAGCTGGGGCGATCCGGACCGGGACACCGAAGACGATGCCGGGCTGCTGCTGACGCCGGGGGTGTTCCTCTACGTGAAGGGCAAGAACAGGATCGGTGCCAACCTGGACGTCTACCGCTCCGGATCCGGCGACACCGAGTTCTCCTTCAAGCTGCAGACCTACCTCTACTACTGATGACCGATTGGCGCACCCTCAACCCCTTCGGTACAGTGTCGTCACAGTCAGGTGACCACGCCGTGACAATGTGTTGGTACAGTTTCACCATGACAGGAATCCAAGGAAACGGAGAACACACGGAATGAAACGATTCTTCCCACTCGTCGCCCTGGCGGTTGCCGCCTGCGGCGGCTCCGATGGACGCAACCAGCGCGCCGTTATCCAGAACAAGGGGTCGGACACGCTGCTCAACGTGGCCCAGGCGTGGGCCGAGGCTTACGCCACCGTGAATGCCGACGTGGCGGTAGCCGTGACAGGTGGTGGCTCGGGCACGGGGATCTCGGCGATGATCAACGGAACCGTCGACGTCGCCAACTCTTCCCGCAAGATGCGTGATTCGGAGATCGAGGCCGCGCGTGCCAACGGTGTGGAGCCGATCGAGTTCATCGTCGGTTACGATGCGCTGGCGGTGTACCTGCACGAGGACAATCCGATCGAGGCGCTCACGGTGGACCAGGTCAGGGCCATCTACGGCGAGGGCGGCCCCGTGACGAAGTGGTCCGACCTGGGCGTTGCGGTTCCCGGCTGTGGCTCGGACGAGATCGTCCTCGTGAGCCGCCAGAACAACTCGGGAACGTATGTCTATTTCAAGGAGGCGGTTCTCGGAGACGACGGAGAATACAAGCTCGGATCGCGCGACATGCACGGCTCCAAGGATGTGGTCGACCTGGTCGAGAACACCCCGTGTGCGATCGGCTACAGCGGACTCGCGTACGCGACCGAGCACGTCTCGATGCCCTGCATCTCTTCGGAGGAGGACAGCGACTGCGTGTCGCCGACGATTGCGACGGCCGTCGACGGGAGCTATCCGATCGCCCGCCCGCTCTTCATGTACACCGCGGGCGAGCCACAGGGCGCGGTCAAGGACTACATGGACTGGATCCTGTCACCTGCGGGCCAATGCGTGATCCTTGAGCGCGGTTACGCTCCCTATACGGAAACGGAGTGCACTTGAGCCTCTACGAGGAACGGCTCAACTCCGACCTCCAGACAATCCGATCGCGCCTTGAGGCGGTGGCGCTGCAGGTCGAGGACAACCTGAGACACGCGGTGCAGTCCGTTCTGGATCTCGATCCCAGGCTCGCCAACGAAACCCTGATCAAGGACCGGAACATCAACCAGGGCACCCGTGACCTGGACCATCGGTGCCACCTGTTCGTGGCGCGACACCTGCCCAGCGGGAGCCATCTGCGCTTCATCTCGGCGGTGCTGCGCCTCGCGGTGGCCCTGGAGAGGGTTGGTGACTACTCGGTCGCGATCTGCCGGGTGGCCCGCCAGATCGAGTCCCCTCTGCCCGACACCGTCCGGCACAATATCGAGATGATGGGAAGACACGCCGGCAAGGCACTCGGGACCGCCCTGGCGGGCTTCGTCGCGGCCAATCCCGACAGTGCCCGCGTGTCACGGGGGATGGCCACGCAGGCCGCCGACATCTATCCCTATGCCCTCGAGGGGCTCATCTCCGCCGCGGACTCCGACCGCACGCCAGCCCGGGATCTGTTCGGGGCCCTGCTGGTGCTCCGGCTTCTCCAGCGGACCGCTGAACAGGCCGAGAACGTCTGTGTACAGACCCTGTTTGCGGTCAAGGGCCAACGGAAAAAGGAAAAGCGATACCGCATCCTGTTCGTGGACCGCGATCACGGGCTGTTGGCCAGGCTGGCGGAGGTGGCGCTGTCGGAGAGCCATCCTCATGCGGGACGAGTCGGGTCCGCCGGGCTGGAGGCCGCGCCGGCCTTCGACCCGAGGCTTCTCGACTTTTGCCGGCGCCGGGGCATCGCTCTTCCGGATGGGGACGCGCCCCGGTCTTTCGCCGAGGCGCTGGACGTGGGTCCCCACTACCACGTGGTCGTGGGCCTGGGAGTCGATCCGTCACGGCACTTCGACGTTCCCTACAGGACCGCGGTCCTGCAGTGGGACCTGGCGGAGGACGGAATCACGACCGAATCAGCGGTGGAGGACGTGTACCGAACGCTCATGGACCGGGTGCGCGGGCTGATGGCGACCCTTGGAGTGCGGGACTAGCAGCCCGTGGACAACCCCCCGCGGCATTCGAGCGGCGATGCATCCGCGTTGGACCGCTTCGCCGACCCGGTCGCACTGTAATGTCTGCTTTACAAGATGTAATGTTCTCTTTACATATCACATCCTCAAGGCTCCGCTCGTCGTTGCCTTTCGGACGAATATCGCCGCTATTCGCCTCTCAAGGCGCCTTGCCAACGCGGCGCCTCGCCGCTCTCGGTGTTCACGCGGGTTTGTCCACGGACTGCCACGAGTGACGCCGACAGCTCAAACCGGCGCGGTGGGCGGCCCCGGCGCGATGGACCGAAGGGACCTGGCGTGGTACGTCGACAAAACTGCCCAATGGGTCATCTTCGCGGGCGGCATCTCGGCGATCGTCTTCATTGTCGGAATCTTCATCTTCATCACCAAGGAAGGCCTGGACTTCGTCCTTGGACCGCTGAATCTGGGCGAGTTCTTTACCTCGATTGCGTGGCGGCCCACCTCCAACAACCCGACGTACGGGGCGCTGGCGCTCATCGTGGGGACCGCGAGCGTGACGGGGTTCGCGATGCTGCTGTCGGTGCCGCTGTCCCTCGGGGCGGCGCTCTTCATTGCGGAGTTCGCCACCGGCAAGACGCGCGAGGTGCTCAAGGTCCTGGTGGAGATGCTGGCGGCGATCCCGTCGGTGGTGTGGGGGTTCGTCGGGATGTCGATCATGCACCCGCTGATCATGCGGATCTTCGACGTGCCGCTGGGGCTCGGCGTGCTGAATGCGGGGCTGATCCTCGGTCTGATGGCCGCGCCCATCATGACGACGATTGCGGAGGACGCGCTCAAGGCCGTGCCGGACGCCTACCGGGAGGCTGCGGAGGCCCTGGGGGCCACGCGCTGGGAGGTGATCTTCAAGGTGGTCATTCCGGCGTCCAGGAATGGACTGCTGGCGGCCGTGCTGCTGGGAGTGGGGCGGGGATTCGGAGAGACCATGGCCGTGCTGATGGCTTCGGGACACGCCATCAACATTCCCACGAGTCCGTTCGATTCGGTGCGGGCCCTGACCGCGACGATCGCCTCCGAACTCGGGGACACCGTAAGAGGGGGCGACCACTGGGGCTCCCTGTTCACCCTGGGAATCCTTCTCTTCGTCGTCACCTTCGTGATCAACCTCACCGCGGACATCGTGGTCCGCGGCATACGGAAGAAGTAGGTAGCCCATGGAAGCGCCCATGTTCAGCGCCACGCCTCTGAATCGACGTAGCTACCGCAGCCAGAGCGTCGCGAAGGCCGTGTTCTGCCTCATGACGGTGGCTCTCGTGATTCCGGTGCTGCTGATCCTGGGCACGCTGGTGGTCAAGGGCGCGCCGGCCATCTCGTGGGAATTCCTGTTCACGGCGCCCACGAACAACCTGACGGCGGGCGGGATATTCCCCGCGCTGGTCGGCACCATCTGGCTGGTGGTGGTCGCGCTCCTGGCGTCGGTTCCGGTCGGCGTCGCCGCGGCCCTCTATCTGAGCGAGTACGCGCCGGACAACCTGCTCACGCGGGCGATCAACCTCGCCATCGTCAACCTGGCGGGCGTGCCGTCGATCGTGCATGCACTCTTCGGGTTCGGCGCCTTCGTGCTCTTCTTCAGGTTCAATGCATCGATACTGGCCGCCAGTCTGACGCTGGCCGTCATGACGCTGCCCGTCGTCATTGTGGCCACCCGCGAGTCGCTCCAGGCGGTGCCGCACGCATTCCGGGAGGCATGCTGGAACATGGGTGCGACGCGCTGGCAGACGATCCGCAAGGTGGTGCTTCCCAATTCGATAAGCGGGATTCTCACCGGTGTGATCCTCGAGGTTTCGCGGACGTCCGGAGAGACCGCGCCGATCATGTTCACGGGGGCCACCGCCTACCTGGCCTTCCTGCCTGAGAGCGTCTTCGACCAGACGATGGCGATGTCATACCACCTGTTCTACATCGCGACCCAGGCGACCGACGTGCCCGAAGAGCTTACCTACGGCGTGGCCCTGGTCCTGATCGCGATCGTGCTGATGATGAATGCTGTATCGATTGCCTTCCGGATCTACCTCCGGGGACTCAAGAAGTGGTAGACGGGGTGGGCCAGGAGCAGCCGCGGTCTGCCAACTTCGGTCCGCTCTACGAAGGGCCGCCGATCATCGAGGTCCGGGATCTGGGCATCAGCTACGGCGGCAAGCCCGCGCTGCGGGACGCCTCCTTCGACATCTACCGGCACGAGATCTTCGGCATCATCGGGCCGGCCAACAGTGGCAAGACCTCGTTCCTGCGCGCGCTCAACCGCATGGACGACTTCACCACGGGGATGGAGGTGCGGGGGAGCATCCACATCAACGGCAAGGACGTCAACGACTGGCGCAACCTGTATGCGTTGCGCAGCCGGATTGGCGTGGTTTTCCCGCTCCCGGTGGGGCTGCCACTGAGCGTCTACGACAACGTGGCCTTCTCGCCGCGCCTTCGCGGGATCCGCGGGAAGGCCGAGCTCGACGAAGTGGTCGAGCGGTGCCTCACCCGCGCAGCCCTCTGGGACGAGGTCAAGGACCGGCTGGATTCCCTCGGCAGCCTGCTCTCCGGCGGACAGCAGCAGCGCCTCACGATTGCGCGCGCCCTGTCGCAGGAACCCGAACTGCTGCTCCTGGACGAGTTCTCGATTGCCGTGGACCCCGTCACCACCATGCGGATCGAGGACGTGCTCAAGGATCTGCGCTCGGAGCTGACGATCGTGCTGGTTACAAACCTGGTGCAGCAGGCGCGCCGTCTGGCGGACCGGACCGCGTTCTTTCTGACGGGCGAGGTGGTCGAGATCGGTGCCACCGAGGATCTCTTCAAGAGGAAGGTGCAGGACGAACGCACCACCGGATATCTGGAGGGCCGTTTTGGCTGACGGCGAGCGCGGTGTGGGGGACCTGTCCTCGGGAGACTTCGCCGTCGAGACCCGGGGGCTGAACCTCTGGTACGGCGACTTCCAGGCCCTCTTCGATGTCGACCTCGGGGTGAAGAAGGGGATCATCACTTCGATGATCGGCCCCTCGGGGTGTGGCAAGACAACGGTTCTGCGCACCTGCAACCGCATCATCGAACGGCTGGGCTACGTGCGCACCACCGGCAGCGTCTACGTGCTCGGGCACGACATCTTCGGCGACGATGTCGAGATCGTGCAGGTGCGCAAGCAGGTCGGCATGGTCTTCCAGCGCCCCAACCCGCTCCCGATCTCGATCCGGGACAACGTGCTCTTCGGCTTCCGCCTGCACGAGGCGCGGCTGCGGAGGGTGGCCCGCGCCGAGGAGGACGAGGTGCTGGAGTCCGCGCTGCGCCAGGTGCTCCTCTGGGACGCGGTGAAGGACCGCCTGGACAAGCCTGCCACAGGCCTTTCGCTGGAGGAGCAGCAGAAGCTATGCATCGCGCGGCTCTTGCCGGTCAAGCCCGAAGTGCTGCTGATGGACGAGCCCTGCTCGGCGCTGGATCCGGCCGGCACGGAGGCGGTGGAGGAGATGATCTGGCACCTGCGCGGCGGCTACACGATCCTCATCGTTACGCACAACATGGCCCAGGCCCGCCGGGCGTCCGACGAATGCGTCTTCATGCTGCTGGGCCGGATCGTCGAGCACGGGCGGACCGAGGAGCTGTTCCTGGCGCCGGAGCACACGGAGACCGCGGACTACATCGAGGGGCGGTACGGCTGACGGGGACGGACGGGCGCGGGCGGGTGGTGGGGCGGGCCGCCGCGCTGGAAGGCCGGGGCCGACCGGATCGAAAGCCTTGCATTAGTGTCGCCGCCTGCCGGCTTCCCACACTCTGAAGGATTCGCGGTCGGCAATCGTATTCATTAAGGGGAATGTCCGTTCCAGAATGCGCGGGACCGGCAGGCGGCGCTGCGCGACCACCATGAGCCGCCCGCCCGGGGCCAGGACGCCGGGGGCTTCCCGGACGAGTTCCTCGACGGTGTGCAGGTTCTGCGCGCTGCCCGCGTGGATCGGCGGGTTGGAGACGATGAGGTCGAAGGGGCCGGGCAGGGCCGCGACGCGGCGGCCCAGGACCAGGTTCGCGCCGGGAAGGTTGCGGGAGGCCGCGACCAGCGAGATCGCGTCGCGTTCGAGGAGCACGGCCTGCGTGCCATGCCCCGCACGCTCCAGCGCCGCGGCCGCGACGACCCCCGTTCCCGCGCCGAAATCCAGAAGGCGCGTGCCGGTCGGGAGGGCCGGAATGCAGTCGATGAGCAGGGCGGTCGCCGGATCGAGCCGGCCGCAGGCGAAGACGCCCGGGTAGAAGATCCAGTCGCGGGGACCGGCACCCCAGTCGACGGGTGCGCGGATCTCCCAACTGTCCAGGGCGTCGGGGCGGGGCGGGGGGGCGCGCCTCGTGGTGGCGAGGACGCGGCAGCGGCGCTTGATGAGGAGGGTGACAGGCGGCTCGGTGCCTTCCGGGAAGTGCCGCGCGGCCGAGCGGATCCCCTCGTTGCGGGCGCCGTAGAGGTGGATGCGCGCGCCGCCGCCGACCCGTGCAGCGGCGGCGTGCAACAGCATGACCGCTTCCTGTGAGGAGCGCGGCATCCGCACCCAGACCTCGCCGAAGGGGCCGGGCGGGGGCCACGGCGAGCAAAGCTGGCCCCGCGTCAGGTGGCGGAGCCACCGGGTGACCGCGTACCCGGTTCGCGCGAGGGCGCGGGGGAGGTGGGGAGCGGGATCGCCCAGCACGAGGGCGGTGGGGGCGGGGGGTGGGGCGGGGGGCGTGGGGGCCTCGTCGCCGGGCGGAGGCCGTCGCCGGGCCCACTCGGCCGCCACCTGGGAGGGGATCTCGCCGTGTGGGGGGGTCACAGCAGGGCGCTGACGAGGCCGGCCACGTTTTCCGCGAGTCTGCGTGGCCAGACCCGGGCCGCCCAGCGAGCCGCGTCCACCTGGCGGCAGTCCTCCAGGTACCGCATCTGCAGGAGCCGCAGCTGGGAGGCGAAGTCGCTGTCGTAGATCAGGGTGCTGATCTCGAAGTTGATCTCGAAGCTGCGGCGGTCGAGGTTGGCCGTGCTGACCAGGGCAAAGTCGCGGTCCACCGTGATCGTCTTGGCGTGGAGGAGCCCCTTGGTGTACTCGTGGACCTCGGCCCCCGCCTCCAGGAGCGTTTGGTAGAAGCTGCGGCTGGCCAGCGCCACGAGCGGCGAATCGTTGCGGGCGGGCACCACGATGATCGTGCGCACGCCGCGGATCGCCGCGGTGGTCAGCGCGGCCAGGGTCCCCTCGTCCGGCACGAAATAGGGCGTCGTGATGAGCAATTCCTCGCGGGCCATGTGAATCGCGGACTGGATCACGCGCACCAGCGCCTCGTTCTGCGAATTCACCCCGGTCCCCACGATCTGCACGATCCTCCCGTCGGGGTGTTCCTTCGGGGTGTAGGCGATCAGGTGGTCCAGATTCTCCGTGGTGTCCATGTACCAGTCTTCGATGAAGAGCGCCTGAAGGTCGCGCACCGCCGGCCCCTCGATCCGCAGGGTGGCATCCACCCACGGCGCAAAACGCGGTTTGGGGTGGAAGTCCTCCGATGCGACGTTGTGACTCCCCGTGTACCCCACCTTGCCGTCCACGACCGCGATCTTGCGATGGTTGCGCATGTCGAACCGTATGGAGACGATCTGGGTGATGCGTGTGGGGAGCGCCGCGACCACCTGGACACCGGCGTCGCGAAGCTCCCGGCACAGCAGGGACCTGAGGAAGTCGCTGGAACCCACGTTGTCCACGAGCAGGCGGCACGAAACCTGGCGTTCCCGGGCCCGCACCAGCGCCGCCGCTACGGCCTGTCCGACCTCGTCTTCGAGAAAGATGTAGAAGAGAAGGTGGACATGCCGCTCGGCACCGTCGATGTCGTCGACCAGCGCTCGTACGAAGCGATCCGCAGAGGCCAGGAGTGCCAGCCGGTTCCCCTGCCGGGGCTGCGTCTCGTCCCCGAGGCGGGCCAGCCGGGCGATGGACTCGGTGCCCCACGGAACCACGGCCGTGCTGGAGGTGGCGCTCCACGCCTTCTGCACCACGCCGCGGATGTTCTTCTGGATCGTACGGTGCCGCCGCTTTCGCCGGCTTCCGGTGCGGACCTCCCCCACGGCCAGATAGAGGAGGATGCCCACGACCGGGAGAGCGACAATGACCAGTATCCACGCCAGCGAGGAAGGCTGGCGCACGCGTGGCCTCAGCAACACGAAGACCACGAACACGGCGTTGACGATGACCAGGCCAGCGGCCGACGCAAAGGCGACCAGGGCCGCGAACGCGTCCAGCATGCCGGTCTGCATCGCCCCCGCTTATCCGGACCGGGGCGGCATGATCATGATGTGGGCGCCGGGGGTGCCTTCCATCATCAGCCAGGGGCCGCTTTCCTGCGGTTGGAGAGAGAGGCCGGTGCTCTCGGGTGTCGCATCCGGAACGTAGATGACCCACCGCACCTGGCCGTCCGCCGTACGGGTATCGGGGTCCCAGTTCCCGTCGAAGATGTACTGGGTAGCCGACATCACCGGCATCGGCAGGGTCCCGGCCTGCATTTCCTCGAACCGGATCCGGTAGCGGTCTTCCCGGGACGCACCCTCCGCGTCCAGTTCGCGGCCACGCGCGAAGTAGGGCTCGAGCGAAGCATGGTAGCAGGAGCTGGAGAAGCTCTCACGGGCGGGATTGGAGGCCAGGCATACGAGGTCGTTCGTCCCCGGCCTCAGTTCGACTACGCTGCCGTCGGTCGCGTATCCCAGAATACGGGCTTCGGCCGCCTTGTCGGAGGGCGCGGCCAGCAGAGCCTGGGCGATCTGTTCGTCCGGGTTGGCCACCTGTGGATATGCGCAGCTCCAGGCGCCGGATGTGGCCAGCGCGGCCAGCGCGAGCAGCCAGCGCGGATGCACTGCGGTGGGAATGCCCCGGCGGCCTTCTCGACCGGCTGCGAGTCGTTGACGTTTCATTTCAGTCTCTCCTGATCCAGGCGTTGTGTTGTCACTGTGGCGGGTTCCGGTCCGCCCCGACCGCGGCGTCCAACATTCCCCCGCGATGCACGGTTGCGCCAGTGAAGCTCGCGGTGGCGTCAAGCAGACGCCTGGTTGAAGATTGCTGCACGGGACAACACGTCGTACTGCATCGGAGCTCTCATTGTTGCGTATTCTCCGTACACTGATGGCGGCGCTTTTCCTCGCCGCATGCAATTCCGATACGGTGGAGCCTGAGCCCTCCGGTCCGCCGAACATTGATCTGGCGCTGCCGTGGACCACCGCGTCGGTCGCCGAGGTCGGCGGCTCGACCGCCATGGTGGCGACAGGCGTGGAGCGGGCGCGCCTCAATGACCGGCTTCGCAGCCTTCTGGTCGTCAAGGATGGGCGGCTGGTCGTGGAGGAGTACTTCAACGGCAGTCAGGGAGACCTGCACGATGTGCGCTCGGTGACCAAGAGCGTGGTCTCCGCCCTCACCGGCCTGATCGTCGAACGGGGCGACCTCGGCGTCGACGACCAGATCGGCGACTACCTCGATTCGCTTGTGAGCGATCTGGAACCCGCCAAGGCCGCGATCACCATCGATCACCTGCTGACCATGGCCAGCGGCCTGGAGTGGGACGAGTCGGGGGGGTTCGGAGACTACGTGCAGTGGATCAGGTCCGACGACCACCTCGGGTACATCCTGGGCAAGCCCCTCGTCTCCGATCCGGGGTCGCGATACAACTACAACTCGGGTGCCGTACACCTGCTGGGCGTCGCCCTGGAGCAGGCAACCGGCACGCGATTGCCGGAGCTGGCGGATGAACTGCTCTTCAGCCGCATCGGCATTTCCAGGAGCCGCTGGGAGCCCCTGCGCGACGGGTTCCACAACGGGGGTGCCGGACTCGATCTGCGTCCGCGGGATCTGGCCCGTTTCGGTCAGCTGTACCTCCAGATGGGTGAAAGCGCAGGAAGCCCGGTGCTGCCGAAGGAGTGGGTCGCGCGCTCATCGGCTGCGCGCTACAACTGGCGCTTCGACTCGGGAGGCCTCCGCGGCATATCCTACGGCGCTCTGTGGTGGGTGGTTCCCGAGGCGTCGGAACCGCTCTACTTCGCGTGGGGGTTCGGCGGCCAGTACGTCGTGATCGTGCCCGGGATGAATCTGGTGATCGTCACGACCACCAGCTGGCCCGGAATGGGGGCTGAAGCAGGCGCATACGAGCGGCGAACGATGGATCTGCTGGTGGACCACATCATTCCGGCGTTCCGCTGACACGCGACGGAAAGCGCAGGATCTTCGGCGGGTGTCGCTCCGCCTCGAGGAAGCGCAGCAGACCCGCCCGGGAGATCGATGTCGTCCGTGCGTTGTCCAGCGGATGGAAGTTGAGCGGCTCGTCGGCGAGGAGTTCGGCGTCGAGCGCCACCCTGACCAGGCCCCGCGTGTCGTTGATGACGGCGAACGGGGAGACGGCACCGGCACGTATGCCCAGGAATCCGGCGAGGCGGCGCGGACTGCAGAACGTCAGCCGCTTCGTGCCCAGCTCGGTGGCCAGCCACTTGAGGTCCACCGTCCTCTCGCTCAGGCACGAGACCAGCCAGTGCCGTTCCTTCTTGTCCCGGATGAACAGGTTCTTCGAGTGTGCGCCTTCGATCCTGCCCCGGAGCCGGCGCGCCTCCTCGACGGTGAAAACGGGCACGTGCTCGATCGTGCGGTGCTCCACTCCCAGTTCGGTGAGCCGCTCGAAGAGGTCCGCGGAACCCCGGGGCGCGCGTCCGTCCATCAGCTGAATCCGTGTGCGGTTCATGCGGCGCTCGCTTGGTCTGGTCAGATCTTGAGGGTCATCTTACGTTGTCACCGTGCCCGCCGGTTCCCAAGGGGAATGTCCCGGGCCGGGGTTGCAAGGGGCCGTCGGCGCGGGGGTTCAGTCGTATGGAGAAGATGACAATGTGCCGTGGTTCGATGCTGTTTCTTGCGTTCATCGCCGGCGCACTGGCCGGCTGTGGCGGAGACGACCCCATGCCCCCGCCCGGGGATCTGGCTCCGAACCTGGACGGCACCTACGACCTGAGGGCCTTTACGTCGGTGCTGGTTACGGGCGGCCAGACGCTTGAGCCGCCGCTGGTTTCCGGAATGTTCACCCTGCGGCAGCCCGCGCCCACCGGTTCCGAGGAGAAGGGGACCTTCGACCTGTCCATCACGGTGCCGGACGGCATGGGCGGCAACCAGAGCATCGAGGGTCAGGGAGACTTCACCGTTCGGAGTGACGGAACCTGGGAGCAGGTCGGGGTGGTTGCGGGGGCAGATTACCAGGGCAGGGGTACCTACACATTTCAGAACGGCACCTTTACCGTGGCGGTTACGGAGCCGCCCCTTTCGGTTTCGACTACGGTCTGGCAGCGCCGGTAGCCGTGTCGTTCGCGTCGCTGACCCGGTCGTCCTGGCTGGCGCTATTCGTTTCCTCGGCGCCGCCGGTCGCCGCGCAGGAGGTGACGGTTCGCGGCGTGGTGGTTGACGCCGAAACGGGGGCGGGCATCGCGGGGGCGGAAGTGCTGGTGCGCGCCACCCAATTGCGCGCCCGGACCGCAGCCGAGGGGCGCTTCGAGCTTGCCTTTCCGGATCTGGGTGGGCAGCTGCACCTGATCGTCGCGGCGACGGGGTACCGCACGGCGGAGAGGTCCATCGATCCGGGTGCCGTAGCAACGGACACGCTCACGATCGCGCTCGAACCGACCTACTTCGAACTGCCGGGCCTGACCGTTACGGCCAGCCGGGGCAACGCGCGTCCCGGGGAGGCTCCGGTGAGCGTCGCGGTCATGGGCCGCGATGAATTGGCGCGCCGCGACGTGACCAGTCTCAACGAGGCGCTTCCCTTCGCCCAGGGGGTCACCTTCAACGCCGGCCAGATGGACATCCGCGGCTCGAGCGGCATCGCGCGGGGCGTGGGGAGCCGCGTGCTCATGCTGCTGGACGGCCATCGCGTCCTGACGGGCGTGGGCTCGGCGATCGACTTCGGCCTGTTGCCGCTCCTCGACATCGAGCGAATCGAGATCGTCAAGGGGCCGCACTCGACGCTCTTCGGGACGAATGCGATGGGCGGGGTGGTCAACGTGATCACGCGGCCGCCGGTCGACGGAGCGCGGACGATCGTGCGCGGCTACTACGGGATCTTCGACACTCCCAGCGAGAGGGACTTCACCGACGACCGGCTCAGCATGCAGGGAATCCAGATCCAGCATTCGCGGCAGATCGGCGAAGCCGGCGCAACCATCTTCGTCGGACGCGAGGGTTCGGACGGATTCAGGCAGAACGGCGACCTGCAGCGGTGGCGGCTGAGGGCGAAGACCGTATTCGGGGCGCAGTCCCAAACGCCCTGGGAGCTGTTCGTCAACTGGAAGCGGGAGGACGCCCAGGAGTTCTTCACATGGCTGTCGCCCGAGCGCCCCCTTGAGGTGGATCCGTCGCAGCTGGGCGACTGGAAGCGGAACATCGACCTGGTCGTCGGGATGACCGCGACCCCGGTCGTGACCCCCGCCATGAAGCTGCAGCTCCGGCCGCAGGCGCAGCACGTTCGGTCCAAGAATCACTTCCACGACAACGAGGACTTTCACACCTCGACCCGCTACGGCGCCGACGTGCAGGTTTCCCGCTTCACGGACGGCCGGCATTCCTTCACGACGGGTGCCGAGGCGACCTACACGCAGATTTCCTCCAACTTCCTGTCCCCCACTCCCACGGTGACCGATCTGGCCTTCTTCCTTCAGGACGAGATCGAGTTCTCCGAGCGGGTGCGCGGAACGACCGGCGTCCGGCTGGACATGCACAGCGCGTCCTCCGCCGAGCGTGACGTTTCCGTCAACCCCAAGGTTGGCCTGGTCTACGAGCCCAGCGACCGGTTGAGTCTGCGGACCTCGCTCAGCCGGGGCTACCGGGCCCCGAGCGTAGCTGAACAGTACAGCTCCACGGTGGTTTTCGGCTTCCGGGTCATCCCCAACCTGGAGCTTCGCGGAGAGTCGGCCTGGGCGGGCGAGGTGGGCGTCACGACCACGCCTTACGACTGGCTCTGGGTGGACGCCGGGCTCTTCTGGAGCGAGTACGAGGGGCTGATCGAGGTGGCCGGGGCCCCGGACCAGTTTCTGACCTTCCAATTCCGCAATGTCGCCGAGGCGCGGGTGCGGGGTCTCGACGCCGGCGCGCAGGTCGGCCTCATCCCCGGGAAGCTCACCCTTGGCGCGACGTATCTGCTCCTGGACACCGAGGACAAGCGCACGCGCCGCGCCCTCTCGTACCGGTCCACGCACAACCTCACCACGACGGTGTCGGCGTGGGCGGACCGGCTGGCGCTCGACGTGCGCTACCGGAGCCGGGCGGATCAGGTGATCGCCTACCCCCTGGACGAGCGCGGAGACATCACGCTTCTGGACCTGCGCATGGGCGCCACCGTTCTTGACATGGACGTTCAGGCCAAGATCGAGAACCTGTTGCAAGCGGAATACGTGGATGTCCAGGAGCGCAACCCGGGGGCCACCCGCAGCTTCCGCGTTACCCTCACCTCCCGTTTCTGACCCCGTCGCGAGGCGATTTTCGATGAAGAAGACAGCCGCTTCCGCACTGCTGGTGCGCGCCGTTGCCATCGCTGCGGTGCTCGGTCGGTTCCTCGCGGGTGCCGCCGGTGCCGCCGCCCAGGAAACGCCGCCCCGCGGCGGGGATCCGCCCCCCGGGTTTCACGCGGTGGGGCTGCAGACCCGGCCGGTTGACCCGCTCGTCGAGGTGGATTGGCTGATGCGCCACCTCGGCGACGACGATCTGGTGGTGGTGGAGCTGGAGCGCCGGCCCGGGGAGTACGCGGCCGAGCATATCGCGGGGGCGCGGCGGTTGGGCTTCGCCGACATCACGTGGGACGGCGAGGCAGGATGGCGGTCGGAGTTCCGGTCGGTGGACGAGACCGTGGCGGCGCTGCGGGCGGCGGGCATCCGGCAGGACTCCCGTGTCGTCATCTACGGGAACAGCATGACGGCGACCGCCCGTGCGTGGGTCACCTTCGACCTGCTGGGGCTCGGGGACCGGGCGTTCCTGCTGAACGGGGGGATCCGCGCGTGGAAGGCGGTCGGAGGCGCGGTGGAGAGCGGCGACGGCCCCGCGGTCGAGCCCGGCGACGTGGTGCCGCTGAACCCGGTAGACTTCCGGGTATCGGCCGACTGGATCCACGAGCGCCTGGACGACGCCTCGCTGGTCCTTCTCGACGCGCGTCCCGACGACGAATACACGGGTGACGACGGTGGGCTCGGGGGCATGGCGAACCCGGGGCACATCCCCGGTGCGGCTCAGCTCTACTGGGAGGAGCTGATGGATCCCGCGAACAACACGCTGTTCAGGCCCCGCGAGGAGATCGCGCGGATCCTGGAGCGTCACGGGGCCGGCGAGGGCAGGACCCATGTCACCTACTGCATGATCGGGATGCGGGCCAGCGTCGACTACATCGCGGCCCGCATGCTGGGCCTGGACATCCACTTCTACGACGGAAGCTGGTACGACTGGGGGACTCGGGACGACCTGCCCACCGAAACGGGGCCGGACCCGCGGGACGGGCGGGGCGGCGAGTTGCTCAGGTCGATGTAGCCACCTGGTAGGGGCTGGTCCCGCGCGGTGCCCTCCGAGCCGCCCATCCTTCCACCACCCGGTGATGCACCATCGCCAGCGCCGGCACGATCATCATCAGCACGCCGGTGGCGAACAGGATCCCGAACCCCAGCGATGCCGCCATCGGGATCAGGAACTGGGCCTGGATGCTGGTCTCGAACACCAGGGGCGCGACGCCCAGGAAGGTCGTCACCGAGGTGAGGAAGATCGGGCGGAAGCGCGCCTTCGCCCCCTCGATGATCGCTTCCCGTCCGGACATGCCCCCGCGCCTGCGCTCGTCGATGAAGTCGATCATGACCAGGGAGTCGTTCACGACGACACCGCTCAGTCCGATGACCCCGAACAGCGACATGATGGCCATCTGGAGACCGAGGATGACGTGGCCGAGCACGGCGCCGATGATCCCGAAGGGGATGGCCGCCATGATGATCAGGGGCTTGGAGTAGGAGCCGAACGGGATGGCCAGAAGGGCGTAGATCGCCAGCATCGCGAGGAGAAAGCCGCCGATCAGGGCACCGAAGGACTCGACCTGTTCCTGCTGCTCGCCCCCGAACGCATAGCTGAGACCCGGACTCCCGGCCGCGAGCGCCGGCAGGACCGAAGCCTCGAGCTGGTTCGTCACCTCGTCGCCTGTGACGATCGCGGCGTTCACGTCGGCGGTGACGGTGAGGACCCGCTGCCCGTCCTTGCGCCGTATGGTGGTGGGCGATTTGCCGAAGCGCACCGACGCCACCCGGCCGAGCGGGACCTCGCCGCCGGCGGGTGTCCGCACCTGGTAGTTCTCCACGTCGGCGATCGCGTTGCGCTCCTCCTCGGGCAGCCGCACATAGACGCGCATCTCCTCGCGGCCGCGCTGAACGCGCAGGGCCTCGTTCCCGAAGAATGCCGAACGGACCTGCCGGGCCAGGTTGTCGAGTGTCAGCCCCAGCGTACGGGCTTCGGGAAGCAGATCGAGCTGGATCTCGCGGAGCCCCTGGTCCTGGTCGGCCTGGATGTCGAAGACGCCGGCGTATTCCTGGAGCCGCGCCATGACCGTGTCGCCGATCAGGGCCAGACGGCCGGGGTCCGGATGCGAGAGTTCGACATGAACCGGAGCTCCGAAGCTGATGAGTTCGGCCGTGATGCCGAGCGACTTGGCCTCGGGCAGCACGCCCACTTCTTCACGCCATGCCTGCTGGAAGTCGATCGCGGAAACGTCCCGCTGCTCGGGGCTGACGAGCTTGAATTCGACGGCCGCGATGTTGGCCTGTGGACTGGCCGCATCGGCCGCCGCGCCGCCGGGCCCGGACTGCCGCGCCGGCTGGCCGATGGTGACGTTGACGCCGGTGAGGAGAGCATCGACCTCCTCGCCCGTGCCGGAGGCGAGCCCTTCCAGCGCCCGGTAGCCGGTTGTCTCCAGGGTTCGGGCCACGTCGGTGGTGCGCTGAACGGGCGTTCCTTCCGGCATCTCCAGGCTGGCGGTGACGAGGTCCCCCTCCACCGACGGCATGAAGTCGACCTTGATGATCCCGGCCGGAATCATCGCGACGCAGACGATGATCATCGCGATACCCGAGGCAATCACGACTCCCGGCCGGCCGGTGGCGAAACGGAGGCTCCGGTCGAGCGGACCCGCAATGAAGCGCCGGAGTCCCGATTCCACGCGCGATTGAATGCGGCCGATCAGGTGCGGCCTGTGCCGCGTGGGGCTGCCGCTGCGATCCCGGAGGTGCGAGAGATGGTTCGGGAGAACCAGCAGGGACTCGAGCAGGCTGAAGAGCAGGACCGACATCACGATGATGGGGATCTCGCCGATGATCCTGCCGATCGAACTCGGGATGAAGAAGAGGGGACAGAAGGCCACCACCGTGGTCAGGACCGCGAAGATCACGGGCCGGGTGATCCGGCGCGTGCCGCGGATCGAGGCCACCACCCCCCTGGTCCCCCTTTCCCGCTCGGCGTAGATGTTCTCGCCCACCACGATTGCGTCGTCGACCACGATCCCGATCGCGAGGATGAAGGCGAAGAGCGACATCAGGTTGATGGACACGCCCAGAACGGACATCACCGCGAAGGTGCCCACGAAGGAAACCGCGATTCCCACCGCAACCCAGAAGGCCAGCCGGATCTCCAGGAAGAGCGCCAGCGCCAGGAGAACCAGGGCCAGCCCCAGGAAACCGTTCTTCACCAGGAGACCCAGCCGCGACTGAAGGATGTCCGCGTCGTTGTTCCAGATCTCGAGGCCCACCCCTGCGGGCAGCGAAGGGACCACCTCCTCCTCAAGGTGCGTTTCGACCGCGTCAACGATCTCCAGGACCTTCTCGTCGGCTGTGCGGAAGACCTCGACGTAGGCAGCGGGCTGGCCCCGGTAGCGGCCGATCAGGTCCACGTCGCGGAACCCGTCCCGAACCTCGGCGATGTCCCCGAGCCTTACCACGGTCCCGTCCGCGCGACTAAGAACGATGATCTCTTCGAAGTCCTGCTGGGTGTAGTTCTGCCCTGCCGTGCGAATCCGCACCTCCTCGTCGCGGGTGGCGATGCTCCCGGCCGACAGATCCAGCGAGCCACCCCGCACGGCGTTCGCGATGTCCCCCAGGGTCAGGCCGAGAGCCCGCAGCCGGCGCAGCGGAACTTCGATCGAGATCTCGTAGTCGCGGACGCCCGTCGTCTCCACGTAGGAGACTTCGGGGAGCGCGGCGAGCGCGTCCTCGGTGCGGTAGGCGAGTTCCTTGAGGGCGCGCTCCGGGACATCGCCGTAGAGGACGAGCCGGATTACGCTCTGTTGGTTGGTGACCTCGGAGACCTCGGGGCGCTCGGAGCCGCCGGGGAAGGTCTGGATCCGGTCGACCTGCGCCTTGATGTCGTCCAGGGCCCGGTTCAGGTCCTCCCCCATGTTGAGTTCCGCCACCACGGAACCGCGCCCCTCCGACACCGTGGACCGGAGGTGCTTAAGGCCCTCGACGCCCTCGATCTGCTCCTCGATCTTGAGGATGATCGATTCCTCGATCTCGTCGGGCGTGGCGCCGGGGTAGGACACCGACACGAGCACCCGGTCCAGCGAGATTTCCGGGAATACCTCCTGCACCAGGCCGCGCAGCGCGAAGAGGCCCGCGATCAGGATGAACAGCATCAGGAGGTTGGCCGCGACGCCGTTGCGGGCCATGTAGGCGATCGGACCGCCGCCCACCCTGTCCTCCGGGCCTCGGGGACCAGTCCCGCCAGCTTCGCGCATGGTGTCGCTCACACCCTCACCGCCCCGCCCCGTCCCCGCCGTACGTCACCCCGTTCCCCCGCCCCCGGTGCGTACCTGCATGCCCTCGGTGGCGATCTGGATCCCGCCGACCACCACCATCTGCCCGTCTTCCAGCGCACCGGTCACGTACACCATGTCGTCGATGCGCTGCAACACCTGCACCGGGACGATCGTGACGGCATTCGCGCGGACCGCCCAGATCTCGTTGTCGGTGCGGAGTGCGGCGCGCGGAACCGCGAAGTAGCGCTCCGGCGCCACCCCGTCGATGCGCACGTCGACGAACTGCCCGACGAGCAGTGGCGGCCCCGCGGAACCGCCTCCCGCGCCGTCCACGGGAGTGCCGCCACGGAAGGGACTGGGGACCCGCACGACGACATCGATCGTACGCGTCTGTTCATCGAGCGCGGCTTCCGCCCGGTCGACGTAACCGCTCCATGTGTAGCGCCCGTCGCCGTAGCTGGCCTGAACCGTCGCGCGCACACGGCGGTTCCCGTCGCCGGCCACCAGCCGCCACAGATCCGGGATCAGCGCCGCATCCGCATCCGAGAGCGGGACGACCACCTCGACCGCGTCGGCCGCGTAGAGGCGGCCCACACTCTGCCCGGGCGCGACAAACTGTCCCTGGTCGACGGTCTCGTAACGGACCGCGCCGTTGAAGGGGGCCGTGACCTCGGTGCGTGACAGCGCCAGTTCGGCGTCGGCCAGCGCGGCACTGTCCCGGGCGAGCGCGGCCCGCGCCGCGTCGAGCTGGGGTTCCCTGAGCGTGAGCGGGTTGGCGGCTCCGCCGGCGCCGCCGGTGCGGCGTTGCAGCCTCTCGTACTCGTCCCGGGCGACCCGTGCCTCCTCCTCCGCCTGGAGAAGGGCGACCTGCTGCGCGGCAACGTTCGCCCGCGCCTGCTGCACGCGGTTCCGGTAGTCGGCGTCCTCGATCCGGAACAGGATGTCGCCGGCACTTACCCGTCCACCTCCCTGGAAGGCCGGCGCCACCCAGGTGACCTGCCCCCCGACCTGGGCGGCGACATCGATTTCCGCGCGAGGCCGGACTGTCCCGGCCCCGTGGACCGGGATCGCGCCCTCGGCGGCCTCGGCAACGCCCGTGTTTACGAACGGCACATTGGACGGGGGCGGGCGCACCGGCGGATCGGGCCGCAGGCTGATCATCAGGAACGCAATGGCGATCGCTCCCCCGAGGATCGCCAGGGCGAGCAGGGCGCTTCGGCGGCGGGTCATCTATCTGTTCCTTCCGTTTTCGGGGTTCCCATTCTCTCCGGGTCCTTCGGCAGGCACCATGCGCAGCGCCTCGAGAGTTTCCGGCGGGGCCGTCCAGTCGCCCCCCAGCGCCCGGTGCACCGCCAGGCGGGCGAGGGCGAGATCGCGTCGCGATCCCGCGAGTGTGGACTCCACATTAAGCCGCGACCGCAACGCGTCCAGATAGTCGGTGTAGCCTCCCACGCCGGACGAATAGCGATCGAGCTGAACGGCGACCGAGGCGTTTGCCTCGTCGAGTTGCGCAGCAAGGTAGGCGTAACGCCGGCCCTCGTTCTGCAGTGCGGCCAGCGCTGCCTCCACCTCGTGCACCGCGGTGACCACGGTCCGTCCGTACGCCGCGGCCGCCTGCTGGAAGCCGGCCTCGGCGGCCGCCACGTTGTTCCTCAGGCGGCCACCCTGAAAGATCGGGGCGGTGAGGTTGCCGAGAAGGTTGCGGAACCACTGGTCCACGCTGAAGAGGCCGTCCGCGTCGGCGGCCTGGACCCCGATCGTCCCAGAAAGCGAAAGGGACGGGAGAAGTTCGGCTCGCCGAGCTCCGATGGCGTAGCGCGCGGCCTCGAGCCGCAGCCAGGCCGAACGCACGTCGGGGCGCTGCACCAGGAGGTCGGCGGGGACGCCGGCGGCGACCGGATCGGCCGAGGGCACCGGCGCCAGGGACTCGGGGAGCAGGGCTTCGACCTTGTCGCGAAAACCGCCCATCAGCACGGCCAGCCGCCCTTCGGCGTTGACGAGCTGGCTCTCGAGCTGGGGCAGCACCGCGCTCGTGTTGAGGCGCTCCTGATTGATCAGGTAGAGCTCCTGGGAAGTCACCAAACCCAGGTCGTATCGGGTCTCGGCGAGTTCTACACGCTCGAGCAGAACGTTCTCGGCCTCGCGGGTCAGGGCGATGCGGCGGCGCAGGTCGACGATCTCGAAGTAGGTCGTGATCGCCGTGGCCAGGATTCCGATCCGCGCCGCGTGGTAGTCCGTTTCGGAGGCCAGGTATTCATGTCCGGCCGCCCGGGCGTCGTTGCGGGCTCGGCCCCAGAAATCGAGTTCGTAGGCGAAGTCGGCTCCCAGCGACCAAGTGGTGACGCCAAGCCGGTCCGGGAACTCGAATCCGCCGGGAAGCCCGCCGTCGCCCGTGCCGGTCAGTTCGCGGAACTGCTGGCCGAACCCGGCGTTGGCCGGCGTGTCGGTATCGGTTGCCGAGGCCGTCGCCTGGATGGCGGGGAAGAGGCCGGCCCGCGCGATCCCTGCCTGTGCTCTGGCCAGTTGCACCCGCGCGACCGCCTCGGCAAGGTCGAAGTTCGAAGCGAGGACCGAATCCACGACGGCGTTGAGCACCGGATCCTCGAAGGACCTCCACCACTCGCGCGCGCTGGCCGTGCCCGGGGCGGAGGGTTCGGCGAAGGCGCCAGGAAGTTCTGCCGCCGGCACCGGCACCGACGGGGCCGGGGCCAGGGAGCAACCCGTGAAGAGGAGGAAAGACGCAAACAGCGTGGTGGCCGCGAGACCGTTGGAGGACTGTGACACCATGCTCATTCCGTGCGGCTTTCCATTGAGGTGACGCGGCTGGTTCCCCGCGAGAGCAAAGTTGGCGTGAGGAGCGGGAGTCGCGCAAGCAATTCGCAGAGCATGTCATACCTGTTCCAGCGCAGCGGCCAGCGTTTCGACCGTTCGGTCCACGTTGCCAAGCTTGTCGAGTCCGAAAAGGCCCAGCCGGAAGGTCCGGAAGCCGCGGGGCTCGCCGCACTTCAGGGGGACCCCGGCCGCGATCTGCAGGCCCGCCGCGGCGAAGCGGCTTCCGTTCTGCACCGCCGGATCGCCGGTGTAGCTGACCACCACCCCGGGTGCCTCGAACCCCGGCGCCGCGACGCTCTTGAACCCCCGCTCCGCCAGCAGCGCCCGGACCCTGCTCCCCAACACGCTCTGGCGGGCGCGCGCACGATCGAAACCGAAACTCCCGGTCTCGCTCATCGACTCGTGGAACATCCTGAGCGCGTCTGTCGGCATGGTCGTGTGATAGGTGTGGCCGCCGCCCTCGTAGCTCTCCATGACCCGCAGCCAGCGGAGCAGATCGCAGCTGAAGCTCGTGTTGCTGGCGGGTTCCATCCTGGCGGCCGCCTCGGAGCGCATCATGACCAGCCCCGCGCAGGGCGACCCGCTCCACCCTTTCTGCGGCGCGCTGAGGAGCACGTCGACCCCCGACCGCCGCATATCGACCCACATCGCGCCGGAAGCGATGCTGTCGACCACAAAGAGGCCGCCCACGGCGTGGACCGCGTCCGCCACCGCGCGCATGTACTCATCCGGCAGGATGATCCCCGATGCGGTCTCCACATGCGGCGCGAGGACCACGTCCGGGCGCTCGCGGGCGATTGTCGCCACGACCTCGTCGATCGGCGCCGGAGCGAACGCCGGCGTGGCGCTGTCGTCGCCGGGGCGGGCCCTGAGCACCGTCTCCGAGGCGGGGATGCCGCCCGCTTCGAAGATCTGGGTCCAGCGGAAGCTGAACCATCCGTTGCGCAGGACCAGGCATCGCCTGCCGGTTCCGAACTGGCGCGCCACGGCTTCCATGGCATAGGTGCCGCCGCCGGGAACAACCGCGACTGCGTCGGCCCGGTAGACGTCCTTCAGCGTGGCCGATATGCCCTTCATCACCTCGCGGAAGCGAGCCGACATGTGATTCAATGACCGATCGGTGAAGACCACCGAGTATTCCAGAAGCCCTTCAGGGTCGATATTGGGGAGCAGCCCGGGCACATTCACCTCCTTGCGGGGATTCGAAGTGATTACGTTAGCCGGTCGGCTCCGCGGCGAGAAGCCGTGGTATGGTCGCTCCGCCGGGCGGCGGAGTTTCCACGGTTAGCCACTGCGGGAAAGGACAGTGAGGACAGATGGCGCATACGGAGAAAAGCATGACGATCACGACACGGCTCAGCGGCGGCCTGGCGGCGGCCTGTTCCCTGGTTCTGCTGGTGGGCGGCTGCGACCGCGGCGTGATGGCCGAACTCGGCCTGGAACTGCATCGAACCTTGCCGCACGACCCAGGGGCCTACACCCAGGGGCTGCTGATCCACGAAGGCACCTTTCTCGAGAGCACCGGGCAATACGGCAGGTCCGAGCTGCGCCAGGTCGACATCGGGACGGGAGAAGTGCTGCGGAGCCACGCGCTCTCCGAGGACCACTTCGGCGAGGGTATCGCGGTGGTTGGCGATCGCGTCATACAGCTGACATGGAAGGCCGGGCTGGCCTTCGTCTACGACATCGGGACCTTCGCCCCGGTCGACACGCTCGAGTACGAGGGCGAGGGCTGGGGGCTGTGCAATGACGGGACGTCGCTGTACATGAGCGACGGATCCGGCACGCTCCAGCTCCGGGACCCCGCGACTTTCGAAGTCCGCGGCGAACTGCGGGTGACCCGCGAGGGCTTCTCGGTGCGCGACCTCAACGAGCTGGAGTGCGTGGGCGACCACATCTACGCGAACGTCTACCAGACCAACCAGATCGTGCGGATCGACAAGAGGACCGGCGAGATCACCGGGGAGCTGGATGCGCTGTCATTGTCGCTGGCAAGCAATCGCAGCGCCGATCCGGGGGCGGTCTTCAACGGGATCGCCTGGCACGAGGCCGCGGGCACCTTCTACGTGACGGGGAAGCTGTGGCCGGAGATGTTCGAGATCGCGATCACCGGCGGGTAGGCGTCCGCACGATCCCAGCGTCGCCCGGCGGGCTGCGAGGCGCCGGACCGACGAGGTCCGCCCAGCACCCTGGCAGCCGGGGTGGCCGCTACGCGAAGAGCAGCGAGTCCAGGCCGCGGACCAGCCCCGTGACCTCCCCGACACGCCGCGCGGCGAGAAGGGTGCCAGCGACATACGGCTGTGCGCTGGTGCCGGCGTCATGCCGGATGGTGAGCCGCTCGCCGGGCAGACCGAAGAGGGCCTCGACCGAGACGACGTAGCTCGGGAGCCGCACCGAATGGACCTGCGTGCCCCCGATCTCCGCGCCGCGGGTACCGGGGTCTCCCAGCGTCTCCTCGACCGGGAAGTGGAGCTGGTTCGGTGAGACGGTGGCAAGGTATTCGGCGAGTTCCCGCGCGGTTCCGGTGGGCGCGTCGGGCTTGTCGGCGCGTGCGAAATCGACGATCTCGCGGTGGGGCAGGTGCTTTGCGGCGATCCCGGCAAGGTGTTTGAGGATCGCTGCCGTGACGGAGAAGTTCCCCGCGGCGATCGCACCGGAGCGCGCGGCGAGGGCCGCCGTTTCGATGTCCTCGAAATCGCGCGCGGAGAGTCCCGAGGTGCCGATGACGACGCGCGTACCCGCCGCGAGGGCCGTAAGCGCATGCGACTTGACGGCCGCCGGGTGGGTGTAGTCGATCCACACGTCGGGAGCGCCGGCGAGGGCTTCGCCGGGGTCCGGGGCAATGGTGACGCCGGCGGGTTTCTCCCTGCCGATCGCCCGCCCCGCATCGCGTCCCGCGGCGCTGCGGGCCAGCGCGGCAACCAGCCGGAAATCGGGCGACGCCATTACGGCTTCCGCCACCGCCCTGCCCGTCCACCCGGTCACGCCCGCCACGCACACCCGGATGCTCATGGGAAGAGCCCTTCGTCGCCCTTCGCGGCCTCTTCGCGGCAGAATTCCGCGAACCCCGGTGCGTCCGTCGCCGCTTCGGCGATCCTGGCCACCCCGCGGCGGATGTCGTCCATGCTGTTCGCGATCGAAAGGCGCAGGAAGTCCTGCCCCTCGGCGCCGATTCGCCCGAAGGAAGCCCGGTCCATCGTGGCCACCCCGTACCGGTAGAGCAGGAACATCTGGAGCATGCCGGCCGGGGTGGCGCGCTGGCGGGCGGCTTCCGGAAGGGCCGCGTGCGCCTCGTACACACCCAGCCCCGCACACATCGCCGACACGTCCGGAAAGACGTAGAACGCGCCCTTCGGGGTGCGGCAGGTCATGCCGGGGACCGCGTTGAGCGCCGGCACGATCCAGTTGCGCCGCTCCTCGAACTCGCCGACCATGCGGCGGACTTCCGGCGCGCTGGCCGGGTCCTCGTACGCCGCTGCGCCGGCCTCCTGCAGGAAGGGCGGCACGCAAGACATGATGTTGATGTTGATCCGCTTGAAGATCGCGGCCTCCTCCACGGTGGGGAGGACCGCCCAGCCGAGCCGCCATCCGGTCATGGCGAAGCCCTTGGAGTGGCCGCTCGCGATGACGGTTCGCTCCTCCATCCCCGGGTGCGAAGCAATGCTCTCGTGCGTGAGGCCGTCGAAGAGGATCTGCTCATAGATCTCGTCGGAGTAGATGCGCACATCGGGGCGGCAGCGTTCCCGGATGAGCTCGGCAATGCCCGCCAGTTCGCCACGCGTGAGGACGCCGCCGGTGGGGTTCGATGGGGAGCACAGGATGATCAGCCTGGTGCGCTCTGTGACGAGTGCCGCCAGATCGTCGGCGTTGAAGGCGAAGTCGCGCTCGTCGGAAAGATGCAGCGGCACGGGCACCGCGCCGACGAAGCGGACCCACGATTCGTAGATCGGGAAGCCGGGTGAGGGGTAGACGACCTCGTCCCCCTCGTTCACATAGGTCTGGAGCGTGTAGCCGATCGGGGGCTTCGCGCCGGGGGTGACGACGACCCGCTCCGGGCCGGGGTCGATGCCGCGCGTGCGGCGCACATGATCGGCGATGGCCTGGCGGAAGGGGAGGATGCCGGCCGGGTCGCAGTACCCGGAACGGCCGGCGTCGAGCGCGTCGCTTGCCACGCGGTTGAGGTGCGGCGCGCTGCGAAAATCCGGGGCGCCGAGGTTGAAGCGGATGACGTCCATGCCGCGGTCGAGGCAGCGCTGGATGTCATCGCCCAGCCTGAATGCGTTTTCGGTGCCCAGGTGGCGCATGCGGCGGGCGATCAGTGCCACGGGACCTCCTCCTTGGCGGTTGGTGCTCTCCGGCGAAGGAAGCTGGAGGGTGGGCGCGGGCGATGCAATGGCTGTTCGGGCCGCTGAGGCAGCAATGCCAGGCGGGCGGAGGCAGGGGCGCGTCGTTCCGGCGGGCGATGCAATGGCTGAACGGGCCAGGGTGCCCCTATCATGGAGTGGTATCGGGCCCGCCCGGCGGGTCCCTGGGCTGCGAAGCCAAAAGGAGCAACGCCATGAAGCGCCAAACCGACCGACGCTCGTTCCTAACCGGGATGGCGGCTGGAGTCGCCGCGATGCCGCGGACGCTATCCGGGCTCGCGGATGACCCGTTGGGCCGGAGAGACCTCCAGCCGGGACGGACCCGTGCCCTCCTGGGCCGGACGGGGGACGCACCGGTCCCGGCCGATTCCCTCCCCGGCCCGGCCGGCTCTGCCGACGAGTCCTACTGGAAGCTCGTGCGCGCCCAGTTTTCCTTCCTGGAGGAACGCGTGCCGATGAACGCGGCCAACCTCTGCCCCTCTCCCCGCGCGGTTGCCGCCCGGGTGGACGAGCTCACACGCGACATCGACCGAGACTGCTCCTTCAACAACCGGGCCAAGTTCCGCGGCCTCACCGAGGAGTCGCGCGAGGCGGTGGCGGCGCAACTCGGCGTGAGCGCCGACGAGATCGCGCTCGTGCGCAACACCAGCGAGTCGAACAACACGGTCAACAACGGATTGCCGCTCCGCGCGGGGGACGAGGTGGTGATCTGGGACCAGAACCACCCCACCAACAACGTCGCGTGGGACGTGCGCGCCGCCCGTTTCGGCATCACGGTGAAGCGCGTGTCAGTCCCACGCCGCCACGCATCGATCGAGGCGCTCATCGACCCCTTCGCCGACGCCCTGACCGATCGCACCCGCGTCCTCGCGCTCACGCACGTGTCGAACGTCAGCGGAATCCGCCTCCCGGTGCGGGAACTCACCGAGATCGCCCACCGGCGCGGCATCTACGTACACGTCGACGGGGCGCAGAGCTGGGGCGCGCTGGATGTCGACCTTCGCGAGCTCGGCTGCGATTCCTACTCGGCGTCCGCGCACAAGTGGTTCACGGGGCCCAAGGAGGCGGGCGTCCTCTACGTGAAGGAGGACCGAATCGGCGGGATCTGGCCCAACATCGTGGCCCCGGGATGGGGAAACGACGCCGATCCCGACGTCCGGGGGGCGCGCAAGTTCGAGTCGCTCGGGCAGCGGGACGACGCCTGCCTGGCAGCGGTCGCGACCGGCGCCGCCTTCCACGCCGCGATCGGCGCGGACGCGGTCGAGTCACGCGTACTCGAACTCGCGACCACGCTCAAGGAGGGGCTCGCCGAGCTCGGGATGACGCTGGTGACTCCGCTGGACGCCGATCTCTCCGGCGGCGTGTGCATCATCGAAGTGCCGGGCGACCGGAGCACGGCGTTGCGCCGCATGTACGAGGAGCACGGAATCGCGGGGGCGGGGACGGGGGGACTGAGGCTGTGTCCCCACGTCTACAACACCATGGAGCACGTGGAGCGCGCCATCGAGGGCGTCGCGGCGCTCCGCGACGTGATCCTCGGGTAATCTGTCAGCCTGCCGACCGCACCGCGATCCCCACCACCTCGAATCGGGCCCCGAACAGCAGCGTCCCCGACCCCAGGAATGCCCTCGCCGGGTACTCCCTGGTGAAGTAGGTACGGTATACGCTGTTGAAGGCGTTGTAGTCCCCCACATCGGAAGCGTACACCTGCACGCTGACGAGATCGTCCATCGTCAGCCCCGCGCTTTCGAGGGTGGCCTTGACGCCATCGAGAACGTTGGTCGCCTCCTGCTCGGCGGTTTCCGGAACCTGGCCGCCCTCCAGCCCGAGCATTCCGGAGATATAGAGGGTGTTTCCGGCCCATACGGCACCGCTGAAGGGCAGCACGTTGTCGCCATCGGCCGGCGAACGCGCGCCGACGTGCTCGACGGTCGTCTGCGCTTCCTCCATGTTGTCTGTGGCGGCGTCCTCGGCCTCGCATGCAACGAGCAGGGCGAAGAGCGGGAGGATGAGCAGTGCGGATCGTTTCATCGGACAACTCCGGGCTACTGGTGATGGCATTTGACTCCAATGTACTTAGCCCTGTCCGCAGACTCGGGGCAACCCGGCCGCTGCCGTGCCTCGCCTGTGGCTGGCGGAACTCCTGTTGGGGCTGCCATGTATCTGTACACACGGTCAATGGGACGTGGGGAGTGGAAGGGTCACGTACAACCTGCACCAGGGAACGACCAATGAGACTCATCCCCCTTCCGGGCGTCCTGCTCGCGCTTCTTGCTTCGGCCGCCTGCGGTGATCCCGATGCCGCGAGCGCCCCGGTTGGCGAGGTGACCGACTCGGCGGGAATCCCGATCGTTACCAGCGCCGCCGCCGACCGGATCCACGCACGGGTTGCGGACGCTCCATCCCTCTCGATCGGCGAGTTGGAGGGACCCGACGCGCTGTTGTTCAACCGAATCGAGACGGTTGCGCGCGATCGCGAAGACAACGTGATCGTGGCGGACGGCGGCTCGGACGAGATACGGGTCTTCGACTCGGGCGGGAACCACATCCTGACCCTGGGAGGCAGTGGCGATGGTCCTGGTGAATTCCGGGCGCTCCGCGGCGCGTGGCCGCTGGAAGATGGTACCACCGCCGCCTTCGACTCCCGTCTCGACCGCATCTCCCGCTTCGGAGCCATTGGCGAGGTCGCAGGAGCGACGGCCCTGCGCAAGGAGGGTTTCGGGCTCGTCACTTCGCTGGGGCCCGTAGGCTCGGCGTCCCTGCTCCTGGAGGTCGAGGAGGTGCCCTTCACGATGTCCGAGGAACCGGTACGCGCCTCGGTCAGCCTTCTTCGACATGCTGTCGACGGATCCGGGGTCGACACGGTCGCCCAGCTGGAGGGGGGCGCATACACCAACGTCACCAGAACCATGGGCGAGAACGTCATGGTCGAGCTGATCGCGATTCCCTTCTCGTCCGGCGCCGCCGCTGCCGCATCCCGCGACCGGATCGCAATCACCCCGGGCGACGCGTACGAGGTGCGCTTTTTGGACCCCGCAGGCGCGCTCAGCCACGTCGCGCGCCTCGCCGAGAGCCCGCGCGAGTGGACCGACGAGGATCTCGCCGCATACGCCCAGGGATCGACGCGCGCCGAACTGGATGAAGCGGGACTTCGCGACCTCGTCGAATCCTACGAGGGGCTGCCCATCCCGCCCGCCCTGCCCGGATACGTGGAGCTCAAGTTCGCCGACACGGGAGAACTCTGGGCACGTCGTTATGGCTTGCCGGGCGCGCCAATGGCTCGCTGGGACGTCTTCGACCGCGACGGCCACCACCTTGGCCACGTGGAGGTTCCGGCCCGGTTCACCGTCAAGGAGCTCAGCCGTGGCCAGATCCTGGGCGTGGCGCGGGACGATCTTGACATTGAGCGCGTACACGCGAGGGATCTGATTGGGCCCTGAAACAACTGCACCGGCGGAGAATGGAGTCATGAAACGGATCGCAATCCCGCAGGGACGATTTCTGTTCGCAGCGATGACGCTGCCGCTTGCAGCCTGCCGCGAATCGGGTACGATCCCTCAGCCGACCGCGAGTGTCACGGACTCGGCCGGCGTGAGGGTCGTCACCAGCGACCCCGGCGATGTGGTCTACGCCGAACTGGCCGAAGCGCCGGCCCTTTCGGTCGGTCTGCTCGACGGCCCGCCGGAATTCCTCTTCGGAAGGATCGCAACGGCGGCGCGGGACGAGGACGGCAACCTTGTCGTTGCCGATGGACAGGCCAACGAGATCCGCATCTTCGATCCCCGGGGGGAGCACCTGCAGACACTCGGAGGCGAGGGGGAGGGTCCGGGGGAGTTCGAGCGGCTGAGCGGCGCGTGGCCGGTGGCCGGAGGGGGCATCGTCGCGATTGACAGCAACCTTGAGCGCATCACGCGCTTCGATCCGGACGGCGCGACGGAGGGAACGGCGACGTTCGCGGGCCAGCTGATGGATGAGGCCAGCTTCACCGACATCGATGTGGTCGGGCTGGGTGGCCCCACCACCGTGCTGAGCAAGGCAACGCTGACGCACGCGCCGTCGCTTGCGTCCGGGAGCGGAACGATCGAGACGGTGATGGAGGAGATGTTCAGTGGAGAAGCTCCGATCTCGTATGTGCGTCACCGGTTCGACGGCACACTGGTCGACAGCCTGGCACCGGGCAGGGACGCGGCCACCTCGCTCTCGATGTCGGGCAGCGGCAGAGGCTGGGAAATGAGCCTCAGGGCGGTCCCCTTTTCGCCGGAGTCGGCGGCGACGGGTTCGGCGCACGGCGTCGTTGTGACTGGAGGGGTCCAATACGAGATCGGCGTGTTCGACCCGGAGGGCGCCCTGCGCATGCGCGCGCGTCTCACCGAGGCGCCGCCGGCAGTCACCGGTGACCACCTGCGCGCCTACGCGACAAGTTCAGGGACCAGCGAGCGCGACGAGTCGGAGATCCGGGCATCCATGGAGCAATACCGCGAGATGCCCTTGCCCGAATCGCTGCCGGGGTACACGGATGTGGTGATCGCTGACACGGGCGAAATATGGGTCCAGCGCTACGCCATGTGGGGCGCGGCGATGGTCCATTGGGACGTGTTCGCGGCCGACGGGGGCTATCTCGGTCGGGTGGAGGTCCTCGGGTCGTTCCGGATCGAGGAGGTCGGCCGCGGTCAGGTCCTGGGCATCGCAACGGACGATCTCGGCGTCGAGCGCGCACAGCTTCGCGAACTTACCTTCAGGTAGCGCAAATGGTGCGCCGCACCCACCGCGCGCCGAGCCGCCATCCATCCCCAAAGGATCTGCCCCAATGACCCCGAGCCTCGACTGGCGCTACCACCGCCCCGGCTGAACAGGTTGCAAACGCACGCAGGAGTTTCTTGCGCAGAACGGAATCGAGCCCGCGGAGACCCGCAGCGCGGCCAAACAGCCGGTCGACGCCGCCGAGGCAGTCACACTGCTCGAGGGAATGACCGAGCTTCGGGTCGCTAAGGGGAAGAAGGTCGTGGAGGTGGACCTCTCGACCGCGGATCGCCCCCCGAATGAGGATCTCGTCAAGCTCATGGTCAGCCGCTGGGGCAAGCTCCGCGCACCCACGATGAAGGTCGGCACCACCCTCGTGGTCGGCTTCAACCGGGACATGCTCGCGGCGGTCTTCGGCACGGACGCCAGATGAGTGCTCGCCCGGGCCGCCCGTCGCCGGGGCGCGCGCCGCCCGGGCCGCCTGCCGCGACACACGTGCAACTCCCCTCCCCACTGGCGCCAGGCCGCCTTCCACCGCAATCTGTCTCCTGAACCAATGGTGGACCGCTGTACCCCAACCCGGAGATTCCCAAGATGACGCTCCCCCGCATCCGCCCCCTCGTCCGCGCGCTCGCACTCGGAGCCGCCCTGGCATTCGGCGTCACGGCCGCCCCCGCAACCGCGCAGCTGCCTGCCCTCGACCACGATGACGTGCTGCAGTGGAGGAACATCGGCAGCCCCTCCCTGTCAGCGGACGGCACCTGGCTGGTCTACGTGCTGACCGCGATGGAGGGCGACCCCGTCCTCAACATCCGCGAGGCCCGGGAAGGAGGCCGCGAGTTTTCCTTCCGCGGCAACCGGCCGACCATCACCCCCGATTCGCGCTTCGTGATCTTCCAGATCCCGCCGCCGGAGGCGCTGGTGGACTCGCTCCGGCTCGCGGGCGAGCGGGGCGATGCGCTGCCGTCGGACACCCTGGCGATCGCCGAGCTGGCATCCCTGGGCAATGACGGATACATGCCCCGCCGCATCGGCGTGGTGAACAACTTCAGGGTCGCGCAGGAGGGAAGCTGGATCGCCTACAAGCCGGACGAGGAAGAGGAGGAAGAGGAAGAAGGCGAGGGGGAGGAGGCCGCCGGGGAGCCCGAACCCGAGCCCCAGCCACGGGCGCGTCCCGGAAGGGGCGGGCGGCCGGGTGGCCGTCCGGGAGGACCGGGTGGAGGAGGAGAGGACGACGACGAGCGCGAGAAGAGCGATGGAGACCCGATGGTCCTCCTGAATCTCGCCACCGGCGACGAGATGCGGTACGAGAAGGTAACCAGCTACCTCTTCGCCGCCGAGGCGGAGGTCATGACCTACGCCACCTCCGCCGAGGACGGCGAGGGCGACGGCGTCTTCGTGGTGAGCCTGGGCGACATGTCCCGGCACGCCGTCCTGGAGGGCCTGGGCAATTACGAACGCCTGGTCATCGCCGAGGACGGGGACCAGGTCGCCTTCCTGACCGACCGGGACGACTACGAGGCCGACCAGCCCGAGTTCACCGTCTATCACGGCGCCGGCCCCGGCTGGCAGGGCACGGCGATCGCGAACTCGCAGACCGAGGGCATCCCGGAGGGCTGGTGGGTCAGCGACAACGCCGGCGTCAGCATCTCCGACGGCGGCGGGCGCCTCACGTTCGGGACCGCGCCGAGGCCGGAGCCGGAGCCCGAAGAGGAAGAGGAGATGCTGGACTCCGATCGGGTCACCCTCGACATCTGGAACTGGCAGGACCCCTACCTGCAGCCGATGCAGCTGGTCCGGGCCAACCAGGAGCGCAACCGCACCTACACCGCGGTGGCGCATCTCGACATGGGCACGGTGGTCCAGCTCGCCAGCGAGGACCTGCCCAGCGTGCGCTTCGCTCCCGAGGGCGACCAGCCGTACGCCGTGGGCACCACGCCGCTCCCCTATCGCCAGCTGGTGTCCTGGGACGGGACCTACAACGACTTCTACGTCGTGGACATCGCCACCGGCGAGCGCCGCATGGTCGCGGAGATGACCAGGGGCTCGCCGGCCGTCTCCCCGCAGGGCACCTACATGTCCTGGTGGGACGGCGCCGCGCGGCACTGGATGATCGCCCCGATGGCGGGCGGCGATCCGGTGGCCGCGAGCGGGGACGTCCCCCACCCGGTCTGGAACGAGCTGGACGACCGTCCCGACCTGCCGGGTTCCTACGGGATTGCCGGCTGGACCGAGAACGACGAGGCCTTCCTCTTCTACGACCGCTACGACGTGTGGCGCTTTGAGCCCGCCACCGGCGAGACCATCAACCTGACCGGTGGGGCGGGCCGCGACTCGGGCATGCGCCTGCGCTACGCGCGCACCGGCTTCGGCTTCGGACCGGGCGGCAGCGCCGGCATCGAGGAAGGCGAGGCCCTCTGGCAGGCCTTCCACTACAAGACCAAGCAGTCGGGCTTCTACCGCGGCCGCACCGACCGGATGACCATGCCGGAACAGGTCATCATGGCCGACAAGAGCTTCCAGATGCGCGGCAAGGCCGAGGACGCCGAGCGCTGGCTGATCGCCCGGCAGGACTTCCGCGAGTACCCGGACCTGTGGGTCACCGACGGGGAGTTCAACGACATGGTGAAGCTCACCAACGCGAATCCCCAGCAGGCCGACTACCGCTGGGGCACCGCGGAGATCGCCGAGTGGACATCCAGCGACCGCACCCCGCTGCAGGGCATCCTCATCAAGCCCGACGGATTCGATCCCACGCAGAAGTACCCGATGATGGTGTACTTCTACGAGCGCAGCTCGGACGGACTGCACTCCTACCGCTCGCCCGTGCCCGGCGGCTCATCGGTCTCGCTGTCGTTCTACGCCAGCCGCGGGTACGTGGTCTTCGTCCCGGACATTCCGTACGAGATCGGCTACCCCGGCGAGAGCGCGCTGGACGCCGTCGTGCCCGGCGTGCTCAGCATCGTCGAGCAGGGCTTCATCGACCCGGACAGGATCGGCGTGCAGGGGCACTCGTGGGGCGGCTACCAGATCGCCTACATGATCACGAAGACGAACCTCTTCGCCGCAGCCGAGGCCGGCGCCCCGGTCAGCAACATGACGAGCGCCTATGGAGGCATCCGCTGGCAGTCCGGCATGAGCCGCATGTTCCAGTACGAGCGCACCCAGAGCCGCATCGGCGGGACGCTGTGGGAGTCGACGGCCGAGTACCTGCACAACTCCCCGGTCTTCTTCGCCGACAAGATCGAGACGCCCCTCCTGATGCTGCACAACGACGAGGACGGCGCCGTGCCGTGGTACCAGGGCATCGAGATGTTCGTCGCCATGCGGCGGCTGGGCAAGCCGGTGTGGATGCTGAACTACAACGGCCAGGGCCACGGACTCAGCCGCGAGGCCGACCGCAAGGACTGGGGGATCCGCATGCAGCAGTTCTTCGACCACTACCTCATGGACGCCCCCGCGCCCGTGTGGATGGAGGAAGGAGTGCCGGCGGTGCTGAAAGGGAAGACGCTGGGCCTGGAGGTGAGGGCGAAGAAGATCTCGTAAAGCGGCCGCTGGAGAGGCCGCTAACTGATTCCGCGAAAGAACGGATTCTGATACCTGCGGTCGTCGATCACCCGGAAATCCGTCAGGGTCATGAGAAACCTCACCAGCGCGACCTTTTCCTCGTCGGTGAAGCTGAATTGGAAAGGCTCGCCGTGCTCGTCCCGGAGCAGGTGGTGGAGGTTCGGGTGGTCCTGAATGCCGCTGCTGTAGTGTTCCACGACCTCCAGAAGCGTCCCGAAGCGCCCGTCGTGCATGTACGGGGGCCAGATGGCGATGTTTCGCAGCGACGGAGCCTTGAACTTCCCTTCGTCCTCCGGGTTGCCCGTCACCTCGCCGATTCCGGCATCCGGGCGTAGTCCGGGACCGAGGCCGTTGTTCGCGGGGGCGCGAGTAACGAACGCCTCGGATATGTGGCAATTCGCGCAAGCTACGGGACGGGAGCCCGGATCCATGAACAGCGATTTCCCGAGATTCTCCTCGTCGGTGAAGTTGGGAAACGGATCCAGGGGACTGTCGACCTGCACGCGTCCGCGGTCGTAGTTGGCGCCCGCGGTGACGATACTGCGCTGGAACTGGGCGAGGGCGCGTGCGATCCGGTCCGGCGTGACCGTGGCGTCGCCGAAGGCATCTTCGAACAGCTCTGGGTAGTAGTGCTTCGATTCGACGATGGACACCAGCCGTTCGAGCGTCAGCCCCATCTCCAACGGGTCCTGGATCGGCATGAGCGCCTGCTCCTCCAGCGAAGGCGCGCGCTCGTCCCGGAAGAACCTGTCCGACCGGTAGAAACGGATGTTCAGGAGACTCATGGCGGTGCGGCGGGTCGCTCCCCCGACCCCGACGCTGAAGCGCAGTCCGTCCGTAAAGCTCAGGTCGACATCGTGACACGTTGCACAGGCGACGTCCCCGTTCGAGCTCAGCGACGTATCGTAGAAGAGAACCCGGCCCAGCCTTGCTCCGTAGTTGGTTACCGGATTGTCTGCGGGCATGTTGTCGAGGTCGATCGCGGCCCTCTGGTGACTGAACTCCGGGGGAAAGCCGTTGGTCCGATAGTGCCTGGGGATCGCGACCCCCGCGTAATCGTAGGGCTCTTCGGGCAGAACGAGTGACACCGGGATTTCGGGGAACTCCGGCTCCACCGGATCGGAGCCTCCCTGACAGGCGCCCGCCGCGGTGGCCAGCGCCGCGATGACAATGAAGTGGCGGGGGTCGGGCCCGGCCAGCGCGGGCCTCTTGTGAGTGTTCATCGTCTCGCCTACCTTCATCCGATGCCCATATACGAGTATACGTGCCTCGACTGCGGATGTGACTTCGAGCGGCTCGTCCTAGGACGAAGGAAGCCCACCTGCCCGGCCTGCGAGAGCGAGAATCTGGAGCGCCGGATGTCGCTGCCGCGAGTCAAGTCGTCCGCCACACGGGGAAAGGCGATGCGGGCCGCGAAGCGCCGGGACGCCGCCCAGGCTCGCGACCGGATGCACGAGCGCATCCGGTACGAAGAGAGCCACGACCGGCACGGCTGAAGGGCGGATCGCTCCTTCCGCATGAGTGAACCCGGCGGGCGCTTGTGAGTTCCAACCCCGGCCTGAGCCGGCAACTCGGTCTCCTCGGCCTCACGGCGACCGGCATCTGCGCGATGCTCGGGGCAGCGATCAACGTCATCCCGATCATGCTGCAGCGGAACGTCCCGGGGATCGGGCCCCACGTGATGTCCGCATACGTCTTCGCGGCGCTCCCCGCGCTCCTGGCCGCGCTCGCCTACGCCAGCCTGGCCTCCGCCATGCCGCGCGCCGGCGGCAGCTACGTCTACGTCAGCCGGTCGCTCAGCCCCTACTGGGGATTCGTGGCCAGCTTCTCGCAGTGGTTCGGACTCTCGATCGCGATCGGGGTCGTCTCCTATGTCCTCATCCCCTTCATCCGGGACATCGCGGACGCCGTCGGCTGGACCGGCACGGCCGAGGCCCTGGACACCGGACCGGTGCGCGTCGGCCTCGCCCTGGGCTTCCTGTGGGCCTTCGTGCTGGTCAACCTGCGTGGTCTCGGCGCCTACCAGATCACCCTTGTGCCGATGATGTTCCTGATGTTCGCGCTGGGGAGCGTCGTGATCGTGGCGGGATTCCTGTTCGATCACGCGGACTTCGCGGCGGCGCTGGCCAGCACGGAAGGCCGCGCGGTTCCCCCCGAGCCCGACGTCCCCTTCCGCCTCGGCCCCTTCCTCGCGGCCTCGGCGCTGCTCTTCTCGTCGTTCATCGGCTTCGACTCGATCGCGCAGGCGGGGGGCGAGGCGCGGCGGCCGGGCCGCAACCTCCCACTCGCGACGGGCCTCGCGGTGGTCACGGTGGGCACCTTCTACCTCCTCTTCACGGCGGCCATCTACCACGCGATCCCGTGGCCCTTCGTGGCCGAGGAGGCACAGCTGCGAGACCTCACCGCGCCGGGCCTCCTCGGATACCTCCTCCCTGCCGGCTGGACGGTGGCGATCGTCGCGGGCGCGGCAATCGCGCTGATCAACGACCTCCCCGCGATGCTGCTGGCGGTCTCGCGCCTCATCTTCGCGTGGGGCAATGACGGGATCTTCCCGCGCCGGATGGCGGCGGTGAACGCGCGCTGGCGCACCCCCCACGCGGCGCTGGTCGCGAGCGGCCTGATGGCGTCGGTGGGCATCGTGGGAAGCCACTTCGCGGGCGACTTCTTCCTCGGGATCGACATCCTCGTCACGTCGATGCTCGTCAATTTCCTGCTCATGTCGCTGTCGCTGGTCACCCTTGCCTGGCGGAACCCGGAACGCGCGGCCGGCATGAAGGTGCTGCGTGGCCGCGCGGGCCAGCGGATCGCGGGCGGGGCGGGCATCGCGCTGCTCGGTGTCTTTCTCGTCGTCCACATCCACAAGGACCTGACCGCCGACGTGGGCGCGTGGTACTTTCACTCCACCTGGGTCTGGCTCGGCGTGATGGCGATCGCGTCGGCGATCTTCTTCCGTGGCGTTGCACGCCTGCGACGAGCCGGAACCGACATCCGCACCCTCTTCCGCGAGCTGCCGCGGGGCTGAGGCCCGGGCGGGCGGGGAGCCCCGCGAAACTCCCGCCACGGCCTCGCCGTACTTATCATCAGGTCGACGCCGGATGCCGGGACCCCGAAACGGACGACAACGGATGCTCCCCGCCGGACAATCAACATGGAGGAAACGATGTCGGATCCCTACCGGGAAGCCACGCGCCACGAACGCACTGGCATGTCCACGCTCGCCAAGGTCTTTCTCGTCGGAGGGGGGCTGGTTGCGACCATCGTTGTCGCTTTGTCCATTTGGGCGATCATCGCCTGGCGGGCCGCCATGGACGAGTGGAGCGAGTACTGGGAGGAGGAGCGGATCGAGCTCGTCCGCGAAGCGGAGGCCTTGCGCGAAATGGATCTCGCGCGTGAAGTGGAGGCCGTGCGCGAAATGGACCTCACGCGTGAAATGGAGGGGCTCGCGCGTGAACTGGAGGAGGCCTTGCGTGAACTGGAAGTCTCCCGCGAATTGGAGGCCTTTCGCGAAGCGGAAGCCGGTCGTGAGGCGGCGACCAGGCGCGAAACGGAGTTCGCGCGTGCCGAGGTAGCCGAGGCTTCGGCAAGGCTGGCCGACCTGAGAGCGGAGATCTTGCGCCGGGAGATGGAGGTCGCGGAGGCCGCCGCCAACGCCTCGGCCACCACACCGGCTGCGAATGTGTCGGCGTCCCGGCGGTCGAGCGCGGACGACCAGGAACCGGTGGCGGAAGAACTCAAGCGCGCGGTTGTGTCGGTGTTGCAGAACGCATTCGACGACCAGGCCTTCGAACTGAGTCCCGCCGAGTCCGGATTCGGCATCGAGGTCACGCCCCGGGAGGGGTCCGTGAAGCGACTGGGTCTGGACTTCGTTTCCGTGGGCGAACTCCTGGACAGGGCGGCGCGGGGCGAATCGGTCCTTGCGGGCGTGGATCGAAGCGATGAGGCGCGGCGGGACCGGGAAGACGATGGCTGGGTCCCCGATTGGGTTCCGGTCTTCCCCAACTCCTACTCCAGTGACAGCTTCGCGGCCACTGTGGACGGCCTGTCCATTGGCGGTGCGGTTTTTGTGGCGGACGCCCGCGGTCACGGGATCCTCGATTGGTATAGCCGCACCGCGCAGCGGATGTCCCGCGAGGGAACGGACTTCAAGATCAGGTACACCCGCAACCGGGAGGACCGGGACCAGGACCTGCGAAACGATCTGGGGCGCTACGCCATGCTGTGGGACGGGCGCGTCATTTCGGTGTTCGTGATCGAGGACCACCACGGCGACAGCCTCTTCGTCCTGCTGTACAAGGAGACGGCAGAGGCCGAAGGGTAGCAGCCGGGGGAATGTGCCGCTGCCGCATTCGGGTAGCGAAGCATCCGGTCCGGATCGCGGTGCTCGCGGTCCGCGCGCACCTGCGGATCGACGACGGGCGACGGACCAGGCCGGCCCTCGCGGGGTGTCGCCCACATCGTGTAGGTTGAGTGGCGGCCTGACCGATCGGCGACACCAACCGTTGCGCGGGAGAGCATGATGTCGGATCTGTACAGCGAAGCCACGCGGCACGACTACATCAAGGTGCCGAGGTACCTGATCTTTCTCGGGGGTGGACTCGTGGCGGTCCTCTTTGTGGCCATGGGCCTGTGGATGACCGTGACCACCGAGGAGGCGGTGGTGGAGCCGCTCGAGACGGTCGAGGAGGCGGAATTCAGGCGCATTGCTGCGCGGGTCGCCGCGGTTAGAGCGGTTGCCCCGGATCCTGCGTTGTCGGAACGGCGACCGATCCGGGCCAGGCTGACCCGGGAGATTGCCAGTGGCCGGGAACTCGCCGAGGCTATCGCCGCGGTGTGGGCCGAGGTCGGATTGGAGGAAGGGGCCAGCGTCCTCGCTGTTGAGGAGACCGCTGAATTCGCGCTTGAGATAAAGCCTCCCAACTGGGACCGGTCCACGACGACGAGGCTCTCCAGCGTCGAGCGCTACCTGGAGCAGGCCACCCGTGGAGAGACGCGTTTTGGAGGAATGGGCCCAGGGCTTCCCGGGTGGGTACCGGCCTATCCCGGTGCGCGCGGTGTCCTCCATAGCAGTCAGGGGTCGGCTTCTATTCCGGGCTACTCGGCTTTTGTGGTGGACGCGGGCGCCGAGGAGGTCGTCGACTGGTATCAGCAAGTGGCAGATTTCATGAACCAGCAAGACGCGGATGGGTCCGCGCAGGCCGCGGGGATGGTGGAGACGGTTCGCATGCAACCGGACGCCGGGGTTCGGGAGCGCTTTGCGATGAAATGGCGGGACCGATTCCTGCTCCTTGTCGCCACCGAAGACGAACTCGGCAGCAGCCTTTTCATCCTCTTCTTCAGCCGCGGGGACGCATAGGGAGATCGACCCGACGCTTCGGATGTCGACCGGCCACATGGACGACGAATCCCGCTCCGTGGAAGACCCCCGCACCCCCCTCGCGCCCGGCCTCGATATCTCCCGGATCGTCACCGGGCTCTGGCAGGTGGCCGACCAGGAGCGGGCCGGGGTGCCGCTGGATCCCGGGGCGGCCGCCGACGCCATGGCCGACTACGCCGACGCCGGCCTCACGACCTTCGACATGGCCGACCACTACGGCTCGGCCGAGGTGATCGCGGGGACCTTCGCCGCCGGTCGCAACGACGCGCAGCTTCTCACCAAGTGGGTGCCGGAGCCGGGGCCTGCAAGTGAGGAGGCCGTGGACGAGGCCGTGGCGCGCGCCCTTGAACGGCTGGGCACCGACCGCATCGACCTCCTGCAGTTCCACGCCTGGAACTATGCCGATCCCAGCTGGCTGGACTGCCTTTTCATGCTGGCCGAACACCAGGCGGCGGGCCGCATCCGGCATCTGGGGCTGACCAACTGCGACGCGGTACACCTCGACATGGCCGTGCGTAGCGGCGTGCCCATTGCCTCGAATCAGGTGTGCTTTTCGCTGCTGGACCGGCGGGCCGCCGGGGCGATGACCGAGGTCTGCCGAACCCACGGCGTCCGGCTTCTCGCGTATGGGACCCTGGCCGGCGGCTTCCTGAGCGAGCGCTGGCTGGGGCGTGCCGAGCCTCCGATCGACGAATCGCTGACCTGGTCGCAGATGAAGTACCGCCGCTTCATCGACCAGGCAGGGGGGTGGGAGCGCCTTCAGGGGTTGCTGCGCGTGATGGACGGCGTGGCGCGGCGCACCCGGATGACCGGCGACCCTAACGTTACGTCAGGGTTGGATGGCGCGCCGACGGGCGTGTCGATCGCCAACGTGGCCTGCCGCTACGTCCTGGAGCACCCGGCGGTGGCCGGGATCATCGTCGGAGCACGCCTTGGCGAATCCAGCCACATTGGCGACAACCTCAATGTCTTTCGCTTTTCGCTGGACGACGACGCCCGGCGCGAACTGGACGCCGCCTGCGCCGAGCTCGACCCGATCGGCGGCGACTGCGGCGACGAGTACCGGCGACCCCCCTACCTCACCGCCTCCGGCGACCTCAGCGACCACCTCACCACGCTCCCACCACCCTACCCGGTGCACCGCTGCGGCGCTGGCGAGCATGTCTCCACCGGCACGCCCTGGGAAGCGCTGGCGGGGTTCAGCCGCGCGGTGCGAAGGGGCGGCCGCATTTACGTCGCGGGCACCACGGCTTCGCATGGCGACCGCCTGATCGGGGGACGCGACCCTGCCGCGCAGACGCACTTCATCATCGACAAGATCGAGGGAGCGCTGCAGTCCCTCTGCGCGACCCTGCAGGACGTGGTGCGCACGCGCGTGTACATCCGCAACGGGGTCGACTGGGAGAGTGTCGCGCGTGCCCACGGGGCGCGCTTCGCCGGGATCCGGCCCGCCAACACCACGGTGCATGCGGATACCGTGGGTGAGGACCTGCTGGTCGAGATCGAGGCCGACGCGGAGGTGTCGTGAGGGGCGCTCGGTCCACCGTCGTCCTGTTCGACCTGCTGTCCGCCCTCCTCGATTCCTGGACCCTCTGGAATGACCTCGCGGGGAGCGAGGAGCGAGGCCGCGTCTGGCGCCTCGAGTATCTGCGGCGCACCTACCGGACGGGCGCCTACGTGCCCTACCTGGACCTTGTGGCGGACTCGGCCGCAGCGGTGGGGCTGCCCCGCAGGCTCGCCGGGACGATGGAGGAGCGTTGGTACGAACTGGCCCCCTGGCCGGGCGCGGGACGTGTGCTCGGCGAAATGGCTCGCAGGAGGCCGCTGGGGGTCGTGACGAACTGCTCCGAGGAGCTGGGCCGCCGCGCCGCGGAACTGGTCGGCGCGCCGTTCGACACCGTGGTCACGGCCGAGTCCGCGGGCTGCTACAAGCCCGATCCGCGCATCTATCTGGCCGGAGTGAAGGCGCTCGGCGTTCGCGTCGAGGAAGTGCTGTTCGTGGCCGGGTCTCCCCTCGACGTGGAGGGCGCGACGGCCGTGGGAATGCCCGTGGTGTGGCACAATCCGGCGGAGCTGACGGGGGAGGGGGCCCGCCGGGCTGCCGCGGCGGTCATCGGGGATTTGACGGAACTGCCGCCGCTGCTTGTGTGACGCCCCCCCGGGGAGCCCCGTGCGTCGCAAGCGCGGTGGATTGTCGAACGGCCCGTCCACGGGGTTACATTGATTCGCCTGCGATCCGCCATTCGCGCGATCGCCGTTTCCAGCCCGAGGAAGGCCGAAATGTCCCCTTGCCGTCGCTTCTTTACTCCGCCGCCACGCCCGGCCCGCAGCCTGTTGTCGGTTGTGGCCCTGACCGCGCCGCTCCTGGCGCTGCTCTCCGCCTGCGACCCTGGACCGTCTCCGGGAGCTGAAGTCGCCCTCGAGACGGATGTCCAGAAGGCCAGCTACTCGATCGGCCGGAACATGGCCGGTTCCCTCGAAGGGATCGTCGACCAGGTGGACCTGCCGGCGATCTTGAGGGGTGTATCGGACGGGCTCGCCGGCATCGAGCCGGCCCTGGCGCAGGAGGAGCTGGACGCCGCCGTGATCGCGTTTCAGCAGATGCTGATGGATGCGCAGGCCGCGGAGGCGGCGGCCACGCTTGCCCAGGGAGAGGCCTTCCTGGCGGAAAACGGAAACAGGGAGGGGGTCATGACAACCGCGTCGGGCCTCCAGTACGAGGTCCTGCAGGAAGGTGACGGCGCCAGCCCGGAAGCCGGCCAGCAGGTTCAGGTCCACTACCGCGGAACGCTTACCGACGGAACCGAGTTCGACTCCTCATTCGGAGGCGACCCCGCGTCCTTCGGCCTGAACGGTGTGATCGCCGGCTTTGGCGAAGCGATCATGCTGATGAGGGTTGGCGGCCGGGTGCGCGCCTACATCCCCAGCGCACTCGGGTACGGCGCCTCGGCGAGTTCCCGGATCCCCGCGAACTCGGTGCTCGTCTTCGAGATCGAGTTGCTGGGGGTCGGGTAGCAGACCGCCGGACTTCCGAGCCGCCCGCCGTTCAGGCCTGCCCGGACCGCTTCGCGAGACCGTACAGCGCTAGACCGGCCACGATCATCGCCAGCGCCGCAAGTGCCTCGGCGGGGCGGTCCAGCGCGATGTACACGAGCGTCCAGGAAGTCAGCCCGAGGTAGATCAACGGCGTGACGGGGAATCCCCACGCCCGGAACGGACGCTCCAGCGCCGGCTCGCGGATGCGCAGGACGAACACCCCGGCCACGGTGAAGAGACTGTTCAGCCCCAGGATGAACCCGGCGAAGACCAGGATCGTCTCGAACGAGGCCGTGACGATGAACCCGAGGGTGAGCGCGGCCTGTGTCAGCACGGCGGCCGCCGGGATGCCGTTGGCCTTCGTGCGGGCAAGGCGGCGGAGCGGGGGGTGGTCTTCGCCCATCACCTGAAGGACGCGCGGACCCGCCAACACCATCGCGCTGACGGTGGACACGAGCAGGACAGCGAGTGTGACCCCCATGATCGCGGCCCCCGCCGGGCCGAAGAGGTGGGTGGCGGCCACGTAGCCGACTTCGATTCTGCCCTCCAGTTCGGCCATGGGCGCGGCGCGCAGGAACGCATGGTTGAGCGCCACGTAGAGCACGGTGACGAGCAGCGTGCCGCCGGCCAGGATGCGCGGAAGGGTGCGCTGCGGGTCGTCGACCTCGCCGGTCAGGTAGGTGGCGGCGTTCCAGCCGGTGTAGGCGTAGGAGACGTAGATGAGCGAGACCGCGAAGGCGCCGCCGAAGACGAGCCGGCCGTCGCCGGGGGCGGGGAGGAGCGCGACGGGCTCGGCCGGGTCGGCGAGGAGGGCGGCGGCGAGGCAGAAGGCGACGATCAGCACCACCTTGAGGGTCGTGAAGCCGCTCTGGAAGAGCCCGGAACTCCGGTGGCTGGTGATGTGCACGCCCGCCATCACGGCCACCAGGCCCGCGCCGAGCCAGGTGGGTGACAGTTCCGGGAAGACCGACGCGAGGTAGGTGCCGAAGGTGATGGCGGCCAGCGCGGTGGGGGCGGAGAACCCGACGGTTGCCGACACGCACCCCGAGACGAAGCCGGCGGCCGGGTGATAGATGCGCCCCAGGAAGGTGTACTCGCCGCCGGAACGGGGGATCGCCGCGCCGAGTTCGGCGTAGCAGACGGCGCCGCAGAACGCACCCGCGCCGCCCACCACCCACAGCAGCAGCAGAGGGAAGGTCGACTGGATGTCGAGGAGCTGAAAACCCAGGCTGGTGAAGACGCCGGTGCCGATCATGTTGGCCACGACGACCGACGTGGCGGCGTAGGGTCCGTAGCGGCTTCGATGCATTGGCGTGGATCCGGCGGAGTCGCGAAGATGAAGGATGACTGCTTCCCCGACGAATTCTATCCTGCTTTGACCCGGCTTCCCATTGTAGGCGTGATGGGGTCGGGCGTCCGGTCCCACGAGGAGTTGGCCGAACCGCTGGGCCGGCGGCTGGCGCGACTGGGCGTGCACCTGCTGACCGGGGGCGGGCGCGGGGTGATGGAGTCCGTGTCCCGGGCGTTTGCGTCGGTGGAGGATCGGGCGGGGCTGGTGATCGGCGTTCTGCCGCTGCACGGCGCCGATGCGGGAGAAGAGGCCGACCCCGGGTACCCGAACCGGTGGGTCGAGATCGTGGTGAGCACCCACCTGGGAAGGGAGGGAGCGAGCCCGGACTCCCGGAATCACGTCAACGTGCTCACTTCGGATGTCGTCGTGGCACTTCCGGGCAGCGCCGGCACGGCGTAGGAGGTGGCGCTGTCGGTGCGCTACCGGCGCCCCGTCGTCCTCTTCGGCGATCTGGAGCGCGCCCGAGACCTGCCCCCCGAGGTCGCGACGGCGAAAACGGTGGACGAAGCCGTCGCGTTCGTGCAGCGGCACCTGGCGCGGAGTGCGGCGGCCGCCGAGCGCGGCGGGGGCTTCGGCCCCGCGCCAGAATGACCCGCGGCGCGGGCGACCCCCGCCCCCACCCCCGCCTGCACGGCGTCGCCGGCTTCTCGATCGACCGCGTGGCGAGCGCGGCCGGGGCCGACCCCCGGATCCTGCGCCTCGAAAACCTCGACACGGACATCGCGCCCCCCGCGGCGGCCATCGCGGCGACGCGGGCCGCGCTTGGCGACGACGATGCCAACAGCTACCTGCCCTTCCTGGGGCGCGACGACCTGCGCGCCGCGGCCGCGGCCCACGTCACGCGGCTGAGCGGCGTCCCGTACGACCCGGCCACGCAGACGGTCATCACCGCCGGGGGCACCGAGGGGCTCTTCAACGCGCTGCTCGCGCTCATCGAGCCGGGCGACGAGGTGATCGTCACCGATCCGACCTACGCGGGCATGCTCCAGCGGGTGCGTCTGGCGGGCGGGGTGGCACGCTTCGTCCCGTTCGTCGTGCACGGCGGCCGCTGGACGCTGGACCTGCAGCGCTTCCGCGACGCGGTGACCGAGCGCACACGCGTCGTCTTCCTCATGAACCCGTCGATTCCGTCGGGGGCGGTGCTGTCGCGGGGGGACTGGGGAGAGGTTGCGCAGGTGTGCCAGCATCACGGCATCTGGCTGCTTTACAACGCGGCGATGGAGCGCATCCTGTACGGTGGCCGCCGCTACGTTCACCCGGCGGGCGTTGCGGGACTGGAGGACCTCACCGTGACGGTCGGCTCGGTGTCCAAGGAGTACCGCATGATCGGGTGGCGGGTGGGGTGGGTGGTGGGTCCGCAGCGCGCGATCGACAGGATCGGCCTGGTCAGCATCTACAACGTCGTGACTCCGGTGGGGATCACGCAGCCGGGCGCGGTCGCCGCGCTGACGGATCCGGATGGCGGGGGCGTGGCCGAGGCGGTCGCCAGGTGGGAGCGCAGGCGCGACACGGTGCAGGCCGAGCTGGCCGGGCTGCCCTTCGTGCCGTGCGACGGAGGGTGGTCGCTCCTGGTAGATACCGGGCGAATGGGCCACGACGCGGCCGCCGCTTCCGCAAGGTTGCTGGAGCGTGGGATGGTCGCCGCGACGCCGATGACGCACTGGGGGCGCGAGAACGCGGGGCAGTTCGTGCGGATCGTGTTCAGCAACGAGCCGGTGGAGAGGTTGCGGGGGCTGGGGGAGCGGGTCCGGCAGGCGATGTAAAGATAACCTTACATAATGTCATGTAATCTTTACATGAATGGCTCTCTCCGCAGGACGCACGATGGTTCCGGTCCGTCCTCCCCCCCCAACTCCCGCAGCCACGCCTCGACTGCGCGCTGGTAGTAGCTCGGGTTGAAGAGCGTCCAGTCGCCCAGCTCCTCGGGGATTTCGTAGGCTTCGGCCGCGTCCTGCGCGGTGACGCCGAGCCTTGACGCCTCCCGCGCCGCCGCCTCCACCGAGTCGATCAGCGCGGTGTAGGCCGCCATGGCGCCCCTGTCCGCCAGCGGACCGTGTCCCGGGACGAAGGTCGTCGCCGGAAGGCCTCCGAGGGCCCTCACCGAGCGCGACAAACGCGAGGGCACCGCGTCGCGGTAGTTCGGGAACATCGCGTTCCACACCAGGTCGCCGCACCAGACCGGCCCCTCCCCCCCGTCCACCTCCACCGTCAGGTCGCTGGCGGTGTGGCCGGTGCGGGGCTGGACCGTGACCACGCGGTCCCCCAGGTCGAACTGCGCGGGCGCGTCCTCGGGCACGAACACGGCGTCGACCCAGGGCTGCATGGCCCCCTCGTTGGTGACCGAGGTCAGGACGAGGTTGCGTGTGGTCTCGGTGGCGTGGATCGGCGGGGTGATGGCACCGCCGGACGCGAAGCCCGCCGACCCCGCGGAATGGTCGCCGTGGTAGTGACTGACCACTGCGACCCCGGGCCAGCGCCCGGTCAACTCCCTGGCCTTTTCCGCCACCCACGCGGCCCCCTGCTCCGACGCGAAGGCTTCCACGACCAGCGTCTCGGCCGATCCGCCGATGATCCCGCCGTTGCAGACGGTCGTGTAGTCTCCTTCCAGCGGGGTCGAGATCACCGCGAACATGCCGGGGCCGACTTCCTCGATGCGGGCCCAGGGTTCCTGTGCGACGACCCGGCCCGGGGCCGCACCGATCCCCGCCCGCGCGCGGCTTCCGGCGCCCGTGCCGGCCCAGCGCTCGCGCAATCGCGCCGGCAGAAGGGGGGCCGCCGAGGCCAGGTAGGTGGCGCACCCCCCGGCGGCGGCCAGACAGGAGGCGCCCCGCGCGGTGGCGGCGACGAAGCGGCGGCGGCTGATGCTCATCGTGAATCGGCCCGGTGCAGGTAGAGGTTCGACAGGAAGCGCCCTCCCAGGAAGGCGGCGAAGGCGGCGGTGGCGCCGACCCAGCCCAGGCCCCAGGCCAGGACGGCGAAGATCGCCACGATGCCGGCGACCCCGAGCGACGTGGCCATGGTGATGGCCTTGGTCCGGCGCTGCATCACCATAACCGCGCTCTGGCAGGCCAGCCAGACCGACAGCGCCGGCAGCGGGATGAGCAGCGCGGCGGGGGTCCTCGCGTACTCCTGCAACTCGGGGGTCAGCGCCGACACCGTTCCGAACCAGACGTCGAAGAGCGGCGTCACGGCGAAGAGCGCGTAGCCCACCGAACTGGCGATCGCGAGGCCGGCCGCGAAACGGGTGACGGCGCGCCGGTGCTCGAAGTCCTTTCCCATGAGGGCGATTGCGGCCTCCTGGTAGCTGAGCCCCACGGCGCGAAAGAGGAAAGAGAGCGAGTGGACGACTGGCAGCACCGCGAGTGATTCCAGCGGTGCGCGGGCCCGTCCCACCAGGAAGGTGAGCACCGGGTGCGTGGCCAGCGCCACCAGCGAGGTCAGGGCGAGCGGGTAGTAGAACGCGCCGATCGCCGAGTAGCTCAGCGGTGCCACGCCGCTTTCGGCCGGGGTCCTCGCGAGGATCCGGCGGATCGCGCCGGCCCCCATCAGCCGTGCAGCGAGCGCCTCGGAGCAGACCCCCACGGTAAGGGCGGTCGCCCCGACCCAAGCCCCGTGCAACTCCGAGAAGGCGGCGAGCGCCACGGCCGTGCCCGCCATCGCCGCGAGCCGGCAGGCCGTGCCCGCCGCGACCTGGCGCGTCTTGCCCGAGATGATCATCACGCCGTGAATGAAGCGCCGGTACCCGATCGCCGCGGGCCACGGGAGGAAGATCCACAGCGCTCCGTAGACGATGTCCGCCACGTCGCGAGGCAGCCCCAGGAGTCCCAGCATCAGCGGCTCGAAGACGGCGGGGATCAGGAGCGCGCAGAGGAGCAGCGTGGCGAGGAGGTTGAGGCCGTGGGTGAAGAGGCGAAGGCGGCGATAGCTGTGGCCGTCGCGGACCAGGGCCGTCGCCGCGGTCATCAGCATGATCACCGGCGCCTCGACCAGGATCGCGATCGCGAACCCCACCCCGTGCGCGGCCAGGTTCAGCTTGGGCTCGGCCAGCCGGGCGATGGTCGCGGCCAGCAGCGGACCCTCGAAGGCCATCATGACCCAGGTCGCGGCCAGCGGGGACCAGAAGCGGGCGATGTGGCCGGGCGTGAGCGTCCGGCCGGGGGCGGGGTTCATTGGCGGTTTCCGTGGGAAGAAGAGCGACAGGTACGATAACTTCAGTGCCAAGGGGGAGCCCGTCCGGCGTCGCTGCACGGTTTTGTTCCCCGTCTGCCATGGTACGCCAAGGCCGAACGCCGATGACCGATCCCGACAGGTTCAGCGATTCCAGCCCCTGGGGCGCGCTGCGTCCACGCGGCTGGGGCGGACTCTGGCTGAAGGTAGCCCGCAGCTTTCCCGGCGGATGGCCGTGGAGCCGTCTCGCACTGCTGGCGCGCCGCGTCTCGCGCCGCGCGCTGTCGGGGCCCGTCGACACGCGCGTCTGGGGCTTGAGGCTTCGCTTCTTTCCGGACCGCTCGGTATCCGAAGCTCGGATCCTCTTCCTGCCGCGATCATGGGACCGTGCGGAGCGGCGCCTGCTCGGCGAGTGGGCTGCGGCGCCGGGATTCACCTTCGTTGACGTCGGCGCGAATGTGGGAGGGTACGCCTTCTGGGTTCTGTCGCGGCTGGGCGATTCCGGGCGCATCGTCGCGGTGGAGCCCAATCCCCCGCTGGCGCGCCAGTTGCGCTACAACGTTCGCCAGAACGGCGCGGGCGATCGCGTCCGGGTGGTGGATGCGGCGGTGGGGGCGGAGCGAGGGGCTGGGAGGCTCGCGGTCGGGTCGCGCAACTCGGGGGAGAATCGGCTGCTTGGGGCCGCGGAAGCGTCGGCGGGCGGCGGCGTACCCGTGCGCGTCCTGACGCTGGCCGACGTCGTCGAACAAGCCGGACTCGACCGGATCGACTGCTTGAAGGTCGACGTCGAGGGGCGCGAAGCCGAGGTCATCCAGCCGTACCTGACCACGGAGCCGCGCGAGGCGTGGCCGAGGTATCTGATCGTCGAGTTGAAGGAGCCGTCCGCCGGCGGGCCCCTTCGCGGAGCGGCCGAGCCGCCTGCCGCGCGGGCCGGCGCCGCGAGTCAGCCGGACGCCCGAGTGAGTCCGGCAGCCCTCGAGGAATGGCTCACCGCCCGGGGATACGCGCGCGTGCTGCGCACGAAGCTCAACGGACTCTTTCGGCTGGCGTGAGCGAAGGACCGGAATGGAGACCGTGATCGTGCGCCACTCCGGTCCGCGCGCCTTCCTCGAACGGGCCGAACGATGGCTGCTCCGGCGGGAGGCCGAGAACAATCTGTCTCTGGGAGTGGCCGGGTCCCTTGTTGGAGCCCGTCCTCCGCCGGCTCCCGCTTCCCCCCTCTACTTCGCGACAATCGAACGGGGCAGGGACATTGTCGGATGCGCCTTCCGCACGCCGCCCTACAAGCTGGGGCTGACGCGCATGCCTTTGGAGGCGGTCCCGCTCCTGGCCCGGTATGTGGCCGAAGTGTACGAAGAGCTGCCCGCCGTCCTCGGTCCGAACAGGGTTGCCCGCGCCTTCGGCGACGCCTGGAGCCGACTGAAGGGGGTGAGGGCCTCGCCCGGAGCCCGTCAACGGATCCATGTCCTTGAGCGGGTGGTGCCGCCGTCGCGGATGGCGCCGGGAGATATGCGGCGTGCCGGACCCGCGGACATCCCGCTCGTCGCCCGTTGGCTGGACTCGTTCCTGCGAGAGACCGGTCTGGGAGACCCGGGGGATCCCGGGGAGCGGGCCCGCCGGCTCTGTGGCGTCGAGGGCGGAAACCGCCTGCTGGCCCTGTGGGTGGATCGAGAGCCGCTGTCGATGGCCGGTTTTCCGGCGCACACGCGCCACGGGGTGCGGATCGGCTATGTCTACACCCCAGAGGAGCGTCGCCGCAGAGGATATGCGACCACGCTGGTCGCCGGGCTGAGCAGCCATGCGCTCGATCTGGGCTTCAGCCACTGCGTCCTCTATACGGATCTGGCGAACCCGACTTCGAACAGGATCTACCGCAGCGTGGGGTATCGCCCGCTGCAGGATGTCATGGATGTCGAGTTCGGCTAATTTGACGGCACCGACATGACGCCTTGTCCTCTTTTCTCTCCCACGGATCCTCACCCCACATGATCGATCTCCGCAGCGATACCGTCACCCGGCCCAGCGCCGGCATGCGCAATGCCATGGCCGCGGCCGCCGTCGGCGACGACGTCTACGGCGACGACCCGACCGTCAGACTGCTCGAGGCCCGGACGGCGGAGTTGCTGGGGAAGGAGGACGCCGTCTACATGCCGACCGGGACCATGACCAACCAGGTTGCGATCCGCGCGCACACCGAGCACGGCGACCGGGTCATCATGGACATCGCTTCGCACGTCGTGCGTTCGGAGGGCGGGGGACCGGCGGCGCTCGCGGGCGTCACCGTGCATCCGCTGATGGGAGACCGCGGCATCTTCACGGCTTCCCAGCTACGCGACGCCCTCGGGGTCACGCATTCGGGATCGCCCACCACCCTGACCCCGCCCGCGACGCTGCTTACGGTGGAGAACACTCACAACGGCGGCGGCGGGAGCATCTGGCCGCTGGAACTCATCGACGAAGTCGTCGCCATCGGTCGCGCGGCCGGGCTGCGCTGCCACCTCGACGGTGCCCGCGTCTGGAACGCCACGGCCGCCACGGGCATCGCGCCGGCCCGCTACGCACGCGACTTCGAGAGCGTTTCGGTCTGCTTCTCGAAGGCGCTCGGCGCCCCGGTCGGCTCGGCGCTGGCCGGTTCGACCGATTTCGTGGCGCGGGCACGGCGCTTCAAGCAGCTCTTCGGCGGCGGCTTCCGGCAGGCAGGGGTCATCGCCGCGGGGGCGCTGTACGCGCTGGAGAATCACCGGGGCGCCCTCGCGCACGATCACGAGAAGGCCGGACGCCTCGCCGATGTGCTGGTGTCGATCCCCGGCGTCGACCTGGTCCGCGAGCACGTGGAGACGAACATCCTGCGCTTCAACGTGCCGGGCAGTGCGGCGGACTTCGTGGACGGGTGCCGCGAGCGGGGCGTCACCATGCTCGTATCGGGCACCCGCAGCGTCCGCGCGGTGGCCCACCGGGACGTGTCGATGGAGGATGTCAGGCGAGCGGGAAACGTGATTCGGGAGGTGCTGGCGGCGGACGGCCGATAGGGGGGCCTAACGCGAGGCCTTGTCCTCTTCGAGAGCTGCGGCGTTTCTGGCGTCGCTGGCCGACTCCCCGCATTTGGTTGACACCGCGCCCCTGCCCTCACGACGATTACTGCCCGGCCAATCGAATTCATGCAGGATGCGATCACGGAAGGTGCCAATATGGTCCAGTCTCACTTTGGACTGATCGGCCTGGCCAGGGGGATGGGCTCATAGCCGTTTTCGGCCCGGACGGAAGATACCTGTCATCGTACGGGAGAATCGGTGGAGGCCCTGGAGAATTCGCGACCGACATTCCGCTGCTTATCGAAGTCGGGGACGGCGATGTCGTGTATGTGATCGATCCGGTCAACCTTCATACCCTCGCGCCGCGGGCGGAGACCAGCCTGGATCAGGTGCGCATGCCGGTTGCGGCGCTGGGCGAAGTGGCGGTCCTGGAGAGCGGCATAGCGGTCGAAGCCACGGTACGCACGGAAGACGGAATGACCACAATCCAGCTCCTCGACGCGGACGACGGGACAATCGCTCACAGCATTGGGCCCACGGAGTCCGCCGGCGAACCGGGAGCAGAGTCCGGCGTGCGGCGCGCTCTGGGAAGATCCAACGATGGCAAGGATGTGTGGAGTGCGCCGGTCGGCCGCCTCCGCATCACGCGTTACGGACCCGACGGGGAAGCCAAGGCTCGCATCGAACGAACTTCCGGATTGTTCCGATCGAGTTCAGGCCTGCGGCCGGGGGCGCCATTCCTCGCGCCCGTCCGCCCGACGGTTTCAGGCATCGTCCAGGATGGAGACGGGCTCCTCTGGGTCGCGATTACGCGGCCGCCGCGCAGGTTCTCGCCCCTCCCGGGCTTTGCGGACACGCCCGATCCAGGCGTCGAGGCGCTGATTCCGTCGGGCCTGGATCTGAATCGGTTCCTGCACACCACCATCGAGGTACTCGATCCGGCAGCAGGGGCTGTGATCGCACGTCGCGATTTCGACGAGTATGTCAGATTCGTCCGTACGCGAGGTGACGACGTGCTGGTGTATTCGCTTCGGGCCGGTGAGCTCGGATTTTTCGATTGCGTTGTGACGCCTCTGGTCCTTCTGCGCAGATAGAGCCCCCCGTCATCCGATTCGGTCGAGCATTCCCTCGATCTCTTCGATCCGCTCCCGCGCTTCCGGGAAGCCCGTGAGGCGGGCTCCCCACGGCGCGACCAGTTCGAACAGGACCGCCGCCCTGGACAGCGAGGACCGAGCCATTTCGCCTTCCCCGCGCTGCATCAGGTCGGCTCCGTCGGTCATCAGGGCCTCGGCGAGCACCCAGCACCGCGCGGGTTCGACCTCACCCCCGGGCGCGACCATGTCGGTAAGGGACTCGACCGCGACCGCGCGGGCCAGCTCGAGCTCCATGCCCGCCGCGCTGGTGGCCCGCCGCAGCGTGTTTTCCACCTCGCCCGGCGGCGCCCCACCCCTCAGGATCGCGTTGCGCAGCGCGATCAGGACGGCGCCCATCTCCTCGATCAGGCGTAGTATGTAGTCGCGCTGGGCCATCATGCTCTATCCCGCGTGGATCTGTGACCCGACATAGCGCTTGCCGCCGCTAACCTCCCGGCGAACCACCGCCCTCAACCCGGCCGTTTTCGATGCCCCTTTCGATGCCCCTCTCAACCCCCTGCTCGATCCCCTTCTGCAGCCATTCCTGGTCCCGCTCCGCACGCCATTGCTGGACTCTTTCGAATAGTGTCGTCAATTCTGCTACCCCCTCTTTCCCGGGTTGGCGTTGCGTCTTCTTGCCGCTCCTGTCGTATGGCTCTGCCACCAAATGCGTGATCCAGTCCGCGAAGGACTCCGCGAGCCCGGGTGCCTCGATCCGTTGGAGCCAGACCGGCAGCGAGCTGATCAGCTCTTCCAGTGCCTCGGCCGTGGGCGCCTGCTCGAACCTCGTGATCATCGCGAGCACGTTGTCCGGCGGGAGCTTCGAGGGGTCCTGAGCTTGGATCTCAATGAGAAGATACCGATGGCGTGGCAGGTGTCCAAGCAGTTCATCGGGGGTCGATGGTGAACTGGAACTCAAGCAGGATGAGGATGTAGAGCCAGCGGCCGTCGGTGGTCTGAGCGCGCCAGAGCATGTCGGCGTGGCGCTGGTCGAGTGCGCGGGTGACGAAGCTGGCGGGCATGCGCTCCAGGGTGGCGAAGTCGAGTTGGGCGGCAATGTCGCTTGCGGAGGCGCGCAGGGTGTCGGCGACGGTGCGGCGGCGCGCGAAGAAGACCTTGTAGGAGGCGTCGTGCTTCGGCCTTGGGGATGGCTCGCGCTTCCCTGGCATTGTGGGCGGGTTCCCGGTGGGGAAGGGCGGCGGGTGGCGGAATCGGGCCACGGCGCCGGGCCTTCGGTGGGCAGGCGGGAAGGATCGTGCCCTGCCGACATGACATCCGCGCCTTAACCAATCCGGCACCCCGCCCCTCCGTCACCTCAACGGGTGCCCACGATGGTATCTTCCAACATTGCCCGACCACGCCATCAACACCGCCGGCCCGACTCACCCAGGCGCGGGATGACCGGAACGACCAGGAAGCTGACCGGCGCCGCGGAATCCTACTTCAACGATCTCCGCCAGGTCCGCGCATCGGGCGGCGGCACCAGCGAGCGGTCCTACTACCCGGCACTTGCGAACCTTCTCGCCGCAGTCGGCGGCACGCTCAAGCCCACGGTCTTCTGTGTCCACGAGGGAGCCGACCCCCCTACTGGTCATCCGTCGGTTTCGGTTCGCGGGGCTGAACATCCGGTTGAGCATTGGCGATTCGCTCCAATCGTTCTTCGAACCACGCTGCGAGTGATTCGTATCCCATTTGGCACGAGCCACATCAGTCATGAGATCCGCCAGAACCAGATCCTCCACCGCCAATCGGTACCCGCTCCTTACCGCCAGCAGTTCCAACCAGGTAGACGGCCGTGCGCTTGTTGCCGTCCACGAAGCCGTGATTGGATACGATGCCGTGGACCAAGGCCGCCGCCTTTTCCAGGAAAACCGGAACCGGTACAGGGCGAGCGAGAACCGGACGCCTTTGTCCAGTTTGTGAAGACGAGGAGTACGGCGGTAGCAGGTCGACACAAAGACAAGTTCGAGCGGATTGCGGAGACCGTACCTCGTTACGGCGGACTCACGTCCAGAACGATCACCGAGACTTTCCGCTGAGCCTCGGTCGTCAATTGTCGAGCCAAGCGATCCTGGAGCTCGTCGGGCGTTCGCGGTGGTGTCCCCGTCGGGGTTGGGCGTTTCGCACGTTCCGGGCCGTGCCAGAACACGATATAGATGCCGTAGCCGTCCGATCTGGGGTCGCGTGTATAGCGGGGGATCAGCTGAGAGGTGACGCCGGTCCACAAGTCGCGGCTTGAACTCATTTTGATCTCGACGGGGACGGCGAAATCGCCGAACGAGACCTGCAAGTCGGAGCGTGTTTCCCCCGCATGCCTTGCTTCCGACTCCACTCGGACCCGTTCCGGGAGTTGCGGCCGTAACGCAAGGAGGAGTGCCTGCTGGCACGAGGGTTCAATCTTGGGTGTCTTCGCTTTTCCGCGTTCTCCTTCGCTCCAGAAAGGACGCCACGCATCGACGTCGCCGTCCCGCACCTGCCGACCGACGGCTAGGATTCTGTCCACCGCAAGCGCGGCCAGGTCCGCGGCACTAGCTGGCTGGCCGTCCTTGAGAACACGCGCCACATCCAGGATCGACGGCGGCTCGAATTCCGCGTCCAGCCGGACGACCCTTTGCGCGTCGGATGCCTTGGAGATTGGCTGTCGCCATGGTGCGAGATTCTGGTCGTCAAGCAGGGCCTGAAGCAATTCCGTGGCCTCCGGGGTGTGACGGTACGAGAGCGCGTCGAGAGCCGTGCGGATCAGGCCGTCAGTTTGCAGCGCTTGGTCCACTTCTAAAGACATGTAACCAGGAACCCCTCCGGAAACCGGACCGTAGTAGCCGCCAAGCCTCCTGACAAGCATCGCCAACGACCGGCCCGGCAGAGACCGGACTCGCTTCGAGACCGCCCGAACCTTGAGAAAGGCTGCGAACTCGCGCGCCCGGCTATCCGATCCGCCGGACAGGAAGTGGTCCAGTTGCTCCCCCAACAGCGGGTCGCCAAGGAACATACCAGTCGCCAACCACCGTATGCGGTGCCCGATTCGCAAGCTGGCCAATTCGAGCTTCTGACGAACGATCGACGCCAATTCGCCCCGGTCCACATGATCCAATGCCGCCGGAATCAGATGGTCCAGCAAGAACACCTGATCGGCCGTCGCTTTCGCGGGAAACGATTTTAGCAGTCGTGGAAGGGCGGCCCGGGCTACGTTCCCATGCGACTCGTCACCCGTCAATGCGCGCAGATGTCTGTCGGCTCCCCGGGATCGCCGAACGCTCGACCGGTACACCTTGACGAACGCATCGGCCACAGCTTCGGGGTCGCCGCGGAGCGCCATCCGATACCACGCCGGGTCGGTACCCTCATATCCCTTGGCGAGGAAGAACGAGCCGAGCGCGCGTTGCAAAGTGCCTCCTTCCAGGCACGCGTAGTCACGGTTGGCCGTACGTTCTTCTTCGTCTAGGGCCGCCAGCAGCGGAAGGATGAAATAGGAAATCCTCCCGTCCTCATCGAGCCGGACCAAATCGTCCAGAGTTGGGAGATCAGTGCGACGAACCATCCTCCGGAGGCCGTCCAGCGCAGCGCGCGACAACTCCTCGTCGCCAAGGAAGAGACGGCGGACTCGCTCCTCGGAGGTGTCACCGCGCACCGACCTGTTGACTCCCAGATAGGCGCTCGCAACATCATGGTATAGACGTGGCGGACCCTCCCCACGGCCCAGTGCGTCGGCTTGCTCCCGCACCCATTCGATCCACTCCGTCCGCTTGCGCTCGCGCTTCAGAACAAGGGGGTGCCGCGGGTTCGGCCGCGGGACCGGTGCCAACTGCGATTCAAGACACTGTTCGAGCGACGGATGCCCGGAAATCCGAGCGCGGACCTCGTCCCGGGTGAGGCCTCCGGTCCGGTGCAGCATGTGGCACGCGAGCCACGGGCGGGACTGCGAAAACGATACGGCTTGGTCCAGGAACCACGGCGCGAAGTCAGCGACCGGGGCGCCGGCGAGTACGTCGTCCAGGGTCAACGAGCCGGTGGGCGAGACAGGGTCCGCCGGGACGAGGATTTCATCGTCATCCTGGCGGCGAACGATCTCCAGCATCAGCACTTTCTGCGTCGATGGCCGTTCTCTGAGCCAGCCGTCGGTCTTCGACCTGATGTCCTCCTCCGGCGTGTCCACACCAAGATGACTTCGAACCATGCCTGACAGTTCGAGATCTCCCTTGCTCGGCATCATGGGGAGGACCGCCGCAAACCAGGCGTACAACCGCTCGGTTTCGATGTCGTCGCCGTGCTGTTCCAGGGCGAGCGCGAACATCTTTGCAATGCCGTCGCGGGTGCAGGAGTCGTCAATGCCGTACGGCCTTCCGTGCAGCCATTGACACAGGCTGTCGAGAACCTGCGCCAGGAGACCTTCTCTTTCAGATCGTCGCGGCAACTCGTGCAGCCAGAAGTCCAGGTGGCCGCTGCCAATTGTGTTAGGGGCGACCGGCCGCGCATAATCCCAGAGCTTCTCCGGCGTGACGTGTCCTGGATACAAAAGGCCGAGCAGCAACCCGGTCAGGCTCCCCCTCGGATCATCCAATGCGTCGTCCTTGATCTCTTCCAGGAGCTTCAGGGCTCTACGGATGCCACGCCCATCCGCGACCGAGTCCGCGATCCACGCCTTCAACGCTGCCGCCCGGGTCCCCGGCCACCAGCGCGAATCGCGTACAACCCCGAGCAACGGGAGCTGAAGCTCCCGGGAAACGGACGAACCCTCCGTGTGGGCGATGGCACGCATCGCAAGATACGCGAGCGGCTGATCGTCGCGTTTCGGCGCAGAGATCATGTCGCGCACGACGGCCATTGCTCCAGGCGTCGCCAAAGACTGTAGCGCGGAATCCGGCCAGTTCCAGATGTCGATCTCTCGGGGTCTCATGCGAAGGTTGGAAACGAGCTGTCGCTGATCTTCCCACGAGAACTCGGATGAATCCCCGTAGCTGGCCACTCCGACCGGATCGTCACGGATCAGTGGAGGGCGCGCGGCCGGGCTATGCACCGCGATCCAGGCCGCCAGACCACGCAGCGATGGCGCGGGCGCACCGTCGTCGCCCGCCATGAGCGCGCGCAGCCGGAGGGCCGAGACCACGCGGCCCTCCACCAGTCCGCCCAGGAACCGGCCCCCGAGGAACTCTGCGACCTGTCGATGAATCGGTTCGAAACGGCAGGACGCGGCAAGCTTGAAAAGCCGGGTACGAAGCGCGCCATCCAGCTCCGCGACTACACCGGAATCCGCATTCTCGTTTTCGCGAATCGACGGATAACCAGGGGCCGCTTCAGCCGGATCAACCGCCCATCCGAGAGTATCCGTCAGGAGGCTCAGGGCACAGAGCCGGCCACTCGCATTCAGCAACGACGCCTCGGAGGGCCGCGAAGCCCCCCGCGTAGCGGCGCGGTGCGCCGGGTTTCCCTCCCGGGTCATCGACGTGCAGGCCGATTCGAACAAGCCCCGGCTCCCGGAGATCCGGTCGGTGCCCATCCCGACTTCCAACAGCAACTTGACATTGAGCGGGTGCCGAAGGAATCCGTATACGCCTTGCTCGTGCGCGTGCCTCATGAGTACGCCGGCTCGCACTGGCCCGACGCGGTCTTCCAGAAGCGTGCGGACCTCGTCTTCGTTCAGCGGATCCAATCGGAGCACGACCAATTCACGGTACGCGCCGAGCCGTCTGAGGGCGGCGGCATCATCCTCGCCCAACCACTCACCAGCCCTGCACGAGAGACGAAAACGCGGGTGACCGAGACGCTCCAAATGTCTCCTGATCGAGTCAAGCGGTCCACGCCAGTTGCCGGATGCCGTTCGCATCTCGTCGAGCCCGTCGACGAAAAGCGTCTTTCCACGCCACTCGGGGTGGCTCTCTACCTCCAACTCCACGAAATCCCGGGCGCCCACCGGCTGGCTGCCGTCCGGATCGGCGCCGCATTCCATCTCGAACGCTGTGGTCTTCCCCGATCCGGGCTCGCCGAGCAGCACGTACGCCGGCGCGTCGCGGTAGTCCGCCAGCCGACTCACCTCTGCGAACGAGGATGCATTGGGCTCCGCGGACGGGCCCGGATCAAGGCTCACCTCGTGAACCCGCCGGGGCACCCAAAGCGTCGTCATCGTTCTTTCTCCAGCCAGTAGCTGGCGGGTTCAGACAGGAACTCGTGGAGCGCCACGCCACCCGTGCCCACCACCTCGGTGCGGGTGGGGTTGAATCGCCTCGTGAACTCGCCCATTCCGCTTACGGCTCCGCGCCGCAGGCCGGATTTTACTTCTATCGCCGTCAAGCGCGGCCCGCGGGCGAGTACGAAGTCCACCTCCAGGCCGTTGCGGCGCCAGTAGTAGAGCTTCACTCCCGGTGCAAGGGTATTGTGGAGATGGGCACCCACCGCGCTCTCCACTATCCGGCCCCAGAACGAGCGGTCGGCCCTCGCCTCGTCGAACGTATACCCTGACGAAGCCGTCATGAGAGACGTATTCAGCACGTTGAGCTTGGGGCTGGAAGCGCGTCTGCGGTGCGTCTTCGCGCTGTAGTTGCCGAGACCGGCCAGCAGCCCCGCACCACTCAGCAGCGTGAGGTACCGAGCCAGCGTCGTGGTGTTCCCGGCGTCCTGGAGTTGCCCGAGCATCTTGTTGTAGGACAGGATTTGCCCGGAATAGGAGGAACCCAGGTCCAGCAGGCTGGAAAGAAGCGCGGGCTTGTCCACTCGGGTCAGGGAGAGGATGTCCCTCTCGACGTTGCGTTGGACGATTCCATCTTCGATGTAGCTCCGCCAATCGTCCTCGTCGTCCCATCGTTCCGCTCCCGCAGGGTACCCGCCAAAGAACAGATACTGATCCATGCTGCAGTCGAACGCTCCCACCATCTCGGCCAACGACCAGTGGCTGACCGGAAACGGGAGGAATCTGCCGACCAGCCGTTCACCCAAACCGACCAGCAACTGAAGCGGCGCGGATCCCATGACGACCACACGGAGCGGACAGCCGGTCGCCTGGTCCTGGTCCCAGAGACCCTTCACCGTTCGGGACCAATCGGGTACGTCCTGGATCTCGTCCAACACCAGTAAGGCTCCGCGGGGAGAGTGTTCGGCCGCGTAACGTGCCTGTTCCCATATTCCGACGAGCCAGCGGGAATCAGGCTGACTGACGAAGGCGCGACCACCGGTGTGCGATGGTTCCGGAAAGTCGGGCCACGAGTGGGTGTCGCCGGGTTGCAGTTCTGGACCCGTACCCGGAGGTGCGTCCACAGCCACATATCGCCAGGCGATTCCTGATGACTCCAGTGCCGCGAGCGCCTGACGGACAATCGTAGTCTTGCCGGTCTGGCGAGGGCCGGTGATGGCTATGAGTCGTCGCCGCCCGCTATCCGTGAGGAGCTTCACGAGGCGGCGAACATGGGCGCGCTGGAAGGCATTCATGCGAGCAAAGATAATCGTTGAGTGAAAATACTCAATAGCGTGACCAATCGACCCAGGCCAAGGCAGGTATGTTCGGGTGGGTCATTCGCCAGCTTTGGCCGCCTCTGCGTCGGATCTTTATGGCGCGGCCGAGGAGTTCCTCCAGAAGCTGGGTCGGCCCGGCAACGAGGTGGACGATGTGATCCGGCTGTGTAAAGCCGCTAAGCGGTTACGCATCAAGCCGCTCTTCGGGTGAATCCCTCCGGGCACGGACCGATGTCATGTACCCGTATCGTCGCCTTGGCAGCGATCAGACCCCCCTCACCCGATCGAGTACACCAACCCCACCCGAAAACTCAGCACCCGGTGCTTCAGTGAGTCGCGGTCGTCCTTGTCCAGGTCGATGAATCCGAAGGTGTAGAGGGCGCCGAGCGACACGCCCAGGGCGTCGGACAGGCCGATCTCCAACCCCCCGCCTCCGGCCAGGCCCAGGTCGAAGTTCGATCGATCCAGTACGTCGCCCTCGTCGCAGCCCTCACTGATTTCATAGGTGGTGCCCATGAAGGTCGCCTTGGCGGTCGCGTCGCAGGACGCCTCGAGAGCGAGGGCCGGTCCGGCCAGCAGATGTGCCGACACTCGTTCCCCGGACACCGGGATGTGCATCACTCCAAACGCGCCCAACTCGATGTAGTCCATCTTCAGCGTCGATTCGACGTCCGTACCGTCCTCGGTGAACGCGAACATCGTGCCCTTTTGGGAATAGCCGCCGGCCAGTTGAAGTCCCAAGGTCTCCGACAGGGGAATCGTGGCCGACAGACCGAGCGACAGGCCCGTGACGGATTCGAAGTCCGGGACAAAGGCTTCTTCAGTTGAAACGTCCACCGAAGCGAGGTTCAATCCGCCCGTGATGCCGAGCCTGGTTTGAGCGGCGGTCGTGGCCGGGGTCAGAAGGAAGAGCGGGGTTGCGATGAGGAGTGAGGAGACGGTTCGCATGGGGTATCCTTGTTGTGTGATGAGGTCTCGCGGCATGGGCGCGTACTACCCCGATGCCCGCCGCCGGTTCCCGTACCCGCGCAATCGCGCGACAATGGGGTGGTGCCCGTTCGCCTGGGCACTTGCGCGCACCTCGCCTGCACCCTCTCGGCCGACGCCACTCGCGGCTCGCGCCTCCCCGGCCGGCAATGCCCGGAAGCCCCGTCCCGGAAGCGCGAGGGACCGACGTGACTCACGACCGGGCTGAGCCGCATCCCACCGGCCCGACCCCAGGCTGCCGAACGACGCATCGTTGGCCGGCCCGCCCCCCGGCTTGTTCTCGAAGCTCGGGGAGCGCAGCGTGCTGGTTACGACGCTGACGGTGTCCGCAGGGTTCGGAGTCCCGTTTGCCAGGGTGTCCACGGTCACGATCGTCATGTTCCCCACCATCCGGTAGGTCCCCGCCTGCCGGTCCTCCCAGTCGAGGACGGGGCAGATGTTGAATGGGGGGACGCTTGGCGGCGAGACGGGTCTGTAGGTTCGGGGCGCGGTGACCCACCCCGTGCCGGCCGCCAGCTGCCATTCCGTCCAGTGTGCGGTGATGAACTGGTTGTTCAGGGGGAATCCGTCGAGGGTGAGGCAGGTGGTCAGCGCGATCGTGATGCCACCCAGTGACCCCGTGAGCTGCCCGTTCGCGTCCACACTGAGTCCCGACAGCGTGTCATACTCCGCCGCACTCACCCGCACCATCGCTTCCTGCTCCGCGGACAGGCCGGCCGGGTCCGTCGCCGTAACCGTCAGCGTGATGACCGCCCCGACCGCGTCGTCGATCGCGTCCGCCGCCGTCGTCGTCACCACACTCCCTTCCACGGACGCCGTCGCCACTGCCGCGTCCGACGTCACCGCCGTGTAGGTCAGTTCGTCGCCGTCCTCGTCCGTGAAGAAGGTCGAGAAGTCGAGTTCGACGTGGTTGCCGACGACCATGTCGTGCGTGGGGGGGATGCTGTCGGGCATGGGGGGGGTCTTCACGGCGACCGTGGCCTCCTGCATGGCCGACGCGCCGCGGGGGTCGGTGGCGGTGATGGTGATCGTCGCGGAGCCTGGGGCCACGCCGTTGATCGTCGCCGTGCTGTCCGCCAGAGAGACTGTCGCGATGTCCTCGTCGGAGCTGGTCGCCTCGTAGCTGAGGGCGTCGCCGTCGGCGTCGGTGAAGTAGCCGGAGACGACGAGGGTGGTCGATTCGTCCACCCTGACCGTGATCTCGTCGATCGTGCCCTCGGGCATCGGCGGAGTGTTGACCGTGACCATGGCCTCCTGGTCGGCCGAGAGCCCGTCGGGGTCGCTCGCGGTGAAGGTGATCGTTGCGGTGCCTGCCGCCACGCCGGTGATCGTGGCGTTGTTGCCGTCGATCGAGACGATCGCGACGTCCGCGTCCGAAGTCTCCCCCTCGTAGGTGAGCGCGTCGTCGTCCGGGTCGGTGAAGTGGCCGGATAGGTCGATGGTCGCCTCGCCGTCGGGCATCAGCTCCTGGGCGGCGATCGCGTCCGTCGCCTGCGGGGACTGGTTCGCCTCCTCGACGGTGACGCCGACATCCTGGCTGGCTTCCTGCCCGTACTCGTCCCTCACGGTGAAGGTCACGGTCGCGGTGCCCGCCGAGACGCCCGTGATGGTCGCCGTGCTGCCTTCGACCGACACGCTCGCGACCGACGCGTCCGAGGACTCGGCCTCGTAGCTCGCCACGTCGTCGTCGGGGTCCGTGAAGTGGTCGTCGAGGTCGACCGTCGCGCTCGCGCCTTCGGCCAGGACGTGGTTGGGGATCGAGTCCGTGAGCAGCGGGGGACCGTTCACCGTGACGGTGGTGGGGTAGGAAGCGGTGAGGCCTCCGGGATCGCGGGCCGTGATCGTGACCGTCGCCGTCCCGGGGCTCACGCCGGTGATCGCCACCTGGGACCCCGTTACGGAAACCGTCGCCACGCTCGCGTCCGAAGTCGTCGCGCTGAAAGTGAGCGCGTCCCCGTCCGGGTCGCTGAAGTGGCCGGAAACATCGGTCGTGATCGTGGCGGGGCCGACGGGGATTTCCAGCGTGCCCCCAGTGATGTTGGTCACCGGCGCCCGGTTGGCCGGTGGGTCGGGCGGATCGACCGGTCCGTTTCCGCCGCCGTCGCCCCCGCCGCACCCCGCCATGATCGTGATTGCTGCGAACGCCACAAGATGGAACGGTCTCGGTCGCGACATGTCTCTCATTCCCCGGCCTGCAGTTGATGGGTCACCTGATTCCCACGAGCCCCCGCACGTCCTCCAACATCCTCGGTGAATCGTAGCCCACCCCATCCTTGAACACCACCGTAACGTTGCGGATCACCGACGGATCGGCCGTAAGGTCGCCGCTAAGCACCACCAGGTCGGCGATCTTGCCGGTCTCGACGGTCCCGAGGTCGTCCTCGCCGAGGATCATGGCGCCGTTGGCGGTCATCACCCTGATCGCGTCGACCGGAGCGAACCCGCCCTCGCTGAGCAGCTCGTAGTTGCGCTGGTCGCCGTAGCCGGGCAGGGCGCCGCCATTTCCGGTGGGATCGACTCCGGACGCCAGCACGCCGCCCGAATCGTAGAACTTCTTTTCGTACGCGATCGCGTTTAGCAGGCCTGCCGGATCCCGTCCGATCTCGTCGATCTGCGCCTTGCTGGCCAGGTAGTCTTCCCGCACGGCCGGGCTCATCGCGTCGAGGGTGCGCTGGTCGCGGACCGGCCGCCCCTGGAAGAAGAGCTCGTAGACGGCCAGCGTGGAGGTCATGGGCACGTCCGAGTCGATCATCGTCCTGAAGGTGTGCTCGACCTCGGGGCTGTCGATGTCGACCGCCAGCGCGTTGCCCATGACGTTGGCCGGGCACTCGTCCTTCTCCTTGCCGGGACTGTAGTCGCTGTTCGTCGGCAGCCCGTGCTCAATGTTGTCGATCCCGAGCTCGACGGCCTCGGTGAAGCTGACCGAACAGATGTGCCCGGTGACCTTGATCCCCTGCCTGTGGGCCTCGTCGATCGCGGCGGCCAGGTCCTCGCTGCTGATGCGCGTGTACGCCTTCAGCCACGTCGCGCCCTCGGCCGCCCAGTAGCGCACGAAGCGGCGCGCCTGCTCGGGCGAGCCGATCAGGGTCATCCCGGTGAGTCCCCCCCCGCCGGTGATGTACGGCGCCGTGACGTGGATCCGGGGACCCGGTGCCCGCCCGGCCTCGATCTCCTCGCGCAGGTTGATCTCCGCGTACGGCTGGCGGCTTCCCGTCGTGCGCACGGTGGTGACTCCACTCCCCAGGTAGAGGCGCGGCGCGCTGTAGGTGAGCTGCGCGGCGCGTCCCCCCGCGGCCGTGTAGTACAGGTGATTGTGCAGCCCGACCAGCCCGGGAATGACTGTGTGGCCGGACAGGTCCATGACCTCGGCACCGCTCGGGATCTCGACCTGGCCGCCGGGCCCCACGGCAGTGATGCGGTTGCCCTCGATCACGACGGTCTGGCCGCGCCGCACCGGTCCGCCGGTCCCGTCGATGAGCGTGACGCCGGTCAGCGCGACGATTTCGGCGTCGACGGCCACGTAGCCGGCGGCTTCCGAGCCCGGGACGGGGCGTTGGGCGGTGGCCGTGGAGGCGTACGCAGCGACGGCGGCGATGGCTCCCAGGGCCAAAGCGACGGTCCTGGCGGGGTATTTCGTTCTCATTTGGACGTCTTCTCCTCAGTTGGTTCGCGCGCGCCCGGCTGCTGACGGGCTCGGCTGATTGTGCAAGGGATTGTGGCTGGAATACCGGTTTTTCGCCAGTGGGGCGGACAGTAGATTGGTTGCCGACCCGATACGCCGACCACCGAGGAGGAGAGACCCATAATACCCGTTCCGGCCCGCCTGCGTGCCCTGCCGCTGCTGGCTGGCATCTTCCTTTCGTTCGCCGCCCCCGAGCCGGCTCTCCAGGCCCAGATCGGCACGGCCGGTTCCGGTCCGGCGGGAACCTACATCGGCGCGTTCGCGGGACTGGGCGCGGTGAACGTTCGCATGACCGACATCGACGGCTTCACGGGGTCGAACGGTGTCCCGGGCGAGACGTTCGACTACGGCGACACCGGACTCGCAGCGGGTGTGGTGGCGGGGCGGTACTTCCGATTGGGGCGCTTGCAGCTCCTGTTGGAGGCGGACGGAGCGTTTGGAGACCTTCCGGCGGCCACGCGACAGATGGATCCGATCGGACTGGACGAAACGGCAACTGCGGAGCTGCGCTGGGTTGGGACGGCGCGCCTGGGTGTGCGGAGATCCCTCGGCAGCGTCGGCGTGTTCGTCGCCGGCGGCCTGTCGGTTGCCGGAATCTCGAACTCGTTCACCGATCTCGATGCGGGAACGGACGGTCGTCAGCGGGTGGACCCCGACGATTCCTTCGACGAGCGGCCGACCCGGGTCGGGTGGGTCGCCGGGGCCGGCATCGAAAGGCCGGTGACCGGTGCCTGGACCCTTCGACTCGATGGCCTCTACACGGATTTCGGCGAGACCGTCCACCAGGCGGAGAACCGGCTTGACGTCAACGCCGGCGTCTGCGGACCGGCCGGACTCCCGAGCCCTTGCCGCTACGCCTTCGACCAGCGGTTCTCCATCCTCCGTCTGGTCCTGCTTCGCCGTCTTGGGCGATGAGTGCAGGCCGCGCTCATTCCTCGCGGGGGTGCCGCCAGACCTTCGCCAGGGTGTGAAACTCGCCGTTCTCGCCGAAGGGGTCGATGCTGTCCGGCAGGCGTTCCATCATCGCGCGCCCGAATTCGTCCCCCACCTCCACGACGCCCTCGGCCGGTTCGGTCACCGCCGATACCTCGCAGGGGACGCCGCTCGCCTCCAGGTCGGCGATCAGCTCCTCGCAGGGAACGCCCCAGAGCGGGAAGTGCAGCGTCGCGCCGCGCTCGTCGGCGAGTTCCCGGAAGGTGGAGTCGCGCCACTCGCGGATGTGTTGGAGGTGAAGGTCGCCGAAGACGAGGCGCCCGACCTGCGGGACGAGCGCCACCGCGTCGCCGATGCGATCCGCGTAGGGGTGGCCCGAGTGCAGGGGAACGCCCAGGAGCGGAAGTCCCAGATGCTCGGCCTGCCTGACGATCTGGCCGAGGCCGACCTCCTGGTGCGCGACGACGCGGGTGACCGAGTCGAAGGTGGTCAGCAGAGCGACCGGCCGCACGCCTTCGCGCGTCAGAGCCCGGTAGGCAAGCAGGCTGTCCTTGCCCCCGCTCCAGAAGAGCAGGTCGACCGGTTCGCCGGGGGGAGCGGCCTCGGTCAGCCAGACCGGCTGCTGTGCCCACGCCGCCCGTTTGCCCACCTCCATCGAATCGTGCTGGAAGGGGCAGTGACGACAACCGCTGCCGCAGCAGTGTCCGCGCTGCTCGAGTCCCAGCGAGGTGAAGGCGTGCAGGCCGGTCTCGGGGTCGATGTAGTACGACTGGCCGCGCTCGACGGCCCTCCGATGGGCTTCGCGCCAGTCGGTGGGGGGGGTGGACACGATCGCGCGCCGGTCAGAGCGGCTGCCAGCCACGGCCGGCGTGGCCGAAGTCGAAGTGGCCGGGGTGCAGGATCTCGGCCATGATCTCTGCCGACTCCACCAGCCTCGGTCCCGGGCGGTTGAAGTACTGGTTCCCGTCCGCGACGAACACACGTTGCTGCTGTACCGCCCTCAGTCCCCGCCATGCACTTTGTTCGGTGAGCGAACAAAGCTCTTTTCGGGACCGCCCGATGTCGAATCCGCACGGCATCAGCACGATCGCATCGGGATCCGCCGCCGCCAGGGCGTCCCACTCGATCCATGCGGAGTGCTCGCCCACCGTCCCCAGCACATCGGCGCCACCCGCGATCGCGACCAGCTCCGGGACCCAGTTTCCGGCGGCCATCAGCGGGTCGAACCACTCCACGCACGCGACCCGCGGGCGCCGGCCGGGCCTCTCCGCCACGGTCGCGATTTGCGCCAGCCGGTCGCGCAACCGCGCCACCAGCTCGGCGCCCCGGTCCGCCACCCCCAGAACCCCGGCGATCTGGGCGATGTTCTCCCACACTTCTTTCAGGGCGGCGGGCGCCACCGAGATGATTTCGGGACGCGACCGCACCAGCTGACGGGCCGCCGCGCGGACATCGTCAAGGCCCGCGGCGCACACTTCGCAGTGCGACTGGGTCACCAGCAGGTCCGGGGCGAGCTCGTCGAGGAGCCCGGCGTGCACACGGTACACGGAACTGGTCTCGAGCAGCACCTCCTTGACGCGCTGGTCGATCTCGCAGCTCGTGCCGTGCGGGTCGAAGCGCGGTTCGGTGCAGACGGGCAGCACGTCGAGGCCGTCGGGATAGTCGCACTCATGCGAACGCCCCACGAGTCGGTCCCGGCACCCCAGCGCACAGATGATCTCGGTGTTGCTGGGCAGCAGCGAAACGACCCGGTTCACTTGACCGTGAAGAGCATGCGCATGCCCGCCTCGAGATGCTCCGAGATGTGGCAATGCGCCATCCAGCTGCCCGGATTCGTGATTTCGAGCAGGATGTCCGTGGTGGTGCCGGTGGGGAGCAGCACCGTGTCCTTCCAGGCCAGGTTCTCGTTTGGAACGCCGTTGCGCGCCAGCACCAGGAATCGCTGCCCGTGGATATGGAAGGGGTGCTGCATGGCGTGGAACGACCGCCGCTCGTTGTGCAGCCGGATCTTCACCACGGCGCCGACCTCGAACTCCCAGCCGATGTCCATGTTCTCGGCCCCTGTCGCCGGGTCGCGTACAATCCACCGCACCTCCTCCGATGTCGAGTTCCAGTTCATCATCGGCATCGTACCGCTCCACTCGACGGGGTGGAAGTACGCCGAGTCGAAGCGCATCAGCCGCTCCACGATGTAGGGGATGCCGGAAGTCTCCAGGGTGAAGGTGAGCTCGCGGTCGATCGGGTCGTCGAAATACTCGCGGTAGAGCGCGATCTCGCGCGCGGCTGCGAGGTTGGTGCGAAGGGTGTCGAAGGCGGTGTGTGCGCCAGATGTTTCCGCGCCCGCGGCCGGTGGCCCTCCGCCCGCCGCCACCCTCACGGTCCCCAGCCTGTCGGTCTCGGGAATGAACACGCCGCCGAGGTGATCGATTCCCTGGACGCGGTTCACCAGGGCGTAGTCGCCCGGCTCGTCGAAGCGCACATGTACGATGTAGCGCTCCGCGGGACTCAGCACGATGCTCTCGACCCACTCCTCGCGCTCGAAGGCGCCGATGTCGGTGCCGATCACCTTGACGCGGGGGCGGCCCATCGGCGGCGCGGCGCCCATCGGAGCATCCGGCTGTCCGGCGTTTTGCCGCGGAACGGCCGCGAACGACAGGTTGAAGGTGCGCGTGTTCGACACATTCGTCAGATACAGCCGCACGACCTCGCCGGCGGTCACCTCCAGCTCGTAGTCGGGCTCGCCGTTGACGAGGAAGAGGTTCCCGAAGCGTCCCATGAACGCATGCGTCGTGCGCTCCTCTCCGAAGGGCATCGGCTCGTCGCCCGCCAGGAGGAAGTCGTCCAGCATGAGGAACTCCTCGCGGTCGGCGGGGGCGTAGTAGTCGGGCTCACGCGGCTCGACCAGCATGTTCCCGTAGAGGCCGAGGTCCTTCAGGATGTCCTCGCGGTGGTGCGGATGGTACCAGTAGACGCCGGGGTCCTTGAAATGCACGGTGTACCGGAAGGTCTCGCCGGGCTCGACCGGGTCCTGGGTGACGCCCGGCACGCCGTCCGACGCGTTGTCGAGGCGGAGGCCGTGCCAGTGGATGGTGGTCGGCCACGGGATCGAGTTGGTGAAGTTCACGGTGATCGTCGCCGCCTCCGGAACGTGGAGCAGCGGTCCCGGATACTGGCCGTTGAAGCCGTACATGACGTAGTCGCGGGACCGTATGCGGCGCCGGACCAGGCCGGCCTCGAGGTCGACGACATCGCCGTCGGCGAGTTCGAGGACGTCGCGGGGGCGGGCGACAGGGAGGGCGGATGGGTCCGGTGCGGCACCGGCGGCGGGCAGGAAGGGCGTCGCCGCGGGCGGATTCAGTGCCATCAGGGCGGGGAACATGGTGAGCCCGGGCAACATCGGGGGGTGGGGCCAGGTGTGAGCCGGGGCATGGGTGCCGGCATGCTCCGTTGGGCCGGTCCGCAGTCCCCCCAGCATGAACTCCTGCATGTCGGGCGGGGACATCCTCGCCGACGGCGACGACGCGCGCAGCAGCAGCCGGCCCTCCCACTCCGGGGCGTCGGGGCGCGCCTCGGCCGTGACCAGAATCATGAACTTGTTGATCCCGATCTCGCCGATGCTGCGCGTCCCGTTTGCCACCGGGCCCAGGCTCGCGACCGTGTCGAAGTGGGGCGACGCGATCCACGCGACAAAGTGCTCGAAGTCCCCAAGAGCCCCGGGATCCGGCAGTCCGCTCAGCGTGAGTACGCCCTCGTAGAGGTGGTTGCCCGCGGCGTTGACGGCGATCCCGAAGGGCGTGTGGGGGGTCCGCAGCTCGAGGTGGCCCGACATGTGCTCCAGACCGTGCCGCGGCGTGAGGTAGAGGCAGTACAGGTCGCGGGATGGCTGCAGCGTGGCGCCGGGGGGCGGCGTGAGGTCGTCGCAGTGCGAGGGCGGCTGGCCCGCGGCAGCGCAGGCGGCGACGGTCGCGACCAGGATCGCGTGGGCCGCTGCGGCCAGTCCGCCGCCGGTCGATCGTGCCTTCATTTCCGCTCCCGATTTGCCCCGATGGGTCACGTGCGATAGATAGATAGTATTCAACGTTCGAGGCTAGCGGCCAATGGAGCCAGGCCCATGGAGGAAATCGAGGAGGCGACCGGGGGCGAGGGTGCCGGCGAGGAGGAGGTGACGCCGGATATCCTTCTGGTCGGGTGTGTCAAGGGCAAACTCGAATGGGCCAGCCGCGTGGCCGCCAGGAAACTGTACGCCTCTCCCCTCTGGCGCAGCCGTCGCGCCTACGCGGAGCAGGCCGGTCGTCCGTGGTTCATTCTGAGCGCGAAGTACGGGCTCCTCCATCCCGAAGAGCGGATCGCGTGGTACGATCTCGACCTGAGCGGCCTCCCCGCGGCGGAGCGGCGGACCTGGTCGGCGGGGGTGGTCGATGCGCTCGTGGCGCGATTTCCCCTGATCGCGGGCAAGGTCGTCGAGATCCACGCCGGGAACGACTATCTGGACTTCGGCGTGGTGTCGGGGCTGCAGGAAGCGGGGGCGATCGTGCAGCGCCCGCTCCTCGGCATCCCGATCGGCCGCCACCTCGGGTGGTATCGCGAGCGGGGGGTGGAGGGTTGACACGGAGGCGCGAGCATTCTTCATCCGGTCCAGACTGTCGGCTCGCTGCCCGGGCCTCGGCGCGCGCGATCTCGTTCACCTCTCGGCCCGGTAGCCCGGCAGCCGGGAGCCCGCTAGAGTCCCGCCTGCTCCTTCACGTACCGCGCCGCCTCCAGGTGCGTCGCGAACCACACGCCCTCGTGTCCCTTGATGTACCGGATCAGCTCCTCGAGCACGACGATCCGCGACCGGTGCCCGATCACGTGTGGGTGCATGGTCAGGAGGAACATCGTGCCATCCGCGTAGGCGCCGTCGAACTCGTCCTTCCAGACCTGGAGCACGTCGCGCGGGGGCGAGTACCGGGTCCCGAGCGGGTTGAAGAGCGGCGCGTCGTCGAGGATCCATTCAACCGGCAGCTCGACCATCCCGGTGGGTTCGCCGTCGGCGTTGATCTCGTACGGGCGGTCGTCCGCCATCAGCGATGAGTCGTAGAGAAAGCCCATCTCGCGGATGATGTCCAGCGTGTTCGGGCTGAAGTTCCAGGATGGGGCGCGGTAGCCGAGCGGCCTCGTGCCGGTGGCCTCGGTCATGTAGTCGACGGCGCGCTCCAGGAGTGCGCGCTCGGTGTCGGCGTCGAGGCTGGAGTTGAGCTCGTGGATCCAGCCGTGAATGGCGAACTCGTGGTGCCCGGCGGCCAGGATGATGTCGATCTGGGACGGATCGAGGACCAGACTGACGGCCGGGATGAAGAACGAGGCAGGGATCCCCTCGCGATCGACAAGGTCGACGACGCGGGGAAGCGCGACCCGTGCGCCGAATTGTCCCTGCGAGAGCGACCCGACGGTGGCGTCGCCATAGCGGAGGCCGAGAACCGTCTCGTTGTCGACGTCGAAGGAGAGAAGCACGGCGACCCGCGCGCCGCCCGGCCAGCTGTCGGGCTGCAGGCTGCGCCCCGCGCGCACGGCGTTGACGGTTTCCAGGACCTGCTCGTCCGTCCACTGCCAGCCGGGGTCGGAGCCGGAGCCGGGCTGGCAGGCGGATGCGAGGGCGGTGACGGCGGCGAGGGCGGCGAGCACCCGGGCGGCGCGTTTCCGCGGCAAAGGTCGGGTCGCCGGCATGCTCGATTGGGCCGGCTCCGGCGGTTTCCGCGGCAAAAGGCGGGTCGGGAGCATGCTCGACTGGGCCTTCGCGGGAGCGGTCATCCTTCCATCTTCCATAGCGCGATTCCTCCTGCCTGTTTGCCGATCTCCGCGGATGCCACGCGCGTCCCGGACTCGATCTCGATCACCTCCACCGTCCCCGGATCCCCGCCCACCCCCTCGACGGTCACGATGGCGTAGCGGCCGTCGGGCGTGACGATGACGCCGTGGGTCACGCGCATCAGGGAGTCGATCATGTGCAGCAGATCGCCCGTTTCGACATCCCAGATTCCCAGCCTGGCGCTGCCCTTCAGGGTCGCGAGCAGTTTGGTGCCATCGGGGGTCAGGTCAAGGTTGTACGGCGCGCCCGGGGCCTCGATGCGGCGCGTGACGCGCCACGCTTCCAGGTCGATCTCGAGGATCACATCGCCCTTGTTGCACGGCACGAAGACCCGGCCGCCGTCCGGGTGGGGGGTCGTCCAGGTCGGGGAGCAGTTCTCGCCGCCGGGCGGCGCCATGTTCGCGATCAGGTCAAGGCGCCGGGTGACGTCGAGGGTGGCGCCGTCGATCTCCACGAGCTGGTTGTCCATCATGCACGCCGAATAGTGCTTCGTGCCGTCGGCGTTGAAGCGTGAGCCGTGCGGCATGGTGCAGGTGACCACGTCGGCGATCGGGAACATGGTCTCGAGGTCGACGATCGTGACCGTCGAGGGAACGTGATCGCCGTGGAAGTTGGCGTTGACCGCCAGTGCCACCGCGCCGTGCGGCGGAATCGCGATCGTCGCCGGGAAGAGGCCGAGGTCCGCGACGCCGGCCACCGTGTCGGCGCCCGTCGCGTACTTGACGAGGCGGCCGTTCGGGAAGCCATGGCCCAGCGTCAGGTACCAGTACTCCCCGGCCGGGTCCATGGCGAGGCCGTGCGGGGCCTCGATCTCGGCCCTCAGCCACCCGGTGGTGATCGTCTTTTCGACGACCAGGTCGCCGCCCGCGTCGTAGCGGAGCAGAGCGACTTCGTCCTCGGATTCGGCCGCCGCGTAGACCCAGTAGGACTGCGAAGCCGCGCGATCGTGGGGCGCGGCCATGGCGAGGAGGGCCAGGCAGGCCGCCGTGCCCCGTGAGCGCCCAATCAAGGAATCAGCACCCTCCGCGGCAGCAGCTTCACCGCCCACATCCCCGAAAAGTACTCCGCGAAAAAGAGGTTCCCCTTGTGCATCTGGGGCCCCCACGTGAAGGGCGCGTTCGCGACGACGCCATCCGGGTCGTACGCCTTGTACACGGCGATCTCGCGTCCCTGGTGGTACAGGTTCCCCTTCAATTCGCCGGAGATGTCGAGCACCCGCAGCCCGCCCTGGTAGAACGCCGCATAAAGGCGGTCGTCCTCGATCCACATATTGTGCGAACCGGCCTCGGGGATTTCATACCGGGCCACTTCCTCCGGGTTCTCCGGATCGGTGAAGTCGATCACATGGATGTACCCGTCCATGAACTCCGGGGTGCGGCCGTCCTCCTGGCCGTCGAAGGCGGGCGCCCCGATCTCGTCGCCCATGAAGATGTAGAACCTGCCGGTGGGGCTCCGGTACGGGAACGCGGCATGGGTGGCGCCGCCGATGTCGCGGAAGCGCGCGATCTCGACCGGGTTCTCCGGGCTGCCGCCCCTGTCGCCGCCGCCCACGTCGATGACCGCCACCCCGTCGCCCCAGTTCGACGTGTACGCGATCCCGTCCACGATCCAGATGTCGTGGATCGCGTGCCCGGGCGTGTCGAGTTCGAAGCGGCCCACGCGGTGCGGGTTCGCGGGATCCTCGATGTTGATCACGTCGAAGCGGATGCCGTTGTTCACCGCATACACGTGATCGTCATGGATGAAGAGGTTGTGCACGCCGCCGGTCAGCTCGTCGTCGTACGTGGAGATGACTTCGATGTTGCGGGGATCGCGGCAGTCCACGATCACGATCCCGTTTCGGCGGCTCGACGCCCCTTCGCGCGAGATTACGCAAATGGTGCCGTCTTCGGAGACCTTCACATCGTTGGTCGTCCGGGCATCCACAATGAGCGAATCGGTCAGCACCGGGTTCGCCGGGTCCGTCACATCCCACCAGTAGGTGCTGCCGTACCCGCTGTGGGTTCCCGTAATCGCATAGTCGCGCCCGTCGACCCCCTCCCACACCCACAGATCCGACGTCGAGACGTTGCGCACCGGGGCGTGCCCCACGAACTGCACCTCCTCGGCCACGTGCCGCGGCAGAATCTCCACGGTCGCGTGCGCGGTCTGCCCGGGGACGCTCGCCGTCACGGTGTAGACGCCCGGCTTGTAGGCGACGAAGCGGCCCATCCCGTCGATCTCGGCGGGCGGGATGTCGGCCGTGGCGATCTCGTCGGGGTCGGAGATCAGCGAGAAGGTGATGCGGATGTCGTCGACGGCTGAGCCGCCGGCGTCGGAGGCCGTTGGCGTGAAGCGGATCAGGTCCCCCGTCCGTCCGCGGGCCTGGCTGGCCTCGATGGCCATCGCGGTGACCGGATTGTCGGCCACGACGTAGGTAATCCGCCCAACAACGCCCTCAGCGACCGCTTCGAGCATGACTTCGCCCGGCCCGTGGGCGGTGAACACCCCGAATCGGTCGACCGTCGCCACGGATTCATCGGACGTGGTCCAGGTCACCGGCACATCGCGCTCGTCGTCCGCCTCGTCGAACACCGTCGCCTTGTGGCGCACCGTCACCCCGGTGTAGTAGCGCCCGCCCGTCTCCGAGATCTCCACCCGGTCGATCGGCGGGAACGCGACCGTCGCGGCCATGGTTCCGCTGACCCTGGTTGGACCCAGCGCGCGGGCGATCACTTCGAACTCCCCGCCCTTGAACGCCTCGATTTCGCCCGTGAACCGGTCGACCGCAAGCCTGCCGCGCCCATCGCGCGAGAAGTACATGAAGGGCACCTCGACGACATTGCCGTCGGCGTCGTAGGCGGTGGCCGAGACCGTCGCCTTTTCGCCCACCTGCAGCGTGATCGCGGCGGGGTTGACCACCACGCGCGCGACCTCCTGGGCGACGAGTTGCGGGCTTGGGACGGCAGTTGCCGCCAACAGGGCCAGTGTTGCCGCCGACAGCGTGGCGGGACGGATCGTGCTGCGTGTCTTCATTGCGTGGGCTTCCCCTGGAGTCTGTTCGTCGGGCCTACAGCGGCCGGTCCGGGAACGCGATGGTGCGCCACATGTGCGCGACCGGGCTGTTGTCGTAGCCCAGCCCCTCCTTCGGCTGCTTGAAGTTCCGGCCGATGATGTCGGTGAACTCCTCGATGTCGACGTCCATGTCGTCCTGGAACGCGTAGGTGTCGTTCACCGTGATCAGCCGCGCCTCGGCGTACCAGCGGTGCTGGCGCGCGTACTCGTAGGCTTCCTTGATGTACGGCTCCGGCACGTAGTCGTGTCCGAAGATCCGGTTGTACATCTCGGGATACTCGTACCCGTACTCCTCGTCCGGGTAGAAGCGGAGCGCCGCGTGGTAGCGGATGCCCCAGGCGATGCGCTCGTCCACGTAGGGCTCGACGAGCTGGGCGCCCCACCAGCCGTGGTCGACCTTGATCAGGTTGAGGACCACGTCGTGCATCAGGCAGGCCATGATGGTTCGCTCGGGCTGGCCTGTGTTGAGCGCGTGGGTGGCGCTTTGCAGAACGTGGTTCGCGGGCGCGAAGCGCAGCCGGAAGAAGTCCAGGAGCGTCGGCTTGTCGGGCAGCGGCGGAAACTCGTCCTCGCGCGGCCGGAAGAGGTTGCCGGTGCCGCGGGGGGAACGCCGCTCCTGCTCCAGTTCGTCAAGGGTGATGATGGAGCCGGCCTCCCCGTCCGCCCCCGCTCGACGCGCGGCGATCTTCTTGTCCAGCTCCTCTTCCATGTAGTGCTCCAGCTCCTCCGCCTTGTCTTCGTGCGACATGACGGCCAGAGCACCGGCGGGAATGGTTGCGAGAAAGGTCTTGCGATCGACTTCCACCATTTTGACCTCCGGGCAGGGTCGGCGGCCTCGTCCCGCCACCGATCCCGGCGGCGCCTGGAGCCGAGGATCCTTGGAGACAGTAGTAGGGTGCGGGGGCGGGTGGGGCAAGTGGCGCGAGCGGGGCGGGCGACGTACGATGCCCCCCGCGATTCACCAGTTCCAGGAGCGACGACGATGCGGAACCAGACCAGACGCGATTTTGTGAAGACGACAGCCCGGGCCGGCGGCGCGCTCGGTGCGCTGGGCGCCCTCGGCCCCCTGGGGTGCGCGGCACCGGACGACGGCGCCTTGGCCGGCGGCGACATGGCCCCGCCCGACCCGCAGCGCATCCTCATCCTGGGCGGCACCCGCTTCATCGGCCCGCACCAGGTCAAGTACGCGCTCGACCGGGGCCACGAGGTGTCGATCTTCACCCGGGGCCGCACCGAGCCGCCCTTCTTCCACGACTACTTCGAGCGCGTCGAGCATTTGATCGGCGACCGCAACGACGACCTGAGCGCGCTGGAGGGGCGCGAGTGGGACGCGGTGATCGACAATTCGGCCTCGATCCCGCGCTGGGTGGCCATGTCGACCGAGCTGCTGCAGGGGCAGGTTGGCCGCTACCTCTTCGTATCGTCCATTTCGGCGTACACCGACTTCGCGTCGGTCGGGATCGACGAGAGCTATCCGGTGGGGCAGCTGTCCTCGCCGGACGCGGAGAACGAGTACGGGCCGGGGAAGGCGCGCTGCGAGGCGATCAACACGGAGGTGTTTGGCGACGGCGCGATCAACGTGCGCCCGGGGCTGATCGTCGGGCCGGGCGACAACACCGACCGCTGGACCTACTGGCCGGTCCGGGTGGCGCGCGGCGGCGAGGTGCTGGCCCCGAATTCGCCCGCGGACCCGGTGCAGAACATCGACGCGCGCGACCTGTCGGAGTGGATCGTGCGGCTGGTCGAGATGCCCGGCACCGGCGGCACCTACAACGCCACGGGCGAGGTGCAGACCTTCGGCGCCATGCTCGACGAGATCCGCGGTGCCCTTGCCTCGGACGCCACCTTCACCTGGGTGTCGACCGAATTCATGGCCGAGCACGGGGTCCGGCCGTGGGGCCACATGACCAACTGGGTGCCGCCGGAGGGCGAGTCGATCGGCATGAACCAGGTATCGGTGGCTGCCGCGGTGGCCGCCGGGCTGACCTTCCGCCCGCTCGGCGACACGGCCCGGGCCACGATGGAGTGGTGGAACGCGCTGCCCGAGGAGCGGCGTGCGGGCATGCGAGCCGGGCTGTCCGCGGAGTTGGAGGCGGAGGTGCTGGCGGCCTGGGCGCAACGCGGGTAGTCCCTCCCCAGGACCCCACCCATGCCCATAGGCGCAGGCAAGCGGCAGCCTGACCTGCTGAAGGGCTGGTGGATTGCCGACAGTTTGCAGGCGTCTGCCGGGTCACCACCCCCCGCCGGGGACCGGGGGCCACCGGGCGACCGGCCGTCCAGCGACCAGCCACCCGGCAGCCAGCCTGCTACCTACCGCCGCCAGCGATCAGGCCGGAACTCCTCGGCCTCCATCTCCAGCAGCTTCAGGTCGCGTGACGCCTCGACCAGCCGGATGAACTCACCGCGGTAGCCGCGCGGATCGTCTCCCCTGCTGCCCTCCGCCAGGCTCACGACGTCATCCAGCGTGAAGGTGCCGGCGTGCTCCGAGTCCCGCAGCAGCATGCCGAAGCCCGCCACCGCGGTCGCGAACCGGAAGTCGTTCGAGGGCGTCCCCGTGCGGTCGAGGACCGCGTGCTGGAGCAGCTTGCTGGTGTCGCCGTCGGGATCCTTATAGCGGATCTTGACGAAAATCAGCTCGTCCTCGAACCGGCTGAGGGGCGCGTCCTCCTTCTCCGCCGGCTGCTGCGCCTGGTAGCGCAGCGGATCCACCGGCGGCCTCGGCATCCCAACCCCGGCCGGCACCACCTCGTAGAGCGCCGTCACGGTGTGTCCGGCCCCGAGCTCGCCCGCGTCCTTCGTGTCGTCGTTGAAGTCCTCGTCGGCGAGCAGCCGGTTCTCGTAGCCGATCAGCCGGTAGCCGGCGACCGTCGCCGGGTTGAACTCGACCTGGAGCTTGACGTCCTTGGCGAGCGTCAGCAGCGTGCCGCCCATCTCCTCGACAAGCACCTTCCGGGCCTCCAGCAGCCCGTCGATATAGGCGAAGTTGCCGTTCCCGTGGTCGGCGATCTGCTCCATCTTCGAGTCCTTCAGGTTGCCGGTGCCGAAGCCCAGCACGCTGAGGAAGGTGCCGCTTTCGCGCTCCTTCTCGATCAGCTTCACCATCGCCTCGTCGCTGGACGCGCCCACATTGAAGTCGCCGTCGGTGGCGAGGATCACGCGGTTGTTCCCGCCGTCGATGTGGTGCTTGCGGGCCACGTCGTACGCGAGCCTGATCCCCGCGCCGCCTGCCGTGCTGCCGCCCGCGTTGAGTTTCTCGAGCGCGGCCAGGATCTCTTCCTTCTCGCTGCCCGGGGTCGACGGAAGCACCAGGCCCGCCGCCCCCGCGTACACCACGATCGCCACCCGGTCCTGTTCCCTCAGCTGGTCGACCAGCAGCGCGAACGCCTTTTTCAGCAGCGGCAGTTTGTCCTGTGAGCTCATGGATCCCGACACATCCAGCAGGAAGACGAGGTTGCCGGGCGGAAGGTCCTCGGTGTCGATGGACTCGGCGTGCAGGCCGATGCGCACCAGCCTGTGCTCGCGCTTCCATGGGGCCTGCGTCACCTCGGTGGTCACCGCGAAGGGGTGTTCGCCCGCCACATCGCCCCACTGGTAGGGGAAGTAGTTGATCATCTCCTCGATTCGCACCGCGTCGACCGGCGGGCGCTGGCCGTCCTGAATGAAGCGGCGGACGTTCGCGTAGGACGCGCGGTCCACGTCGATCGAAAAGGTGGAGAGCGGTGCCTCGCCGACGGTCTTGAACTCGTTCTCGTTGATCTCGGCGTAGGATTCGGTGTTGTAGGGGCGGAGGCGTGAGACGGTGAAGGGGAGCTTCACCCTGGCCGCTGCCCTGGCCACCTCTGTCACGACGAGTTCCTGGATTACCGCCGCGCCCGCCTTCAGCGCGAAGTCGGCGACCGCGGTCTGGCCGGCCCCGACGGTCACCTGCTGACTCTGCGTCTCAAAGCCCAGGATACTGACCGTCAACGTGTGTTCGCCGGCCGGCACGCCGGACAGGGTGTAGCGACCCTGAGGGTTGGTCAGCGTGGCGGTCTCCGTGCCGTCCAGGGTTACCAGGGCGGACTCGAGGGTCTGACCGGTGGCGGCGTCGGTGACCACGCCTGAGATTGTGCCTGTCTGCTCCTGGGCGTCAGCCGCGCCGGCCAGGCCCAGGAAGAGGATGGCGGCAGCTGCCGCATTTCGAACAAGAATCCCGGCTCTCATCGACTACTCCTGTCCGGTGACTCGACGGTGATCACCACGTTCCTGAGCCTGACCGGCTGCATCATCATCTCCAGATCGGTTACCGTGGTCTGGCCCTGGGTGACCGTCACCTCGTACTTCTTTTCCGCGTAGCCCATGCTCTTGAGCGTGACGGTGTGCCTGCCGGCGGGCACGTTCGAGAGGATGAAGCGGCCTTCGTCGCTGGTCACCGCCCCGATCCCGGCACCTTCGAGCAGCACCATGGCGTTCTCGAGCGCGATTCCGGTTGCCACGTCGGTTACCCGGCCCGTGAAGGTGCCGGGCGATGCCTCAATGCCGGGCGATACCCCCGGAGTGACGCTGACCTTGACGAGTGCCACCGCGGTGCCGATGCCCGCCAGGGCGCTCAGGGTGGCGATTGAGATGGTACGAACAGTGATGAGTCGCATGGCGACCTCCCTGGATGTTGGGCGGCCGGAGATTCCGGGCCGCCGGGTTGATTCCGGTACACCGTGTACCAGACATCGTGCTGTTGTTATGGGCCTCCCCGGCCGTGTCGTTTCAGTAACCCCAGGTCCCGCGCCGCCTCCACCAGCCGGATGAACTCGCCGCGGTAGCCCCGCGGGTCGTCGCCTCGACTGTTTTCGGCGAGCCCCACGACATCGTTAAACGTAAGGTCGCCCGCGTGATGCGAATCCCTGAGCAGCATGCCGAACCCCGCCACCGCGGCCGCGAACCGGAAGTCGGTCGACGGAGACACGGGGCGGTCGGCGACGGCCTGCTGCAGCAGCTTGCTCTCCGCACCGTCGGGATCCTTGTAGCGAACCTTCACGTACATCAGCTCGTCGGCGAACTCGCTCGGCGGCGGCGGGTCCTCGACGGTCCCTTGCGGCTGGTACCGCAGCGGGTCGACCGGACGCGGCATCTCGACGCCCGCCGGCACCACCTCGTAGAGCGCCGTCACCGTGTGTCCGGCGCCGAGTTCGCCCGCGTCCTTCGTGTCGTCGTTGAAGTCCTCGTCGGCCAGCAGCCGGTTCTCGTACCCGATCAGCCGGTAGCCCGCGGCCCGCGCAGGGTTGAACTCGACCTGCAGCTTGACGTCCTTTGCGAGGGTCAGCAGCGTGCCGCCCATCTCTTCGACGAGCACCTTGCGCGCCTCCAGGAGGCCGTCGATGTAGGCGAAGTTGCCGTTCCCGTGATCGGCGAGCTGCTCCATCTTCGAGTCCTTCAGGTTGCCGGTGCCGAAGCCGAGCACGGTCAGAAAGGTGCCGCTCTCGCGCTCCTTCTCGATCAGCTTCACCATCGCCTCGTCGCTGGACGCGCCCACGTTGAAGTCGCCGTCGGTGGCGAGGATCACCCGGTTGTTGCCGCTGTCGACGTGGTGCTCGCGGGCCACGTCGTACGCGAGCCTGATCCCCGCGCCGCCCGCCGTGCTGCCCCCGGCATCGAGCTTCTCCAGCGCTGCCATGATCTCGCCCTTGCGGTCCCCCGGGGTCGACTCCAGCACGAGGCCCGCGGCGCCCGCGTACACCACGATGGCGACCCGGTCCTGCTCCCTGAGCTGTTCGACGAGCAGCGAGAAGGCCTTCTTCAGCAGCGGCAGCTTGTTCGGTCTGCCCATCGATCCGGACACGTCGAGGAGGAAGACCAGGTTGCTCGGCGACAGGTCCCCGGTGTCTATCGAGCGGGCGTGCAGACCGATACGGACAAGGCGGTGCTCGGGCTTCCAGGGGGCTTCCCAGACCTCGGTGGTGACCGCAAAGGGGTGCGCCCCGCGCACCGCGCCCCAGTCGTAGGGGAAGTAGTTGATCATCTCCTCGATGCGCACCGCGTCGACCGGCGGGCGTTCGCCATCCTGGATGAAGCGCCGGACATTCGCGTAGGATGCCCGGTCCACGTCGATCGAGAAGGTGGAGAGCGGGGCTTCGCTGACAGCCCTGAAATCGCTTTCGTCGATCGCGGCGTAGGATTCGGTGTTGCGCTCGGCGACGGCCCACTGGGCCCACTGGGGGCGGCGCGCGAGATCGACGGTGCGTGCCTCCGCCCTCCGTATCGGCGCGCGCTGCATCTCCGCCACGGCTTCGATCGAGTCCGGCCTTCGGCCCGGCTGTCCCGCGAGCAGCGCGAAATCGAGCGTCGCGATGCGGCCCGTCACCACCGTCACCCGGCGCGTCTGCGAGACGTGGCCGAGCCGGTCCACGGTGACGCTCTGCTCGCCCGCCGGGACGTTCGCCAGGGTGTATCGTCCGGTTCGGCCCGACCGCGTGGTGAGATCGCTTCCCTCCACCTTGACCAGGGCGTTGAGGAGCGGCTGCCCCGTGGCGGCGTCGGTGATCTGCCCGCTGATCGCGCCGGTCTGCGCGCTGATCGGGGACGCGCCCGCGAGGGTCAGTGCGATCAGCGCGAGCAGTCCGTGGATAAACCCGCGCGAGCAACGAGAGCGGCGAGGCGCCGGGGGGGTGAAGAGAGCCGTTGGTTCACGCATCGCTCGATCCCTTGCTGTGGTGCCGTGGTCGGGTGTCCCGACACTTGTGCCTTGGACCCCCGGCGCCCGGGGGAGGGTTGCCGCTTGCGTTCACTATACACCGCGTGCCCTGGCAAGTGCCGCGTGCGACGGCGAATCGCCTCCGGCGACAGATCGTCGAGGGGGAGTTTTCCGAGCCGGTGCGACCGCCGCTATCCACCCGGCTCGAAGAACCCGAAGTGTTCGAGCATGTACAGCCGGATCACGCGCGCCACCTTCTCCGCGTAGGCTCCGCGGTTCTCGGGACTGTCCCTGAGGCCGGGATAGTGGTGTTCGAGCTGGATCCCGCTCACGACCTCGCCGTCGCCCAGAGATCCGTGGAGGCGCGTGCAGTAGCCGCCGCGCCAGTAGGGGTCGCTGCCCGGACCGGGCGCGGCGGGGCTGGGCACCGACGGAATGCCCTCGCCGGCGAGCAGCCCCCCGAAGGATGTGGGTCCCCTCAGCACATTCGAGAAGGGGATCGTCGTGGTGCGCCCAATCTCGCGAATGCTGGTGCGGCGCACCACGGCCAGCGCGTCCAGGGCGGCGTCGGTGCGGTTGAGCTCGTCGGCGGTGAGGAGGTAGCCGAGTTCGACGCGGTCGATATCGTGGCTGTGCCCGTGGATGTCGAAGAACATGCCTCCGCCGAAGTCGCCGGAGACGATCGACCGGGCGACCGAGATCCAGTCGTGGAATTCCTGCCAGGCCAGTTCGGCGTAGGGATTGCCCTGCGCGGCCTCTACGATCTCGCGGTTGGCGTCGAGCTTCCTGCGCCGCAGGTGCGACACGATCATGTGCGGCGCGTAACCGGTCAGGTCGATCAGCGCCTGGCGCATTCTCATGGTGAGGTCGAGGGTGTTGAGGTCGTTCAGCGTCGTGCCGTAGCTGCGGTCGGGGATCTCCGACGGGGCGAGCAGCCCGCCGTGCGTGGCCGCGAGGACCACGGGAAGTTCGCCGGGGATGTACTCGACGTACCCGTTGCGCCCGAAGTAGCTGACCCCCGGCTCGTAGCGCGCGATGTGCTCCGGCGCGTACACCTCCACCTCCGCCGTGGCGCTGGCGCCGCCCGCGGTGGCGGTGATCCCCGCACTGCCGGCCGCGACCGCCGTCACGAACCCCCGGGCGCTGACCGTCGCCACCGCCGCGTCGCCGGTCGACCAGACCACCTCGGCGCTCACGGGCTCGCCGTCCGGGCCCAGCGTGGTGGCCGAAAACGACATGCCATCGCCCACGCCCACGAGAAGGGCCCGAGCCGGGGACACGAGGACGCGGGTGACCTGGGGCTCGACGCCGGTCTGGTCGCCGCAGCCGGCGAGCGCGGCGCCCAGCAGCGCGGCGGCGGCGAGCGCGGGGGTGTTCTTCATGACGGCTTCGCGTCCGATGCGTCCGGATCGGGCGGGGTGCTGTCCGCAGACTGCTCCCGCCACTCGCGCATTTCGCCAATGATCTCCTCGAGTGCCGCGATGGTCTCCATGCTTGCCGCGATGTCCAGCACCACTGTGCCCCAGTTGGCCCGGAACAGCGCCTCCTCCACCGCCTCCACCAGCCGGTTGCGCTCGCGCGCCAGCACGGGCGCCGCGAACCCCCGCCGGTCACTCGCCGGGTCTGCATCGCGCAGAATGCGCGCCGGTGCCAGGCCGGGGAGCGGGCCGAGCGTGATGCCCGGATCGGGGTGGTAGTTGTTCAGAGGGACATACATTGCCCGGTGCAGGGGACGCAGGACCGCGACCTGTTCCAGAGCGCCCACCTCGCCGGCCGCCGCGTGCCTGTCCACCCGCGCCACGGCCCGGCGCAACCGATCCATGCGGTTGCCCAGGTGTTCGTGGAGCCGCAGCGCGCCCCCTGCTTCCTCTTCCCGCGCCGCGACCGCCGCGCCCAGCGCCTCGACCTGCGCCGCCAGGTTCACCGGGTAGACCTCGCCCGCGAGCATCTCGGCCAGCGCGTCCGCGTAGAGGTCGGTGTCGGTCTTGAGGACCTCGGGGTCGATCTTGTCGAAGGTGTCGTCGGGGGTGTGCCACCACCAGTAGCCGCCGTCCTCCGCCAGCCGTGTGTGGTTGAACTGGAGCAGGGGGAGGCCGATCCCGTTGAAGGCCTGGTCGGAGTTGCGCGCCGGCCGCGACGGGGAGATCTCCGCGCCCTCGGCGTCCATCACCACGCGAGCGGCGAAATCCCGGAAGGCCTCGGACGCGGTCGCGCCGAAACGCGCGGCCCCCACCTGGCCCACCCCGTCGATGTTCATGTACGCGAGTCCGCGGGTGCGCAGCTCGGTGAAGTGCTGGTCCGCGTACCAGGTCGACCCGGCGTAGCGCGCGTTGCTGTGGCCGGGCCACCACGCGACCACCAGGCCGTGACGGAGCCGGTCGCGCGCGTCGTGGAAGGCGAGCGCGAGCTCGAGCATCGCCGCATTGGACGCGGCCTCGTCGGTGGCGCCGTGGTGCCAGCCGTCGATGTGGCCGCCGAGGAGCACGAACGGGGCGTCCACGTCACCCTCCGGCTCGATCGTCGCCACGGCGAGCCGAAGCGTCTTCCACCCGGTCGCGACCTCCGTCTCGACGCGCAGCTCGACCGGCCCGGCCGCCATCCGCGCCCGCAGTTCCTCACCCGCGCTGCGCATGATCTGCGCCACCGGGACCTGCGGCAGCCGGTGGTGGTTCATCAGCGACGGACTGCCCCACGTGGACGTCACGATCAGCTCGTTGAGGCGCTCTTCGGGGTTGACGAAGACGACCGCGGCCGCCCCCAGGCGCTCCAGCACGATCGTGGGCACGTTGCGCGGCTGGCCGTCGACGATGGCGACCCTGCCGGTCAGGTCGGGGAGTTCGGCGCCGAAATCCTCGCCCTCGACGACCAGCCGCTCACCGGTGCCGGCCTCGAGCCGCGGCAGGTTCCGGAGCGACCCCATGTCGACCGCCTCGCCGGACGTGCCCGCGGACGACCCCGAATAGGACATGGTGATCGCCGGCGGCGCGAAGTCCGTGCCGGGGACGGTCACGGTCGCCGAAACGGGGTCGCTCGCGTATGCGTCGAACTCGTGGACGGTGACGGGGACGCCGTTCGCCTCCAGCACGGCCACGATCGTGTCGATCGCCGCGTTCTCGCCGGGGCTGCCCGATGGACGGACATGCTCGGTGATCGCCGCCGACCAGGCCATCAGGCTTTCGGTGGTGATCGCGGCCTTGACCGACTGTGCGAGGGCTTCGTGCTCGGCGGTGGTGGGCGCGGTGGCGGGAGCCGTGCACGCGGCGGGCCAGAGGAGAACCAGCGCTGCCGACAGGACGGGATTCGACGCTGTGCGTCCCTTTCTCATCTTGCTTACTCCCGAACGGGATGGGTCTGCGGACGGCTACGGCTCCCTGCCGGGCGGATGCCAACAGTCCTCGCGCCGGCTTGTGTCGACCAGCTGGGTGACCTGCCAACCCGCGTCCGACTTGTACAGCTCGAAGGCATCGGTGCCGCAGTGCGAGAAGACATCGTCCCGGTAGAAGGCGTACTTGGTCCACATCTGGGCCAGCCGTCCGTCCACGTTGACCACCCAGTCCCAGATGGGCTCGTCGTAGACCTCGTCGCGGGGGCTCCCGATCATCCGGACGAATCCGTCGACCGGGGAGAAGCTGATGCCCTCCTCGGTGGCGCGCCCCAGACGGGCGTCGGGATGGAACACGGCGGCCGCCATTTCGCCGTCGCCGGTGCGCATCGCCTCGAAGAGCTGTTCGACGACGGCGACCACCGCGGCCTCCTCCGGGTGGGTGTCGGGTGCGGCTTCGATGTCCGCCATCTCGGCCTCCTGGGCGCAGCCCAGCGTGAGACCCAAGGTCAGTGAGGCGGTTGAGATCCCGGAAATACGCATAGGTGAGTCCCTGTCGCTGGTGATTCCGTGGCCGGCGGGGTGCCGGGGGCGTTCAAGGCCAATATATGGGCGGTGCGGTCCTGCCGTCAGCCCTTGCGATCAGGAGGCTGCGTCCGTCTTTCGCCGGCGCGCCTGCGTCGGCAAGCGCGCATGCTCGAGGATCTTGCCTTCCTCGTCCAGATCCGGGTCGGCGACCGGTGCGACCTGATCGAGCAGGCCCAGTGCCCACAGCGAGCCAAAATAGGCGGCGACGGACGTGCTCGGCTTCCCTCGCTACAGGTCGGCCACCGTAAACCGTGACGTCCCGATCCGGTCGGCCACGTCCTGAATGCGCAGCCGCCTTCTGAGGCGCGCGATGCGAATGTTCTGGCCTAGACGCTTCAGCGCGTCCTCGACTTCGGCCGGCGGAGAATGGGTGATCTTGCTTCTGCGGCTCATCCTTGAAGCATCCTTGCGGCTGAATGGCTTTTGTCATGTCGCAGCCGATGGAATCCCGGTTGGAGCTTTCCCTGCTCTAGCACCGGAACGAGGCGCAACGCAAGTTGGCACGCCCCGCATCGGGTTGACGACAACGGTACTTCGCGCTACAAGGAATGTGAGCGTGGGAATACAAGGATTCTGTCCTTTCCCGTTCGCCAAGGACTCTATCGCCAGATGTCGACAACGCGGATCCCCTCCCCACTTCACATTCCCTTTCGTTCCCTGGTTTCGCCCGCTCTCTACTGTCGCAAAAGGGTTTAGCCCATGCCGCGACATCGCTGGAGAGCCGAGAGAGCGCCCGAACACATCTGGCCACCGAGCCCATCCCGGTGAGCCGGCCCCCAAGGGACCAGGGTTACGCCGGTCCCATGTGGACTGTACTAGTGTAACACGATGTGTGTTACCGTGCACATTCGAGAGGTACGCATGCTAGCGCTGGTCGATCCAGATGTCCTCCAGAACCGTCACCCTCTGAGTGTGTGTACGTCCGTCGACCGAAAGCGTTACGACGTAGAATCCGGGCGACGCGACCGGCGCCTGGCCACCGAAGCCGCCACCACGGAAGCCACCCCCGCCCCCGCCTCCGCGCTGCCGCGGGTTCCCGCGCAAGTTCCACTGGACCCGGTGGATCCCCGGCGTTCCGGTGGCGTCGAGGTCGCGGAATACCTCTCCGGTCGCCGGATCCGTGATGGTAAGGGTGATCTCGTCGGCCTCCTCGGCGAGGTAGTAGTGAATCCCGGTGCCGGCCGGCGCGCTATCCCCGCGCAGCACCTTGTCGCCGGTGATCGACCGCGAGCGGCGGGTGTCCTGCTGCCAGCGCACGGCGTCCCGGGGCTCGAAGAGGTGGGACGCGGCTGCCGCGACCGTCTCGGTGAACTGTTGCAGCGGGGTGATGTCGTCGGCGACCAGGACGCTGCGGCCGTGCGTGGCCAGCACCAGGTCTCCGTCGCGGGGATGGACCACCACGTCGTCGACGCGCACGACGGGAAGTCCGGTCATGAAGCGGTCCCAGGTACCGCCCTCGTCGAGTGAAACGAAGAACCCGAACTCGGTGCCCGCGTAGAGCAGCCTCGGGTTGTGCGGATCCTGGCGGACCGTGTTCACGTTGCCGTACTCCGGCAGGTTGGACGAGATGTCCTCCCAGCTCTCGCCGTAGTCGCGCGTGACGTACACGTAGGGGCGCAGGTCGTCGCTGCGGTGCCCGTCGACCGAGGCGTAGGCCGTTGCGGGGTCGTGGTGCGAGGCCTCGACGCGCGAGACGTAGTACCGGTTCGTGCCGCCGGGGACGTTTCCGCCGACGTCGGTCCAGGTCGTGCCGCCGTCGCGGCTGACCTGGATGTTGCCGTCGTCCGTGCCGACCCAGAGCAGCCCCGGCACGATGGGGGACTCGGCCACGGTCACGATCGTGCTGTAGCGGCTGACCCCGTCGTTGCGTGACAGGATGCATTCCTCGCCGCGGTCCATGCGGTTGCAGCGCGACATCGAGTTGGCCATGCCCATGAGCTGCTCCCGGTCCCGATCGACGTTCTTCGTGAGGTCGGGGCTCATGGTCCAGGTGTCGCCCCGGTCGAGCGACCGGAAGAGACGGTTGCCGCCGGCGTAGATCACCTCGGGGTTGTGGGGTGAGAGGATGAAGGGCGTGTTCCAGTTCCACCGGATCTGCGTGCCGACCGGCGGGGCGGGCACGATGTTCGTGTTGGGGTTGTTCTCCGTCGGCGCGCGCGGCCGAATGCTGCCGCCCTCTCCGGTGCCCAGGTGGGTTCGCCGGACGTTCCCGTTCTGGGACTCCAGGTAGATCATCTCGTAGTCGGTCGGGTCGACCGCCGTGTAGAAGCCGTCACCTCCGCCGACACGGTACCAGTCCTCGCTGAGGATGGCGCCGCTGCGAACCGCGCTGGGGCCGCACCAGCTGCCGTTGTCCTGGAGCCCGGTGCAGACGTAGTAGGGGCGCCGCATGTCCACCGACGCGTGGTAGGGCTGGCCCACCGCCCAGCGCCGCAGCGACTCCCAGGTCTCGCCGTGGTCGTAGCTGATGTCCACCGAGCCGTCGTTGCCCAGGATGATGTGGTCGCTGTTGTCCGGGTTGATCCACATGGCGTGCTGGTCGACGTGACCGTAGCCGGAAAGCCGGTCGAAGGCGAGCCCGCCGTTGACCGACCTGTGGAGGCCGGTGTCGACGACGTAGACGACATCCGGGTCGTTGGGGTCGGCGCGGATCTGGCTGAAGTACATCGGGCGCCCGTTCTCGTTGCTGCGGAACTCCCAGGTCATCCCCTTGTCGGAGGAGCGCCACACGCCGTTGTACTCGGGGTCGGGGGGAAGGGGCTCGTTCCGGTCGTCGCGGGCCTCGAGGTCGGCCCGTTCCTCGTCGGTGAGCGGCCTTTCGCGGTCGGCCGCCACCTCGATCTGGGCGTAGACCACGTTGGGGTCGGCCGGGGTCATGGCCAGAGCCACGCGCCCCATCGTTCCCCCGGGCAGACCGTTGCCGCTGAGCCGGGTCCAGTTGTCGCCACCGTCGTCGGAGCGCCAGATCCCGCTCCCCGGACCACCGCCGACGAAGCAGCAGGCGGTACGGCGGCGCTGGTAGGTGGCCGCGAAGAGCACGTCGGGGTTGGAGGGATCGATGACGAGGTCGGTTGCGCCGGTGTTCTCGTCTACGGCGAGGACGTGGTCCCAGGTGCGCCCGCCGTCGCTGGTCTTGAAGACGCCCCGCTCCGGGTTGGGGCCGAAGAGGTGTCCGTTCGCCGCGACCCAGGCCACGTCGACGTCGGTCGGGTGCGCGATCACCCGGGCGATGGTCTGGGTCTCGCGCAGTCCCACGTGGGTGTAGGTCTCGCCCCCGTCGGTGGACTTGTACATCCCGTCCCCGAACGAGGAGCTCTGCCGGTTGTTGGCCTCGCCCGTCCCTACCCACACGATGTCGGGGTTTGCGGGAGAGTACGCCAGCGCGCCGATCGAGTGGGTGCCGTAGCTGTCGAATACGGAGCGGAAGGTGGTCCCGTTGTTGGTCGTCTTCCAGAGGCCGCCGGTTGCAAAGCCCACGAGGTAGGTGTGGTGGTCGCCGGGATGAATCGCGATGTCGTCCACGCGCCCGCCCTGCCCGAACGGGCCGACGGAGCGCCACGAGAAGGCGCTCAGCAGGGGGTGGTCGGACTGGTTGACGCGTGCGGGGGCCTCGTCCTCGTCCTGGGCAGCGGCCGGAGAAGGCGCCAGGGCCGCGCAGAGGGTGAGGGCGAATGCGGGGAGCGCGAGCGCGCGCACGGAACGGGAGCGCAGTTTGCCGGACATTGTGGGACCTCTCGTGCTGGGTGTGACAGGCAATGCTTGCAGGGGGGTATAGTAGGGTGGTGCGGGGCGTTTCGCTACGCCGCGCCGCGCCGGGTCGGTCCCCGATGGTCAGCGCCCCATCATTGTTTCATCATTGTTTCATCATCGCCGCCACTTCGCGCATCCGCGCGGCGAGCTCTCCCACCGCGCCGACGTACACGCGCTCCCAGCCGGGCAGGTCCGCGCGGTCGTCGGTCTCCAGTTCGTAGCGAAGCCCCGGGAGCATCCAGGATGCGTAACCGCTGAAGGGATCGGGGGACACGTAGATCGATCGGCTCCACGGCCGTCCCTGCAGTCCGCGGTCGTTCAGCCAGGCCTTCTCCAGGCCGATCAGGGCGCGGTTCACCGCCTCTGCCCTGCGCGGGTCGATGTCGCCGGACGCAATCCAGCTCTCGCGGGCATCCACCAGGGTCGCCGCCGCGTCGTCCAGTTCGGCGGTCGAGGCGACGAGCCGCGAGAAGTCCACCGTGAGGCCGCGCGCCTCGGCGACCCGGTAGAGGGTCTCGACGTGGGTGCGCGTGTCGGTCGCGTAGCGGACCACGTCGTAGGGGAGGATGTCGGCGTTGGCGAAGCGGAGCGCCAGGATTCCGTCGGCGTGGGCGATCATCGGCCCGTAGATGAACTCGGAGTCGCCGAAGCGCTCGTACCAGGCGAAGTTGTCGTAGTTGGAGTGATATACGCCGCCGGGGTTGCCGGAGGAGAGGGCGCCGGAGGGCACGCCGGCGTGGGTGTAGAAGCCGACGTGGTCGGAACCGCCGCCCAGGTTGCCGAGTCCCGGTTCCTCCGCGCCGTCGGGGGCGCGGGCCAGCCACCAGTCGTAGAGGGGCTCGCCGGTCCCGGGGTAGGTGACGGCCTTCGTCGCCTCGATGATCTGGCCCTTGAGCGACGGGGACGACGAGCTCCCGAAGTTCTTGCCGGACACGGCCCCGTCGGCATTGATGTAGGCGATCGCGTTCGCCTCCAGCTCGTCGCGGAACTGCTCGACCCACTCGGTCGAGCCGATGATGCCGTACTCCTCCGCGTCCCAGTGCGCGATCATGATCGAGCGGCGCGGGCGGCACTCCTCGTTTTCGCGGACGAGCTGGCCGAGGGCTTCGGCGAGCGTGAGGAGCATGGCGGTGCCGCCGTTGGGGTCGATCGCGCCGAAGGCCCAGGGATCGTAGTGCGCGCCCAGGATGAACCACTCATCGGGGAACTCGCTGCCGCGCAGCGTGCCGACGACGTTCGTCGCGCGGGTGAGCTTCCGGGGCTGGTTGACGCGCACCCGCACGGTGAGCTCCGGGCTCCCGGTCAGGCGGTAATCCAGCTCCATCCCGGCGGCCCAGCCGGGCGGCGTGTCGGGGCCGGTCATGCGCGACAGGATCTCGGTGGCGGCCTCGTAGCCGATCGGCAGCACGGGGATGGTGTGCAGCGGAACCTCGGATGGGTCGAGGCGCTCGACCTGGACGTCGCCGTCGAGGGGCAGGGCGGGGACGAAGGGGGTGAGCGGGTCGCCGGTCCAGGGCAGCGTGAGGACGGAGCCGCGCTGGATCGTCTGCCCGCTCATCATCGGGCCCTCCGGGTAGGCGTCGAGTCCCGAGAAACCGGGGTCGTTGAACATGATGACGCCCGCCGCGCCGCGTTCCTCGGCGAACTTGACCTTGTAGCCGCGGAAGTTCCCCCCGTAGCGCGCGATCACGACCTTGCCGGCCAGCTCGATGCCGATCGAGTCGAGTGCCCGGTAGTCCTCGCGGCGCCCGTAGTTGGCGTAGACGACCTCGCCGGTCACGTCCCCGGAACCGGAGAACGCGTTCCAGCCGTTAAGGAGGCCGGGGTGGCCGGAAAAGCGGTCCTCGGGCAGCGCGGGCTCGCGGTTGGAGAGCTGCATGGCGACCGGGGTGACGATGTGGACCTCGACGTCGTCGGTGAGCTCGGGGAGATAGACGTCGTAGGGGTGGTTCGTGACGTCGAGGCCCGCCCCCTCCATGGCGCCGGCGATGTACCGGCCGACTCGGACCTGGGCCTCCGAGCCCGCCGGGTGCGGGTTGGCGGTGATGGTTCGCAGGTGCTCGCGGAAGGCGTCGCTGCGGGGCAGTTCGAGGAAGCGGGCCTCGCAGGCGAGCTGCGTGGCGGCGCGCGCGTCGGTGAAGCCCGTGAGGACGGGGTCCTGGGGGACGCGGTCGTGGGGAGCGCGATCCGCGATGGTGGGCGTGGGCGCCAGGGTGGCGGCGGCGAGGGCGAGCGCGAGGAGCAGCAGGGCCGCCGTGCGGGTATGGGTCGGGTGCGTTGGCATGATGGAGGGAGCGTTGGGGTGGTTGACGGATCCGGATACCGGGACAGATTTCCGTCATGATAGCGCGAAACGGTCGGCTGCGCTCCAGTCCACGGGCTGCCACGCGGTGCGGCAGGATGATGGGGGCCTTGTGCGGGATTGCCGTGCTGGGGGGTTGTGGGGGGGATGGGGAGCCGGTGGAGCCGGAACCTCCGCGCGCCTCCGCGGTTTCCGTCTCCCCCGAAACGGCGATGCTCTCGTCGCTGGGCGAGACCGTCACCTCAATGTCGCAAAAGCAGCTAAGTCATTTGACAGCAGGATATTACAACAATTGAAATGCGGGCATCCCCTCATCCCATCCCTCTTCCCGCACAGGAATGCAATGGGCTTCTCAGGACTGCCGTGGATCGCGGGCCGCGACAACTCGCCGGAAATTGGGCAGCGCCTCTGTCGGCGAGAGGCAACTTGGTCAGCGCATTTTCTGGCGCACCAATTCGAGCCTCTCGGCCTCTCCTTGGCGCTGAGATCCCGAAACCTTGGCGACGAGGCCGTCATCTTCCGACTTGGCCAGCAGCCATCGCCCCTCTACCTACGGGTGCGCGATCACGCGTAGTCGGACGACATACTGGACGCCGAAAGCGTCTTCAGTAACGGCGGTCACAGTCCCGTGACCGAAGATGGGAAACGGCTCGGCCGAGATGGGCACAGGAGGTCGAACCACCCCCACGTAGAAGCCTTGTTCGTCGAAGACATCCCATGCCGTGATCGATTGGCCCGCTCGCTCAGCCCATATCCACCCGTTCGGTGCTACTGAGAAAGCCCCGAGTACGGTCTTCACCTCGGGAAGCCTTTGGGCGGAAAGCCCAGTCGCCTCAAGGAGGCTGTCCCGTTCCGTCGCCGTTAACTGTGGTGCCGGGCGGCGTAGCCGCACCGACCGCAGAGTGTCACCACTGAACGTGGTCTCGTGCAGATCGAACGCCGAAGTCTTAGCTAGCCAAACATGCCCGTCCCAATCCACCGTGTGAACAATCCTCGGGGAGTGAGGGACGGGAGTTCTCGCCCGGATGTTCCCGAAGCTCTCCAAGGTCTGCTCGTACATCTCTCTTTCGAGCCGTGGTACGCGAAACGTGTCCTGTGGGCTCAGGTCCAAGCCGGGACCGTACCTGATGATGTTCCCGGGGCCTGGATCCCAATAGTGCAGATTGCCCCCAGCATCGCCCCACAGACGCCAAGGCAGGCTGGCTGATCGTGCCGACACCACCCGATGGGTGGCCACCACGGTTCCCAACGAGTCGAACACGGTGAAGCGACCTTGGATCGCGTCGATCGCCCACAGAAGCCCCGGCGGGCGCCAAAGGATGCCGGCGAGCATGGTGAACTCGCCGGGTCCCTCCCCCGATCGCCCGAAGGTGTGCAAACACTCACCTTCCGGAGAGAAGACGCGGATCTCGTTGGCCTGGAAGTCTGCTACATAGATGCGGCCATCGTCGTCTGCTGCCAGCGAGAAGACCTGGCCGAACGCATCGCAGGTATCGTTGAGGGAGCCAATGCGGAGTTCCTCAACAAGGGTCGGGAGCGGCTGGCCGGGAAGCGTCGGGACATCAGGGCTGGACACTACCACTCGCCCGCCAGCGAGCGTGTCCACCCTCACGTCTACTGCCCCGGCGTGCTGGCCGCCGCAACTCAGGAACGAGCCAGCACCGACGACCACCAAGCCGACAGTCGCCACCGTGCAGGCAGCTGGTGTCCATCTGCGAGGTTGTCGCGTACTCACCCGACCCGTAGGGGGCAGTCCCACTCGGATGTGTCTCCGATGGGAGCTTTGCTCACGGGCTCCAGCGTCTGCTCAGGGCGCCGCTCGCGCCGCAACAAGAATGTGAGCCGCTTCCCGTCACGTTCGGCCACTACGTTGTATTCGCTCCCCTCGCCACCCTTAAACGGATTAGGCATACGGGCATCCTGACCGTTCACGAGAACCAGCAGATCACCGGGCTCCAGTCCCGCATAGTGGGCGGGAGAGCATGGGATGACGGAGCGGACCACCGGAAGCCGCCGCTTCGTCCGATCCGGCTCCATCACATCCCGTACACCTCTGGCGAATCCGATCCAGAGGCCCGCCATGGTGGAATCTGGAGGCACCGTTAGAGGTCTCTGTGCTTGGGCTGTGCTGGCCACCGCCATCAGCGCGGTGGCCAGCACAGCGGCGCGAGCCGAAACCCCTATTCGTAGCATTTGGGGCCGTCGCTGAGCAGCTCGGTGATGGTTGCCGAAGCAATCGGCGGACCTCGCGGATCGCTTCATCCTTGCGGCTCCAACGCAATCAGCCTGACCACGCGCACGGTCTGCACGTCCATCTCGTCGCTTTCGATGTAGGCCAAGAGCCCGCCTGGGCCGAAGGCGTCCGGTGTCCGCAGCCCCTCCGGCGGCAGGGTGCCGATGTAGTTCCCGTCGGGTGTCACGAGGTCGGTTGGGCCGTCTTCTTGGCCCGTCGGACCCCGGCGAGCGACCCAGATTCGGTCCTCCCAGTCCACCTTCAAGCCCCAAAGCACGGGAACTTCGTCTGCGAAGGTGCGTTCCTCCACCCCCGCTTGGTCGATCTGGATGGGCAAGTTGGTGGTGAGTGCGCTCTGGCGCGAAGTTGCCTCGCGGTAGCGTTCGCGTTCGGCCTCCCTGATCGCATCGTCGACCGGAAGCGGCGCAATCGGTCGCTCGATGGTTCCGACGACACTTCCGTCGAGATCTATGAGCTTGACGCGGTATCCGATTGAGTCGATCAACGCGAGGCGGCCGTCGGTCAGTAGATCGATATCGAGCCGAGGCTCGAAGGCACGGCCCGCGGCAACGCGCATGCGCATGCCGGACTCAAAGTCCCCGCTCAGCTCGGACTCGTCATCGTTCTCCTCCGGCAGTTCCCAAGCAGTGTAGAGGAGTTCCGGCTCGGTGCCGTCCAAGGGGAAGAGGTGCACGGGTCGGCCCTGCTCCTCGTAGTGCCGGTCGTCAAGATCCCCGAGCCCCAAGATATCGAGAGCGACCAAACGTCCGTCGGGAAGTGCCATGTCGGCCCGGGCTATTCCCGTCGTCGCCATGTCCATGGTGACGCGCCGCACGAAATCGCCGCCGGGGTCGAGAAGGTCTATCTGCGTGAACCCCATCACCGTGTACGAGCCATCCCGCGCGACGATGGCCGTGGTGACGTTGCCAAACTCTCCGGGTCCCTCCCCCCGGCCACCGACGGTACGGACCAGCGAACCGTCCGATCCGACCACCAAGATGTGATCGAGTTGGCTATCGAAGATGTGAAAGTTGGACTGCGCATCGAAATGCACCGAGCGCACGCTGCCGAAGGTGTCCCAAGTATCGCCGACGACGGATCCTACGGTGAAGACCTCCTCGGTTACGGCGTTCACGATCACGTCCGGGCCGTCCAGGGTTCCGGCGGTGCCGGGGGCCGATTCGTCTCCGGCATCTCCGCAGGCCACCACGAGGGCGAGAGGGAGGAGCGCCGCGAGGTGTCGCGGTCGCGCCGTTGTCGTGTGCTCCAGATTCCTCATTTCGGTTCGTCCTTCCTGCCAAGGGCGATGCAGAGGCAGCCGAACGCATCGCAACGAGCGCTCGGCATCTTCAGATTCGTTGCATTCAATGTAGGCGAGAAGTCCCTCGCGGACGACGGCTCTGGAGGAAAACGAAACCGGGCTGCCTCACGACCTTAACGTCCGTAAGCCAGCCGACGCGACGTTGAACGTCGCGGTCTGGCAAGGGGGCGTTCCGGCCCCCTTAGACCCCCTGCGTTTCGCGGTGGCGATCAAGGCCGCCGCCACCAGGAAGACGCCGTTTGCGACCGCCCGGCGACGGTGTCTCGTGTCGGCCGCTTCATCCACGTCACCCCGGCCCCGGCGGACGGAGATGGTTGAGGGTGTCTCGTCGCCTGCGAGGCCCAACCACTTTCCGGGATCGGCGGTCAGGACGCCGGTCCAGTCCACCGCTTTGTGGGTCGGCACCGTCGGGCTATCGTTGATGGAGCGGCTGCGGATGGTTTGCGTCCGTGGCACCGAAGCGCTCGGAAGAAGGACTCACACGATGGGCATGCGGATCGCACGCGCTCAGATCCTTCCTGCCGCCCTCCTGCTGACAGGATGCGCGGCTCTCAGCTCTCAGACCGGAACCTACGAGGACATCTTGGCGGTCGGCGCGACCTACCCCGCCGGGAAGTTGCCGATCACGCGGATCAACCGGCTCTTCGGCCGTGACCCCGACGCGCAGATGGAGGTTGTGGTAGGTCACCGCGAGACGCGGACAGAGACGGGGGAGATCACCCACGAGTCCATTCAAATCGCCTATCCCGACGACCACAGATGCAACCTGGATTTCAGCGACGCGCCCGAGCGATTCAACGAGTTCACGGAGTGCTTGGCAAGATCGCCGGGCGCCACCTTCGGAGTCATCGTCGGCGAAGTCGTATCCGACGACGTCACGCTCCACACGATATTGGGGTTCCACATCCGCCCCCGTGAGGAGGAGCAGGGCTGTGCTGCCGCCGGGGGCGATCACCGGAGCGCATCCCGCCGGGGAACTGCCGACCTCCGTCGGCTATCGGGAAGCGTTGCCACGTCCGCGCGGGGCCGAGCATCCCGACCGGTGCTTTCCTCCGCGCGCGGACCTGTGGGGGGTCGAGGGGGCAGAGCCCCCCGCCAGCCCGCCGTGTAATACGGAGGGTAAGCTGGCTTGTCGCCCTAAGTCTGCGTCAAGCCAGCCGGGCGACGGCCCGAAAAGCCCTCCCGAGCGCCGCCCGAAAACGTTGGTGGCCGGGCCGTCGCGGGCAAGCCCTTCGACCTCTCGGTCGTCAAGCTCCCGGACGACGAAGGCGACCGGCCCAAGTCGCTCCTCAGCGCTGCGCACTCTGCCCTACCCGTACCCCCCTCGGGGACCCGAGATCGTCGATCTGACGCGACCCTGTGGCCCGTAGATTACCCGAAAACCCCCGGTGCGGTCGAAAACGGACTCTGAAACCGCGTTCCCGGGCTGCGGGGCACGTCCAATCAGGCCCCGGAGCCCGCTCTCCGGCCCGAGACATGCTCCGCCCACTCATCCATGAGCCGACGCCGACGCCCGAACAGGTCGGAGCGCATGTAGGCCGCCTCCACCTTGTTCTTGACGATGTGCGCCAGCGCCGCCTCGACCACCTCCCGGGGATGGTCGGTCTCCTCTGCCGCCCAGTCCCGGAACGACGACCGGAAGCCGTGCGGCACCGCCGCGATTCCCAGCCTTTCGAGCATCTGGCGAACCTGCTTCTCGGCAAGCTCCCGTCCGCGCCCTCTCGCAAAGACGATGGGACTCGCTCCGTCCAGCCTCCGCGCCTCGTCGAGGATCTCCACCGCTCGCCCGCATAGCGGCACCCGGTGCTCCCGTCCGGCCTTCATGCGCTTCGCCGGAATCGTCCACACGCCCTCCCCGTGGTCCATC
>JAJDXM010000044.1 GCA_022823225.1 Gemmatimonadota bacterium
ACGCATTACGGGGGTCTGGGGGCATCCCCCAGCCAGAGTAAACGTGAAGCGTTTACACATCTGGCTCCTCCGAAACCCCGCGAACGCGGGGACCCCCTGCGCGCGCCGCGTGAGAGCGCCTTCAGCGCGAGCGGTCGAGGCCCTGCGAGCCGCCTGAAGTCGCGTCGTACCCGCCCGTCCAGGAAGGCGTCGGCCACGGCCGCCAGTGGCGGAGAAGCCTTCTCTCCGCGATACTTCCCTTGCGCAGATCGTGCAGTCCATCGAGAGAGGAATCGAACGATGGCACGCACGAGAAGAAGCCGCCGGAGCTATGGTGCCGGCGAGTGGGGCCGGAACAGGGTCCGGGTGTTCCCCGACCCGAAAACCGGCTTGTTCCAAGTGGAGTGGCGCGAGAACGGGCGAAGGCTCACCCGGTCGCTGGGGCACCGCGATTGGACGAGGGCGAAGAAGCAGGCGGACGAGTTCGCCGCCGGATTCGCCGAACCCGAGACCCGAGGCAAGGCGGAAGCCGAGCCGGAGCCGCTCACCTTGGAGATGCTCTTTGACATCTACGGTGAAGAGGTGACGCCCACCAAGAGTCGGCGGTCCCGCCGCCGGGACAGGGTCGCGATGGCGATGTTCCTCAAGTTCTTCGGCAGGGATCGAAGGCCGAAGACTCTATCTCAGAGGGACTGGGACCGCTTCATCCGGGAGCGCCGCGCGGGCACGGTCGGCCCCAGCGGCAAGCCCGTGGGCAACCGGATGATCGAATGGGACCTGACGTTTCTGATGGCGGTGCTGAACTGGGCCGCAAGGTCTAGGGACGAGCAGGGCCGCCTGCTGCTGGACCGGAACCCACTCAAGGGTCTCCGGAAGCCCGTCGAGAAGAACCCCATCCGGGTTGTTCTCACCGAAGAGGAGTATCAAGCGCTGCTCGGGGTTTCGCGGCAGGTGGACTGGCGCTTCCACGTTGCGCTCGTGCTCGCGCACGAAACGGGACACCGCATCGGCGCGGTTCGCAACCTGCTCTGGTCGGACATCGACCTTGAGGGCGCGATGGTGAGGTGGCGGGCGAAGCACGAGAAGACGGGCTACGAGCACGTCACGCCGCTGACCGACGAGGCGGTCACCGCCTTGGGGGACGCACGGCGGATGAATCCCAAAGGCTGCGACGGTCCGGTGCTGCCCGCGCCCGCGAACGCTGCGGAGTGCCTCGGTGCGTGGCGGGCGCTGAAATGGTGGTACAGGGCCGCGACTCTCGCGGGGCTCGAACCGAAGCGCGGGAGAGGTTGGCACTCGCTCAGGCGCAAGTTCGCAAGCGACCTGATGGACCAACCGCTCAAGGTACTCTGCCAACTCGGCGGGTGGAAGAACCCCCAGACGGTCCTGACCTGTTACCAGCAGGCGAACACGGGACGACTCAGGACGGCTCTGGAAGGCCGCCGGAGGGTTCGCTCCAGATAGGACCCCGATAGGCGGGAATCAATCGGCGGGAGTCGCCCCACCGAAACTCCCAAGTTACTCACTCACAACAACATGCGCCTCGAAGGGCATTTGCTGTTCAGTCGTCCGGCCCGCGACGAAGGTGTCGTCGACCCAGAAGACCCCGATCGGGTCGAAAAGCGCAACCATCTCCGAGATCGATTGCGGCATCAGGCCCCACCACGGCGTGAACCTGTAGAGGAGCATGACCACCGGGAACAGAAACACAACGACGGGGCGGCGGGTCCAGGTGCCGATGAACAGCGACACGCCCGCGCAGAAGAGGATCTGCGGCAGGCCGATCAGCAGGGTCGGAACGAGGTAGTTGCGAAGAGCGAACGGACCGATCAGATAATGTCCTCCGCTGCCCTGCACGATATGGTCGAACCCCATCGCCAGCACCAGGTAAAGGCCCCAGACGAGCAGGAAGAACCCCGTGACGCCCGCAAACTTGCCCCACACGTACTCCCTGGGCGTAAGGCGAGTCGAATTGAAGACCTCGACGATCCGCAGTTCGAGGTCCCGGATCACCACCAGCCCCAATGTCATCGCCAGCGCCCAGGGGGCGATCAGCATCAGGATGCTCCCCTGGCGCAGACCCTGGCTGACGGCGGAGGTGTTGAAGGGCCAGATCCCGGTGCTTGCGATCTCGCTGTTGTACTGGTGGACCGGATCGCCCGCATCGGTCCACGCGATAATCGCCAGAAGCGCCAGGACGATCCAGAAGACGGGTTGCCGCAGTCCGGCCCGGCACTCCCGCCGGGTCACCTCCCACCACCTTGTGAAGGAATTCACGAGCCTGGTCCGTCCCCGTTCGCCTGCGCCGGCCGACCGGAGATGAGGCGCCTGATCGTCTCTCCGGTGCTGTTGACTTGGAGCATGGGTGTTATCCCGCCGGTTGCCCGGCCGCAAGACCCGTTCGCGAAACATGAGCAAATGAGCATGTACGTGGCGACCGGGATCCGAAGTGTTGAGTTCTCAACACTTTTGTGTTACCATTCCATTCGACCCCGCATCCCAGTCGTGAGGACTGGACGAGAACACGCCGAATGGAGGGCCACCCGTGAGCCAGCTTCCGCCGCTGAGCAGACGCGAACGCGATGTGATGGACGTCCTGTACGAGTTGGGCGCCGCAACCGCGGCCCAGATCAGGGAACGTCTCGCCGACCCGCCGACCGATTCCGCCGTCCGGTCGATCCTGCGGATCCTCGTCGGCAAGCGACATCTGGAACGGAGGCCGGATGGTCACCGCTACGTCTATTCTCCGACGACGCCCGTCGTGCGGGCGCGACGCTCCGCAATGCACCGCGTCCTCAGGACGTTCTTCGGAGGCAGCGTCGAGGGCGCGGTCGCCATGCTCCTCGAACTCGGCGAAGGGGACCTGACTGCGGATGAGCGCCAGCGCATCAAGAGGATGATCGACGAAGCCGAGGAGGACGGACGATGACCGGCCTGCCCGTTGCCGCCGCCGGAGCCATCGGTCTGGTTGCGAAGGCCACGGTGGTCCTGTCCGTCGCCCTGGTCCTTGCATGGTTTGCAAGGTGTGGTTCCGCCAGGACTCTGCATCTGCTGTGGACGACGACCTTCGCGGTGCTGCTCATGTTGCCGGTGATGAGCCTGGTGGCCCCTGCGTGGGTACTTCCCGTTCTTCCCGCCCGTACCGGCGCACTCGAGCAACGTCTCCCGGACAGGGCAGGGAGCGAGCTGCCGGCGGTCGTTGATCCCGGTGCGGGTCGCCATCTCCATCCCGGGGCTTCATTCCCGGCTGGACGTGTGGCGTCCCCCTCTCCGGCCGACGGTTCGGCCCCGCTGACTCCCGCCGCAGGCGTCTTCCTCATCTGGGCGCTCGGCTGCGGCACCGGGCTCGTCTCCCTCGTGGCGGCGGCCCTCCGTTTCCGAGAGCTCGTGCGGGCGGCGACCCCGATTCGGGATCCGGACTGGATCCGGTCGACAGAGAGGCTCCGGCAGCGCGCGCGCGTGCGCGGTGACACCCCAATCCTGTCGAGTGCCCGGGTTTCCACACCCATGACGGGCGGTCCGCTGAGGCCGGCGATTCTGCTGCCGGCGTCCGCGGAGAGCTGGACGCCCGGACGGCGCGAGATGGTCGTGTCGCATGAACTGGTGCATGTGCGCCGGCGGGATGCGCTGTGGCGACTAGTGGCGGGTGCCGTGGTTGCGCTGTACTGGTTCCATCCCCTGACCTGGCTCGCGTCGCGCCTCGCGGCCTCCGCGAGGGAGCGCTCGTGCGACGAGGAAGTCCTCGCGCTTGGGGTACGGCCCTCCGCCTACGCCCGCCACCTCTACTCACTGGCGCGCGAGCTCGCCCCAGGCCCGACCGTCCTCGCGCTGCCCGTCGTACAACACCCACATCTGGAGAGCAGAATCATGTCCATTCTCAAGGCAAATCGGCCACGCTACTCGGGAATCCGCACCTATGCCGCGCTGGCGGTCGTCGTTTTGGCGGGAATGTTCGCCGCCTGCGCCAGACCCGTTCGCGTGGATCCACCCGCAGACCCCGCAGGGCAGGCTGAGATCGAGCGTCCCCCGGCACCTCCGGCCGACAACCCGGCACCCACAGCGATTCGGGCGCCGGCGCCCGTGCTACTGGCCGACAGGCCGCCGGCCGGGCCCCCCGCCACGGAGCCCATCCCCGCTGCGCCGGCAGTGCCGGAACCCCTGGGCCGGCAAGAGGCCGAATGCGAGCCGGGGAGCTTCACGGGCATTATGAAGAGCCTTGAATCGACGACGGTACAGGTATCCGTCGACGGGATGTCGCTATGCATGCACACCAGCGGGAATGTCGGGATGACCGGCGACGGTACGGCGGTCGCGAGCATGGATCCCGGCAGTCGGCTGGTTCTTGCGTCGCGGGCCGAGAGGCTTCACCGGATGGCGATCACCCCCGGCCCGGCCGGCCTGGAGTACGAGTGGAGCATCGATGGCCGCTCCCAGCCATTTGACGACGAAGCTCGCGCCTGGCGCGACCTGATGCTGACCGTGTTGGGGCGCACCCGCGAGGCCTGGGAGGTGCGCGGCAAGGAGGGCAGCCTGCGTCGCCAGATCGGATCCCACGAGAGGCACGTCGCAAGCCTGCGCCGCCAGATCGGATCCCACGAACGGCATGTCGCGAGCCTGCGCCGGCAGACCGGATCCCACGAACGGCACGTCGCAAGCCTGCGCCGTCAGATCGGGTCGTACGAGCGGCACGTCGCGAGTCTGCGCCGCCAGATCGGATCCCACGAGCGGCAAATCGAGAGCATGCGCCGGCAACTCGCATCCACTGACCCGAGGTTGGCGAGCCTGGTAAGCAGGATGCGCGAGACCGAACGGAGGATTGAGCGATTCGACCTGGCTGGAAAGGTCCGCGGCATCGAAACCCGGATCGGAGAATACGACCTGGCCGGAAGGATCCGCGGCATCGAGGCACGCATCGAGCGATTCGACCTGGCTGGAAAGATCCGCGGCATCGAAACCCGGATCGGAGAATACGATCTGGACGGAAGGATCAGGGCGATCGAAGCGGAGATCGAGGAGCTGGACGCCGAGCGTCGCGCCGAGGAGATCGAGCGGTCGATCCAGGACGATATCGCCGCGCTGAAGCGTCTCATCTCCACGACCGGGCCGGGGCGCTGATCATGAAACGGAGCTGGATGCGGCTCGCCGTGGCATGGGTGGCCCTGGCCGGCTGCGGGGACACCGGGTCTTCGAGCGACTGGACCACGCTGCGGGACACGATGCCTTCCGGCATGGTCCGCGTAACGAACATCACTCCGGCGGAGGCGTCGCCCACCTGGACGCTGGTAGAGGAGCTGCGCGTCGGTTCGATGGAGGGTGCCGGTCCGGACGTGTTCGGGTACCTCAAGGGCCTCGTCCCGCTGGACGGCGGGGGGTTCGCCATCCTCGATTCGCAGGCACAGGAACTGCGGGTCTTCGGTGCCGATGGCGCGCACATCGCGACGCATGGCCGGAAAGGGCAGGGTCCCGGCGAGTTCGCCGACGCGAACGGTCTCATGCTCGGCCCCGGCGGGCGCCTGTGGGTCCCGGATGCGCGCAACGGGAGGATGTCGGTCTTCGATCCCGAGGACGGCTTCATCGAGTCCTTTCCGTTCGCCGACGGCAACTTCAACGCAACCTGGAACGGCGCCATGGTGGACGGTGGCCGCATCTACCGGCCCTGGCGGACGGGCAACCGGACGCTGATTCGCGTCTTCGACCTGACCATGACCCAGGTCGATTCGGTTCCGCTGCCGGGCGACGGCCCGGAAGACGAAGAGTTCGATCCCGCAGACCAGCCCGGTGCCTTCTACCAGGAGATGGGCGGCGGCTACATGGCCTATTCGATTCCGTTCTACCCGGGCGAAGTCCGCTACTTCGACCGGCAGGGAGCACTCTGGTCCAGCCGGGACGGAGACCCGGCCTACCGCTTCCACCGCTGGCAACCGGGGGGTGACACGACCCTCCTCGTCGAGACCCGGCGGCCTCCGGTCAGCGTGCCTGCCGTGGAGCGCGACTCCGTCATCGACATGATGCGGCAGATGACCTCGAACATGGGCGTCGGCGAATGGGACTGGTCCCGGGTCCCGACGGTGAGGCCCGCCGTTGAGGACATCTTCGAGTCGGACGACGGCAACCTGTGGGTCCGCACACCCGCGGCGGACGGCGGCGTCCTGTTCGACGTCTACTCGCAGGACGGCGCCCACCTCGGAACGGCCAGACTGGGCCCCGGCCTGAATCTCTTCGATCGGATCGCCCCGGTTGTGCGCGGCGAGCTGGCGTGGCTGATCGTAACGGACGAGTTCGATGTGCAGTACGTGGTTCGTGCGCGGATCGAGCCAGGCTGATAAGTAGCCCGGACGAGCGGCAGGAGGGCACGATGGAGGTCAACCGGGAGCCGGAGCGACATCAACCAGACCGCGTCGGGTTCGCATGCGACCCGAGGTCCGCGCCCCCAATGTCCCCGCCAGGACTCGAACCTGGGGCCTACTGCTTAGGAGGCAGTCGCTCTATCCACCTGAGCTACGGGGACTGCAACAACTTACGCGATTCCGCCGCCCGATGTATGTCAATTATGTATGTCAATTGACAGCGGAACGGCCCCCCCGGTACTCCTCGATGGCCTTCCTGAGCCGGTCCTCGTCGGGGCGCTGATAGCACTGGAGGACGGTTTCGGCCGTCTTCCAGCCACCGAGTTCGCAGAGCACCTTGAGGGGCAGGTCCATGAGGTCGGAGGCGAACTTCCGTCTGAGCGAGTGCCAGCCGCGTCGGAGCCTTGGCTCCAGTCCCGCGAGCTTCTCCGCTCTGTCCCACCAGATTCGCGCCCGCGATTGACCCAGGCACCTGAACGGATCCCTCGGCGCCGGCATCACGGGTGCATTCCCGATTCCGGGGTGATGCCTTCGGGCTTCTTCGAGGATGCACCGTGCCATGACGGTCATCGGCGTCCGGTGCTCGTACCCGTTCTTCTCATGCTCGCCGCGCCACCGGATGGTTCGGGCCTCCATGTCGATATCGGACCAGCGAAGCTGGCGGATGGCCCCGATCCGGTGTCCGGTTTCATGTGCCAGCACCAACGCCACCCGGAACCGCCAATCGATGTCCCCGGCAACTGTGAGTAGTGCTTCGTACTCGGCATCGGTGAGCAGGACCCGGACCGGGTTCTTCTCCTTGGGCAGCTTGAGGCCCCGGAGCGGGTTGGACTCCAGGAGGAGCCTCCCCTCCTCGTCTCGCGATTTCCCGGCCCAGTTGAGGATTGCGAGCAGGAGCTTGAGGTCGCGTTCGACGGTGCGGTCGGAGACCTTCCGGCCAGTGGGGCCGACCTTTCCTGCGCGCCGTGCCCGGATGAAGCGGTCCCAATCGCGTTGGGAGAGGGTCTTGGCCTTTCGGTGCTTGCCGAAGAACCGGAGGAACATCTTCATCATGGCCCGGTCGTGGTTCCGAGACCGCCTGCTCTTGGTGGGGGTAACCTCGTCACCGTAAATGTCAAACAGCGTCCCCAGGGTGAGCGGCTCGGGCTCGGCGTCCGAGGTCTTCGCAGCCACCGTCTCGGTGAGTCCGGCGGCGATCTCGTCGGCCTGCTTCTTGGCGCGGTCCCAGTCCCGGTGCTTCAGTGACCGGCTGATCCTGCGCCCGCCCTCGCGCCACTGTACCTGTATGATGCCGGTCCGTGGGTCGGGGAAGACCCTCACCCGGTTCCGGCCCCATTCGCCGGCGCTGTATGCGCGCCGGTCACGTTTCGTGCGTGCCATCATTCGATTCCTCTCGCGACGGACCGCACGATCTGCGCGTCCGAAACCTCGCGGAGCGGCATCGCCCGCGCCAGTTCCAGCCCTGCCGGAAGCCATCAGCGGCTCGGACCGGGATCGCGGTCGGGGTTGCGCTCCCGCACGCGCCGCCTCAGCGCCGCCACCATCCTCACAAGGTCGCGGCGAGCGTTCGATAGCACTCGGCCAAGCGTTCCACTTGCCCGTCGAGCCACTCGATCCGCGTCCGAAAGGCTTCGCTCTCCCCGCTCTGCCGCTCGGCGTGCTGCCTCAAGGCTTCGACGTATTCTCGCAAGACTTCGGCGTACTCGTGCAAGGCTTCGATCTGCCCGGAGTGCCGCCGCTGTTCCCTCGCGTACTGCTCGGACAACCTCTTCAAGGCCTCCGTCAACTGCCGTTCCAACTCGCTCATAAAGCTCCTTTACCTGTTCGACAGCTTCACGGCCGGGCGGTCGCGCACCTCCCAGCCGGGGTCCGCCCGTGTCCCGAATGGCAGCACCAAGTATCGTTCCCCCTCGATCTCCCGGAGCGCGATCCCCCAGGTGTCCGCCTCCAGCTCCGCCAGCGTCTCGTGCGCCTCCTCGATTCGCGCGTTCGCCCTCGCCAGTGTCTCGATCCGGTCTTGGATGCTCCCCGCCAACCACCGCATCGTCGCCCAGCTTCCGCCGAAGAAACCGAGCCAAAGGCTCAGGCCGACGATCAGGGGCCGTTGCCAAGCCTTTGCCAGCAACTCGCGCATCCGCCCGGTTGCCGCCTCCGTATCGCGCTCGATGGTACGCAGCGCGTTCCTCGCAACGCGCCGCGAGTTCTCGCCGAGCCGCTTCAGCTCGCTCGCGGTCAACTCCTCGATCTCCCTGCGTTCGTTCTCCAGCCGCGTCCGCAGGCGGTCGGTCAAATCGTTCGCGGTCGAAGTTCTCTCCATACAGTCCTCCTTTCAGCCGCCAACGGTCCCCGGTCTCGGGGTCGAGCGCGGTGAGGTAGTGTTCGCCCTGGCGCGGCACTTCGAGACCCGCCTCCCGCAGCGCGGAGACGACATCGGCACGATTTCGCACGATGCCGTGCTCGACGCGCTGGAGCAGGTAGTCCCGGATCAGGTCGCGCGGTGAGGCTTCGAGCCGTAGCCCGGCCCGCAACCGCGCCGCCTCGATGTACGCGCGGTGGCCGGGTTGCTCCACCCTGGCCCGCGCCGGGTCGTCCGGGCGAGCCCAGCCGTGTTCGTGGTTGAAGGCGTCCCGGAGGGGGCCGAAGGTCTTCTCCCAGCCCGGCGGCGCGATGTTGAGGCTGCGTCCGGTCTCCAGGTCGCATCGTGCGGCGAGAACATGGACGTGAGCGCCGCCGCCCTTCTCGCGATGCAGCACGGCCGCCCAGGCATAGCGGTCGGGTTCGAGCCCGGCCCAGGCCGTTTCCTCGAAGGCGTCCAGCACCGCTTCGATCTGCTCGTCGGTGGGTTGGTCCTCCGGCGCCCACGCAATCAGGCCGGAGGTGTACCTGTGCTCGAACGTCAGCGTGTCGGCCAGGACGGCCACTTCGTTCGGATCTCCCCTCAGAACCTCGACGCCTTCGCGCGGCTTCCCGGCCGCGTCCCGCTCCCCGAGGAGGTAGTTGGCCGCGCCCCGCGCCGATCCGGTCCCGTGCGCGAGGAACCTAACCAGCATCCGCGTCCGTGCGCTCCGTGAGAGTCAGCGACGCGACCTCCCGCTTGATGGCGATGAGGTGGCCGATCACCTCGACGGCCTCGACCGCCCCCTTGTGGGTGTTCGCCCACCGAGCGATCTGGTTGAGGTTGTTCCCGATCCGGGAGACCTGACGGTTGCGCTCGCGCTCGACATTGGCTGCCGGGACCGTCCAAGTCCGCGTGCGGGCCATCGCCCGGCGGATCAGCACCGAAAGCGGCACACCGGCGGCCTTGGCCTTGGTCCGCCAGTCGGCGGACTCG
>JAJDXM010000036.1 GCA_022823225.1 Gemmatimonadota bacterium
CTCGACGACATCGACATGGCCGACCGCGACACCAAGGGTGATCTCTACGAGTACATGCTCGGCAAGATCGCGACGGCAGGGCAGAACGGGCAGTTCCGCACGCCGCGCCACATCATCAAGCTGATGGTGGACATGACCGCTCCGACGCCGAAGGACATCATCTGCGACCCGGCTTGCGGCACCGCCGGCTTCCTCGTCGCGGCCTCCGAGCATCTCGTCGAGCACCACGGCGACCGCATCTACAAGGACGCCCGGACCCGCCGCCGGTTCAACGAGGGCACCTTCCACGGCTACGACTTCGACACCACCATGCTGCGCATCGGCAGCATGAACATGCTGCTGCACGGCGTGGAGAATCCGGACATCCGCTACAGGGACTCGCTGGCCCAGACCGACTTGGCGGCGGCCGGGGACGACGCCGAGCGGTACTCGCTCGTCCTCGCCAATCCGCCGTTTGCGGGCAGTCTCGACTACGAGTCCACCGCGAAGGACCTGCAGCAGGTCGTCAAGACAAAGAAGACCGAGCTGCTGTTCCTTGCCCTGTTCCTGCGCCTGCTCCAGCCGGGCGGCCGCGCCGCCGTCATCGTGCCCGACGGCGTACTCTTCGGGTCGAGCAAGGCGCACAGGACCCTGCGCAGGATTCTGGTCGAGGAGCAGAAGCTCGACGCCATCGTCTCCATGCCCTCCGGCGTCTTCAAACCCTACGCCGGGGTCTCCACCGCCATCCTGGTCTTCACCAAGACGAACTCCGGGGGCACCGACCACGTCTGGTTCTACGACATGCAGGCGGACGGCTACTCGCTGGACGACAAGCGCACGCCGCAGCCGGAGAACAGCGACCTTGGCGACATCCTCGCTCGCTGGCGAAACCGCGAGGAGGAGCGCAAGCGGGCGCGGACGGACCAGAGTTTCCTGGTGCCCAAGGCCGAGATCGCGAGTAATGAGTACGACCTGTCCATCAACCGGTACAAGGAGGTGGAGTACGAGGCGGTTGAGTACGACCCGCCGGGAGTGATCCTGGAGCGACTGGCGGAAATGGAGCAAGAGATTGCCGAGGGACGTGAGGAATTGGAGCGATTGTTGGGATGAGAACCGTCCCGCTTCAGATGATCTGCGACATTCAGATTGGCAAGACGCCGTCGCGGTCGGTTCCCGAGTATTGGGGCGGAGAGCTGCCGTGGGCCACCATCAGTGACTTTGCGGCAGGTCGGATCTTGACGACGACTAACGAGAGGATTACGCGAATTGGCGCAGCGAAAAGCGGATCAAAGCGCATTCCGCGCGACACACTTCTCTTGAGCTTCAAATTGTCTCTTGGCAAGAGAGCCATCGCGGGTTGTGACCTATTCACCAACGAGGCAATCGCGGCACTTCACATTCTCGACCATGATGCTGCTGATCGTGACTACTTGTACTGGGCACTTGGATCGATCGACTACGACCGCCTTGTGGACCGAGCCGCGAAAGGCAAGACACTCAACAAGGCCAAACTGAAGCTCCTTCGGATCCCTCTCCCGCCGCTCGCTGAGCAGACGCGGATTGCGAGGATTCTGGATGCGGCGGACGCCTTGCGGGCCAAGCGCCGCGAGGCCCTCGCCCAGCTCGACACCCTCCTCCAATCCACCTTCCTCGACATGTTCGGCGACCCCGTCATCAATCCGATGGGGTGGGAGAAACCTCATCTGGAGGATGTCTGCGAAAAGGTGATTGACTGCCCGCATTCGACTCCTCGTTGGAGTGATTCAGGCGTCATCTGTTTGCGCACATCTAATCTCGGCAAGGGAGAGTGGAACTGGACCAACACTCGGTTTGTTACCGAAGAAGACTACACAGAACGCACGAAGCGGAGCGAGATCCTACCAAACGACATTGTCCTCAGTCGCGAGGGTACCGTCGGTGTGCTGGCACTGGTAAGTGAAGGTATGCGCCTATGCATGGGGCAACGACTCGTCCAACTGCGAGTCAACGACTCGCAGTTGGACTCTCGGTTTCTGTTAAATCTGTTGCTGCACGACCTCGCTCCAGAACGGGTTAGTAGATTAATGGCGGGGTCCACGTCAAAGCACCTGAATGTCAAGGAGCTACGCAAGCTCCCGGTGTTGCTTCCTCCCCTTGACATCCAACACCGTTTCGGCGCCATCGTCGGGTCAGTCGAACAAGAAAGAACTCGCCATCGCGCCCACCTCGCCGAACTCGACACCCTCTTCGCCTCCCTGCAGTCCCGCGCCTTCCGGGGAGACCTCTGAGTAGCAATGGAAATCTCCGCCAACTTCGCGTTCCTGAAGCAGGAGTTTCCGCACGTAGCGGAGAGCGCGAGCTACGCGGAACACCACGTCTACGGCGACCCGCGGGCCTCCTGCTTCCATGCACGCCATGCGCTGGAGCGTCTGGTCAAGCGGGTCTACAAGGTCGAGAAGACCCTGAGCCCACCGAAGGTCACGAACCTGGACGCCTACCTCGGCGAGCCCGCCTTCCGTGCGATCGTGCCCGAGGTCGTGTGGCACAAGGCGGAGTACATCCGGAAGGCGGGCAACGTGGCGGTGCACGGCAACAGGACACCCGCGCCGGAGCACGCGTTGAACATCGTGCGGGAGCTGGCGCACGTCCTCTACTGGGCGGGCCGCACCTATCTGCGGAAAGGGGCGGAGAACCTTCACGGGAAGACCTTCGACGAGTCCCTTGTCCCCACACTGGAGTCGGGCGCCACGCCGGCCAGCGTCGAGGAACTGGACACCCTCAAGAGCCAACTGGACGCAGCCGACGACGCGCGCAAGGAGATCGAAGGCGAGCTGGAGGCGTTGCGTGAACGGCTCGCCGCCATCAAGGCGGAGAACGAGACCGTCCCCGAGACCCGTGACTGGAACGAGAGCACGACCCGCAGGCTGATCATCGATCTGGCCCTGCAACGGGCCGGCTGGCGGCTCGACCGGGAACACGACCGTGAGTACGAGGTCACGGGCATGCCGAACGACTCGGGGCTCGGTTACGCCGATTACGTCCTATGGGGAGATGACGGCAAGCCGCTGGCGGTGGTGGAGGCGAAGAAGACCACTGTCGATCCGGCGAAGGGTCGACAGCAGGCCAAGCTCTACGCGGACTGCCTGGAGGCCATGCACGGCCAGCGCCCGATCATCTTCTACACGAACGGGTACGAGACTTGCCTCTGGGACGACCAGGCCTACACCCCGCGAGTCGTCGCCGGCTTCTACAAGAAGGATGAGCTGGCGTCACTGCTCCACCGCCGGGTCCACCGCGAGCCGCTGGACGTGACGCGGGTGAAGAACGCCATCGTCGAGCGGTACTACCAGAAGCGGGCCATCGGGAGCATCGGCGAGCAGTTCGGGCAGGCACGGCGCAATGCGCTGCTGGTGATGGCGACCGGCAGCGGGAAGACCCGCGTGGCGATCGCGCTGGTCGACCTGCTGCAGCGGGCGGGCTGGGTGAAGCGGGCGCTGTTTCTGGCGGACCGGGTGTCGCTGGTGAACCAGGCGGTGGGGGCGTTCAAGGCCCACCTGCCGGAGTCGAGCCCG
>JAJDXM010000005.1 GCA_022823225.1 Gemmatimonadota bacterium
TGTGCCGCCCCGCCTTGCCTTTTCGTCGCGCCATGATCGCCCTTGGGTGCCGGGCACCGGCTTTGGATGGCCGATGCTTCGCGGAAAGCCTCGAAGAACCATACCAAGTTTCGGTGGTTCGGGGCGAGCCATCAAGCGCCAGGACTCGTTCGCCCTCAGTTTCACGAAAGCTGAGACCGGGTATCCGCATACTTGAAACACGAACCGAGGCGGCCACGACGGTTGACGCTCGCCCGCGACCGCTCAAAGCGAACCGTAAGGCGCGCTGCGCGGAGAGGTACGGCTCGGTATCCGGCGATCTTCCGCTCGCGAAGTGGCTGTCGCAGAAGCGACCGGGGTCGGATCTTCTGGCGCGTCCAATCGTCAACGCTCAAGCCCGAGACACACCCTCCAGATTCCCGCAGTTTGACGCGGTTTCCCCGCCATTTCGGGACGACGGGAGCCGACGCTCTTCAAGGGCAGGAAGCGCAGATCGTGCGGCCCTGTAAGTAGTTAGACGATTCCCTGCCATGATTCGCGCCATTCGCAGCCTGCCGAATCGAGAGGAATCGAACGATGGCACGCACGAAACGAAGCCGGCGGAGCTACGGCGCCGGCGAATGGGGCCGGAATCGGGTTCGGGTCTTTCCTGACCCGAAGACCGGCCTTTACCAGCTGGAGTGGCGCGAGGACGGGCGCAGGCTCACCCGGTCGCTGGGACACCGCGAATGGGTGAGGGCGAAGCGGCAGGCAGACGAGTTCGCTGCCGGATTCGCCAGCCCCGACCTGAACGGCAAGGCGGACGCCGAGCCCGAGCCGCTCACGCTGGGGGGGCTGCTTGACATTTACGGTGAGGAGGTGACGCCCACCAAGGGCGAGCGCTCCCAGAAATACGACCGGGGCGCATTGCAGATGTTCCTCCGGTTCTTCGGAAAGGACCGGAGGCCTGCGACGCTTTCCCAGCGCGACTGGGACCGGTTCATCCGGGCACGGCGGGAGGGCAGGGTCGGTCCGAGTGGCCTGCCGGTGTCGGACCGGACGGTCGAACGGGATCTGAGGTTCCTGCTGGCGGTCCTCAACTGGGCCGCGCGGTCGAGAAACGAGGCGGGAGGGCTTCTCCTCGACTCCAACCCTCTGAAGGGCTTGAGGGTGCCCAGGGAGAGGAACCCGACCCGGGTGGTTCTCTCGGACGAGGAGTACCGGGCGCTGCTGAAGGTGTCCCGCCGGGTGGACTGGCGGTTCCACGTCGCCCTCGTGCTCGCGCACGAAACCGGGCACCGGATCGGCGCCATCCGCCAACTCAGGTGGGCCGACATCGACATGGGAGCCGGGGTCATTCGGTGGCGCGCGGAGCACGAGAAGTCGGGCTTCGAGCATCGGACGCCTGTGACCGACGAAGCGCTCGGTGTCCTGGAAGTGGCGCGGCAAGAGAACCGCCGAATCGGCGACGCCCCTGTGTTGCCCGCGCCCAGGGACCCCGCGAGGAGCGTGGGCCACGCGCTGGTGCGGGACTGGTGGAAGAGGGCCGAGGCGCTTGCCGGGCTGGAACGCAAGCGTGGCAGGGGCTGGCATTCGCTGAGGCGCAAATTCGCCTCCGACCTCATGGACCAGCCACTCAAAGTGCTCTGCGAACTGGGAGGCTGGAGGACGGCACAGACGGTGCTCCAGTGTTACCAGAGGGCCGACGAGGAACGACTCAAGAAGGCGCTCGACGAGCGGCCGCGGGTCCCCTCCCCCGATTAGCGGGAGTCAATCGGCGGGAATCGCGCCTCCAAATCGTGTAACTTCAATCGAGGCAAGCGAAGTCGACCCCGAGACCTCCTGCCAGAATGGCAGAACGCCGACACCGCGATCACGGCAATAAACAGTCCAGGTCCAACCCAGGCTCCCGGCCCTGCTTTTCGGGCCGGTCAGTAGGGACCCGGCGGTTCGAACCGGTACCAGTCGACCCCTCTCGTGGGGATGCCCGCCGGATCGTCCGGGAGCCGATCCACCAGCACGGCCAGTGTGGAACCCAGCAGGTCGTAGCCCTCGATCCGGTCCCGCACCCGCACGCTCCCGACATAGGTGGTGTCGGAGAAGATGCTGAAGTACGAAAACTCGTGCCTGTCCCGCTGGAGCGCCACCCAGAGCCGCCCCCAGTCGTCGTAGATGAGCGAGCGGCCCCCGACCGTAACCCACTTGGGAGTCTCCGCGTACACGAGCATCTGGGACTCCGCGGGGGGTGCCCCGAAGGCGAGACGCCAACGCTCCCGGTGAGTCTCCACATCTGTCTCCGAGGGCAATTCGGACGCATAGGTCGGATCCTTGAACGTGACGACATCGTCGCCGTCCCACAGAACCAGGACGCTCTGGCACGTGGCGAACGCCATTCGGCCGGCGGGGTCCAGAGCACCCGTGGTGTATCCCCGTTCGCACTCCATCGGCAGCCCCAAATTGCTGGGGTGGGGCAGCAGACGTTGTTGAACGAACTCACCAGACTCCAAGTCGATTTCTGCGACGGGCAGCGTGTAGGTTGCGCTGCCGGACATATCGTAAGCCCCCGCGACGGTCTGGCCGAACGGCGCCATGGGCCGGAACAGGAACGGAACCTGGACACTGGACAGGATGGTACCACTCGGCTCGAAGATAGTCAGGCGGTCTCCGTCAGACACTCCAACCCTTCGGTTAGATCCGCGGAGCAACCGCAGTGCTCCGTCGAACTCTCCGGGACCCTCTCCCTCCCTCCCAAACGCCCCGACGGTCGACCCATCGTTCCGCACACACACGACCCGGACCTCGTACGACTCAACCACACAGGCTGTGGAGCTGTCAACCAGGGCGACCGACACATTTGTGCTGAGCGGAACCTCGACTGCCGCGATGCGTTCCGCAGGAAGAAGCGTGAGGGTGCCCGGCTCGGCCTCGGGAGCGCTGCATGCCACAACGGCAAGGGCTCCGGTGCTTAGCAAGGTGCGCCAGAACCTGTTCATGGACTCTCGGTTCGGGTTCCGCAACTGCTCTCCGAACCCTGAGCCACGACCCGAGGCCGAGCCAGGCAACCGACTCGGTCCGATCAGCAGGTGGAAGACCCTTCTTCCTCGTCTTCGCACTCCTCCAGGCACTCGTAGAACTTCTTCTCGGCCTCTTCGTAAGTCTCGCCGTTCTCGTACATCCACAGACTGGCTTCGAGTCCGCAGTTGTTCCAGCAGTTGTCCATGGGGTCGTCGGGCTCCTGGGCAGCGAGAACTATGGGAGACAAGGGCGAGAGTCCGATGGCGACCACCAGGGCGACCAGCCCGCGGGTCCACTTCGTGATCCAGCGCGCCTGCGTGTTCTTCACAGCTTCCTCCTCCAGGCGATAGAGAGCGATGGCGAGGGGACCAACCCCTCACGGCGCTCTGAAGATGTGGAATCGACGGCTGGTGTCAATGGGCATTAAAAACGGCACACTTTCGGGTATCGAAAACGGCACACTCCGGACCGGCCCTTGCGGAGGGAGCGTAGCAACCGGAGCGGGGGCCGGCTTCCGAAGGCCGACGAGGCCCTCAGCCGGAAGATCGAGGTCAGCCGGAGGAGCTAGTCCGGCCCCGAGTCAGTTAACCTTCCTGACGAACGTCACCGCCTGCTCGGAGAAGGTGGCGGGCCGCTCGGCTCCCGTCGCTGTCCGGACTGGCCGGCTCGAAGTCCACCCGGAAGCGGTCGGGCCCCTGCAACTCCACGATCCCGAAGAGGGTCTGGCCGGCCAGGGGCCCGCTGCTCCAGGGCCCGACATCGAGCTCGATCGGGGTCGAGGCGTACCGCGCTTCGTAGGC
>JAJDXM010000043.1 GCA_022823225.1 Gemmatimonadota bacterium
TGGGACGTAGACCGATGCGGCGAACGATCCCGCAAGCGCCGATGTCGATGGACACGGGCACCGGTTCCGCCTTGGGGGTGGATCGACCTGACTACTTGCGACTCCTCCGGTGCTTCGTCTCGTTCGTTCGTCCTGCCCTTCGCACTTCGGTAACCCGAAGGGCGGCGCACTACGGATTCCATCGGCAAATGGTTTCAATCCAGCCGCAGCCGAAGGCAGCCGAGGCCGATTCCGGCCCATGTCGAGGGCTTCCGGGGATGGGACTGTCCGCGCGGTTCGGACTGGGAGTTTCACCACGGATACCGTGGCAGACGTTGCGGAGGTGTCCACCGGGGATGTGCAGATCCGCGTGTTGAACTGGTGTTTCGGCGTCTCCATGCTTGGACGCTGGACGGACGCCGGCCCTGAAGTCAACCGGTCGGAAACACCCTGTTGTGTCAGGACGTGTCAGGTTGTTTCAGAACGTGTCAGAGTCATCGCACCCCGTCGCCAGTGGGGCGGAAAAACACCCCCGTAAGGTCTCGGGAGGCCAACCGCGCTCCTCAGCACGTCGCTTGCTAGGCCAACCGGAACGCGGTGCGCGCCACCCACCGCTAGTCCTAGTAGTCCGGGTCGTCGGCGAGCTTGAAGAGTTGGGTGTTGCCCTGCACCATCTCGCCCCCGCCGCTCACGGCTCCGACTTCATCCGGCGCGGAAGCAGTGCGATACTAATCGATTGGAATGAAGACTTTCCGCAGGGGGATCATCGCTCGGGCCTCGGGTTCCAGACGCTCGTAGTGATCGGTGAGGAGCTGGATGAAATCGTCGCGCGTAAGCGTGGTCACCGAGACCCCTGACGGAACTCGCTCAGCCTCGTACAGCGCCTCCCGTGAGAACCCGCCCGTCGAGACGAACAAGCCTCGGTCCCTTCCTCGCAGAGTAGCGATGAAGTTCCGCAGGTCGACCGCGCCCGCGCGCTGACTTCGCTGCTTCACCTGGACCTTGATGCGGGGTGACTCAAGTCCAAGGGCATCGGATTGGGCGATCACGTCCACTCCTCTATCCGCTCCCTCGGCTGTGCGGCTGGCGAAGTACCCCATCGCTCGCAGGAGGGCTGCCACGAGTTCTTCGAAGTCAAACGGATCCATGTGCGTGATCTTGTCCGAAATGAGCTCTTCGGCCTGTCCTCGCACTTCTTCGAAGAGTTGCGTACCTGCTCCCTCGTCAGACCCTGTGTCAGGATCGGCCTTGACTTCCTTGCCGGAGGCGAGCGCCTCGATCTCATCTCTGTGCTGGTTCATTGAGAAGAGCGTCAGCGTGCTTCCGGCGCTGTTCCTGGCCTGGACGGAAAGCTCGTCCCGTGAGATGCGCGTCGTCCAAGAGACCGGGCGGATGTGATGAAGCTCACGGTCCTGGTCGGGCTCGTAGCGGTACGGCCCGGCACAGGTCCCGATCATGATTTCTCGTGTGTCCTGGATCGGGGTGAGGATTGTGTCCCCTTGCTTGATCTCGTGGACGAAGCGGTGGAGCTGGCTAGCCCAGTTGACCGCTCGCCCCGGCTTCATGTTCGGGTATTGGCGCGTCAACGCCGACAGAATCGCGTCACGTGACTTCAAGCCCGAGACGCTCTCCTCTATACCGAAGCCGATGGCAGCAATCCCGATCTGCTCGAATTCATCGGCGTAGGTGCCACCCTTTCCAGCCCGAACGACCCAAAGGTCGGCCATGCGTAACTCCCCTCCGTTAGCTCTTTGAACTGATCGCATCCGCATCTGGTCAGAATGGGATGCCTCCTATTCGGCAACGGCTGCCGCGTAGGCCAGCCGGAACGCCGTGTCCGACAGCCACCGCCTGAAGTCTGGATCGTCGGAGAAACGCTGGAAGAGGCGCGTGTCGTCCTGAATCATGTCCAGCACCGCCCGCTCCGTCGCCTTGTCGGACTCGACACGGGCGTTTTCCCGGTCGGAGTTCCGCCGCGCGTTCCTGAACTTGGCGTCCTTTGCAACGGTAGCCGGGATGTCTTCGGTGGCCGTCCGGATGACCCGGTCGGGATCCCCCCACTCGATTCCGCCGAACAGGTCGTTGAACTGCTCGATGATCGCCGACAGCCGGTCGGTCTCGATCTCGCCTTGGCCTCCGCCCTCGCCCGTCTGGACCGGATCGATCTCCGTGTCCTCGTCTTCCAGGATGATCTCGCGCATTCGGTGCTTCTCGACGCGGTAGCTGTCCATGTCGATCCGCTCGATGATGCCCTTCGACAGGTCCTCCTCCTCGGGCGCGGGCAGCTTCGGGATCAGGAAGTTCAGGAAGATCGAGCGCTCCTCCCAGCCCAGGCTGTTGTAGGGAAGGATCGAGGACAGGAACGCGTAGGCGCGCGTGAACGCCTTGGCCCTGCCCTTGAATCGAACCTGCCCGTCCTCGTCCAGATCGTGGAGGTAGGCCGCCACGCACCGGTCGAGGATGGGGTCGAGCCGTCCGCGCCCCGCGCCGTCCAGATACAGCTTCACGAACGTCCGGACCTCTTCGGGAGAGTACACTTGCGCGCCGTCGAGGTCGGCTTGCAGGTCGTGGAGCCGGTCCGCGTCGGTCTCGTCGGACAGGATCGTGGTCCGGTAGTAGTCCGAGAAGGCCTTCTCGATGGTCTCCGTGTCGTTCAGGAAGTCGAGCACGAACACGTCCCGCTTCTCCGGGTGCGACCGGTTGAGGCGCGAAAGCGTCTGGACCGCCCTGATCCCCGAGAGCGTCTTGTCCACGTACATCGTGTGCAGCAGCGGCTCGTCGTAGCCGGTCTGGAACTTGTCCGCGCAGACGAGGAACCGGTAAGGGTCCTCTTGGAAGGTCTCGGCGATCCTCGACGAGGGGAGGCCGTTCAGGCTGGCCTCCGTCACTCGATCACCCCTGAAGTCGTGCTCGCCCGAGAACGCGACGAGCGCCTCGTGCGGACTCCTGCGGTCCTTCAGATAATCGCGGATGGCGTGGAAGTACTGCATCGCACGCTCGATCCCGTTTGTGACCACCATCGCCCGCGCCTTGCCGCCAATCCGGTGCTGCGCGATCACCTGTTCGTGGAAGTGGTCCACCATGATCTCGGCCTTGAGCCGGATCGCGTGCTCGTGGCCTTCGACGTACCGCCGGAGCTTCTTCCCGGCCTTCCGGACATCGTACTCCGGGTCCTCCTCGACCGTCTTGGCGAGCCTGTAGTAGCTCTCGACCGGCGTGTAGTGTTCGAGCACGTCCAGGATGAACCCCTCCTGGATCGCCTGCTTCATACTGTAGGTGTGGAACGGATGCCGCCGGACCGTGCCGTCTGTCTGCGGGTCCGGCTCGCCGAACAGCTCCAGCGTCCTGTTCTTGGGCGTCGCGGTGAACGCGAAGTAGCTGGCGTTGTCAAGCATCCTGCGGCGCGCGATCTCGCGGTTGATCCGGTCCTCGTAGGTCTCGTACCCCTCCTCGTCGTCCCCCTCGCCCAGCGCGTCCGCCATCGCTCCGGCGGCCTTGCCGCCCTGGCTCGAATGCGCCTCGTCGATGATGATCGCGAAGCTGCGGTCGCGGTGCCCGCTCCCGATCTCGTCGAGGATGAACGGGAACTTCTGGATCGTCGTGACGATGATCTTCTTGCCCCGCTCGATGTACTTTTTCAGGTCGCCCGACCGCTTGGCATGCCCCACGTTGGCCTTCACCTGCCCGTACTGCTTGATGGTGTCGCGGATCTGGCGGTCCAGAATCCGGCGGTCGGTGACCACGATGATCGAGTCGAAGACGGTCTTGCCGTCCTTCTTCAGGGGGATCATCTGGTGCGCCAGCCACGCGATAGAGTAGCTCTTGCCGCTGCCCGCGGAGTGCTGGATCAGGTATCGCTTGCCGGCCCCGTGACGCGCCCCGTCGGCCAGCAGGCGGCGCACCACGTCGAGTTGCTGGTACCGGGGCCAGATCTGCTTCCGCTTCTTCCTGCCGGTCTTCGGGTCCTTCTCCGCCAGCAACTGGGCGTAGTTTTCGAGGATGTCCGTCAGGCTCCTTCGGGCCAGCACCTCGCGCCACAGATACTCGGTCTTGAGACCGTCTGGGTTGGGCGGGTTGCCCGCCCCTTGGTTCCAGCCCTGGTTGAAGGGCAGGAACCACGAGGCCTTGCCTTTCAGGTGGGTGCAGAAGCGGACCTCGCTCTCGTCCACCGCGAAGTGCGCCACGCAGCGCCCGAGCCGGAAGAGCGGCTCCCTCGGGTTCCGGGCCGTCTCGTACTGCCGGACGGCATCGTGGACCGTCTGCTTTGTCAGGTTGTTCTTGAGTTCGAACGTGAAGACGGGAAGGCCGTTGATGAACAGCGCGATGTCGAGCGCGCGCTGGGTCTCGTCCCGGCTGTAGCGTAGCTGGCGGACGACCGTGAAGCGGTTCGACTCGAACAGCCGCCGGGCCGTCTCGTTTTCGGCCGATGGAGTGCCGTGGAAGAGCTCCAGGTGGTGGGGACCGTGCCTGACGCCGCGCCGGAGCACGTCGATGGTGCCGCGCTTGTTGATCTCGCCCTGAAGCCGGGCCAGGAACTTGCGGCGTGTCGGGCTGTGCTCGGCGAGCCGGAGGGCGGCGGCGGACTCAGGCTGCGTGGCCTCAAGGAAGGCTCGGAGTTGGACCGGATCGACGCAGTACTCGCGATCGTAGTCGCGACCGTTGCCGGGGGACCAGCCGACGCCGCCGTATCCGGGAGCGGGCTCGCCGACCGTGCCGCTCGGTGGGGGGTCGCAGGGGTCGCCGGTCAGCACCTCGCAGATCAGGCGTTCGAGACCCCGTTCGGACGTGTCCGTGGTCATGTCACCCGGTATGTCGGATCGGCACTTCCCTGAGTTCCCCGGGCCGCACTTCCTCAACGGCTGTCCGGATCTCGGCCGTCCGGTGCCGCACCCTGAGCCATGCCGTGGCCATGAGAACCACGATCGCCAACTTCCTCCGAGCCAGATTCTGCTGGTATCGCATGCTCTGGTCCGTCGTCACAATGACATCGTACCCATCCTCTTCGGCCCGCTGAATCAGTTCGCCGTTCTCCAGCAACTCCCAGCCCCTCTCCGCCGATCTATCGACGGAGTGTTCCGGGAGATGGCGTCGAAGCGGTGCCGGAGTCCCGTGGTCGAACAGGATCTTCAAGGTAAGACCGGCGTCCTGAAGTATTCCGTCTCGTGTTTGAGAACTGCCGTTACCTGCCACTCCTTGACGTCGGGAAACCACTCCAAAAACTGCTGCACGGTCGCACCGCTCTCCAAGTTCTCGAAGAGGGCGTATACCGGCACCCTCGTTCCCGTGAAAGCCCAAGCTCCGCTGATCTTGCGGGGGTTGCGCTCCACTGCCGGGCATGTGCTCCAGTCCGTCATGGGCTCGCCGCCTTTGCAATGTCGTATTCGGACTCGTGTGGGTTCGGTTCGGTGGGGATGGTACCGGGCCGGTCGCGGTCGTCCGCGAGCGGGTCGGTCTCCGGTAGCTTGGCCGCCGCCTCGCGCACGTCGAGCTTTCCTGTCACGACATCGGCGATCAGGCGGGTCCGGTACTCGCGGAGCAAGTCGATCTGGCGTGCGACCGTCGCGCGGCGCGTTGACATGCGCCGACCTGCGGCCTCCAGCAAGCGGGCGATGGCGGTCTGCTCGGTCAGGGGTGGAAGGGGGATCCTAATCGATCTGATCGCATTCTGCGACAAGCCATACCGCGTCACGCCTGCCGCTGCGACCTGAAACTGCCATGCCACATGGGAGTCCCCCAGCGCTTGGAAGAGGTATCCCCCGTCGAGGGATGTCTGGTCGGGCCGGAGCATCGCCAAGTGATATCCGCAGACGAGATCGTGTGCGGAATACTCAACGAAGGCCGGCACTCCAATGTCCGACCAATCCTCGGAATCCTTGGTGACGAGCACGTCCTCTTCCGCTAATCGGAACCTCCGAATCTCCCGCTCCGTTGCTGTTCCAGCCATGAACGGAAGATCGGGACCGATGCGCTCGTTGTGATACACGTCCATGTAGTTGCACAACCGAACGGGGGATTCCCCTTCACGGACGTGCTTATCGACGTTGCTGACCCGCAGGTGGGCAACGGTTGCCACGCGGCGGATCTCCCAATGCTCCGGCACGTTCCCCAGCCACTCGACCCCAGAGTCCTTGTAGGCCGGATATGGCTCGCCGGTTCTGACATCGATCCGGCCCGTGACGGCCTCGTGGACGACCGCCCGCCTCTCCTCCTCCAAGAGCTCCATCAGCCGCTCCTTCGCCCGGATGTGGCGCCGGATCCGACGGTCGGCGTCGTCCAGGAAGCGGGCGATGGTCCGTTGCTCGGAGAGAGGGGGAAGGGGGATTCTCATCGACCTGATCGCGTTCCGCGACAGGCCATACCGCGTCACACCCGCTGCTGCGACCTGACATTGCCATGCCACATGGGAATCCTTCAGCGCGTGGAAGAGGTATCCGCCAGCGAGGGATGTTCCATCGGGCCGGAGCATCGCCAAGTGGTATCCGCAGACGAGATCTTGTGCGGCGTAATCGACGAGGGCTGGCACCCCTATGTCTGACCAATCCTCGGAGTCCTTGGTGATTAGAACGTCCCCCACGTCCAGCCCGAACTTCCGTATCTCCCGCTCCTTGGCCGTTCCAGCCATGAACGGGAGATGGGCACCGATCCGCTCGTTATGGTAAACGTCCAGGTAGTTGCACAACCGAACCGGGGATTCTCCTTCACGGACATGCTTATCGACGTTACTGACCCGCAGGTCAGCAACCGTCGCCATTCGCCGCAATTCCCAATGCTCCGGCAACTCGCCCAGCCACTCCACACCGGAGTCACGATAAGCCGGGTAGGGCTGGATCGCGGTCATGGCCGACAGGCTCCCGCCTCAAGACCGCAGGGCTGCGCCACGTTCACTGCCGACCGGAGCCAAGCCTCGGTCGCCCGCCGGTGTTTCACGGCGATCAAACAGTTCGGCCAGAAACGGATCCGCCGGCCGCCGGTCCTCGAACCAGCGCACCAGTTCCTCTTGGGACATGTCCCGGATCTCCGCGCTGATGCGGTCACGGGTGCTGCGCGTCCACTTCACGCAGTCGAACGCCTTCTCTCCTGCCTCAGTCTTCATGCTCAAGCTCCTTCGGGCTCCGGATCTCCACTGGAAGATACCCCATCCGGCGGTTCACGTCGCCGTACTGCCGGATCCGCCTCAGGTTCACCATGTGGCGGAAGTTCCAGCTTGCCAGCACGTCCACGCCGGAAACGGTTGCGGCGGCGATGTGCTGGGCATCGGCGCGCATTCCCTTGCCGAGCGCGCCGCTCTCGACGTAGCGGTCCGCGAGTTCCCTGATCTCGTCCGTGATGGCGATCACCTCCAAGTTGTCGGCCCCTACGGCCCGGAGCACGTTCCTGACCGCTTGGGGCGCACGTTCCAGTTCCTGAAGCGTAACCGCCGACAGAACGAGCGTCACCTCGCCCTGTGCGCACCGCTCCATCAGCCTCCGGGACGGCTCCCTGAACTCGTCGTCCTCGCAGCCGCCGATCACGGACGTGTCGGCGTAGACGCGCGTCTTCGCGTGGACGGGAACCGTCTCGCGCCCCGGCAATCCCTCCAGCAGTCCCTCCGCGTCGCGCTCAACGGCTGCTATCTCGGCACGGATCTCATCGAGCGTTCGCATCGGCTCCGGCTTGTGGAAGTACCGGTTGAAGCTGATCTCGTAGCCGATCTTCACGCTCTTCGCGACGTACCACGCGTCCCCGGCGTAGGGGAGCACCTCGCGCCGCAGGAACCCCTCGATCCCGCCGGTTTCCTTCAGAGGGATCTGCTCGGTGTCCCTGAGCGCCGTGTCGGGTTCGTACTCGACGACGCGAGTCTTCGAGCCATCGCGCGACTCGAACATCCCCCGGATGGGGTCGGGCGCGGTGCCTCGCCGGTGGACCCTCTTGACCACCGGCTCCGCCGCCTCGTTCCGCTCGGCAAGCGCGGTTTGCAACAGCTTCCTGCGCTTGGCCGTGAGCTTCACGCGACGACCGGACATGTCGGCCTTGAGAACGTCGAGAAAGACGTTGAAGTCCAAGTGAGGCCCGCGACCGAGCGTCTCGGCCACCCGCTCCACAGCGTTCGAGAGCGGTTCCTCCCCGGCATCGCTGCACGCCTCGGCGAACCCGGTGCGACGCTCCGGCGACAGGTCCACCTTCAGCCGGAGCGACCGCTCGACCGTCACCTTCCAGTACCCGAACTCCTCGTTGCCGAAGATCCTGCTCTCCTCCGACTGCTCGAAGTCGAGGAACGTCCGGCAGATCCTCTCGATGTCGTCCGGCCCGAGTTCGCAGTTCTTCTGCCCCAGGTTCTTCCTGAGCGGACGGAACCACTTGGTCCCGTCAATCAACTGCACCTTGCCCCGCCGGTGCTCGGGCTTGCGGTTCGTGAGCACCCAGACGTAGGTGGCGATCCCCGTGTTGTAGAACATGTTGAGCGGCAGGGCGACGATGGCCTCCAGCCAGTCTTTCTCGATGATCCACCGCCGGATGTTGCTCTCGCCCTGTCCCGCCGACCCGGTGAACAGCGAGCTTCCGTTGTGGACCTCGGCGATCCGGCTGCCGAGCGGGGTGTCCCGCTTCATCTTCGAGAGCTTGTTGGCCAAGAAAAGCATCTGGCCATCGCTGGAACGGGTGACCAGCGAGTACTCGGGATCGCCCGCGTGCTCGATCACGAAGCGCGGATCGCGCATGTCCTTCTTGCCGCCCATCCGTTCGAGGTCGGTCTTCCAACTCTTTCCGTACGGCGGGTTCGAGAGCATGAAGTCGAACTCCCGCGTCGGAAACGCGTCGTTCGAGAGCGTCGAGTGCTCCGGGCCGCCCCTGATGTTGTCGGCGGCCTCGCCCTCGCCCTTCAGCAGCAGGTCTGCCTTGCAGATCGCGTAGGTCTCGGCGTTGATCTCCTGGCCCCAGAGGTGTGTGGACACCTGCTTTCCGCGCTCCTCCGCGAACCCATGCAGCACGTCCTCCGCCACGGTCAGCATGCCGCCGGTCCCGCATGCCCCGTCGTAGAGCATGTAGGTGCCCGACTCGATCCGGTCGGCGATAGGCTGGAACACGAGCCTTGCCATGAGCGTCACGGCGTCGCGCGGCGTGAAGTGCTCGCCCGCCTCCTCGTTGTTCTCCTCGTTGAAGCGCCGGATGAGTTCCTCGAAGACCGTGCCCATGCCGTGGTTGTCGAGGCCGGGGTGACGCACCGTGCCGTCGGTCTCCATCACCGGGTCGGGACCGAGGTTGATCTCAGGCGATGTCAGCTTTTCGATCAGCGAACCCAAGGCGTCGGCCCTGTCGAGGCGCGGGATCTGGTTGCGGAACTCGAAGTTGCGAAGGATGTCCTGCACGTTGGGCGAGAACCCGTCCAGATAGTCCGCGAAGTCGGCCCGGAGTTGCTGCCGTCCGGCCCGCGCCCGAAGGTCGCGGAGCGTGAACTGCGAGGTGTTGTGGAAGGCCTGCTCCGCCGCCTGCCGGAGCGCGGCGTCCTGGTTCGCGACCCCGGCGGCGTCCAGCGTGGACTTCATGTCGAGCACGGCCCGCTTGGTGGGCTCCAGCACCGCGTCCAGCCGCCGGAGCACGGTCATCGGCAGGATCACGTCGCGGTACTTGCCGCGGACGTAGACATCGCGGAGCACATCGTCCGCGATGCCCCAGATGTAGTTGGCGATCCAGTTCAGGTCGGGCGCGGTCATGTGGGAATCGTGGGTTTCTCTTGGAAGCGACCGGGTCCCGCATCCCGCAGGGACCCTCCACATAAGCTACCGGCCCGGCAACGGCCTTGGTAGCATTCGAGCAACCCTGCCGATCATCAGTCGGTGGTCCCCCCAACGTGACCCGCCTACCGGACTGGCCGCTACGCCGTGTCTCCGCCACCGATGGTTAGGCGCGTTGGAAGCCGCGGCGGCCCTTCCCAACGCTTCAACCCGTTCATCCAATGATGACCAAGTCCGCACACGTAGCCGATGGAACCATCCGAGATCATTCTGCGGGCATGGCGGTGGCAGTATACCCATCCATACTCAGGGTGTCTCCCGAACCACCCGAGGGCGGCCAGGTCCATGAGTTCCTCAACTCCAAGGTTGCCAACCATGCGCCGTAGGCGCTCGTACGATTCCAGCCCGTAGGATCTGACGCTCCCGCTCGAGAAGCGAAGGCCCGAGTCTCGGTTTCCTGGAAGCGATGCGATCAAGCGCTCCCATTCCAGTTCGAAGTCCGAATGGGCCTTGGTCAGTTCCTCGACCTTCTCACGCGTGACCGAAGGCGCCGGATCCCTTTCTGACTCCCGTTTCAAGCGCGACTCGATCTGTGCGGCTCTCTCAAGGCGAAGGTCCGCGAGTTTGTCCTTGGCCGGCCCTGATTCCCGTAGATCGAGCGGCCACAGCGGAAACTGCCAATGGTCACAGATCGCCCCCACGTCCCCCGAATCAACCTCCCGATTCGGGCGTGCCTGGCTCACGCGAACCAATGAGTCGTAGTTCCGCTCTCGTAGCTCTTGACGGGTTGTCTGCGGCTGCGGCTCGAAGCCGCGCCAAAGATCTGCCACCGCAGCCAGCCCTTCCGGCGTCGTCATTCCGACGCGGTGCAGCGCGCGGGCTACCGCCAGACACGGTGGTGTTGCGTCTCCGTATTCTCGGTAAAGGCTATCCGGCAGCGGAGATACCCACTCGTACTCACCGTTCTCTACCGCCATGTCCTGCACGTAGTCCACGTACATCCGGTTCTCTCTCCGAGCCTTGGCATAGTTCGGGAGGATCCAGTCAACGTCGTTGGGACCATCAAGGTAGTACGGCCGTCGCTCGCGGTTCACGATCCTCGTGACCTCGGCAAAATCGACTGGCCTCCAATTGCAGGAATCTGCGTAGATCTCCTTCGCAAGATGATTGCCGAACGCCTTTACCGTTTTGGACCTCCCGTCTTGGTTGTAGCGTGGGCATCGGACCAGGTCCAACAGGACAAGGACCTTCGCTGATTCCTCCTTCGCGAGTCCACCAACGATGGCTGCGGCACGGTGCTCGTCGATCACACGGAGACGGACTGCGGTCGCCTCCAGACTCTCGGCATGTTCGACAATGAGCCGGATTCCCTCAGCGACCTCCTCGAATAGCCGAGGATCCGTTAGCTGGAGGAGATCCTTGATCGCTGGTCTCATGTCTGCTCCGACTGATGTGAGGACTTGGTTGGGCGTTCGGAAGATAGCGGACTCCCAAGGACACTCCACCGTCGCCCACGGGGCAACGAACGTGGGAACTCCCCTCCAGAAGGCCTTCAGATGTCGGTGGGATAGGGTACGCTGAGACGACTGGAATTTCCCGCAGTTTGACGCGATTTCCTCGCCATAACTAGACGACGGGAGCAGGTGCGGCCGAAGGGCAGAAAGCGCAGATCATGCGGCCCTGTATGTAGTTAGACGATTCCCTGCCGTGATTCACGCCCGAGACAGTCCGCCTCTCCATGGTGCTGATGTTGTCGACCACCGCGGTGACGCCATCGAGCAGGATGGGTTGGGGCGTGAGCTCGATCTCGATGAAGGCACCCTCTTCGGGCACTTCGACCTGCGCCGCCGTCTCTTCGTACCCGAACTGTATCGCGGCGACAAGCTGGGGCCCCGGAAAAACGTCCGCAAAGCGGAAGACCCCCGCGGAGTCCGACAGCACGCCGTATCCCTCGCCGTCCAGGTAGACCGCGGCGCCCGCCACGGCGGTGCCCGTGAAGGCGTCGTAGACGATACCGTGCAGCGGTACACGGATGGACGAGGGCTCGGCGTCTTGCGCATCGACTGCCGCCGGAAGAAGGAGGCAGACCGCTGCCGCCGGAAGCAGTCGCCCGGATAGCAGGACCGACAAGCTTGCACGTCTGCGTCGCTGTGTCGCTGGCCGGTGGCATGAATGCATCATCGTCCCACGGCTCCTTCGCCTGGCCCGTCGCCGGCTAACGTTGTTTCTGGTGAACAGCAAGTGTGTCTCGACCGGTTGATCGACGCAATTCCTGCACGTGGCGTCCACCAGGGCGGACGCCAGTGGCGTCTGCCGGCGTCACGGCCAGAGGGCGATGGGAGCCAGGGCCATGGGCCGTTCGGCCATGCGCTGCATGAAGGCGTAGGTGTAGGCGCGGATCTCGGTGCCGTAGGAGTAGACCTCCATGAGGTAGATCTGTGCCGTCGGATAGTTCTCGAGCCCGTCCAGTCCCGCGACGAGCGGCGCTTCATCGATGAACACTCTCGGACTCACGGGACGACCCCGCCGGAGGACGCAACGACTCGACAGCGGTCCGGGCGTCTGTCGGAACATGGCCCATCCCAGGTCCGGAAAACGAAAAGGAGCCGGCCCATGGGCGACGAGGCTTCCGGGACAGGGAACCGTCCGCAGACCGGCATCCCTTTGCAGGAACTCCAGGGCGTCTGCGGTCGGCGTACGCAGCATGCGTTCCTGACTGAAAGCGCGCGCGGAAGACAGGGTGGCCAGACGGCGGGTGCTCAACCGTCTCTCCATCGTGCTGATGTTGTCGACCACGACGGTGACACCGTCCAGCATGATGGGTCGGGGCTTGAGTTCGATTTCGACGATGGCGCCGTCTTCGGGCACTTCGATTGCGGCATGCGCCTCCTCATACCCCAGCTGGAGTGCGGCGACGGCGTGAATTCCTGCGGCAACATCCTCGAAGCGGAAGGTGCCCAGTGAATCGGCGAGCACGCCCTGGTTCTCCTCCCAGAGGTAGATGGCGGCGCCCGCGATCGGGATTCCGGTCACCCCGTCGTAGACGAGGCCGAGGATGGAGGCGCGCGCGGGAACCGGCTCGGCCTCCTGGGACGCGACTCGACCGGGCAAAAGGACACAGCCGATTGCCATCAGGAGGACCGAGCGGACGAAGCGTCGGCGCAACCTCGCCGATGGGCGTCGTCTTCTCCCTGGCCGCATGCACGAACGCATCGAGGTTATTTCGCTCCAGCGCCTGGATTCGCCTCTCGTCTATCCGGGTTCCCGCAGTCTTGCTGCAGAGTGCCCCGACCCCGTCGTTCCTTGCAAGTTCTGCGCCGAGTCCTGGACCTGCTGGAGCACCTGCGCGCGAACCCGGACGTCCCTGTACTCATCCCGCGCCTGACAATCGCCGGCTCATGCTCTGCAGCGATACGGCCTCGATGCCGCGCCCCAGGGGAAAGTCGTCTCCGCCCGGATGCACGACGAACTTGCGGTCCGGCCAGAGGTCGTCGCACGCGCTGTGGAACCCCCGTGACAACGACGGAGCCGTGCTCCTCTTGATCTCGATCGCCCACAGTTGGCCTCCACCCAGGTCCAGCACGAGGTCGATCTCCGCACCTCCCGCCGTTCGATAGAAGCCAGCCTCGGCTCCCGTCGAAATGCAGCTCAGCAGGTTCTCGATGACGAAACCCTCCCAGCTTCCGCCCACGACGGGATGCCCGAAGAGCGAGTGGAGAGAGTCGATTCCGAGTAGCGCGTGGCCGATTCCGCGGTCGCGAATGTAAGTCTTCGGGGTCTTTAAAAGACGCTTGCGGACATTTGCGAACCAGGGCTGCAACCGACGCACCAGGAGGAGGGCGACCAGAAGTTACAGATAGCGGC
>JAJDXM010000057.1 GCA_022823225.1 Gemmatimonadota bacterium
TACGGCGCCGGCGAGTGGGGCCGGAACAGGGTCCGGATTTTCCCGGATCCGAAAACCGGCCTGTTCCAGGTGGAGTGGCGCGAGAACGGGCGCAGGCTCACCCGGTCGCTCGGACACCGCGACTGGGCGAGGGCGAAACGGCAGGCGGACGAGTTCGCTGCCGGGTTCGCCGCCCCGGACCTTAACGGCAAGGCGGAAGCCGAGCCTGAGCCGCTCACGCTGGGCACGCTGTTTGACAGCTACGGTGAGGAGGTGACGCCGACCAAGGGCGAACGGTCCCGGCGACACGACGGGACCACGACGGAGATGTTCCTCCGTTTCTTCGGACGTGACCGCGAAGCGGCGACGCTCTCCCAGCGGGACTGGGATCGGTTCATCGTGGCGCGGCGCGCGGGCAGGATCGGTATCTCGGGCAGGCCCGTGTCCAACCGGACGATCCAATACGACTTGGCGTTCCTGATGGCGGTGCTCAACTGGGCCGCGAGGTCGAAGGACGAGCGGGGCCGCCCGATGCTGGACAGGAACCCGCTCCGGGGTCTCAGGAAGCCCGTCGAGAAGAACCCCACCCGGGTCGTGCTCACCGAAGAGGAGTACCGCGCGCTCTTGAGGGTGTCCACTGAGGTCGGCTGGCAGTTCCGCACCGCCCTCGTGCTCGCGCACGAAACGGGACACCGGATCGGTGCCATCCGCCAGCTTCGGTGGAGCGACATCGACTTCGAGGGCAAAGCGGTGCGGTGGCGCGCGCAGCACGAGAAGACGGGCTACGAGCACACCACGCCCGTGACCGCCGAGGCGTTGGCCGCTTTGGAGGAGGCGCGAGCGTTGAGCGCCGGGACCGGCGACGGGCCGGTGCTCCCCGCCCCGAGGGATCCCTCGGGGTGCGCGGGCCGGACGCTCGTGGGGTACTGGTGGAGGAAGGCCCAGACGCTGGCCGGACTCGAACCCAAGCGCGGTCGCGGCTGGCATTCGCTGAGGCGGAAGTTCGCGTCCGACCTCATGAACGTCCCGCTCAAGGTGCTCTGCGATCTCGGCGGCTGGAAGGAGGCGCAGACCATTCTCCGCTGCTACCAGCAGGCCGACGAAGTACAACTCAGGACGGCTCTGGACAGCCGCCGCCGCGAGGTTGACACCCGATAATCCAAACGGCGGGAACCAAACGGCGGTAACGGGATCGCCGAATTCCGTAAGTCACACGGTCACAGCAGGATGCGCGACCGTTTGCAAATGCCTCGGCAGCGGTCTCGTCCCGGTCCAGCTCGCCCTTACCATGGTCACGGTATTGAGGGAGCTCGTGCTGGAGCCGCTCGCGCCCGACCATGTGCTGCGCGTCAGGTCCTTCCCGACCATGCAGCCCATGGGCTTGCGGGTCCGCGTCCTCGGGCGCCGGACGCACGACGCGCCGGCGACCGCGTAGCCCCGTTGTCCGGCGTTCGACCGCGGGTCAGCCTTCCCCGGTACCACTCCCTCGACCGACTGCGCGCGTCCATGATGCTGCTCGGCGTGGTTCGTCACGCCGCGGTAAGCTACGTGCCCGTCGTCTTCTTCGAATGGCCGTACCGGGACGCGCAGGCCGACATGCTCACCTACTGGGTGGTCATCTTCATCCGCGTGTTCAACCTGCCGGTCTTCTTCGCGATTGCAGGGTTCTTTGCCGCGTACCTTATCGAGACGCGCGGCGCCCGGGAATTCCTGCGGCATCGGTGGAGCCGGATCGGGGTGCCGCTGCTGGTGGCTTGGCCCATTCTGGCCGTTACGATGTTCCTCCTGGGGCCGTTCGCCGCGCCGTTCAGCTCCGTCCCGCCGACCGGCGCCTACAGCCTTGCCGAGCTGACCTCGTCCCGGGCACTGGACCACCTGTTCATGCACCTGTGGTTCCTCTACCACCTGCTGATCCTCTGCGTGGTGGCGAGCGCACTGCGGCCGCTGGCCGCCCGGTTTCCCGCAGGTCTGCGCGCCCGGGCGATGGACCTCTTCGAGCGCCGGGTGCACCGTGGAGGCATCGCAGTGCTGATTCTGGTTGCGGGCCTCGTCCTGTTCCGGATGGAGTCGTGGGCGATCGATTACTACGCCGGTCCGTTTCCCGCGCCGCGGCAGCTGGCGCTGTACGGCCTGTTCTTCGGATTCGGGTGGATACTGTTTCGCAGGCGGGCGACGCTTGAGGGATTCAGGCGCCCTACGTGGGTCTACCTCGCCGCTGCAGTCGCGTGCTACTTCGTGTACCGGCACTTCTTCGAGATCGGCTGTCCCCCCAAACCGGACAGGACGTGCCCGGAGGCCGGCGAGGGGCACCTTCCGGCGGTCGTCTTTCTCGCGTTTTCCATGTGGTTCATGACCTACGGCCTGATCGGGCTGTTCCTGCGCTACATGGACAAGCCGAGTTCGCGCTGGCGCTACATGGCTGACGCCTCGTACTGGATCTACATCGTCCACGTGCCGTTCGTCCTGCTGCTTCCCCTCCTTCTGGCGGGCGTGCCGCTTCCGGCGATCCTCAAGCTCGCGCTGGTCTCGATCGCGGCAGTCAGCCTGATCCTCGTGATCTACCATTACTTCGTACGGCCCACCTTCATCGGGAAGCAGCTGAACGGGCGCCGCTACCCGCGGGGCGCGACTTGACGGCGGCGGGCGGAGGGGACGGCGGGGGCGGCACGGGCGGCGCGGACCGGCACATGGGCGCGGACCCGCACGGCGGCCCGATCGCCTGGATGGCCCGCAACGGCGTCGCGGCCAACCTCCTGATGGTCGGAATCCTTGCGGCGGGACTACTCTCGCTCGGGACCCTCGACCAGGAGGTTCTTCCGGAGCACTCCCTGCACCGCATTCAGGTCTCCGTTCCATACCCGGGCGCATCGCCGGTGGAGGTGGATGAATCGATCGTCAGCAGGATCGAGGAGCGGATTCGGTCGATCGAGGGGGTCAGGAGCGTCGCGTCGGTGGCCTCGGAGGGGCTCGGGTCGGTTGTCGCCGAGCTCGCCGGAAGCGCCGACGCCGGGAGGGCGCTGGACGAGATCAAGGCGGCCGTCGACGGAATCCGGACGTTCCCGGCGGGTGCCGAGCGGCCGGCGGTGGCCGAAATGACGTCGCGCCGCCCCATCATGCGGATCGCGCTTTACGGAGACGTCCCGGAGCGGACGCTCAAGGAGCTGGCCCAACGCGTCGAGGACGAACTCTCGGCGCTCCCCGCGGTTTCGCAGGTGCGGACGAGCAGCGTACGCGACTACGAGATCTCGATCGAGGTGCCGACAGCCCGCCTGAACGCGCTGGGCCTCACGCTGCCGGACGTGGCCGCCGCGGTCCGGAGCGGCACGGTGGAGCTGTCGGCGGGCAGCATCGACACGCCCGACGAGCGTGTCAGGATCCGCACCGCGGGCCGCAGCTACAGTCAGCACGACTTTGAGAGCATCATCGTGCTCGCCCGCGACGATGGCACAACGGTTCGCCTGGGCGACATCGCCGAGGTGCGCGACGGCTTCGCCGAAGGCGGACTGGTCAGCCGCTACAATGGACAGCCGGCCGCCTTCATCGAGGTGTACAGGACCGCGGACCAGCGGGTGCTGGACATTTCGGAAGCGGTCAAGCGACAGCTGCGCGAAAGCGTGGCCCCGGGGCTGCCGCAGGGAGTGCGGGTGGATATCTGGAGCAACGACGCGGACCCCCTCGCGGCTCGCCTGGGCCTGATGCTCAAGAACGGGTTCCTGGGCCTCCTGCTGGTAGTGGGCGTGCTCACGCTGTTCCTGGAACTCAGGCTCGCATTCTGGGTCGCCGCGGGCATCGCGGTCTCGTTCATCGGGACGCTGGCCGTAATGGCGGCGCTCGGCGTCTCGATCAACCTGACCTCTCTCTTCGCCTTCATTCTGGCCGTCGGGATCGTCGTGGACGACGCGGTCGTGGTGGGCGAAAACATCGCCGCGGAGCGCGAGCGGGGACACGGCGGGCTGGCCGCGGCGATCCGGGGCACGCGGCGCGTGAGGGCACCGGTGATATTCGGCGTTCTGACCACCGTGGCGGCGTTCCTTCCCCTCTTTTTCGTTCCCAGCTCGGTCGGGGCGATGGCCGAAGCGGTCCCCGTGATCGTGATTTCGGTGCTGCTTTTTTCCCTGGTGGAATCGCTGCTGGTGCTACCCAACCACCTCTCCAGGCTGTCCGCCGGCGGTGCCTCCGGGGCGGGAAGGCCAGGTGGCGCGGGTGGCGCGGGTGGCGCGGGCGGACCCGCCGCCGACGGCTTCCACAGACGCGCGCAGGCCCGCGTGAACAGCGCGCTGGAGCGGTTTGTGAACGGTCCCCTGGACCGCCTGTTGCGCTTCGCGACGGCCCGGCCCGGGATCGTCCTCGCCACGGGGGCGGGCATGCTCATCGTGACCATCGCCATGGTGCCCGCCGGTATCGTCGGCGTGGCGTTCACGCCCACCGTCGAGGGCGACCTGGTGACCGCAACGCTGGAGATGCCCGAGGGCACGCCACGGGCACGCACCGCGGCCATGGCGCAGGAACTGGAGGACGCCGGACGCCTGGCAGTCGACCGGCTGTCGACCGGACCGTCCGGGGGAGCGGAGCCGCTGTTGACCGGGGTTGCAGTCACGCTGGGTGGCGAACCTGCAACGCTCGGGTCAGCCATCGTGAATGCCGGCGGGGCTCCCGAGTCGGGACCCCGTGCCCACGTGGCGACCGTGCAGCTCAGACTCCTTGACGCCCAGCGCCGGACGATCACCGCTTCCGCCCTGCTGCAGGCCTGGCGCGAGGAGTCCGCGGAGATCGCGGGCTACCGCAGCCTGTCCTTCAGCGCCAATCTCGTCGACCTGGGCCGGCCCGTGCATGTCGAACTCGCGCATCCGGATCCGGTGCGCCTGACCGCGGCCGCCGATACCGTTGCGGCGCTCCTGCGCGGGTGGCCGGGCATCTTCGATGTTCGGTCGGACCGGGAACAGGGTGTCCGGGAGATTCAGCTCGATCTGAAGCCCGAGGCCCGGACGCTGGGTCTCACGCTCGACGATCTGGCCCGTCAGGTCCGTGCCGCGTTCTTCGGCGAGGAGGTGGTTCGGCTGCAGCGGGGACGGGAGGAGGTCCGCGTCTATGCGCGTCTTCCCGAGCGCGAACGTGATGCCATCGCCGATCTGGAGACGTACCGGGTCCGCACACCCGCGGGGGGCACAGTCCATCTCGGCCGGGTCGCGGCGGCGCGGTTCGGGAATTCGCCGGTCGTGATCCGGCGCCAGGACGGCAGCCGTGTGGCGACCGTCACCGCCGACGCGCAGGCGGGCACCGCGCAGGCGGCGATCCAGCAGCTCGACGCGGCCCTGCAAGAGATGTCGGCCCGGGATCCCGGCCTCGCACACGCGTTCGCGGGCGAGCGCCAAGGGGTCTCCGAGTCGATGCGCGCTCTCGGCGCCGGCTTCGCCCTCGCGCTCCTCGTGATCTACGCGCTGCTCGCGATCCCGTTCCGTTCGTACGTGCGGCCCCTGATCGTCATGGCCGCGATCCCGTTCGGCCTGGTGGGCGCGGTGCTGGGGCATCTGCTTCTGGGGTTCGAGATCGCCGCCACCTCGATCTTCGGCTTTGTGGGGCTGAGCGGCGTGGTCGTCAACGACTCCATCGTCATGATCGACTTCATCACCGAGCGTCGGCGCGCGGGCATGCCCGTGCGCGACGCGATCATCGGGGGGGCCAAGGCGCGCTTCCGCCCGATCTTCCTGACCTCGCTGACCACCTTCCTCGGCGTCGCTCCCCTCATTCTGGAGCAGGACCTGCAGGCACGCTTTCTGATCCCCATGGCGGCCTCGCTGGGCTTCGGGATCATTGCCGCGACCGGCGTGCTGATGGTGATCGTCCCGGCGCTCGCGACCTTGCAGGAGCTCCGCCATGACGACTTCCGATGATGCCACCCGTTCGCAGGCCATGAATCCGGACCAGCACCGGCGTGCGCTCCAGGGTGCGATGGCGGCGCTCTTTCTGGCGGCCATGGGGAACACGATCGTGGGCACCGTGCTGCCTGCCGTGATCGCCGACCTGGGAGGATTCGACCGGTACGCCTGGGCGTCCACGTCCTACATGGTGACCTCGACGACGGCGATGCCGATCGCGGGCCGGCTCGCCGACCTCTACGGCCGCCGGGTCATGTTCCTGGTCGGCATCGTTGTCTTCACCCTGGCCTCGATCCCCGTCGGGTTGAGCGAGACCATGAACCAGCTCATCGTCTTCCGGGCGCTGCAGGGCATCGGGGGCGGTGTGACGATCGTCAACGCCATCTCCGCCGCGGGGGATCTGGCACCCCCCGAGGAGCGCGCCAGATACCACGGCCTGGCGGGCGCGGTGTTCGGCCTGGCGGCCGTCGCGGGACCGCTGGCCGGGGGATTCATCATCGACCGGGCGCACTGGAGTTGGGCGTTCCTTCTCAACGTGCCCATCGGGCTGTTGGTGCTGGCCCGGATCGCGCGATCCTATCCCGGCCACACCGGTTCGTCCGGCGAACGGCCCGTGATCGACCATGCGGGAATCGCGGCGCTGGTTACAGGCACGATGTGCGTTCTCGTTGCGCTTTCGGTTGGAGGCGTGCTCTATCCGTGGGGTTCCTGGCAGGTGATCGGGCTCCTTGTCTTCGGACTGGCGGTCACCGGTCTCTTCATGGTCATCGAATCCAGGGCGGCGTGCCCGATCGTGCCCCTGGGCATCTACCGAAGCCGAACCGTGCTGGTGTCCGTATCGGCCTACTTCCTGATCGGGTTCATGATGTTCGGCAGCATCCTCTTCATACCGCTGTACTTTCAGGCGGTGCAGGGGACTTCCGCCGCGCAGAGCGGCGCCTTTCTTGTTCCGATCCTGCTGGGCATCGTCGTCGGTGCAGCGGTGTCGGGACATCTTCTGTCCCGTTCAGGCCTGAGCTACCGCGCGGTCGCTCTGCCCGGCACGGTTCTCGCGGCGGCCGGGATGCTGGCGCTTTCGACCCTGGGGTCCGACACCCGCGTTGCCGTCGCCCTCGCGTACATTCTGGCGATGGGCATCGGGATCGGCGGCGTGACGTCGGCATTCATGGTTGCCGTGCAGAATGCGGTTCCTCACGGCAACATCGGTTCCGCCACGGCGGCATTGCAGTTCCAGAGGTCGGTGGGAGGCACGGTCGGCGTGGCGGTCATGGGCGCCGTCGTGGCACAACGCACGTCTTCGCACCTCCTGGACAATCTCCCGGAAGCACTGCGCGCCCGGCTTCCGGACGGCTGGCTCGAGTCGATGGTGCCTTCCGGATCGCCGCTCGACTCAACGGTGCCCGATCTGCCGGGTGGCGCGGAGACCGCCGAGAGCGTGAGCGGGTACTTCACGACGGCCCTGGGCGGCGCGCTCGATGACGCGTTCGTCGTCGGAGGGGTGGTCGCGGGGCTCGCCATCGCCAGCGCGGTGTTGCTGAGGGGGGAGGTGAAGGGGTAGGGGACCACACTTCGATCCCATAATGTCAACCGGACCTTACTTTTTGTAATGTCGGCATTACATGTCGAGAACGAAGAAGGGGCGGTTCCCGGCTGTGTGCGGATTGGGATGCATCAACCGCTGACCCCGACTGACCCGCTCCTCGTACCCGTCAGCGAGACATCGAGCCTCACCTGGTCGTAGGGCACCCGCGGGACCAGCGTACCGCGGGCACCCGGCCGCAGTTCCACGAGTCCGTACTGCGACATCGTCTTCAGGGTTCGCGAGAGGTTCGACTTGCTGCGGCCGGTCGTCCCGGGCCCGCCAACCTTTGCCTAGCGGTCAAACGGCCTGCCGCTGATCCGTGCGATCCATGCTCTCCAGGCGTCGACGTCCGTTCCGAAATCCTCGCCGCCCATGGCTCTCAGGAAGTTCAAGGCCGGGATCCGGGTTGGTCCATGCTCTGCTCCGGCGTACGCGAGCAGCAGATCCGGGCTCTCGCGAGCCAGCTGCTGCGCGAGCTGCGGCTCAATGCCCGTGACGACCAGGACCTGCAGGATGGTGCTGAACGCGGGAAGGTTCGTGCCGCCGAAGATCGCCGACAGCGGGGAACGGGCCCCGGACCAGTCGACCGGGTCTCTCTGCCGCGTCATCCGGCCCATGACCATGCCCTCGTGCATGCCTTCGAGCATGCTCCGAGCCACGGTGTTGACCACGTGGTGGGGATGGGGGTCGATCACCGAACTCACGAGTGCGTGCCATGACCTGTCGTCATCCATGAAGTTGCCGAGCACGAGGGTCGCGACGGTCCGCGCCGACGACGATGAGTCGCTTGCGAGCACTGCGTGGGCAAGGCGTCGATCCGCTTCGCCGTCCAGCCGGTCGGCCAGGTTCCACACCCGTTCGACGAATACGGGATCGGCACCCATCCGTTCAGCGACCTGTTGCGGGCTATCGGGGTTGCTCAAGTAGCCGCGCAGGGGGAAAGCGCGCGCGACCACGGCCAGCGTATAGTAGTCGTCACCGATGGCTGCCTGCAGCTCCTGCCAGGACTCCGGCAGAACGACCGATTCCCCTCCGGTCGAACGGTACTTGATCCGCGTGCCGTCTTCCACACCGGACACGACCGTGTACCAGTCGTCGGATTGATCCATCCGATAGCGAAGCGCGGCCGCCTCGGCGAATCCGAGGTTCTGCTTCATCAGGTTGGCGCATGCGTGAAAAGGGAGGTCGGGGGCGAGATCCTGGATTGCGTCGAACAGCTCCTGGGCCTCCCAGCGCTGCAAACCGATGAACTCGACCGGACCGGCGGGCCCCGCAATGACCTGACTCACGGCTGGAGGTACGACGGCGGCGAGTAGCGCGACGATGCTGGCAGCTGTTCGGAAGGTCTTCATGGGGGCTTGGTTTTCGGGGGTTGACCGTGGGCTACGAAGGTTGGTGTAGGTTAGGGGGCGGTTCGGTGTTGTGCAAGTGGCCACATTCTCTTGACAGAACGGCTCCTGACCAAGCTCTCTACCCTTCACCGACCAATACACGGTAACGCACCACCCTCGCGACCCCCAGCTCGTCGGTCGTGACGGCCCACACGTGATCGCCGTCGAAGACCGGGCGTGCCATGGGGTTGAATTCCTCCGGGGGCAAGACGATGCCCAGGTAGGTGCCGTCGGGCTCGAAAACATCGTAGCGGAGGCGTTCGTTCCAGAGCACGGGCACCGATCCGGGATTGTCCGGGTTGTAGTTCTCGTTCTCGATGAGCTCTCCTTCGGACGACAACTGGGCCCAGACGCGTCCGCCCTTGCCGACCAGAAGTTCCACAAAGGCCGGCTTGTAATCGGGGATCGGTGGGCCGTTCCAACTCCAGCCCGGCTGGGTGTTGCGCATGTTTCGAGTGATGCGTTCGACCGACGATTCACGCTCTCCGTCAGACACGGGAACCGGGTCGTGGACGCGCTCGATTCGCAGCACGCCGTCGTCGCTGGGGACGTTGATGCGGTACGCCGAGGAATACCCGGTCAAAAAGTGTCCGTTGGGATGAACTGTCCAAATGAATCTGGGCGAGAAGGGCACGATCGAGGTTGCTCGGCCCGATCCACCCTCGTCGGAGAACTCTGCCGTGAGGGTCGCCTGCTCATACCCGCCTGAAGGCAGGGGCATCGTGTCAAGAGGTGTTCCATCGGATCCCAAAACGACGAGATGCATGCCGTAGTCCGTTCGCGACATGTCGCGCGTCTCCAGGAACGTGCGACCGAGCCCGTCGCTGTAAAGCGGGCCCATGGAATAGGCGTAGCCCGAGTTGTACCGCCATTCGTCCCGCACCCCGGGGCCTGGGCCGAACACCTGAACCCGCATGTTGCCGGCATCCCGCACGACCAGCCGGCCGTCGGGCAGCAACGCAATCGCCTCGGCGCGGCTGAACTCACCCGGGCCCTCTCCCCGTCCACCCAGCGTCTCCATGTACACGCCGGCCGAGTCGTACACCTGAACGTGCTGTGCCTGCTCGTCGAAGACGTACACGTTCCACTCGTCGTCCACCGCGATCGACCAGATCCAGCCGAAAAGGTACTCCCCGGCGCCTTCGACTCTGCCGATCGTGATCTCGGGAACCAGGATCGCCTCCGCACCCCAAACGCTGCCGGACATGGTGCGCACCACGGTGGTGTCCCCAATGGTCTCGACGACGGTTTCGGTTCTGCCGGGGGGAGAGTCCGCGTCGGGGAGGCAGGCGGCCAGGATGATTGCGGTGGTGGCGAGGAGTTGCCTCGCGCCCTGGCTCTTCTGATGTCGCGTTTGAAACGTATCGGTACGCATCCTGGACCTCCTTCGGTGTAGCAGCACTGTAGATACAGCCCAGGCTGTCAGCAAGGATGGTATGGCGTTCTCCGACATCAGTTCGCCGCGGAATGCGCCGATGTGAACCTCGCGAACCGGACAGCTGCCGATTCCCTGCTTCGGAAAAGAGCCTGTCATGACGACGCGACTCCCGCTATTCTTCGCGTCTCGCTCGCTGGTTGCACCCCCAAAACCACCCCAAATGCTCCTTTTTCAGCGCCTCAAGTGCGGATCTGCCGACCTCCTCCCGCCTGTGCCGGCGCTTCCCACCGCAGTGATCTCCTGCCCTGCTGTGGCGCTTGCGCTCTTCGGGACGTCGCTGGTGGCGCCGCGCGACTCCCACGCGCAGGAAACCATTGCCCGCGACGAGGAAGCCGCTTCCACGGCCCAAGTCAAATGGCAAGGGCCCCTTGCGCCTGATGTCGCGTGGATTCTGGGCAGCTACTACGGCCCCGCGCGGCTGCGGAGAACCGCGACTTCGGGATGCAGCGCCGACGATGGCGACGTGTGTTTCAACGGGGATCACGAAGACCACAACTGGAGACGTCTCGGACGTCGTGAGCCGGAGGAAGTAGCCGGGCTGCTGGCCAAGCTCGGGGAGGCCGCGGCCGACAGACCCGACGACGCCCTGGCTTTCGCCCAGCTCGTCTATGCGCATACCCGGCTCAGTGACTTTCAGGAGACCCTGGCGGTGGCTCGTGAATGCAACTTTGTCGCCTGGTGGTGCGAGTTGCTCCTGGGCATGGTTCACGAACGGGGCGGCGAGCCCACCCAGGCCGCTGCCTATTTCCGTTCCGCGCTGCCGGACGCTGATCCGGCCCTGGCGGCGCTCCTCACGGGTATCGGCGACCTGCTGGAAGGCAAGGACGGATCGGCATACCGGCGTCTGACGGGTCGTGAGCGCGGTGACTTCGAGCAGCGATTCTGGTGGCTGGCCAACCCGATGTGGACCATTCCCGGCAACGAACGTTGGACAGCGCATGTGCGTCGAGGCGTCGAGTTGGTGCTGCACTGGACCCTCCTCGAAGCACGCGGCGGACAACACGGGTATCCACACCAGGGTCTCCTGGTGCGCCGCGGACCCGAGGACTCGTGGTTGCCGCAACCCACGCCAAGACCACGCTGGACGAGCTTGCGTGCGGCCAGGTACCGCTTCACTCCGGTCTCGGCAATCACCGACGGGATCGGCGCGCTGCGCTACAATCTTGAGGCCGGGATAGAGGACGAGCGCTACACGCCCACCGCCTACGGTCCGATTACTCAGGTGCCCGCGCAGTTTGCACGGTTCCTCGACGGCGACTCGCTGGTCGTGGTAGCAGCCGCCCGCCTCGAGGAAGCTCGGCTCGTCGCACCTCGGACCGTCTTTCTGGTCAGCGACGGGCCCGGCAGCTTTCCGACGGTGCTTCCAGCCGCCCCGGGAGGTACAGATCCAATCTTCCAGGCGGTCATCGCCAATCGACCGGTGGCGGTGGGCATCGAGTCACTGGACGAGAATCAGGCTGCCGCCCGCGCGCGTGGTGGCCTGCTGCCGCTCGATTCCGGCGGGCTCGTACTGTCCGACCCGCTTCTGATGACGCCGATGGGACTCGACCTGCCGGCGACTCGGGACGCAGCCGTGGCGCGGACGCTCGGAACAACGACCGTGGAGGTGGGTGAGGAACTTGCCGTCTACTGGGAGGTCTACGGTGCGGTTCCGAGGTGGCCACTCCGCCATTCGATCACCGTCGAGGGGGACAGACCGGGAATGCTCACGCGGACGCTCCGGGCGCTCCGGATCCGGTCGGCCCCCAAGGTGCCCGAGGTGTCATGGACGCAGACTACAACCACCGCGGTCGAACCGATGGCACTCGCTGTGGACATTGCCAACCTCGATGCCGGAGATTACACACTCAAGATCAGAGTCGTCGGTCCGGACGGGTCGGAGGCGGCGAGCGAGCGGCGGTTCAGGGTTGAGCCGGGGTCCTGAGATGGGACGGATGTGGGGGCGTCCAAATGACAAGTGGACTTGTCATATTGTAAGGTCGAGATTACATTCCAACGAGTAAACAGTTGGCGCGCAGTGCTCGTCATGAAACCTGGCCCCTCCAGCCATACCGCAGGCTCAACCGAATCGCTACGTTGCCCGCCCACCCCGACACCCCACAAGCGCAACCGGGAGATACCCCATGGCCAGTGCCGAACAGCTCAAGGCGTTGCTGAGGTCGCATCTGGCGGGCGACAACGACCGATTCATCTCGGTCGCCATGCAGGTCGCGGCACACGAAGCGAAGCTCGGGCACGGGAGACTGGCCACCGATCTGCGCGACATTATCGATCAGGCCAAGAGCCGGCGTAGGGCTGGGTCCCCGGTTCCAATCGGTCGGCCGCGTGGGGAGCTGGCGAACCTGCTCGAAGCTTCCTACCCCAAGGCGCGGCTCGGGGACATGATCCTCGGAAAGGCCCTGGCGGGTCGCATCGACCGAGTCATTCGCGAGCAGCGGCACGCGGGGAAGATCCTGGATCACGGCCTCTCGCCGAGGCGCAAGCTCCTGCTCGTAGGCCCTCCGGGCACCGGGAAGACGCTGTCCGCTTCGGTCCTGGCGGGGGAACTCCGTCTCCCTCTGCTCCAGGTTCGACTTGACGGCTTGATCACCAGGTTCATGGGAGAGACCGCAGCCAAATTGCGGCAGATCTTCGACTCCACCGGCCAGACAAGGGGCGTCTATTTCTTTGACGAGTTCGACGCGATCGGCTCGGAACGCGGGATCGCCACCGACGTAGGCGAGATCCGGCGGGTGCTGAACAGCTTCCTCCAGATGATCGAGCAGGACGACTCACACAGCATCGTGATGGCAGCGACCAATCACCCCAAGGTCCTCGACCGTGCACTCTTCCGCCGCTTTGACGACATACTTCATTTCGAGATGCCGGACATCGTACAAATCGCCGAGCTGTTGAAGACGCGGCTTGATCGGGCTGCCTCGCCGGACACCGTGTGGAGCGACCTCGCCGAATGGGCGGTGGGACTGAGCTTCGCGGATGTGGCGCGGGTAGCAAACGATGTTCTCAAGGACGCACTGGTTGGGCAGCGCGAGCGGATCCGTGAGGAGGAGATTCGGGCAGTGATCGACGAGCGGAAGGCGGTCAGCAGCGAACTGGCGGCGCCACGGGCGTAGTCGGCGCACGAATTCGACGTGGCGAACGGAAACGGGGGACAGAATCCGCACTTCATTCTGGAGGCGAGCCCGAAGTGCGGCCTCATTCCCTGAAGAGATCCGAGTGGGTGCCGGTGCGCACCAAATGCAACTCGTCACCCTTGACGCAGTAGATCACGAGCCAATCGGGCTCACTGTGCGCCTCTCGATGTCCTTTCCAGATGCCCCGAAGCGGATGATCGCGATGCCGTGCAGCCAACGGCTCCTGTGCGATCAGGGTCTCCAGAAGCACCCGTAGCTTGCTTAGGTACTTGCCTCGCGACCTGGCTCTTCTGACGTCGCGTTTGAACTGCGAGGATCTAACCGGGATCAGTATGTCAGATCTCAAGGTCGCGGAACAGCTCCTCGGCGGTATCGCAACGCTGACCCCGGCCGTCGTCCAGCTCCCTCATGGCCTCGAGGGTAGTCGCGTTCGGTACCTGGACGACGAAGGGGAGTCGCTTCTCCTCCGCAACCCGCAGCAGCACCATGCGAATGACGTCGGACACGGACAGGCCCATGGCCTTGAGCGCCTCGGTGGCACGTGCCTTGGTCTCACCATCGATTCTCGCGCGGACAACGGTATCGGTACGCATCCTGGAGCTCCTTTCAGTGTAGCAGCATTGTAGCTACGGGCCAGGCTGTCAGCAAGGATGGTATGGCGTTCTCCGACATCAGTTCGCGGCGGAATGCGCCGACGTGAAGGTGGGGGTTGGACTAGCGCAGCGGTTGACCCGAGGAGCAGCCCGCAATCCCCGCCCCATCGCTAATCTCGGCGATGCAGGCTGCCATGATCTCGTCGGCGTTGCCCTCGTCCCACCCGGAGTCCTGCGGGTACCTTGCTTCTCGCCGATTGACGAACGAGGAGGCTCCCAACCATGCCTGACGCCGGCAGCACAGCGCCACAGGTTTCTGCACATGCTCTACCACCCGAGGCTTCGCGCCGCGTCCGTATCCCGTGGTTTCCCTTGTATCACGAAGTACGCCACCTCCTCCGGGTCTGGCCCGGTCGGTCCAAGGCACAGATTACGGGGCTTCACAGCGCCTTAAGGCGGCTCACCGGAACGCCTACGAACCCGGTCGACTGGACCGATCCGGACACCTGGATTCCGGACAGACTCACGAGCAACGCCCAGGAACTCGCCCACGCTATCTGGATCTCCAGCCACGGGGAGGTGAATCCCCGGCACACCCGCGGCCATTGGCTACTCAGTCAGAAATACGAACTTCTGGCCGATGGACGAGGCGGGAGTCTGGCCCTGACCGACCGCGGCCGTGACTTCATCGAGAATCACCTCGGGGAGGCGGTCTCGTTTCTTGACACGCAGGAGGGCCTCGTCGAACTGCTGACCATCGTTGCCGACACCGGACCCGCTCAGGTCGGGGGCCTTGAGCCGGCGTGGACCGAATTCCTCGCGCGGCATTCCACGTTCCGTTCAGCTTCGACCGTTCGCGACACTCTGCGCCGCCGCCTGAAAAACCTCCTCGACCGAGGTCTGATCGAGCGCGAACGCACCAAGTACACGGTGAGCGACGGCGGGATTTCGTACCTGGAGAAGGTTGCACCCGCGCCCGGTCCGCGAATGAAGGTCCGGATGCTCGCCAAGGAGCAGAAGGCAACTGTCCGCGAGTCCATTCGTGAACACCTGTTGCAGATGGAACCGAAAGCCTTCGAGGAGCTCGTCGGTCGACTACTCAGGGAGATGAAATACCAGAAGGTCCGGGTCGTCGGACAATCCGGTGACGGCGGAGTCGATGTGGTCGCCGACATTCAGCTCGGCGTCACCTCGGTCCGCGAGGTCGTACAGGCAAAGCGCCACAAGCGGACCATTCAGCGGAAGGACCTGGACGCGCTCCGGGGATCCCTGTACCGATTCAATGCCGTCCGAGGAACGATCGTCGCGACTTCGCGCTTCGCGAAGGGAGCTGTGGAAGCCGCGTTTGCCCAGGGCGCAGCCCCGATTACGCTCATCGATGGCGACAGACTCATCGACCTGTTGATCGCACACGGCATCGGCGTGCGGACGCGAACGGTGGAAGTGCTGACCTTCGACCCGGAGGGATTGTCCCCGCATGAAGACTGACATCGGCATCTGGGAGATCGACCGGACGTCCCAGGCTGGAACCAAGCTCGATCTGGCCGAGAGGATTGAGACGGAAGAGATGCTGGAAGCCGTGCTGGTGGCGAACCCCGAGATGCTGATGAGCGGGCTCACGCTGGTCGGCAGGCAGGTTCCGGTCGAAACCGGTGCCGTTGACCTTCTCGGCATTGACGAAGACGGTCGGCTGGTGGTCTTCGAGCTCAAGCGCGAGAAGCTCACGAGGGCCGCCGTCGCACAGGTACTGGAGAGGAAGCCGTCGCAACGGGCCCTCCTGCGGGGCACGTCCAAGGTAACTCGCTCGTGGGGATCCAAGAGCAAACGGGGAGGCGTCCGAGCTTTTCCAAGCCGGGAACGGCGGCATCTCAGGAAGCTCTGCACGGACGTTCGGAAGTAGCTACTGTAACCGGGGCGAACTGAATTGGGGCGTCAAGACGGGAGAAGACGGTTGGAGCCATTGGCAGGAGGTGAGAGTGTCGGCTCCTTCGGGAATGTGATCGATCGCGCAATCGCGAAGGTCGCGGAGCGGGAGTTCCGCCGGCTCAGCAGAGGCCTGAGCGATGAGGAAGTCGCCCGTACCGTCCGAATCGCTCTGGATGAAGTGGCGAAAACCGGGAAATGCCGTACGCCAAACTACGACTGTGAGTGGGTCGCTCTTTTCTACCTAACGTGGTTTCAAGCGCGACAAATCAATCTGGTGTACTCTCTGTTAGATCAGATGCAGGTCGAACTTCCCCGGGACTTGCATGTGGTCGACTTGGGGTGCGGCACGTTGGGGGTGCAGTTCGCGCTGGCTGCATTCGCCGCGACACGCGATCAGGCGGGGACACGGATTTCACTGACCGGGATGGACATCAGCCGACCGATGATCGCGATTGGGGTTGAGCTCTGGGATTGCTTCACGGATATGATCCGCAAGGAGGCGCATGGCTCTCTATTGGATCGGGTGACAACGACCATGTCGACGAAGATTATGGCCACGGATCCAACGACAGTCAGAACCTTCTGCCCAGAAAGGGATCACCGACCGGCAACCGATCGTTGGCTGACTTCAATTCACTCCGCTTACCATCTACCGCAAGACCTGCTACCAGTGCTGAGCGACCGGTGGAAGCCAGAAGGCATACTGCTGACCGCCCATAGTCGTAGGGCTTCCGACTTGGCCAGGGTGGTGAAGGACATGAGCTACCAGTTCGGAGGCATGAAGGTGCGACCTCGGAAGGAGGGTTGTCTTCGACAAACCACCAAGTGGCGGCACCAACTGTGCCGACGGCTGCGACTGCGGCATCCCCTTCTGAAGTCGGCGGTGGAGTGGAACGGGAACCCGATTGAGAAGGATGATGTCAGAGTTGCGGGGACGTTCCAGTGACCAGCCCCCGCCAACTGGCCCTATTCGGAGGGTCCACCCCAGACCAACCGGAGGAAACCCGCGGACAGCCCGGTCCCACCCGCTTAGGCCACGCCAGCATCGACTACAAGCCGGCGCGCGCCATTCTTACGAAGGCGACGGGGTTCATGGATGCCTACGACTTCACGCTGAACCCCTATTCCGGCTGCGCGTTCGGCTGCACCTACTGCTATGCAGCCTTCTTTTCCCGCGCTTCCGGATCCATGACCGGCGCCGAGAGACGCGACACTTGGGGGGCGTGGGTCGAAGTCAAGGAAAACGCGATCAAGCTACTGGAGAGACGCCGCAAGCCCCTGGATGACACCCTCATCTACATGAGCAGCGTGACCGACCCGTACCAGCCCATCGAGCGCAAGCTGAACCTCACTCAAGGGCTTCTGGAGGTTCTCGCCAAGCGGCATCGTCCGAAACTGGTCGTCCAGACCCGAAGTCCCGATGTCGTGCGCGACGCGGACCTCTTTCGCGAGATCGTCGCCAACGGCGGCAGAGTCCAGGTCAATCTGACGGTCACCACCGACGACGAAGACGTACGCCGCGCGTTCGAACCAACCTGTCCGAGCAACGCCAAGCGTCTTGGAGCTGCGAGAGAACTGGTCGGGCACGGAATCGCGACCTGTCTGACGATGACGCCTCTGCTGCCGGTCGAGAACGCAGAGCGGTTTGTCGACGATCTTCTGGCCACGGGTGTCCAGAACTTCATCGTCCAGCCCTTCCACTTCCAGAGCGGCAAGTTCATAGCCGGAACACGGGACGCGGCGCTCGGTATTCTGGCGACAAAGCTCGATTGCGGTCAGCGCAGCGTGCCGGGGCGGTACTTGGAGCATTATAATCGCGTTCGAGACACGCTCCGTAGTAAGTTGCCCGGACTTGGCGAGGGCAAGGACGGATTCAAGCCCCCGTTTTGATGAACGGCCCCACCCTCCCCACGGTCCGCTGGCCGCCTTTCTGGTCGTTATCCGCGGCCTCTTCCAAACGGTCGCACCGCTCAATGCACGGAATAAAGAGGGGATGACTTGGAAAGCACACTGACCTGGCTCGACCTGACCTCGGGAGACCGCAAAAGGATGCGGCGCGTCCTCGACTTCCTCAACGAGCCGGAAACAATCGACGAGATGGGCCTCGCGACACTGCGCGACGGCTTCTCCAACGCTCTGTTTCCAGGGACATCGACGCTCCAAACCCGACTGCGATACGTCCTGTTCGTTCCGTGGATCTACAAGCGACTTGAAGCAGCAAGGACCAGCAGCGCCGATGTCGCGGCAGCAGGGCGCCGGGACGAGACCGCCCTTATCGAGCCGCTCCGTGACAGCAACGAGAACGGCATCATTGGCGCCCGTGCCGGAGCATCGCTGGCCCGGCTGCCCAGCTCCGTGTACTGGTCTGCTCTTGTACGCTGGGGTGTGTTTCAGCGCGACCGAAGTCAAGCCTGGTATCACAGCAATTTTCGTAGCGTGGCGGACCAAGGGCTGAGTGCTGCGGTCGCCGCCGATGATCCGGGAGTCGTGGACCTGCGCCGTCCCAGCTGGCACCCCCGGTTGCCCAAGCAACCGGCCGACTTCCCGACCGGGATCTCGTTCGCCCTCACGCACGAAGAAGCAGAGTTCGTTACGGGACGGATCGAAGAGCGATGCCCACGCACCCTGCTGGCACATCTCGCCGGCGCGGTCGGCAAGTTGGTCGAGGGCCCACCATGGGCTCAACCGGCCGCCCGGAATGCGGGTCCGGAGGTCCGCAAGGTCGTCGAGCTTGCGCGTCGGTTCTCCCTGCATGTGAAGGGAGCCCCCCTGCTCTACAATCTCCTGCTAGCCGAAAGGCGGCACGCCATCCACGGAAGCGACGAGGATGAGGCCCGGATTGATTCCTACCAAGGGAGAATCTCCGAGTGGACGGAACGCGAGGCCGAGAAGGGAGCTTTCAACCCGGGCAAACTGTGGGTTTTCGCGGCCCAACACGGCGTGGGCGTCCATGGCCTGCAGCGACGCTTTGTCGAGTCGTGGTCCGCGCGCATCGGTGAGATCGTTCATCCCAAGCTCGGTGGGTCAGGAAGAGTCGCCGACGACCTTCAGCTACGCAGCTTGGTCAAGGCCCGAGAGAGGCAGCTCAAGGGGCGCCGGTCTAGATTCGACAACATGGCCAAACTTCTGGAGTGGAACGGCGCTGCGGGTGTGGGGCGGATGGAGTTCCGCTGGCCCCGCGTCCGCACTCTCCTCGATGACCTGCACCGCGGATTGATGGCTTGATGCTCTCGCCTGACTCGCGGACCGTCGCCTTCGATCTGCTTCGCCCTCCCAGCGGCTACACGCTCGACCTGGCTGTCCTCACTACCTACACGCTGGACTTGGAAGCACTGCTCGCCTTGCCGCTCAGCGTAGTGTCCGAGACTGAAGGCGGCCTTGAGGAGCTGCTAGCCGACCCGCTGCTCCTGCTTGAAGCGCTACGGAGGGCTGGTGAGCGGATTCAGCTCTTTGTGGACCGATCGGGAATTGCCATCCCGCGCGCGCCCCGCGAGCTCTATTCGGTGCTCGAGTCGAGCGTGCACCCCGTTCGAGCTCCCGGCGGTGGGGTCTTCCACCCCAAGGTGTGGGTGGCGCGGTTCACGCCAATAGAGCCCGGGAGCGACACAGCGGTGGGTCGGGCAGAAGGACGGGAGGACGGGGCAAACGATCGACCGCTCCTGCGTGTCGCAGTGCTGACCAGAAACCTGACTTTCGACCGATCCTGGGACGTCGCACTGGCGAGCGAAGTACACCCGGATCCGGAGCGTTTGTTCGAGGCGAGCCAGCCGCTGGCCGACCTGATCCGGGCGCTGCCCGACCTGGCCACGACACCGGTCCCGAAGGACTCAGTCGCCCGCGTAAGAACGTTGGCGGATCAGATCGGTCGAGCCCGATTCCCGCCTCCCCCCGGGTTCTTTGAGGATCCAATCAGATACCACGTAATGGGCCTGCACGGAGCCCACGCGCCGTGGCGACCGATCTCCGATGGACGACGCACCTTGGCCGTCGCTCCCTTCGTCAACCGCACCGGTCTGGAGACGGTCCGCGGCCCGGCGTGGGGCAAGGGGCTTCTGGTAGGCTCGCAGGGCGAACTGGACAAGCTGTCCGACGACGCCCTGTCTGCATGGAACGACGTGCGCACACTGTCGGACCACGCGCTCGATGACGAGGCGGAGGATATCGCTGCGCGCCCATCCGGCCTGCATGCCAAGCTCATCGCCGTGGAGCACGGGTGGAATGTCACCTGGTACGTCGGCTCGGCTAACCTAACCGCAGCTGCCCTCCATGGACGCAACGTCGAGGCGCTCGCCGAGATCAGCGCGCGCAAGGGACGACCGCAGGGGAAGAGCGGTTGCGGAATCGATCGCTTCCTGGAGTCGGGGTTTGACCAGCTCTGCACCTCGTACCAGCGGATCGAGATAGCAGATGCCGACCCGGATGTGGTCGAGGCCCGCGCGCAATTGACCGCCGCCCGGGACGCGCTGTTGAAAGCCGACATGGAGGTGGTGTGTTCCGGTTCTGGCGCGGAGTGGACATGGGCGCTGGACTGTGGCGGGCTAGGTCCCGAAACCCAGTCTGCGGTTGACGTGGTGGTGTGGCCCATCTCGGTAAGCGAGGAGACGGCTCGCCCACTGAGCCCGCCACCTGCCTTGATCCTCCCGATTCAGCACCTGACCCGCTTCGCCGCCTTTCGGCTGTCGGTTCCGGTCCGCGGCGTGGACGATGTGCGTCTCACACTGAGGCTGCCTGCTCGGGGCATGCCGGGGGGTCGCGTGCACCACGCGCTAGTGGCCTTGATCAGCGATCCTGGACGCTTTCTCCGCTTTCTGCGGGCGCTTCTCGGGGATCTTGACGCCTTGACCGGTTGGAATGGCGCAGGAGGAACCGGAGGCTACGGCGGCGACGAAGGGCCGAAACTCGATTCCGAAACCCTCCTGGAGGATCTCGTGCGCACAGCATCGAGGGCTCCAGAGCGCTTGGATCCCGCGCGCCGCTTGATCGCCGACCTCTGCAAGACCGAGAAGGGGCGCGCGGTGATCCCTGAGGACTTCCTGAGCGTGTGGGAAGCAGTGGAGTCGGCCATCAGAGGGCGAGCAGGATGATGAAGCGGCCATCCGTCGAGTACATCATGAGGCCGCTGAAGCCGTTCCAGCGGCGGACGGTTGACCATGCCTTCCACCGCCTCTTTCTGGCAGGCGACAGCACTTCGCGCTTCCTGGTCGCCGACGAGGTGGGGCTGGGCAAGACCCTGGTTGCCCGAGGAGTCATAGCACGGACCATTGATCACCTGTGGGACGCCGTCAACCGGATCGATGTCGTGTACATCTGCAGCAACGCCAGCATCGCTCGGGCCAACCTACCCAAGCTGACGATTGGCGATGACGACGAGGGATCGTACGCCAGCGCAACCAGACTCACGATGCTCGCCACTGAACTTGCGCCTCGGCACGGTGCCACCGGTGTGCTCGAAAGGAAGCTCAACTTCGTCAGCTTCACGCCCGGCACATCGTTCAAGCTCGGACATCAGAGCGGTCAGCGAAGTGAGCGCGAGGTGCTCTTTCGTCTGTTGCACCCGGTGATCCAGCGCTGGATCCCACTCGCGAATCTGTTGCAGGCTGGGGTGAAAGACAGGGGTAAGTGGCGCGAGGGCCTCAAGGACCGCGATCTGCCTATCGAACCGGGGATCCGAGCCCGGTTCGTCAAGAGTTTCCAGGCAGACGAGGCGCTGCGGGGAGACCTTCACGACGCTCTGGATCGCTGGTTCTTTCGCTACCGAAGCACATGGCCGAGCGAGGCCGGACGGACCCGCAACGAACTGATCGGCCGGCTGCGGCGGCTCCTTGCAGGCATCTGTCTGAAGGTACTCGAGCCTGACCTGATCGTCCTGGATGAGTTCCAGCGCTTCAAGCCTCTGCTGGAGACCAAACCAGACCGCCAGAGCGAGGCAGCCCGTCTCGCACAGGCGTTGTTCCGGATAACGGCTCATGACGGGTGCCCTGTGCGTACCCTGCTCCTTTCTGCCACACCGTACAAACTCTACACGTCCGACGCCGAGATCGACCAGGAGGACCATTACAAGGACTTCCTGAGCACCACAGAGTTCCTGTTCGGCGATCGAACGGAGCGGATCGACAAACTGAGTGAGGGTCTCGGGCGATTTGCGCGTTCCCTCAAGCGAGTCGCTTCGCACGGTTCTGCGCCCGCGGACCAAGAAGCCTTGCGGGCTGCCCGAGATGCGAAGACAAACGTGGAGCATCTGCTCGGGGCGGTCATGGCCCGCACCGAACGGGTTGCGGCCAGCGGTGACCGGGACGCGATGGTTACCGCCCCCGATGTCTCGACTGCGATTCGCGCTTCGGACGTGCGCCAATACCTCGCGGCCGACGCCTTGTTCCAAGCGGTGGGCGACCGCGACCCGATGCCATTCTGGAAATCCGCTCCGTACCTGGCCCACTTCATGCGCGGCTACAAGGTCAACGAGCGCCTCGCCAGCACGATCGCGCACGCGCCGGAAAAGATGCGAGCGGTGCTTCAGCGGCATGGTGAGTCGTTCCTGGATAGAAACGCTCTTGGGGACTGGAAGGCGATCGACCCGGCTAACGGCAAGCTGCGCGAGATGACCACGTCTCACCTGGACCGCGACGGCTTGTGGCGGCTGCTGTGGTTGCCCCCCACGGTTCCGTACTGGCCATTGGAGGGTGCCTACGCCACCGCAGCCGGGGCGACCAAGTCACTGATGTTCTCAGCGTGGAATGTCGTGCCCGACGTGGTCAGCGGTGTGCTCAGCTACGAGGCGGAACGACGGATGGCGGGGGGACGCATTCGCCGGTATGAGAACCCCGATGCCCAGCAGAGGCCCCTGCTTCGCTTCACGCAGCCTGCCGACGGCCGACGGTCGCGCCACCGGCTCCTCCTGCTGTTGCTACCGTGTCTGCCTCTGGCCGACGACGCACATCCCCTGCGCGCTCCGTCGGGCGCGGATCGACGCCGATGGGTGCGCGAACGTGTGAAGGCGCTTTTGTCGGGCCTGCCCAATCCTCCCGATGGCCCGATTGATGACCGATGGGAATGGGCGATACCCCTGCTACTCGATCCTGGTCTGCGGGGGTTCCTGAAGCAGTGGAGAAAGGGGGTGCCGTTTGGTCAACGGGACTCGGATCCTCTCGCCAAGCCGAATCCGGAACTCTTCGACTTCTATCTAGACGACCTCTTGGAACTGGATGCTGATCGCTTGGGGTGCCGTCCTCCTCACTTGGCCAAACTCGTCACCGAGGCTGCGCTCGGCTCGCCCGCCGTGCTCGCCATGCGGGCCCTCGGGGCGTTTTCCAGTCGGGTGACCGACAAGACCCGGCGAAGCCTCGCAGTCACCGTCGCCGGAGCATTCTGGAGCTTGTTCAACCGCCCGGCGGTGATCTCCATGCTTCGCCATTCGGCCAGCCAGCAAGACGCGGCGGGCGACGATATCGCTTACTGGCGACTCGTACTCGAATACTGCTGCCACGGCAACCTTCAGGCAGTGCTTGACGAACAGCTTCACCTGCTGTGGGACCAGCACTCCTGGGTACCCGACGCCGACCCGGACGCGACGGCTACACGCTGCGCCCGCCAGCTCGTACAGGGGATCAGTCCCGTCAGATCGCGCGTTCACGCCCGACTCTTCCCGCTCTCGGGCACGGATTCCGCCGTCGACCCGAGCGACTTTCGCGTCCGTACGGTCTTCGCCCTGCGCTTCGGCCATCTGCGCGGCGAAGACGGGGTTGGGCACATCAGCCAGGACGCTGTGAGGATCGCGTTCAACAGCCCGTTTCGCCCCTTCGTACTCACCTCGACTTCGATCGGACAGGAAGGGCTCGACTTCCATCCCTGGTGCCATCGGCTGATACACTGGAATCTGCCGGGCAACCCGGTGGACCTCGAGCAGCGCGAGGGGCGGGTGCATCGCTACAAGGGTCACGCGGTCAGAAAGAACGTGGCGGCTGCGCATTCCGAGAGTGCTCTGGCGCGCTGGTCGCCGGGCGACGATCTGTGGTCTCTCATCTTCGAAGACGCGGTGCAGGCCGCCCGCGCCGCCCGCCAGTCGGATCTGGTCCCGCACTGGATCGCCGAAGGACCCTGCCGTGTGGAGCGTCGCGTGCCGTTACTTCCCTACACCAGCGAGGTTGCCGCACTGGAACTCCTGAAGCGGCAGCTGGCCGCCTACCGCCTGGTGTTCGGTCAGCCGCGCCAGGAGGAGCTGATGAACCTGATCGTGAACGCCGACATGCCGATCGACGAGATTCAGGCGCTGACGATCAACCTCGCTCCGCCTTTTCGGCGGGATCACCGGGTTCCGCGCGATCGCACCCATGCAGTCAAGTTGCCTCCGTAGATGTGTAGTGACCACCTATCACCTATGGACAAGGAGAGCGTACAAATGGCTGTTCTAGCCCGAGTGTTGTTGTTGATCATCTTCGCTTTCGGCTCCTCGTGGCTCTCGGTTGAATCGGAACCCTCTCCACAGTATACAGTCGTGTTCGAAGGCTATCCGACCAAAAAGGTGGAGACTGGCCCCGACGTGCTCATGGAACGTTCCCTGAGTCCAGAGGAGTCCGACGAGTTCGCGGTCCGCATTGTGGTGGATCAAGAAGGCAACTACTTCTGGGCAAGCCGGGAGATGAAACCGATGGTCAAGGTGCTCAGCGGCTCCTACGTGACCTATGCGGCCACGTCGGGATACGTCCGCACTTACATGGATGATGTACTGGACATGGCGAGAGCGGGCATCGACTCCACCGTTGCGAGCATCATGGGCCTAGATCACTCATACGAATACGTTGAACACCTTTACATTTTCTTCGGCGGCATCAACTACTACGGTGAACGACGGGATCGGTGATAGGAGGGCTGTTGGTAGCCGTTCGGATGGCCAGCCGATACTCCGGCCACAGCAGCTGCTGGTTTCCTGAATTGTCCACTACAGTATACAGAATGTAAAGCCGTCTTGACATTTTTCGGGAACCGAGGGCCGACCGCGGAAATCGGCATTACCGGGTCATCACGCCGCGGGCTGGCCCGCGGCACCCAGTATCCTCCTCCAGTCGCCTGACAGCGGCTTCAGGTCCACCTTCGATCCGACCCAGACCTGCCGGTCCGCCTCGGCCGCCTGGCCGTACGCCCAGTGCGCAATCTGGCGGCTCTTGGGCCAATCGTGCAGGACTCTGAGTTGATCGAACCCGTGCTCCAGTTCGGCTCGACGGGTACGGCTTCGCTCGGTCCATCGTTCGAGGTGCTCTTCCGCCGCGAGCAGGTCCGACTTGCTTGAGTTACACCCCGGGTGGGCCAGGACGAAGTTGTGGCCAAGGTCCAGCGAGTAAATTCGCCAGGGGATGAAGTGGTCGACGTCCCCCCGCGACTTGATCTCGCGCTCGCAGTAGAAGCAGCGGCCTTCCTGCAGATCCGTCAGCAACGGACGGTAGGCATCGAGCGCCTTGCGTCGCGATCCGAATAGGAACGACCGGAGGTCGACGACCTGGCCCAGGTGCTTCCGGTTGCGTTGCTGGACGAACTGAGACCACGCCCCCTCGATCATGTCGGTTATCATCGGATAGAACGCCCGAAAGCAATAGGCGACGCCGGGCTGAAGCCGAACGACCTGGCCGCTTTCGTGGTTTTCGTATAGGAAATCCAGCCGGCCGGACCTGACGGTCTGCAACTTCCAGAGCGGCATCTTCCTTACCGTCCGCTCTACCTCGCGTAGCAGGCGGTCCCAGTCCGACCGACTTCTCTCGAGGTCGGCCAGTGACCCCTGATACCGGGCGCGTTGTTCAGCAACATGGCGGACGATCGCTGCTTGTCGGCCCGTGTTCTGGCTCAGGATCGGCTGCTCCGCGCTGGCCGAATACGGTACCACCTGGGGCCAGTACAGCCGGATGAACTGTGCCGCGATCTCGGAGGTGGACAGCTCCAGCTCCGCTCCACTGTCGTCGCCCTTGACGAGACACAGGTCGGCGATGGCGTGGAGCAGGGCGAACTTGTAACTGGCGACGAAGCTGCCCTCGTCCATGAGCCGCTGGAGCAAGCGGAGGAAAGCGAGTTGCTCGCTGGCAGTCGGCGGTCGTGGGCCGCTCATTGGTCCCAATACGCCGCGCATTCGGGCAGGACCCAGCGGATACCGCCCCTCGGGTCTGCCACGTCCCCGTAGAAACGGGGGATGACGTGCACGTGCGCGTGCTCCACCGTCTGACCGGCGGCCCGGCCGTCGTTGAGTCCGATATTGAAGCCATCGGGATTGAGGTGTGACTGAAGGTCGGACCTCACCTTGGCGACGAGATGCCAGACATCCGCCTGGGCTTCGGTGCTCAGGTCAAACAGGGACTTCACGTGAGCCTTGGGGACTACGAGAGTGTGCCCCCTGCTGACGGGGTACCCGTCCCGTATGGCGACGGCGTGGCGTGACTCGGCTATCACGGTTTCTCTGCTGATGACGCGGAACAGGCAATCGGCCTGCGGTTGGGCCGCGGGCCGTGAGGTGGCAGCATCGGCGCGGGGCTCTCTTGGCCACCAGATTGCGCCCTCGATTCGTTCCACGGCGTCAGGGGATTGGGTGAGCTCGACGATTTCATCCAAGTGGCGGCTCATCTCCACGGCCGATACTGCCGCGTCGAAGGCGTCCTCGGAGGAAGCAGCTTTACAGGCGAGCCCGCCACCAATCTCGGGGAGGCACTTGGCAGTCAGGTGCGCTCGACGCTTGCAGAAGTCAGACTTCGTCACCCGTCCGGTGAGCAGCCGCGGATAGATTTCGATCACGATAGGGGTCTGACGGGGCTCGGTATCCGACGGCGCCCGCGGCTGGGCTCCGTGGAATGGCCAAATCGAGAAGCCCGCCTCAGCGAGTTTCGCCAGGTAGGGCATTCCACGGATCGAGCCTGTGCCGACCGCGCCGGCGCCACCGATCTGGAAGACGCTCTTGGGATTCACATCTTTCGTTTCAGCAGCGCATCGTTCCGTGCGCCGATAATGCTCGCGCAGGTCCGGTCTCGGCTTTCCACGCCTGCCCCAGAATGGGGGCTGGCAGTTGCTCAGCCAGTCCTCGCCCTTCTTGGCCACCAGGTCCCAAACCTCCTTGATCGAGGTCGCACCCTCTCCCTCCGCAAACCAGCTGGCGAAGGAAAACGCGAAGTCCAGACCGACGACCAAGTCGGGGTCCGTGCTGGCGACTTCGATCAGGTACGCGATGAGCTCGTCACGATCGCGTCCCGATTCCAGGCGCGTGAGCCGTCCGCCGCAGACCTCGGCCAGCCAGATCTTGGACCTCGCTCCGGCCTTGGCTCCGGACCAATCGACGGCGATGACCCGTTTCATGGAACGCGGCCATCGGTGTGCGGGGAGGGTCCTCGGAGATTGGTCCATCGGCCCTCCCGGTGCCCTCCAGCCGGCAATAGGGGCGAAATGTCAACTACACTATACATTTGGTAAACTTTAGATTACAGTATTGGCCGGATTCGGCGCTGCCGACAGGTCGATCCGCAACAAGGGCTCAAGCTCCCGCAGCTTCTCTCGAGGCACCCGCTCCAGAAGAAATGCCACCAAATCGTCCTGCCGCGGCTGCCCGAAGACCATGCGGTAGACCGCAAGGGATCGCTTGAGCGCGTGGAGTTGAGACGCGTCCCAGCTCAGCGGCAGTGCGGGAACGTGGCGTTCGATGTGCGCGCCGTCCGCCAGCGGGAATAACCAATACGGCACGAGCCCACGACCGGCCGATGACTCCTGCAGGGCCGCTTCGAAGAGGGCCTTCCAAACGTCATGGTCGCCACCGCCAAGCACCGCGGCGCCGTGCTTCGCCGCGACGTTCTTGCGCACGGCGTGTCCCTTGTAGCGGTGGACCCGGCCTTCGCGCTGCTCGAGGTCGACGGGGTTGGACGGCAGGTTCCAGTGCATGACGGCATGGCAGTAGGCGTGGAAGTCCAGTCCCTCCTGGCCGACTGACGTGGACGCCAACACGAAGGGCCAGAACGGTGAGTTGAACGCCCGGCGGACCTGTCCCTCGCGCGCTCCCGCCCGCCCGTCGTCGGTCTCCTGTGCACCGAAACGCATGGCGAAGTGGTTGCGCATGCGGCGACGCTCGATGCGCACGGTGTCGTCGGCGCGCCGGAACTCGTCCACGCGCGGGGCGCCGGTGCGAAGCGACAGCGCCGCCGAAACCGCCTCGGCCAGCCTCTCCCAGGCCTTCTCGTTGGCGGTTGCAAACAGGCCTTCGAGGTCACGCAAAGTATGGACGTATTCGTCCAGCACTGCCTGCAGATTGCCCGCCGCGCAGTAATCCACCACCTGTCGCCAGTATGGGGTCTTGTCACCTCTGGAACGCTCGCCCCGGATGAGCGCCGTCGCCTCCGGGAGGTTGAACAACTTGCGGAAGCTCCAGGCGATCCGGGCGGCGGCGTCCCGGGCCGCCCGTGACGCACGCGTCGCGGGACCGGAGGCTCGCGTCAGTGCCCTGAGGGCGCTCGTCGCGGGGCCGGCCACGGATCGCGTGGCGAGGGCGTCGGCGAGGTCGGCCGGGGGTCGTCCCAGATCCCGCGAACCGTGCATCAGTGCGTCAATGCCGCCGTCAACGAGGCTTCTCGCTTCGCTGACGTGGTCCACCCAGCGCGACTCGTCATCGTCATCACCCTCCGCGCCCGTCCACCGCCGTGCGAGGTCCCCACGGCCGAACCATTCTCTGGTCGAAGCCTCGTGCTCCTCGAGATCCAGCAGGATCGGGGCCGCCCAGTACCAGCTCTCGTCTTCACGCGCAGCATCGAGGTACGGCTCCGTGAGTGCGGCAAGACGCGGTTCGAGTCGCTCCCGCGCTCGGGCAACGGCATCTGCCAGGGTGGCTCCACCCTGGGGCACCGCAATGGGATCCCCCAGCTCGGCGAGGGTGGGACTCGGGTACAGGATCGCAAGCACCGGCATTCCCGTGAGACCCTGACGCTCCTGCGAATACGCGAATCGCAGCAACGGGCGCCGCTTTTTGCGCTCCTTGGGTGTGTTAAGGATCGACTCGTGAAAGCGCGGGAAGATGCGGCGCTCGACGTCGTAGCTCACCACAGCCGCGACAGCCTTGGGAACGACCTGCCAGGTCGAGAAGATCAGACGCTTGGAAAGTTGCTGCTGGCGCGCCGTCCTCCATTGACCGGACTCCGCGTAGTACGGAAGTGCAGGCGGAAGCCACAGAAGCCGCCACGCCTCGCCGCGTTCCATCCACTCGAGAAGGCTACGCAGGCGCGCGTTGGCTGGGTCGAGTTGCGCGTAGGCCTCGACCTCTTCCCCGGAAAGGGAGACCCGTCCGCTATCGGCCAAGAGCTCCGCGAGGCCATTGTCGGACGACATGTCCAGTCTCGCAATGACTTTCTTCTTGAGTTGGTAGTCGTCCATAAAACTCAGGAGGTAGGGCGCCGACTTCCAATATTCGAGGACACCCGGCTGCCTTACTTCGCGACCGATCTTCTCCAGCGCCAGGAAGTCCTGCACGTCTCCCGCGGTAAGAGCCAATCCCGCGCATGGGACTTCGCGCATCATCCCGTCCGATTCCGTGGATACCCGCAGCCTTTCGGTCCGCGACATGACCCGCCGGAGCTGCTCTTCGATCCGTCTCTTGATCCGTACCAACGACTCGGTCCCGGACTCGATCCGGTACATCGCCTGGCGGTAGTCGTCCAGAAGCCCGCGGAGACCGCCGCTCTCCTTCAGCTTGGGGTCCAGGAACTCGACGGTGCGCAGAAAGTCCCGGTAATGGTCGTCGTCGGCACTTTCGTGATGGAGCGTGTACATCCGGTAGGGCGTAGCCGAGAGGAGCAACAGACGAACGTCGGCGGTATCGACGGAGTAGTTGAAGAGATGTCTCGCCAGCCTTGACGTGGCATCCTCTCCGTCCAGGAGGTGCTTGAACCGCTGGAATTCGTCGAGGATCACGAGGTCGGGTTCCAACGCGGTAACGCAGACCTCGGCCAGCATTGCGCGCAAGTGGCCGATGAACCCGATCTGTTCCTCGCGATCGGCCCACGGGATTCGAGTTCGAGTGCGCCAGAATCGCTTGCAGAGGTCCTTGTACCGTTTCCGAAGATCTTCGCCTTCATCGACAAGACGACGCTTGAACGCATCCCCGAGATCGTCATCGATCCGCGCCCAGCGCGTGAAATCCTCCAGCTGCCAGCGAAAGTTCCTCGTCTTCCTCACATATCCTTGCAGGACGTTCATGGGACCCTTGCGATGATCGGGCCAAACACGCTGCAAGAGGTGATAGAGCACGACGCGCTCTTCCGCGGTTCCCATGCTGCTCCTCAGATCGAACGAGGTGCCAGGCGTAAGCGCGAGGTAGTTGACCCTGTTCGCCTTCAGGTCGTGGAGCTCCCGCGGCAACAACCCGAGCCGCCCAGCCCGAACAAACCTGCCGCTGCCAATCTGAAGTCTGCGAACGTTCTGTCTGGCGATCTGTGCGTTGGAGCAGATGTAGACGATGTCGATCTGCTCGACTCTGTCATCGCCGTCCCAAAGGTGGTCGATCGCCTTGGCGATTACCCCGCGCGCCACCAGCGTCTTGCCGAGACCAACCTCGTCGGCCACAAGGAAACGACGGGTCGAGTCCTCCGCCATGTACAGGCGCTCGAAGGCGTATTCGACGGTGTCGCGCTGGAATCCCTTGAGGCCATCGAGGACGGCTTTCGGGTCGGGGCGCTCGCCCGCACGCTGTGGGCTCATGACATCAGAGCCTTTCGCGCCGCCCACACCGGTTCCCATATCTCGTCCAGGCCCTCCGGCAGAAGATCTCTACCCTCCGGCGTCTTTTCGAGATCGGCAATCAGCCGGGCCGCGTCGTCGATTTGCCTCGGGTTGTCGCTCAAGCTCCGGAGAAGAGCCTCCAGCAGCGTTCCCTGGTCCCAGCCTCCGAAAGTTCCGGGCGATTCCTTGTCGCCACCACGCGCTGCTTCCACGAACGCCGACACGTCCGCGCCCTCCCCCATCAGAATGAGGAGCAGGAGCTGGAGGACGCGGCGGCGATCCTTCAGTAGTGAGCGCAACAGGCGCGGCTTACGGTCCTCGGGTGCTCCAACCAGGTCGGCAGTCACCGCGAATCGCTTCCGCACTTCGTGCCGCCCTTCCCGTAGCGCGACCTCGAACGCGAAGAAAGCGGTCAGTGCTTCGAACGAGATTCCCTTGAAGGTGGCGATTCCGTCGTCGGGATCGGTCTGGCTTACGATGCCAGGACCCGTAACCTCCGCACCCCGAATCTGTATTGCCTCCTGGTCGGAAAGCGTCACCGGCCATACCTTGACCTCTGCCCCAGCGGATATGTTCGGAAGTATCCCCGACAACGTTAAATCCCAGCGCTGCTCCTGGTCCACATCGCGCGCCATCGCGCGCAACCGGGCAGCACCCAGTACCCGCGTCAACTGATCGGCGCGTCGCTCAAGGGTACGTTGCGCGTCGTCCGCGGCGGGGATGGAATCAGGCACTTGGTACTCCTGCAACAGCGACCGCAGGGTCTCGAGCCGCGGATCGTCTTCAACGCCCAGGAGCGCGTTGATGCCGCAGTTCTTTTTCTTGCCAACCAGTTCAACCAGCACTTCCACATTCAGCTGGAACGCGGCGCTCGTCGCGTTGGCCGAACCGGTAAAGAGCCTCGCCTCCCGACCGTTCTCGAACAGGAACAACTTGGCGTGCAGACCGACGAGTTCCACCGGGTCATCGGCGGGTGGCGACCCACTATCGGGTGGCAACCCATCAACCCGCGACGACTCGTCCGCTTCCTCCTCTTCCGCGTTGCGTGAATCGAGGCTGGCACCAGGCGAAAGCACATAACACGTGCCAGGCAGGCCCTCTTTTCCCAAGCTACGGGCAACATCCTCGAAGGCCTCCGGCCGCGAGATCAGAACCTCGAGCCCGTGATCACGCACAAGGTCCTCCACGGTCGAGCCGACAAGGAACGGCGACACCACCAGGCTGCGCTGCGCCTCAGGGAAGGGCCATCCACGCTGGCGCGTCAGGCCAAGGCTGTGTACTCGGAAGTCACTGAACCGTTCGGGTGGCCGGAAGTCCACTCTCCGGACTTCGTACGCCATCCGGTTGATGTCTTCGCGCAACTTGGCCGGCAGCGATCGAGTGGACAGCCCCGGAAGGGCCACGAGCAGATCCGCAAACGGCTTGTTTCGCGCGTAGCCGCGTTGCCGCTTCGTAAGGCGTCCCTCCAGACGGAGGCAGGTATCCCACGCCCGGGCAAACGTCAGGTTGCGGGAGAGGCAAAGCACTCGGTAGATCGAGGGCCGGTCGTCCGCCTCGAAGTTGAGCACCCAGATCTTGGGGTGGAAGATTCCTTCCTTCCGCGGCGCTTCGACTTCGAACACTGAGCCTTCGAGGTAGGCCATGAGGCGCTGTTGCGGCTTGGGCACGCCGATCGCACCGGCCTGACAGAAGAGCGTGACCTTCTCGGCATGTCGCCGGAGAGCCTCGAGCAGGGCCACGGGATCGGTCACGGGGGCACCATCGTCGTCGTGGGCGTCGAAGAAGGTGAACGCGAGGGGCGCCGTCAGCAGCGCCATCAAGTCCAGCGTGAAACTGGTCCCCACGGCGCGCCGCAGTCGGTAGCCGGCCGGGGGGCGCAGGGCTTCGAGGAGGAGCGTCCGCTCACGCGTTCCCAGCATCGCCCTCGCCCCGCGCCAGCCCGTCAAAGATGTCTTTGAGAACCCGCTTGGCTGGACCCCACCGGTAGCTCAGGCGTCCCGTGCCGGACTCCCCGCGCCACAACTCAAGCCGCCGCTGGTTCGTCAACCGCGCCCGGGCCCGTTTGAGTTGAGTCTCACGACCCCTCACGAGCGTTCGCGCGGTGCTGTTGTCGGCGGTGCCCTCGGGCCCAGCTCGTTTCAGATTCTCGACCCAGCTCTCGACAAAATCCCGGGTCGGATACCTGAGCGTTCGGCCCTGGGTCTTCACGACTCGCCATACCCCGTCCAGTCTCCAGTCCTTCAGGGCCGACTCGAGTTGAAGGACGTCGTCCGCCCACTTCACCAGCCTGCGTCGATACTTCTCCTGCCAGTCGTCACGCTTCCTTAGTTCGGAGAGCATGAGGTTGTAGAGAAGGGCCGCCCCCTGCATACAGACGGCGAAGTGTTTGCCGTCCTGAAGATTGCCCCGCAGAACCGGCGAGACCTCTGGGAGGCGGGCCAGATCCCACGGCCAATCGGCTTCGAGATCCTCAACGGCGGCGCGGCCCGCCAGTACAGCCAAAAGGCTCCCGCCTAGCCGCGTCTGAATGCGCTCCCTCAAGTACCGGGCGTCCTTTCCGCGCAGTGCAACCGAGACGCCTGCGTTCGGGAATCCTGACGGTGGGCACGGTAGGTGAGAGTGCCAATTCGCTGGGGGCGCGCTCCTTCCCTCCGGGTCACGCGACGTGTCCGCAAAATGGCCTTTGCGCCGGTGGAAGCCATCGAGGGATCGAAAGTACGCCCACTGGTGGCCCGAAAACGTGCGGATGCCCCAACTTCCAAGGCCGCCCCAATAGACCTCGCTCGGAAGGCGCTTCAGGGCGTCACCAGCCTGCGAACCGAACACCCCCCAAGTGTCACTCCCCTCGCGCAACCGTCCGTTGAGGCGCAGCTCTTCCCAACGCGCTCGCCCCTCAGCTTCACCGGACGTAACCCGCAGTCTCTCCAGCCGCAGGAAAGTCCACGGAATCAGCAGGAAGTAGCACGCCCGAGTCTGAAGTGTCGTGGTGCCGGGGAAGAACAGATCCGAGTAGCTGTTGCCGACACCCCCCAGCCCAAGCTCGTCGACGGTGCCCGTCTCGCGGAACAGATCAATGACGTCCAATGCGCGACGTCGGTCACGCTCCGAGTAGTCGAGCCAAGTTAGTGTTGATGCCATGTTGGTTCGCGCGGTCGCTCCGTCAGCCCCGGCCTGCCGCCTCTACCCATCGGACTCGTATGATAGTACATCGGGCAGACGACGGGCGGCGAGTGTCGGTGTCGCCGCTTGACGGAATGGAGCAATGCTATGAGCAGGGTCAAGAACCTCTACGTGATTCGCCTTGATAGGGCCGTGCTGCAGGAGCCGAAGTTCAGGAGTGAGAATCCTGGCTATCGGCGGTGGAAACCGTGCGTCTACGTGGGCGTCACCTCGCTCGACCCCGAAGAGCGCTTTCGGCAACACAAGAGCGGCTACAAGGCCGCGCGATACGCCAAGAAGTACGGCAAGTACCTCATGCGAAGGAAATACGAGAAGCTGAATCCTGTCCCGTTGGCTGAGGCCGAGGATCGGGAGAGAGACTTGGCTGAATCACTACGACGGCGAGGTTATGGGGTCTGGCAACGCTGACTCGGCCTACGCGTGCGGCTGTCGCCAGTTCGCAGACCGCCCCGAGTTCCTTATGAGCCTTCCACCCAGCGCCGGTTTCAGCCTGTACCCACCCAACTTGAGCCCCACATCGGCGAGCTGTTTCGCGGCCTGACGGCTACGTTCGATCGCCGTTGGATCGATCTTGGGATTCTCTTTCAGAATCTTGCCCGGTTGCTCCGTTGTCATCAGCCCAGTAGTGCACGCCTGACCGCGTTGGGATCGTGCGCGATGACGCGCAGAAGAGTCTCGGCCGGGCCGCTGACGCGACGCGTCCCCTGCTCCCATTTTCTGTAGCCCGATACGCTCATGCCCATCAGGACGGCCATCTGTGCCTGCGTCAGTCTGGCCTGCTCCCGGACCTCGCGCGGAGCTATCGGCGAGTGAACAATGGCAGGGCCCTCGCCCTTCGAGTGGGCCAGCGCTTCGTTCAGGGACTGGATCAGGTCTTCTCCGAACGTACTCATTGCTCCCGCGTCCCGAATCGCACCTTTCGAACGCCGCCCGTCCCGGGAATCTCGTCACCCGCCAAGGGGTTCTCTGCCAGATAGTCGATCAGTCAGCCTGGCGGGTAAGGAGCGGAGTCTCGGCAACGGTCTCATGCGATCCAAGGTAGCCCATTGGGGCAGTGCTTGCCAGCCTTCATCGCCCACGCACCCTCCCCGCCCTGAGACTCCCCAGCACCAGCTCCACCTCGTCCCCCTCCCCCGCAAACCGCACGGCGCGTCCGTCCTCCACATCGAAAAACGTCGAGTCGCTCATCGGCCACAGCACCACACTGTTCTCCTGCCACGACAGCACCAACCCCCGCCCCTCCAGCGCGACCTCGAACTCGGTGCCTCCTTCGGCGGCCGCATAGGTTCCGGCGTACCGACGGCGCGATTCGGCCGACAGTTCCACCGGCACCCTCTCCATGGCCCGGGGCCCGGACCAGCCGTACGCCTCCGCCACCGTGAGCGCGATCTCGTTCGCCAGAGGGGATCCGGCGTCCGAGTTCGTCATGACGAAGACGCCGTCGTCCCCATCGATGTACGCGGTGAAGGTGGAGCGGAAGCCCTGGTTCGAGCCTCCGTGCCGAAAGCGCTCGCCGTCCCCCGAGATCCCGGGGCCCAGGCCCCAGTCGTCCGCGTCCGGCGTCAGCATCTCTTTCGTGACCGCCTCGTCCAGCACGCGCGTCGACTCGCCCCTCCAGGTCCGCTGTACCTCGGCTGCGTAGAGGGCCAGTTCGCTGGGCGTTGTCCACAACCCGGCCGCAGCCTGCTCCGGGTAGGTGTTCCAGCCGCCGGGGACGGGAGTCCCGTCGGGGCGGTGACCGGTCGCGATGTCGTCCTGCCGGTCAGGCGGAATCGGCTGCTCGTACGTGGAGCGGACCATGCCGATCGGATCCAGCACGCGGCGCCGCATGACATCGGGGAACGGCATGCCGCGAACGTCCGCGACCAGCTGTTGCATCACGGTGTAGCCGCCGCCCGAATACCGCCGCTCGCCCGGCGGCGTCACGACGCGCACGGGATCGGTGTTGCCGCGGCCGTCCAGCACCCCCGGGGCGTCCGGGACAGCTTCGCCCGGTCCGTAGCCGGGGAACCCCGACACGCTCAGGCCGGCGCGATGCGTGAGGAGGCCGCGGAGGGTCACGGGCGTTTCGGCGGTGAATTCGCTGGCGGGCACTCGCCAGCTTGTAAGGTAGTCGTTGACGTCGGCGTCCAGCGCGACGCGGCCCTCCTGGACAAGCTGCAACGCCGCGAGCGCGGCGACGGGCTTGGAGATCGACGCGGCCTGGAAGAGCGTGTTCGTGGTGACCGGCCGCCGCGATTCGAGGTCGGCAAAGCCGTATCCGTGCGCCCACGCGATCTCTCCGTCGACAAGCACGGCAACGCTGACCCCGGGCACCCCGAGCGCTTCCATCCGGTCGGCAAGTGAAGTGCGGGGCGTGGGTTCGCCGCGGATGACGAAGGTCGGGAGCAGCGCGGACTCGACCTGGGCGGCGGGTGCGCCGGGCGCGGAAGCGTCGGGCGTGGAAGCGTCGGGCGTGGCCTCACCGCAGCCGGCCAACGGGCAGAGGACGAGGACGATGGCGGCGCGATGGAGGCGCCGTGCGATGCGATTTCGTTTCGGCCGGTACTTCGGCGACAGTCCGCTCATGGGGCCTTCCGGTGACGCGAGCTGCGTGTCATGGAGTAGTGTGCCCGGTACCGGTACACGTGGCAAGCCCACGGGGTTGCGAAGTATACGTCCCACCGCTGGGCTTCCTGGCCGCGCTTTTCGTGTTTGCCTTCGTGATGGGCCATCGCAAGCGGTCGGGAGGCCGATCCTGAGAAGTACGATCGGATCGTTTCCGCCGGGATCATCCAACCGCAGTTTTTCGGGGCCACGGAGCCCACAGACCGTTTCACGTTGGCAGACTGGGAGGTCGACGCCCCGGCCGAATAGCCTCGATCGGCTCCTCCGGCTGGAATAGTTGGCCGGGCAGCTCGTCCAGGTGTAATTCGCCCGGCGATTCAGCCCGCTCCAAAGTTCGGCCGATGGAGCCATGGCGCTGTCCCACGATGTGCGCGAGACTACAAATGGCTGTCGGCGTCGGTTTTGCGGACTGTCGGACTGTTTTTCCAAATAGCCAACCCACGAAAGGGCCAGCAGTGCCTCAGGTGAACCCGGACATCCTCAGTTGGGCCCGCGAGACGGCCGGGCTCAGCCGGGAGGCTGCGGTCAGGAAGCTGGGGATCAAGGACGCCAGGGGCGTGGCCGCCATCGACCGGCTGATCGCGCTTGAGAGCGGAGAAGTCGCGCCGACCCGGGCCATGCTGTCCAAGATGGCCAAGAAGTACCGCAGGCCACTCGTGACGTTCTACCTGGCCCAGCCGCCGCGCCGAGGTGATTGGGGGAAGGACTTCCGTGCACCGCGGCCGGATCGCTCGCGCGAGGACGAGGCGGTGCTGAATGCATTGGTCCGAAACGTCCAGGCCCGGCAGGGACTCCTTCGCGAGGCGATGCTGGACGACGACGACGATCTCGCCCCGCTCACGTTCCTCGCATCGGTGACCATCGACACGCCGGTGACGGAAGTGGTCGCCTCGATTCGGGCGACGCTTGGGCTGCGGCTGGTGGATTACCGGGCCGCCAAGAATCCGGATGATGCGTTCCGCCTCCTGCGGACACATGCGGAACAGGCCGGCATTTTCGTCCTCGTGTTGGGCAATCTGGGCAGCCACCACACCGATCTGGGAGTGCAGGTCTTCCGGGGCTTCGCGCTGGCGGACGACCTCGCGCCGTTTGTGGTCGTCAACCCTAAAGACTCGGCAGCCGCAAGGTGCTTCACGCTGCTCCACGAGCTGGCGCATCTGTGGATCGGCGAGCCGGGGATCAGCGGCGGGGACCCCATGGATCCCGTGGAAGTGTTCTGTAACAGAGTGGCGTCCAGTTTTCTGCTCCGGGACGAGGAGTTGGGTGCGTTTCGGGAGCCTTTGACGAAAAGCCTGAACGCCTGGGCGGGGGCAGCTGCCACATTCGCGACCCCTACTCCCGCATCAACCGAAACACCCGGATCGACTCGACACCAAGCTCGTCCTTCCACACGCCGAGCACCCGCGAGTCAGTGATCTCGGTGGGGCGAAAACGCGGTGGGAGCAAGGCACGGGCGCGCAGCGTGCCCTGACCATCGAATACGTGCCACTCCTGACCATCCAACTCTTCCGCGACCCAGAGTGGTAGTCCACTGGTGGGTGACATGTTCGATGACGAATAGCGAATGTTGGTCCTGACCGTTTCCTCGTCAGGTCCCGCGCGCCGCCGAACCCAGATCTCGGCGTTGTTCGCCACGAATACCCAGTCGTAGGCGGGAGCGGTTTCCATGACGGGTGCCTCCACCCTCCGGAGTCGTGCGCCGCGCTCGTCCCTCACCGGGGGCGGGGCCGCCCTCGCCGACTCGATCAACCGCGACTCGCCTGGATTCGGCATCGCATTCCGAATGACATGGATCAACCCGCCTCCATCGCCGAACACCTTCAGCTCGTACGTGTCGCTGTCCCCCGCGACGGCGACCCCGCCACCCACCGTGAAATGCCCGCGCGGACCACCCAGAACCCCGTACGTGCTGCCGTCAAGGGCAAGCAGAGTGTCGGCCGAGGTCAGATCCGGAGTGTACCGGACGACATGCCACAGTTCGCGCAACATGCCGCGCTGGCGGGGAAACTCTCCCCCCAACGAGACTCCCGCCCATGCTCCGTCGCGGAGGAGCCCCATCCTGACGACGCCCGCGAATGCCGGAGTGGCGTCGCTTCGAATGAACCTGCCGTCAGGACCGAACATCTTCCGGGACGGAGGCCGTCGGCTGACCGCCAACACCGTGTCTCCGCCGAGAACCTCCAGCCGGGCAACTGCACGAGACTCGTTCGGGCCTTCACCCGTTCCTCCGCCACGAGCGAGCAGATTGCCGTTCGAGTCGAACCACAGGAGTTCGGAACCGAAGTTGCGGACCACGATCCCGGCGTCCGAAAGGAAGCGTGCCTCGCTCACTTGGTGCAGTATGAACGAACCATCGTCGGCCTCGCTCTCTATGACGAGATCCGGAGCATCGGCCAGAGACCACAGCGGCAGGTCGTCTCGGGGCGGCGCGTTCTCCACGATACGGATGCCGGCGCTGTCGCGGATGACGGCGTCCTGGGCGTTGGCCACCGGTGGTGCGACGCAGGCCAACCCGACAGTCGCCAGCAGCGCCGGTGCGCTATTCCAAACGATCGGCAAGCCGGATGGCGACCAGTGAGAAACGCTGTGGGTTCTCCAAACCAGCTGTCCGAGGGCAAGGGGCAGGGATTTCATCTCGTGTCGTCTCCGTCGGTCACCAGTGCCCACCACCCCAAGGCCATCCCGGCGGGTCTTACTCTGATCGACACCGCATCCGGTCCAACGGTTGCTCGTGGGCGGCTTCGCGAGATCGTCCAATGCCTCGCGCGTGGCGCTGCGCTCGGCAGACACCGCCCTTGACTCGCTTGCGCCGAAACAGTATGATGTGTCGCATTTGAGATACAGGAGGTTCGAGTGAAGACACGGAGTTCGATGGTGCACGTGCGGATGGACACCGAGATGAAACGGAAGGCGACGGAAGCGCTTGCGGCGATGGGTATGACAGCTTCGCAAGCTGTGCGGCTGCTGTTCCATCGCATCGCCGTCGACCAGGCGTTCCCGCTCGAACTGAAGGTCCCGAACGCGGAAACACGAGCTGCCATGGCCGAAGTTGACGAGATGGTCGGCACGCGCGCGGCGCGATTCGCGAGCGCGGACGAGATGTTTGCGGAGCTTGAAGGAGCCTCCGAGCGGTAAGCGGGCCGAGCCCCCGCGCCGGGCTGACTTCCCGGCAGGCTCATGGGCGCGCTACCGCGAATGCCATGTCGGCGGTGACTTTCTTCTCATCTATCGCATCGACGATGCAGACCGGCCGAGCGGCACCGTCTACTTTGCCCGGGGCGGCCCCCCCATCTGGCCTCCTTCGCTCCTTGACGTCCATGGAAATGTTCATTACGATGTATATGATTATGTCCATCACACCTCCACAGAGGATCGAAGACCCGTGGCGACAGCTGTAGCTCGAAAGCTCGACAGCATCAGAGAGTCCGGCGGCATCAGGGCTCGAGAGATCGCGCAGCTTCTGGAGACGACCCCACAGACCGTTTCGCGTTGGCAGACTGGGAGGTCGACGCCCCGGCCGAATAGCCTCGACCGGCTCCTCCGACTGGAATGGTTGGCCGGGCAACTCGCCCAGGTGTATCCGCCCGGCGACGCGCGAGTGTGGCTATTCAGTCCGCATCGTGACCTCGGCGGAGAGCGGCCGGTCGACTTGATTACTGAAGACCGGATGGATGAGGTTCTCGCGATCATCGATCGGCTTCAGTCCGCCGCGTACACCTGATTCACGAAGGGCGCATGACACCGCACCGGCCCTTCGATCCCACGCTTCTTGACGCCATTGAGGAGACAGTCGTCGAATGGAGTGGGACGGTCTACCGACAGGTGTTCGAGGGAACCGAGGTTCTACGGGCAAATGTCCGAGGCGGTCGGTGGAACCCTCCAGCGGTAGAGGCCCTATACTGCTCGCTACAACCGCAGACAGCAGGTGCCGAAATTGATCACTTGATCGCTCGACAGCCGGTTCCGATTCTGACACCCAGGGTCACTCACAGACTGTCAGTCACGTTGGCGAAGGTTGCGGACCTCCGGAATCTCGCAGCGCTCGAGTCCTGTGACATATCGCCCGACATGGTGATGGCAGAGGGCCTGTCGGTTTCACAACTCGTTGGTGGCGCCGTCAACTGGCTTCAATGCGCCGGGATGCTCATTCCGAGCGCCCGTGCCGGCGGCGATAACCTCGTGATCTTCGTGAACAACATGGTGCCAACTGATGCGATAGACCCTGTGTCCGACGAAGTGTATTCGCCAACCGATCACAGGCGGAAGTGATCCAGGCGCGCGAGTACCTTGGCCGCGACATTCGAGACGGTGCCAACCAGCCCGCCCCAGATCCAACCGGCTTTCCGCCGGGGGCATCCCCAATCAACGGATCCCCTCAGGCAGACGCCTCACCACCACGGTCGGCACGTCGAACGCGTCCAGTCCGACGTAGGCCACCAGCCCGTCGGGGCCGAAGGCGTTGGGCATCCGCGAGTCCGGAATCGTGCCGAGGTACTCGCCCCCGGGCGTAATCACGTCGATGGGTCCGGGCCCGACCGCCGTCAGGCCGGTGGGTTCCTACGTGACGCCCGCCAAGGCTCCTTCCAGCATGTCCACGTCGGGGAACCCGCGGGTGGGGATACGGAGGACCCAGATGTTCCCCTCCCAGGTCGTCTCCATCTCCGTGATCAGCGGAATCGGCCCGTCGAATTCCGCCTCTTCGATCCTCTGCTGCAAGGCCTCGAGTCCCCCGAACATGCCCAACATCTCGGCACGGTGACCTCCTTCGGCGACCGCCGCCGCCAGGCTCTCCTTCACGTAGTCCTTGAACTCCCGGGCGGTGCCCGCGTCCCACACACGAGGCGGCAGGGGGCGAACGAAGACATGGCCGGTTCGCCCGGTGGGGTCCGCGATGCTCACCACATAGGTAGACGTGTCAGCGAAGGCGACTCTGTCGCCGGGGAGCGCTCCGAAGAAGAAGACGCCCACGGCACGCGGATTCGTCGCCTGCGCCACCTGTTCCTCGTGCGCCGCGTCCCCGTCGAGTGAAACACGCAGCACTGTGCGCGGACCGGGGCCGATCTCGAGGTTGGCTCGCGGGGGCGTCGTGCTGGAATCGGTCGTGAGCGTACGCGAGGTGGTGACCTGGGCCAGCAGGGTTCCGTTCCACCGGTCCACCTTGCGAAGCCTGGGATCCGCGCCCCGAACGTACATCAGCGGCGGCGACTCTCCCGGTCCCACCCCCGGATAGCGGGCCCATCTCTCAAGGCCCCCTTCCAGGTTGAACAGCTGATAGGCCAGATGTCCGTCGTCGGCCACCACCGTGCGCCCGTCGGGCAGCGCCAGAGCGTGGGTCGCGTTGCGAAAGTCCCCGGGACCCTCGCCGGGTTGCCCGAAGCGGACCACCAGATTGCCGCTCGCGTCGACCACCAGCACCGACAGATCACCGCCGGACCAGTCCCCGATGTGCAGGTTGCCCCGGTCGTCGAATCCGATCGATGTAACGCGGGTCAGCAGTTCCCAATCGCGCATGCCGTCGCCGATGCGGTAGACCTCGGGGAATGAGGCGTCGAGGATTCGGTCCTCCAGCGGGAGTTCGACGACTTCCTGGGCGGTGGCCGGGCCGGCGGCGAGGGCCAGTGCGGCAAGGGCAACCCCGACCGGGTAACTGGATTCATTCAGCATTGATCGACTCATCTCTTGGGGGTCCGTAGCATCAAAACTATGGTTGCCCGATGGGCTTGTGCCACCACCCCAACTCCCCCATCGTTCGACCGGTGGCGAAATCGAGCATGTGCGTCAGGCAGCTGAGAGATCCCCAGCCCGGCGCGGCGATGGAGGTCCGTTGACGTGAAGGCACAGCCCTTGAATTGGTTGCCGGCGGTCGGAACCCTCCGCACGATGTCCGCGACAGTGGCAGCAATTCTGGCCGCGCTGGCACCTTCGCCGATCCACGCCCTGAACGGCGCGCACGGAACCGCTCCACAGGAGGTCGTGGTGGACACGGTTGATGGGCGTCCCGTGGTGACGACCGAATTCCCGCAGCGCGGCGGAGACGCCGTGCCCTGGCGCCTGGTCGAGGAACTCAGACTGGGCAACGTCATGGGCGACGGACCGGAGGGGTTCGGGGACATTCACGACATTGCGGTGGACCCGGCCGGGCATATCTACGTGCTGGATGTAGGCTCGAAGGAGGTCCGCGTCTTTGGCCGGGAAGGCGTCTACCTGAGAACCATTGCCCGCGATGGTGACGGGCCGGGAGAGATCAGGTACCTGCGGATCGCCAATCAGAGAATCACATGGCGGGCGCCCGACCAGCTGTGGATCGGCGACGGTTACCAGCTGAAGGTTGTCGACACGCTGGGGGATGAGTTGCGCCGGTACGTCTGGTACCGGCGGCCCGGCGCGACCGGCCCGGGCGAGGTACGGGTGTCCAGGCGGGTGATTGCCGCCGGGACGGACGGTTCGGTGTTCTCGCTCGTGAGCGTGACTCCGCCGTTTGGCTGGGAAGACGTCGAATTCCCTCAATACACGCATATGGTTCGTTCGCCCGTGTCGGTGGACCACGAGATGCTGCCCGGAGACACGCTGGCGATACAGACACTGACACGGAAGTTCGCGGCGGGCGGCACAGGTGGGGAAGCACGGGCCATTTCGGTGCGACACGTCCAGCCTGAAGAACCACGATTGGTGTGGACAGTTGCCCGCGACGGAACGCTGTGGCTGGCCCACCGTTCCAGGTATCGCTTCGACAAGGTCACCTTTGCCGGAGATACGGTCCGCACGGTTCAGGTGGGCGATGTCCCGCCTCCGCCGGCGGAAGAGTCGGAGTTCGTCCCAATCCTTGCAGCCCTCGCGCCTTCGCCCGAGGGGTGGCTGTGGGTGCAGCGGGAGGAGCCCGAGACGGAGGGTGGATCGACGTGGGATGTCCTGGACAACTGCGGGCGATACCGCGCCACGGTGTCCGCTCCGGTCGGCCTGCGGAGGGTGGAGGTTGGTGCTGGCGGCGAGCTGTACGGGATCTCTTCAGACGAAATGGACCTCGACTTCGTGCACCGTTTTCGTCTGCTGAGCGAAGTGGGTGCGGACGTTGCCGAGGGGAGGTGTACGTTCTGACTCGGGCCCAGGGACGGCGGCAGGCCCGGTTGACCCCGTGGTGGGGCGTGACATGCCATTATGGGTAGTATGGGCGGTTGGATATGGGTGGTATGGGTCGACTGGCTTGCCAGGCACGTCGATCCTGCTCCGCCAAGAGAGTTCGGGCCGGAATCAGCCTCCCGAGGAGCCCCGCACCCGCCGAAGCAGCTCCTCCGCCGTCGAGCACTCGATCACCGCCGCCTCTGCCCTCGCGAGCCGCTCGGAGTCCGGCGGCGTCCCGAACAGATCGGCCAACCGCTCGCCCGCGTCCGCGCCGAACCGCCTGCCGGCCTGACGGCACAGCACGGCGGCGTGCCCCTCGGCCCGCTCCCTGGCGTACTTCTCTCTCGCCCACTCGTGCAGGCTCCGCTCGTACTCCGTCATCACCTGCGTCATCGTCGTCGCCTCCCTGTACTGGTCCTTGGTGATCCGCCCCTTCGAAACTAGCCATGCCCCGATGCACTCGGCCAGAAGCCGATCCAGCCGGTCGCCGGTCCGCTCGGCGATTCGCCGCAGGCTCCCCAGCGCCGCGAGCGTTCCCGCCAACGATCGCTCCCGATCGAGGTTCGCAATCGCTCCGACAAGGTCCACGGCGCCGGCGGATCCGCCCACTTCCGAATCCCGGAAGATCACCCGGAACTCGCGCGGAATCCCGCGCGGGAAGAGTTCGTCCAGCGAGGTCGGACCCCTCCATGCACCGGGTCCGTGGTAGATCACCATCGGCCGCAGCACATCGATGGAGGCGGGACTGGGCGCGGGGCGCGTTCTCCGCAGCAGCTCCTGCACCGCCAGGTGGGAGTAGATCGTCGTCCGAAGGGGCATGAGCCGATCCTGTTGGCCCTGGAACTCCGTCAGGATGAGCACGCGGCCGGTGCCGTCGCGGGTGCGGGCCGTCCACAGCATGTCGGGGTAGCGGCGAACGAGCGCCTCGCCGACGAGTTCGGTGCCCACCTTCTCCAGCGTTGCGAAATCGATCCGGCCGGCATCCTCCGGCAGCATGTCCCGGATCAGAGTCTCGACGACCTCGGCGTGACCGAAGAGTCGCTTGAGCAAGGGGTCCCTCACGAGCGGGTTCCGTTCTCCTGGGGAAGGACGCCACTGGTCCGGCGGGCGTTGGAACCCCAAGATGTGGGATGGCGGGGGGCGCATACATGGCAGAATGGGCCAAGCCAAGGCGATCATCCCCGCCCACCAGCCGCAGGAGCGCTCGGATCCTCGACCGTTTGTCCGCGCTGGGCTCGCCGCGTAGAATCCTGGGGCTCGTCGAGAATCGGATCGTTTCCACCGGGATCATCCAACCGCAGTTCTTCGCGGCCACGGACCAGCCCGGCGCGGCGATGGAGGTGCGTTGACATGAAGGCACAGCCCTTGAGTTGGTTGCCGGCGATCGGAACCCGCCGCACGATGGCCGCGACAGTGGCAGCAATTCTGGCCGGACTGGCACCTTTGCCGGTCCACGCCGCGGACGGCGCGCTCGACCCCACCCCACAGGAGTTCGTGGTTGACACGGTCGCGGGGCGTCCCGTGGTGACGACCGAATTCCCGCAGCGAGGTGGAAACGCCGCGGCTTGGCGCCTGGTCGAGGAGCTCAGACTGGGGAACGTCATGGGCGACGGACCGGAGGGGTTCGGGGACATCCAGGACATTGCGGTGGACCCGACCGGGCACATCTACGTGGTGGATGCCGGCTCGAAGCAGGTCCGGGTCTTTGACCGGGACGGCGCCTATCTGAGGACCATTGCCCGCGATGGTGAGGGACCGGGAGAGATCAGGTACCGGCGTGGCGCCAATCAGAGAATCACGTGGCGGGCGCCCGACCAGCTGTGGATCGGCGACGGTTACCAGCTGTCGGTTGTCGACACGCTCGGGAGCGAGTTGCGCCGGTACGCATGGCATCGCTACCCCGGCATGTTTCTCCCTGGCCAGGTTCCGATTTCCAGGCGGGTGATCGCCGCCGGGACGTACGGTTTGGTGTTTTCCGTCGTCAGCGTCCGGGTCCGTGAGACGGTACGGGAACGTGAGCCGATTGAGGGGCGCACGGACGTGCATGTGGTTCGTTCGCCGGTGTCGGAGGACTACGAGATGCTGTCCGGAGACACGCTGCTGATCGAGTCAAGGAAACTCGTGGAGACCCGCCCCCCCGCGGACCGTGCCACGCGCGGGGGCAGCACGCTTTCGTTGCGATCGGTCGAGAATGAGGACCCAAGGTTTGCGTGGACGGTCGAGCGCGGCGGAATGGTGTGGGTGGCCCACCGTTCCGGGTATCGCTTCGACAAGGTCACCTTTGCCGGAGATACGGTCCGCACGGTTCAGGTGGGCGATGTCCCGCCTCCGCCGGCGGAGGAGTCGGAGTTCGTCCCGATCCTTGCGGCCCTCGCAACTTCGCCCGAGGGATGGCTGTGGGTGCAGAGGGAGGAGCCCGAGATGGAAGGGGGATCGACGTGGGACGTCCTGGACAACTGCGGGCGATACCGCGCCACGGTGTCCGCTCCGGTCGGCCTGCGGAGGGTGGAGGTTGGCCCTGGCGGTGAGCTGCACGGGATATCTTCAGACGAAATGGACCTCGACTTCCTGCACCGTTTTCGTCTGCTGAACGAAGTCGGTACGGCCATTGCCGAGGAAAGGTGTACGTTCTGACTCCGACGCGGCCCAAGCGGCGCGTCATAGGGTCGGACACGGAAACACGAGCTGCCATGGCCGAAGTTGACGAGATGGTCAGCACGCGCGCGGCGCGATTCGCGAGTGCGGACGAGATGTTTGTGGAGCTTGAAGAAGCCTCCGACCGGTAAGCGGGGCGGGCCCCCGCGTCGGGTTGACCCCGCTCGGTCCTGAATGGAGGTATCACGCGCTCAAGGGCTCATGGGCGTAACCAACGCAGTCCCGACCGAGTTGGCAGCGCTGACCTGCAACGACCGAGAAACTGGCATGGGAAGAGGTTGACCGTGCCCCGCGGCCGCCGTCTACTCTCGACGCACCGTCGCCGCGAGATGAGGCGGAAGATGACTTCGCGGCAATGGGCCTGACCGCTTCGCAGGCCGTGCAGCTCCTGGTTCACGGCTCCGGCACCGGAGGGGACCTGTCTTGATCGCAACGCCATCATCCGATAGAATGGTCAGGATCCAGCGACCACGACCATCGGCTGTATCATGCATATCTGGACAACGGTTGAAGATCCGTCCGCAAAAACGGCGCGGCCGGCGACCGATCCAGGGAGGAGGAAGCGCCGTCACTCTGTCGAGAAGCGATCTCCCGCACGCCGAGGACGGGCGACCCAAGGAGCACCATGCGCTCACACTTCGAACTGCCCCACCGGTGTCCGCCTGTTCTTCCAGATTGAACCGACGCTATGGACTCTTTCACGGACCGCGCCACTCCGGGTCAACAGCGACGTCCTCAGTGCCTCCACGATCGGGGCCGTGCCCCGCTCGACGGCGCTACCCGCCGTACACCCCAACCGCCAAGATCTCCGCGACTCGCGGAGTCCGGGCTACATCGACTGCGGTCCGCCATGCGTGCGATTACGACGACATAGCGACCGGGAATCGTCCACTCCAGGGCGCAAGCATGAGCCCCATGATCGAGCGTCTCTCCTTCCACGTTGTCCAACTCGTCACGCGCCCCGGATCGGTCGGTAATCCATCTGCCCGCAACTACCTTCACGGTACCCCGTTCATCCCTTTCCTACGTTGCCCTTCCCGCAACATCTATTCCTCCAGCTTACGAACAGGATAACCACATTTAAATGGCATCCTACGATTGGATCGATCTCGACAGCGACGGAGGATACGATCGTCTCAGGCAAACGCTGGACCCGGAATTCGGTCCCGAACGGATTGTCCCGCACCTTGAGGAGCAGCTAACGACAGCCGCAAAGGGTGTGCTTGTGGAGCACGGCTATGTCGACAAAGACTACCGCAGCACCTTCTACAATTTCTACGCAAAGAAGGGGCGCCTATACCAACCTGACTGCGTCCGGCTGCATTTTTTTGACGAAACAGTGCGGTATGATGAAGTAAGCGCGAACATCGTATGCCATGACCACCGACCATGCGACCACTACTTTGGGTACATCGTCTTGCGGCCCACTTTAGTTGCCACGTTGGGGCGCTCGCTGCTTTCGCCAGACATTCGTAAAGGCGCGCGCGGCAGCGCAATCCAGTCTGTTCATTTCGCCAACCTCCTTGGTCATAGACTACCCGTATGGGGATTTCCTTCCATGGCTCAGCACGTGGATATTGCCGTGTGCGCACACGTATCGTGTTGGGCGATTCTCAGATACTACAGCGAAACATTCTCTCAGCATCGGGAATACCTTATCCACGACATTACAAAGCTGGCAGCCCCCTTTGACCCAGGCGGACTGCTGCCATCGCTAGGCTTCAGTGTTCTTGAAGCCGAGCGAGTTTTTCAGGCTGCCGGTTGCTTTCCGCTGTTAGTCGGAAGGCCCGAACCCTCTTCTAGCGCCTCTGACTTAGCGTTTTTCTCGCAATTGCTGGCATATCTGGAATCGGGGTTTCCACTGTTCGTCGAGATTGAAAGCAAAGCGCATGCCGTAGTTGTCGTCGGCCACAACTGGAAACAACCGGCAGAGTCGCCGCCCGCTTTGGCGTCACATGGCTGGACGCAAGTGGAGACGCTGATGACCATTGACGACAATCTGCTTCCCTACGCCACAGTTCCGTTGGACTCGACCGGGACAACGTCGGCATCCCCGGGATACACTGCTGACTTGTTCACGTCGTTTATCGTTGCATTGCCCGAGAAGATCTGCTATCCAGCCGACGCGATTGAGGTATACAGCCGAACGCTAAAGGGAGTGTTGGAACGCGCACGCAGACCCAACCAAGAGGCGCTGGAGTTGCAGCGTTACTTTATCACGACGATCGCGAGGCTGCGAGAGCATGCTCGTGAGCATCAGACCTTCTTGGGTGACAACCTAGTTGATCTCATTATGCATTTGGACACCGCCCAGTTTGTGTGGATTATCGAGTATGGCAGTGTAGCGCAATGGAACGAAAAGAAGGTTGCCGCGAGGGCCATCGTGGACGCAACCGCGAGTCCACGGGATCTCGAACCGATCTGGCTACTCCACGACGAAGAAGTCGCCCACGTTTTCGATCGCTCCTCAGCAGAGACCAACAATCCAATGTCTATTGCACTTGACCGCGGAGGCGGGCCTCTACCGCGCATCGAATTGAATCTGCGCCCGGTAGTGCCCTCCCGAACAGGTACAGACGATAGCGCAGCAACCTCGGCACGCGGAGGCGACCAATGAACCGAAGGCTCAAGGACCATTTGCGGAAGCGCACGCCTGCGACAGGCGACCGTGAGATGTTCGAGGAGTTGCGGCGCGAGATGAAGAAGGCCGTACCGGAGATTGCGGAAAGCATCAGAGCCCGGGAGGCACTTGCGGCCAAGTTGCGAATCGCGGCTTCGAAGCCATCACGGTCCACGGAGCAGGAGCAAGACTAGGAATCCGGCGACTGCCGCCTGAGTCTCTCATAGGCCGTCTTAATGATGGCTGCCAGAGCATCGGCGCTAGGCTCATCCAGGTTGGGATCGGCCCGAAGGAGTCTGGATACGGTCACCACGGGTTCGGGATCGTGTTTCGGTGCGCTCGTGAAATCCACGGGGTTTACGCCCGACCATGCGGCCAACGCGGTTAGGCTGGCGGCATCCGGGTGCCTACCCTTGGACATTCTGGATAGCGTCGACTGGGATACGCCCGTCTGCTCGCTCACTTTCTTCCAGCTGATTCCGCGTGCGGCCACGGTGGCGCTTAGTGCCCTGTAGAATGCGTCAAAGTCGAAATTCCCACGCTGAGTCATTGACAGGTCTCCGTGTGCTCCAACGTCGTGCCGCGGACTGAATCTCTACGAACCACGGTAGCGAGACCGCCCAATCGTCCCGTGATCTTCACGTCACCCCTCCAAGACAGGTAAGTCGAGCGCATCGCCCATGGCAAGCCTTTGGACGCACTCCGTGCATTCACGGTCCCGGCGTGGTACAACCCGTTCGATCTTATCGCGATCGAAGTGGAAATGCAGGTAGTTCGCGTCTACGCCACGCGATCTGAGGCCAAGGAAATCGAACAGGAAGTCATTGACCGCATGGGCAGCAGCGACCGCGTTCAACGTTATCACGCTGGGGTTGGGCTCCTGCACCCCGTACGCCTGCTCCTTCCGTTCCTCGTCGGACTTCGCTTCGATCGCGAGCGAAGTCGAATCGATCAGACCGTTGCACCATAGGCAGCCGATGCCTGGTCTGATGTGCCGCACGGCAGACATGGCATCCTCAAGCCTGCCCGCGTTGCCAGGGCGGATCTTCGCGCCCATCTGTATCACGGGAATGAGGTATTGGTGGGCGAGCGCGTTCACAACAAGTCTGGCGCGCATCGAGTCGGCGGCCAGGAAGATGAAGTCGCAATCTCGCAGTACTCGCGCGACGGACCCAACCGCGACATCCCCGGCGATCGGGAACAACTTGGCATCCACTGCCATCTCGCGAGCATGCCGAATGGCGATCTGAGTCTTGAGTTGTCTCGTCTCGACATCGACACGAGTCGCGCCGACCACACGTGAGAGATTGCTGCTCTCGATTCTGTCCTGGTCGATTAGAATGAGGTTGCCGACGCCGAGGCGGGCTAGCCATTCCGCGACCAGTGACCCGATGCCGCCGAGCCCGACGACGGCGATCTTGCTCGCGCGCAGGATCTGCTGTCCGGCCGCACCAAACATGCGCACCTGACGATCGTGTGCCGCATCCGAATCGCGCTCTTCGACCGGCCTGGAGTTGAATCTGGTGATTCCTTGGCCCACGACGCTGTAGCTTCCCAGCGTTCGGCGGCTCCCGTCCGCCAACCAAATATCAGCCGCAACCGACCGCCTTCCGTACACCAAGGCGCCAACCGGGACACCGCGGCCGATGTCGAGTAGGGCAGGATAGCCTCGCTCATGCGACTCGATGTCGATGAGGCTGAAGTCCACATGCCGGTCGCGATCGTGATTGTGGATCGCCAGGTACGCAAGACCCGAATCCCGGCACCGGATAATCTCCCGGTGAATGAAGGTCGGCGCGAGCGCCCGGTAGCCGTACTGGCCGGGCACGTAATCGGTGCCGAACCGGGCCGGTTCGACGTGTTGCACGAGCAGCCGAAGGGAAGCCCCACTACGCACGACGCCCGCACTCAGGATCGCGCCGTGTTCATCCCGGTCCCCTGGGAATAGGTGCTCCATGATCTGCTGGTGGAGTCCGGCAGGGACCAGGATGTCACACTTCTTACGGTTCATGGCAGTTCTTCCAGGAAATGCAGGACCTTCACGAACTTCGCCACGGCGGTCTGCGGATGGTTCTGGGCGCGGTTGTTGCGTCTCGAGATCTGTAGCGCCGGACGCCCGAGAAAATGTGCACCTCCGGTGATCGGCACCGCAAACGCCACGCCATCCACGCGACGCACCCGGTCACTGATGAACAGCGGATAGATATCGGCGTACGGGTGGAGGGCCGTGATACGGCCCCCAACCCATGTCGACGACGGTTCGTACCGATCCCCGATCTCGACGTCCTCGACGATCACGAAGGCGCCGCCGCTTCCGTCCTCCTCGGTGTACACGTCCGAGGAGGGAAACGCCTTTTTCAGCTCCTCGATTGCGTTCGCGACTGCCTGCTTCACCAGTGTGCCCCTAGCTGTTGTCATCCGCCGCGATGGCGGTGAAGGCGAGGTGTTCGGTCAAAGGTACCTTGTCGTCGTCGCCGATCACCTTGCTTGATCCGTTCGGCAGCTGGACCTGCAGAACGAAGTTCACCTGAATGTTGACACCCTGCTTGATCGCCGCCTCCTTGACCTCAAGTCCGGTCGCCGGGCCAGCCGGCATCTCGACCTTGTGATCGTTGACTTCGATGATGACGGTCTTCACCGTCAGGACCTCGGGCGTGGCGTCTCTCACTGTCATCTCTGCCTCCTTAGCAGGAACGGTTTTCCCATCGGAGCCGAATCCTAACGATTGCGACTTCGGATGTCAATTGCTGACTAGCAATCAGCGTACTGGGGATCGCTCCGCAACCGTAGGATTCAGGCTTCTCTGGGTTCACCGAAGGACACGTTCAACGGGGTCCGGTAGCTCTGCTACCGCAGCGGGCCCGCCGAGAGCGACCGGTCACGGGCTCGCGATGCGGTAGCAGCTCCGACTCGGTTACCCGCGGACTGGATGGCGCGGCTGGACATGCGGATTCCGACCTACGCCGATCTGACTCCGCCATGCCGATCACCCATTCCAGAGCATGCGGTTTCGGTGGTCCGCTGGTGAACTCGCTGGCGACCGGGAAAAAGCTCCCGTCCTACATCGGATCGGGGACCTTCGCGTCGGCGCTCGTGGACCTGCTCGCCCACGGGGAGGAGGACCAGGCGGCCAATTTGGTCCGCAGAGCCAGCGACGCCCCCGAGCTCGAACGGGCAATACGCGCGTTGAGCAGGTCGGGAGCGAAGACGGTGGCCGACCTTCGGACCGAGATCGCCGTCTGGTTCGACGACAGCATGAACCGTGTGTCCGGCTGGTACCGTCGTCAGACGCAGTTGATCATCTTCATCATCGGAGCCTTCGTCACCGTGTTCGCAAACGCGAGCACCGTCCACGTCGCGCGGGACCTCTGGAAGGACGACGCCATGCGGTACTCCGTCGCCCAAGAGGCGATCTCGCTGGCGTCCACGACCCAGAGCCCCGGCTCGCTGCAGGACCCGGACTCTCTTCTCCACTCATTCCCGGCGGGCTGGGAGGACGAAGACCCGTTCGGCTGGAGGGAAGCGGTCCCGGACTGGTCTTGGGGGACTTGGCTCGCGCATCTGATGGGGTGAGTCCTTACCGCCGCCGCCGTTTCGCTCGGCGCGCCGTTCTCGTTCGACCTTCTGAGCCGGGTGGCGAAGCTGCGGGGGACGGGGAGACGGCCGGAGGGGGCGGCGGGCTAGTTGGTTCTACATGCCATCGCTTGGCCCGTCGGTAGCGCCGATATTCCGCTGGTTGGCGTGAGACGACCTATTCTCTTCTTTCAGCTGCGTCCTTTACCAACCCTATCACCCCGCTGGGCGGCGTGAACCCTTCGCCGCCTTCCCTTGTGTATCCGGTCGGCTGCGGCCCAAAAATACATGCCGCTGCATAGGTCAACACTACATCTTGATCTGACCGGCTGTGGGCTGCCTCGGCGAGTGTGGTGTAGGTCACCAGCGCGTTCTGTCGATGCTTATTCACGATTGCATTGTGCTTGTGTGCCAGGAAGTTCCTAGCGCATAGATAGACGGCGTATGAGACGGTCGCAAAGACAAGCACTTTCGCTACAGACATTTGAATGGCGTCTGGTGTCGACTCGGCGTCTAGCAGGCCCAAGTTGGGCGCAAACAGGAACAACACGGCGACCACGAAGAGGGCCACGGACGACCAACCTGTTCGAGTTTGCCACCTTGATGATTCGGTCTCGTGTTCCTTGGCGGCCTCCTGGAAGTGGATTGCCTGCTGTGACACGCCTACTTCAGCCGCAGCTGTTCTAGCCGCGCCAAGGATCTGTTGGATCTCAGTGAGCGCGCTTTGCATACGCTCTTCACCGTCTGCGACAGATTGTTCAAGTCTCTGCCTCGTCTCGCGTGCTTCACGCTCCAAGGACTGGAAGTCCGCCGAGCGATAATGAGAGTAGGCAATGAGAGGGTGCAGCTGGTTGAAGCATGGTTGATATTGAGCAATGACCTGGTCGACAAGCGAGTCCCGAACCCCCCGTGGGTTCCCCTGATCCGCAGTGAATTCCGTAACTTGGGTGAAGACGTTATGGATCCTGTCGGCCAAGTTCATGATGGTTTGCAATTGCTCATCTGGAAGATCGTCAAGAGTTGACGAAGGAATGCGGTCAAGCAGGGCGATGAGGCGAAGAGCCGGCTCGACGATGGCCGTGAACGCAAGCTGGGCTCCGAGTTCCCTTTCCCGAACGAGGCTCTGTACATCGAATCCCTGGACACGTTCCAAGGAATCCCGGGTTGAGGCAAGAAGTTCGCTATCTCCGGTCGACATTTTCTCCGTGTCCTCCTGTGACGATCCCGTTGCAGTTGCTCGTTGCAAGTAATGTACGATGGGTGCTAACTGGAGTGCAAGTGATCCGGCGCTTCTCGGCATCAAGAACCGGCCGCCTTCGGAGACTTGCTGAGCGGAGAGTTCGGTGCGCGGCGGCTCCAGAGGCCGGGGGCCACGGCTCTCGGGCTCTGCCTCGCTGGCGATGCGGCGTTCCGCGCGTCAGATCGCTGCGACGCAGTTGCTGCGCTTGAGCTCGCCCAGCGCCCTTTGCACTGGCTGACCTCGCCCGACACTCAGCTCCTCATAATCACCCAACCCCCAACCGGCACCGCGTTCGTGGGATTGGCGAAACGCTCCAGCGCCCCCCGGCTGCTTCGGACCCACATACCGGGCCCGATCGGGCAGGATCGGCCGGGATCGGCGAACAGCCGACCGCGGCTCTTCGTCGAATCCCGCTCTTCCGTCTTCCGAGACATCCCGTGCCTCCCCTCTCCTGGACCCCGGAAGGGTTGCTAAACTACGGTCCAGGAGAATCGGGGGCACTATAGCAGTAGGAAGGCTATCGAAGCCGCGAGGGGCCATTGAGCTTGGACGACGACCAACTGCCAACAATCTGCTGGTGAAGTCGACGCATTCTGCGAGGAATCTGACGAGACCTGGCTTGCGGCGGCGGCGACGACCCCCTAACGTGGCTTGACCATCACGGTGCACTTTGGTAACTGGCATGAAACAAGGAGGCTACCCCGATGTGGGACGTATCGATACCGAGTTTTCTCGGGGCGTTGGCCGCTGGCGCGACACTGATGGGCATCATATGGAAGTACCTTGCTCGTCCCGCGCTAAGCAAGCTCGTGAAGGCTGCGAACAAGGACCTAGCGAAAGAGATCTCAGGGCTCCAGCAGTCGGTCAAGCAGGCCCAAGGGGCGCTCGAACAGGCGATCACCGACGCTCACACGGCTACCCGAGAAGCGGTCATGCAGGCCCAGGGGACGCTCGAACAGGCGATCGCCGACGCTCACACGGCTACCGGAGAAACCGTCAAGCAGGCCCAGGGGACGCTCAAACAGGCGATCACCGGCGCTCACACGGCTACCCGAGAAGGGGTCAAGCAGGCCCAAGGGACGCTCGAACAAGCGATCACCAACGCTCACACGGCCGCTGGACAGGCGGTTACAAAAGCCAAGAAAGATATCAAAGCGGACCTAGCAGCTATTCGGGTACACGTCAACTGAAGGCTCCTGAACCGGAATGGACCTGTGACATAGTGGAGCTACTCCATGGAGGTCTTGCCGCAGGTAGAACCGCAAGCCCATGCCGACCGGGTCTGGGCGGTAGTCTGCAGGATCACGCGGTCCCCGGTCTTCGGCGATCGAAGAAGTACTGCAGGATCTGCTCGCGTTTTCTGTCGTTGGGATTCACCTCACCTCACCGACGCCTACTGGTGTAACGAGCGTTCTGGGTATGCATGTGTTGCCTCTCTTCCGTGTGTCCCAAGACTGATCCTGCCAAGATCGGCGCTGGGACCCGGCACGTCGCCGCCTTGGGTATCGCGATAATATCGTTGTATTGGCCTGTATGATGATGTGCCAATCATGGTAGCAGGTCGCACGTGACGCCATGATCCATTACATTGGTTGCCCACTCAGATAACCAACTCGTCACGGTGGACGTTGCCACGTCCCGCGAAGGGTTTGCGTCTGGCGGCCCGACCAGGCCGAGCTCCGACACACCCGAAATCCGAGGCACCGAGACAGGGTTCACGCCGACGATGATCTCTGACTATTGGACCCCCTCGTCAGGAGCCGAGCCGCGTGCGGACGCAGACCAGTCGTACTGCAGCGCGAGTGCGTGGCAGCCTGGGCGCCCTGGTCCTGAGCTTCCGTTCACAACTCATCCTCTGAGGGAGGTAGTGCCATGAGATGGATCTTCGCAGTGCTCGCCGCCGTTACGTTGACCGCCACCGCATGCACGGACGGGTTCGTGCTTGAACCTCTAGTCGGCCCGGCCGGCGATCCTCTCACCTCGGCCACGGCAGACGACTGTCCGCCCTACATCGAGATCTGCGGCCCGGTCGACCCAGGCGGCGGCGGCAGCACCTCGCTGCCCATCGACGTTGCGAACGGATGGAACGGCGCGGACTGCCGGAACACTTCGATGGGTGGTGGGGATTCTGACGGCGACGGCCTGAACGACAGGTGCGAATTCGATGTGGCCCATGCCTTCGCCCCGGTCCTGAAGTTCGATCCCGGCGACGACACAACCCGCGACGAATACTATGTCGTCATGCCCGGCAGCGGGTCGAGAATCATGATCTTCTACGCCTTCGGGTATCATAGGGATCACGGGTACGCCTTCGGGCTGGGCTCCCATAACGGCGACTCCGAGTTCCTCGTGTTCGAGACCTTCCCGCCCACGGACAACAACGACCCGTGGCGCCTGAGCCGGGCCTACCTTTCCGCGCACCGTGGCGAGACCTTCGCCGGCAACGATGTCGACTCGTCCGTGCTCGTCTTCGGCAGCACGCTGCAGACGGGCTGGGAGGGCCGTCCACTCATATGGGTCGCGAAGAACAAGCACGCGAACTACGTGTCGCAGATCGCGTGCGATAGCGGCGCCGGCACGCTCGACGACTGCGACAACAACACGGTCACCGGCTGGTTTTGGGTGTACGAGAACGGCAACCTCGGCCAAAGCGACAGCCGCACGTACGACCGGGCCGGCTGTGCCGTGCCCAGCCGGTCCATCAGCAACGAGCGGGAGTGCTACTGGGAATGGGGTCACAAGTTCCTCGGTTGGCAGGAGTGGGACGGAAAGGGCTCGACCAGCTACCACTACCTGCTGAGCGACTTCGGCTTCGACGGCGATGAGGCCCACATCAACGGTTGATACGCCGTCCGCCACTAGTTTACGCGGCCAAGCTCTACGACCATCCGCTGGTGAGCACGCTGGCGACCGAGAAGAAGCTGCCGTCCTACATCGGGTCCGGAACGTTCGCATCGGCACTCGTGGACCTGCTCGCCCACGGCGAGGAGGGCCAGTCCGCTGCGGACACCGAAGACGACCAGTCCAACGCGGACACCAAGGACAGAGCGGCGCAGTTGATCCGCAGTGTGAGCCGCGACCCCGTACTCGGACGGGCCCTGCGTGCGTTGAGCAGCACCGGGGCCGAGACGGTGGCTGAGCTCCGAACCGAAATCGCCGCATGGTTCGACGATGGCATGAACCGCGTCTCCGGCTGGTACCGAAGGCAAACACAGTGGATCATCTTCGCTATCGGAGCGGGTGTCACGCTGTTCGCAAACGCGAGCACGCTCCATGTGGCGGGCGACCTATGGCGGGACGACATGCTTCGCTACTCCGTTGCTCAGGAGACGGTGTCGATGGCGTCCACGACGCCGAGCCCCGACTCGCTGCAGGCTTCGGAAGCTCTCCTCGCGTCATTCCCCGTGGGATGGGAGGACGAAGACCCGTTGGGCATCAGGGAAGGGGTGCCGGACTGGTCTTGCGGGACTTGGTTCGCACACCTGATGGGGTGGATCCTGACGGCCGCAGCCGTTTCGCTCGGCGCGCCGTTCTGGTTCGATCTCCTGGGCCGGGTGGCGAAGTTGCGGGGCACGGGGAAGCGGCCAGCAGCCGGGCCAACGGGATAAGTAAACGCGGCACCACCGGCTTGTGAGGCTGGAAGAGACGGTCCGGAAGAGGAAGATGAAGCTGACCGAGGAGCAGATCCAGGCGCTGGAGCGCTTCGACCCCGAGTACCGCGAGCGACACATCCAGGTGGGCGCCACGGGCGAGCTGGTGGCCGTGGACACCTTCTTCGCGGGCACGCTGAAGGGGGTGGGCAAGGTCTACATCCAGACCGTGCTGGACTGCTTCAGCCGCTTCGTCTGGGCCCGGCTGTACACCTCGAAGATGCCGGTGACCGCCGTTCAGGTTCTGAACAACCACGCACTGCCGTTCTTCGAGAAGCACGCCGTGAAGGTCCAGACGATCCTGAGCGACAACGGCCGCGAGTACTGCGGCAGGCCGGACAAGCACCCCTACGAGCTCTTCCTGCAGCTCGAGGAGATCGAACACCGCACCACGAAGGTCGGCAGGCCCCAGTCGAACGGCTTCATCGAGCGCTTCCACCGCACGCTCCTCGAAGAGCACCTCCGGATCAAGGGTCGAACGACCTGGTACGAAGCGCTCGACGAAACGCGGAAGGACCTGGACGGCCATCTTGAGACCTACAACACCCGCAGGCCTCACCGCGGCCGAGGGATGGAGGGCAGAACGCCCTACGAGGTATTCAAGGCCGGGATCCCGCGAAAGCGGCGCACCCGGAAGCCCTCAGCCAGAAAGGAGGTCACGACCGCAGCGTAGACCTGACCTCGGCGAGGCCGGGTGTCAGGTGATTACTGTACTTGTACACTCGGCGAGGCCAGGTGTCATGTGCATACCATACTTGTACAGCCCGAGGTGACCTACATCACACGACCCTTCACTCGCTGATCACGTGGCCTCAGCACTCGAACTGAAAGTTCCACACGCGGCGCTGAGAGGCACTATGAGTTCTTACCGAACCCACACGCCGCCAGGGCCCGTGGAAGATCCCTGGCTATCGGACAATTGTCTTTGCACAGATACGGTAGGCGCGATACCCATTATAGCTACAAATATCTGTTGAATTCACCTTCAATTTCGCCGAGTGGTTTCGGGAGCAGCCAAAGTGCTTTCGAGACGCGACCGAAATAGATTGTCACAATATCTCTTTGCCCCGGGAATCGATCCGCCAATGCCTCCAGCAAGTATTTCACCACACCAACGAGCACACCTCGCCCAATCGGTGAAAGGGCCAATCGACGTACAAATGCCGAGAACTCCCTCGCCGCCCACGGCGGGTCCATCGCACAGAGGTTGTCTATAGCACCCGTGAACCTACTGCCCAGTTGAAACTGATCGTCACGAATCGAGTGCTCCAAGTACTCAGCGTCCACCGGGATCACTCGATAGCCGAGTTCAATCAACCTGCCAATACAATCACGAAACGTGGTTTCGCTCACCAGTCCACGACTCATTGCCCTTTCGAGTAGTGTGTACGTCGAAAACCCCGTCGATCCTCGGATGCCTTGCCCGTATCCTCGCAAAGCCAAGTCATCTGCGTAAACAGGCGTACTCTCGCTTGCCAACATAAACGCATCAAAGGAAGACCAGCCGATGAACTCACGAATCTCTTCCCACTTTTCCTTCAGTGCGTCCACCGGGCGTATCACAGTGGTTGGAACCGCATTCACCCATTGCAGCAGAGCCTCCACCTCCCGCAACCCGCCTTCCAAGATCGATGCCGGCGCTTCCGACAACACAACCCTACCGCCTTCCAATCCTAAACTCCTGAGTTTCCCCCCCGCTATCCTTTCGCGGATCATGTCTATATCACGCCGTAGCTCTACCGGAAGCGATGCCGGGATTATAATGTGGTCAAACATCTCGCTCACTACATGCAGCATTCCGATTTCACGCAGCGTTATGATCGCCGACGTGTGGCACACCACCCCTTCAGCTGTTTCCAACGCTCGCCGTGGTGCTTCCAAGGAAATCTCTGAACCAGATTCTACCAGCAACCCACAGGGCAGGTGCCGAGCATGCATGTACGCGTCCAGGTACGGGCGTCGATTATATACGGAAAAGACAGATACCGGGATTTTCCCTTGCATATACAAATCGTCTGGCACAGCCTGTGCGTCTTGCCTTTTTTGAAGCATCGGCAATATGTGTGACAAAAAATGCACAGAGTCCGGATCTCCAAGCCTTATCATCTGTATTGGGCTTTCCTCTAGTGAAATCCGTTGCGATGTGCGCTCGAAGACCTTCTGGTAGGCTCGTGCCCAAATGGTCAAGAGCTCTCTTACCTCATATCGCTGAGGATCAACATCCATTGGCCGTAGTGTTGCCGACTCACCAACTCGTTTTCCCAGCAGCCGTTCTGCTTCCGAGGAGTCCACGGCAACCTCATTGACCCTGCTTGCCTCAAGTTCCGCATCGAGCAGCCAGTAGCTGGTGTCATTGCCCTCCTCGTCCACGAGGCGAACCCAAGTGTTGCTTGCTACCGTCGTCGGCGTTGCTCTCGCGAGGACACCGTCCGGCGCCCTCAGGAAGACCGCGACGTACACCGCTTCAACGTCTACACTTGTCGCAGCCTCTCTCATTGCCCGATATGCGGTCTTGATTGCCGAATCATGGTCACCCAACTTGCTTAGTATCTTGGCCACCTCGGTCTTCACAGCCACCGAAAGATCACGGCACCGATGCAACTCCCTCGCGACGGCCAGCGCCTCGTTTTCCTCTCCCTTCATGGATAACACCCACGCAAGGTGAAGCTCGGCTCGGCCATCTTTGGTGCCGTCGCGTGCGATTAGTTCTTCAAGCAAGAGAACAGCATTGTCGTAGTCGTCTCTCCGGATCGCAATGTCAATTGCTATACCAATCCCCCAATCCGGTACGGGATCGAAGCGCCTGTCGATCAACTCAACAGTGCTTGCGATGGTATCCCATCTTTTGAGCGTTACAAGCGTCTCACAATAGGATGCCCATACACTCTCCGGGGCACCGTCGAGTCCGACCTCCTCTACAATCTCGAGCACCTTCGGCCGCGATCCCATCGCCGCAGCTGCCGACGCGTACTCATATCCGACTTCTCGTCTTATTTCATTTGGAGCGGTTTGAAACGCTCGTTCATAGCATCTCAGCGCATTCGCGTCATCGCCGTTTTGCTTCCACAATCGACCGTTGAATACGTCAACCATGTGAGTCGGCGCCCTATTACCTATTGTTGCGACAACCGATGCCGCTACGTCCGGCATGCTCTTCCGCGTCGCAAGATCGGCTAACCCTATCCACACCGCTACAGGAACCGCGTCATCCGCACCATCAAGGGCCTCGAGAATAGACCGCTTGATCTCGTCATCATTCCCATCACATTCTGCCACTACGTGCGCTCTCAGTGCCCATTGCGTAACACTCATTCCATCGGTGCCGATAGTGTCCAAGACCGAGAGGGCCTCTTCATACTGCTCCCCACATGCTAGTGTATAGACCCATGTAACAATCGCTTCTGGTGCCCTTGGATTCTCGTCGTACGCACTTCGCGCATCCCGTGCGGCACCTTCAGCGTCGCCCGTACGCATGCATAACGCAGCCCGACAGGACAACGCTCGGGCCCGCCAGGGAGAGTCGCCATGCCGCGCAAGTTCCGCGAACGCCACCTGAAGCAGGTCATGAATGAGGATTTCGTCATCGCGGCTCATCCTCTCTCCTGGAACAGGAGTGCACAGGTAAAGTAACGTTTCAGCAGCGACCAACAATCTGAGAACGTCTGGTCCGATAAAATCGCATGCCCTCTTAGTCGTTGCGATTGCTTCCGTACCTCTACCCTTGTTCATCTGGCCGATTGCCAGGGCAAGCACTACCTTCGGGTTGTCCTGAAGTTCCGTTGGCAAGTCGTCGATTGTGTCAACCCCAACTCCGCCGCTCGCTTTTAGCTGCCAGGCGACCTCGTGAATTGGATCGGCCACCAACACCTCGGCTAACCTCCCCGACGCTCGTTCATCGTATCCCATCGCGATATCTGCGTGCGCAAGCAAAACGTTCGCCATGTTATCGTCCGGTATGTGACGACGCGCTCTTCGAACGAAGCGCTCCGCTTCCTCTGGTTTACCCATGTCGATCATTGAGGATCCAATGTTGATATTGATCCGATAAAACAGTCGTTTGTCGACTATTTTTTCCGATGTCGCCTCTCTCCCAATCTGTCGATATTGGGCAACTGCAGCTTCGGTGTGGCCTTGCTCTCGAAGTCGGTTAGCCGAATCGACTTTCCTGTGCCATTCCGAGAGCTCACGGTCTAACGACTCAGTGAACTCACTGCTTCCCAGTATTCCACTTGTAGTTTGGGGACTGGATGTAATGAGTTGTTCCAAGCGTTCCTGGCGTCGATGGCTGTCTTGCAGAATCGTAGTCTCAGAATGCTGAATGCGTTGCAGAACGTGCCACTCAGGCGACCCAACGCCAACGGCCTCAGCAGCCAGTCGGTCGACAAATCGTTGTAGGATTTCGGCAGCAGCTTCAGGGGTCAAACCGGGTATCGTCGCGTTATCAACAAAAAGACCCACCAGGGTGCCAGCTGTGGACTCGCTTTCGTCGCCGCCTACAATGGCTTCCAATGCAGTCTGGGCATCAGGGTGCCGGACGAAAGTCAAAATGGACTCTGGTATCTCGGCCTTGAATACCGGAAAGTCGCCCTGCAGTCTTCCTATGGCGCGCTGCAGTGGCGCTTCCTTATCGTCGCCATTCGCGATCTTGTGAAGCACTTTGGCTAAGAGCAATCCGATGTTAGCGTACTCAAGCATCTTCTGGTTTCCTTGCTGACTACCGGCTCGTGCTTCTCTGGGTAAGGAGGTCAGGTCACCAGTGCACAGCTCGGCATAACCCACTAACGAACAACGGTCACTCAGGCTAACACAGTTTCCGACCAGGTTCAAGGCGGGCAGCGTCTAATCCGACGAAGTCGGCCGCCAATTTCGAGCGAAGCCGTACAAAGTGTCCTAGCCGAGCCGTTCAGCGATTCCGGGGCGCCTGATCGGCGTGGTTTAGACGAACGCAGGGTTAGCCGCCATCCAGACCGTCCGCGTCCTTCAGGACGGCCGGCACCCCCGTTACTCGCTCGTATTGCCTATTCCGACGAAGTCGTCCATCGATTCCGGGCGAAGCCGTTCGGCTGTTCCGGGCCAAGGCGTCCACCGATTCCGAGGCAAGTCGTCCGGGTCGAGCGGTGATCCTTGAAGGGGTGCTGGACATGGATGGATCAGGCGTGGTGGGGAGGGTTATGGGCCTCCTTGGTCGAGTCGTAGAGCCGCCTCATGGAGCCACCCTTGCGGGTGATGCGGTGGGCGTTGTTGAGGAGCCGGTCGAGGATGGCGTCGCCGAAGGTGGGATCGCCGACGACGTCGTGCCAGTGGTCGACGGGGACCTGGCTGGTGAGCAGGGTGCCGCGGCGGGCATGGAATAGGATCACTGATCGGCATGCGCCGGAATCACGCGAACCAAGGCCTTTAGAACCGGAAGACTGGTCGGCGACTCTTCCTGCGGGTACGTCGGACGCCTGGAACCCGCGCACCGGGCACACCGCAGGGAAACCCCGTGCCATCGTCCTGAACGCAAGCTCGACTCATGCTTCTCCGGCGTTGCCGCCAGGAAGAGTCGTGGCCGCTTTCAAGGTAGGCTGCTCAGAGCCCATGGAGACACGCTTCTTCTTGGTGAGTTGGCCCCCCAGCTCGTACTCCAACTCACCTTCGAGTTTCGCAACGGCCTCGTTCTCGTCGTCGTTGGCCTTCATACGCAACTCGCTTGCTCTCTCCGCCGCGTCCGCAATCTCTACTTCTTGCTTCACAGCTAGTCGCGGAATCGGCAGCCGTTCGATGTCCTCCGGGGCCAGGTGTGGGACCGACGTGCCGTAGGCTTGGCTCACCACGAGGAGCTTTCCGAGGGTGGGGTGAGAAAGCACCGTCTGAAGATAGCCCGGGCGGATATCGTGTCCGTCCGCCGATAAGACAATCCTCATGAGGTCGTGCGTAACCACCTTCCCCTCGTGCCACCTGTCGGCGAGGATCGCTTGGCCGTTGATCCCGTAAATCTGTCCCGAGCACGCCATGAGCAACCAGCCGCGCTTCACCATGTAGTCGTCGAAATCGATGCGCGTGGCTGGCAGGAGGGTTTTTTGGAGCTCCGGATTGACTTTGAAGATCGGCCCGCCGTCGAGGTACGTCGTTCCCTGCTGCTCGCCGTAGATCCTCTTGAATCGAGCAGGCAGAAAGGCGCGGGCGATCTCCCCCAATCGGACAACTGACTGAGAATTGCGCTCGTACGTCTCGCGTACCAACTGCGCGCCGGGGCTGTGTGCGAAGGCCTCAAGCCTCCGCCGTCCGTGAAAGAGCCTTGACGCCCGAACGGCGTAACCCTCTTCCGGCAGCCTCTCGGGCTGGTCGCTCATCGCGACAGCGAACTGCCGCCGGGCGGTCATGTCAAGTCGGTACGCTTCGTCGCGAGCGGCAAATACAGAGCCGATTCGGTTGTGGATCTCGTCGCGTAGTCGAGGCAGCACGGGCACCGGAATCTGTTCGAGGTGAGACACCTCAAGGTGCTTGATGACGTTTCCGTAGTGGCTTCCCCGCATCATCGTTCGCCCGAACCGGGTGCGAAGGAACGTATACAGGTAGCTCCGCAGCGACGGGTCGTCTTCGATCTCCACGCGCAGAAGATCGTCCGAGATCACCCGTTTGGCATGTGCCGAATAAGCGATGATGACGTTTCCCACCGTGCCCGAGCGGGTGACGAGAATGCAGCCCGGGGCCACATAACGATCTGCAATGTCCGCGATCTTGCTGGGCGCCAGCCACTTCCGGGGCGTCGGCCAGATGTCGAAGACCTGGGTAGCCGCGAGAAACGGTGCACCGTGCTCTTGATCCACTCGAATACCCTTCAGGCGACTCGGCTGCCAGACTCGCGCGAGTTGCCCGAGCGGCGATACCGCAAGCAGAGAGTCCCGGATCGCACGACGGACGGTGAATCCATCGGACAGATAGACTTCAGCATCGAGACGGCGGTCGCCCGCAGCTATCTCGGATAGCGGCAAGGTCACGTATTGCGGGGTAAGCGACCGCGTTCGGGGTAGCGGGCGGGCCGCAGTGGCGGTCACAGCGCCGCCAGCCATTCCCGGAAGGCTTCCGCGATCTGCTGCGTGTTATCGTCCTTGACCTTCTCTTTCACCTCGACCATGCGGAAAACGGGTGTGCCCTGGTGGACATCCCGTACACGCTCCTCTTTCGACACGATGATCTCGTTCCCGTCTTCATCTCGAACGAAAGTCGTGTTGCCGCGCTTGTCGTGCCCGATGTGGTTGGCAAGCGCCATGAACACCTCATAGTCCTTCTTCCTGCCGGCCGCCCGCTCCAGTTCGATCTCGTTGAACCGTTTCCGTTCTAGAATGAGCACGCTCGTTTGCGTGCTGTTGCCCGGCTGGAACGTGTCGGGATGCAGGTCGATGCTGCCAAGCACTCGGGTCTGCTCGAGAATCCACTCCCGGACGTACCCGAGGCCCGGCGCGCCCAGTATCCCGTCCGGCAGTACGATAGCCATGCGACCGGTTCCCGGCTTCAAGAACTGGACGCAACGCTCGACGAACAGGATCTCCGGAGGTTGAGACGTCTGAAGTTGCCAAGGCTCCCGCATACGATAGCGGTCCTCGTTCTCGTCGTAGTCCCACACGTGAGCGAGTTCGTACTGCTCCAGGATCGACGGATCGTCTACCACGATCTTCGAGCCGAAGGGCGGGTTCGTGAACAGGAGATCGACCGTACCGTCGAGCTCTCGGTCGCGAAGGGGCTTGTTCCAGGTCACGGGTCTGGCCAGCGAGTTCGCCCGATACAAGCCGCCTGCACCGTCATTGTTCATGACCATGTTCATCTTCGAGGCTTTCACGAGATTCGGGTTGATGTCGATCCCCACGATCCGCTGATTGGCATAGTCCCGAATCTTCCGGTGCAACTCCGCGATCTCGCCTTCGCTCGGGTTCCCGGCTAGAGCCCACGATCTCCTCGTAGGCCTTCCCTTTCACGTCGATGTCGCTTTCCAGGAGCGACCACGGCTGAAGCTGTGAGACAAGGTACGCGAGCACGCGCGGCTCAAGTTCCACGACCTCATTGGACTTGAAGATCGTTGAGTACTTTTGGCGCACACCAGCGAACAGCTTCTCGATGCGGCCCTTCACTTTCAGATGGCCGTTCAGCCCTTGCCGCTCTTTCGATGTCGCGTAGAAGTCGATCTCGCTCGACCGCTCGTCCTCGATCTTGCAGAAGATGAGCTTCAGCAGCTCCCAGAAGGCCTCCGGCTTCTGTAGTCCTTGGTTTCCCGCGATGTAGTTGTGGCATCGCTGGAACGTGAAGCGGAGCACATCGCTGGTCGCACGCCGCAACTCGATGAAACTCGGGCGCTCGGTCTCGTCGAGCGTCTTCCCCTTCTCCGGGATGTCCGAGATTTCGACGAACTGGACCTTCCCGTTCTCCGTGACCTTGCGGTAGCAGAACCGCTCTTGGCCGTTCGTCCACATGCCGAACTCACCGTTCACGCACCCGGCCATGTAGCTCTTGAGTTGGGCGACACCCTCCGTCTTGTGGCCTGGGGGCACGGTCGGCGCTTTGCATTCGATGATCGCCCACGCGTGCTCCTGCTTGTGGGGAGCGCCTTCCGGGAAGATGACGAGATCGGCACGCTTCCTAGCCGTGCCCAACTTGACCCCAAACTCCACGGCGATCTCGTCGCGGACGTAGCGGTACTCACGGATCAGCGACTTCTCGATCTCTTGCCGGACGTACTCTTCAGGAGTCTCCTTGCGGATGGTCTCGTCGATGAAGTCGAGGATCTTCCCCTGCGGAACCAAGACCGCCTTTACTTGATCGGCCGGCGCCATCTGCCTCTAGCTAGGCTCGTCGGTAGCCAGTGGGACCACCAGCCGCGGCGCTCCCCGGTCGGCCGAGACCCTCTCCAGTTCCTCACCCCACACCCCTTCCAACTCACCCAGCAGCCCCTCCAACCGTTCCACCATGATCTCGAACACGGCATACATCCCGCTCCCGCGCCGCCCATCTCCCCGCTCCGACATCGACAGCAGGTTGGCCAGCCGGTTGTTCACCTTGATCGGGAAGTTCAGCGGGTCCTCGTTCGGGCGGTTCCGCACCTGGTAGATGTCCGCCTTGACCGCCGAAGCCGCGGTCCGCAGCCGCCCCACCGCCGCGATCAGCGTTTCATCATCGTCCGCCTCGTCGAGGCGCTCGTCAAGCTGCGCCTTCACCCCGCGGATCGCGATCACCGCCCAGTTCGCCGCGTCTACCTGATCCCGGATCCGCATCCCGGACTCCAACGGCAGCGCCGCTCCGGCCCACCGGTCCCGCTCCTCACCCTCTTGCGCAGGGATGACGTCGGTGATGGGGATGCCGGGAAGGTCTGGTGTGCAGGAGTGCATACTGAACATGCTAATAGAGTAAACTCCCCCGCACGTTGCGAGCAACCGGAGTCAGACGCCCCGCCCCGGACTCCTCACCACAGCTGCCCGTGACGCATGCCTGCGTTCCCCGACCCCACAGGGCTGTCACCTGCACCCCATTGGAACCCGCCGCCCCCCCTACCTTCTCACCTCCCCCCCACCATCCCCTCACACCCCTCCCCGCTCACCCGCCGGATCGCATGCAACGACACCCGGTTCGCCTCGCATGCATGACGACCCTGGTCGTGCCCCCCACAGTCGTCCGCTCGGTGTCCCGGGTGAACACCAGCGCGCTGTCCGCGTAGATCCGGGCGACCCTGAGGGCGGGATTGTCCTCCGACTTCCGCAGCACGGCGTAGCACTCGGTCGGAACCGGCAGTCTCCCCTCTCCAGGAACTGACCGGCACGCCGGTGGAATCGAACTCGACGACCCTCAGCACACCGGAAACGTAGAGTCTTCCGCCGGGGCCCATCGTCATCCCGGAATGACGCTGGGAGAACTCGTGCGGGCCATCGCCTTCCAGTGCCGGCAGCACCCGGATCCGCTCCCCCGTCGCAAGGGAGAACGCCATGATCCCTTCCGGCTCCTCGGCGTCGTTGACGTAGAGGATGCCCCTGTCGTGGTCGACAGCCAGAACGACCGACCCCATGACGGGAAGCGAAATGTAAAGTGGGGTTGACATTGTGTCGTGTTCTCTTGACAATGCGAATCCGCGCTGACTCCGGATTTGGCCTCCCACCCCCTCTGGCTCACCCTCCCGCAATCTCCCGTACAATCAGGTAGTCCACGCCCAGCTCGTCCCTCGCTCGGAGCAGAACACGAGATCCGGCGGCATCGAGCAATTCCTCGCCTATCGGCAGGGTCAGGGTGAATTCCAGGGTAGGACCGGAGACGTCCCAAACCTGCCAGTGTTCACGATCTGCTCCGGGAGAGAGGGCGCGAAGCCACAAGCGTCCGTCCAGGTCGCCCCTCATGCGGTCAATTGGCGGGGCGATCTCGTTGGCCGGGAAGTCACGGAATTCGAGATCGAGCCCGGGAAAACCCATTCGTGCGTACGCCTCTGCGTTGGCAGCACGACGTTCGCGAGCACGCTCCTGCTCGGCTCGGATTTCGTCTCGTGACATTCGAATCCCCGGGGGCAACGGGATCTCCGTGACCGTCACGCCGGACAGGTCGAGAACATTGACTACGCCCAGATCCGTCTGGCTGACCGCAAACAGCTCCCCGACCGGGGCGCTCAGCAACAAGTCCCCAAAAACCACCCTGGTCAGCCCCTTTTGGTTTCCATCCTGCTCTGAGTACATCTCGTTCCCGAGCAACTCGACGATCACGTGTGGCAACTCGCCGGGTACGAGTGCCCGGAATCGGACCAGGTCCCGGTGCCGGCCCAGGCTCCAGCTGCGGCCTGGGGCAGCCGGATTCGCCGCGCCCTCCGGTGGGTGGCTCGTCACCACTGTGCCATAGGGGAACCGCCCGACTACCCGAGCCGACCAGAAGGTCAGAAGGGGTTGATCCTGCAACGTCGTCTGCTCGCTGCGGCCATCCCCGTTCACAAGTGTCAGGCGTCGATGAATGCGGTCCCAAACCACAGCGGCGTCTTCGTGTCGACCAATCAGGAAAGGCATTCTGAACTCACCGGGTCCGTCGCCCTCGCGGCCTGCGGATTCCACCTCCCCATCGGAAATGGTGACGAAGACCAACCGGGGGATCGTCGTGTCAAGGAAGACGATTCGATCGGGGTCCAGGAATCTCGCCCCCTGGAGGTAGCCGATCTCGGAGACCCGCGAATCCGAAGACTCCGAGGAGTGGAAGATGGGCGGATCGACGGTGTGCACCTGTTGGGCCTCCTGGGCTGCTCCGCTGACGCAGAAAGCCAGGAGAGACAGGACCAACCAACGACGCTTGCGCATGTGACCCTCCCTCCGTGCCTCAGCCCCTCTCCAGGCCCACCCCAACCACCGACTGAATCCCCAGCTCATCGGTCCGCGGGGCCACCATTTTAGTCCCTGCGAGGGCGGCTGGAAACGGAATGTAAGGTGGACACGACATTATGTAATGCCCTCTTGACATCAGGTCTTCAGGCGTACGCCGGGCCGACGCCGCGCTGCTCCGGCCACACACCCCATCAACCCCCCTCCTCACCTCACCGACTCCAGCATCCCCGCACACGCCTCCCCGCTCACCCGTCGCAACGGATGCAGGGAAACCCGGTCGGCCGCCGTGGACATGGAGAACCCGCCCTGATCGTCTACCCAGGACGCGTAGCGGAACACGAGGGCGCTGTCCTGGTAGATGTGCAGGGCGTCATAGTCCCATGTCGTTTCCGGCTTGCGCACCACCGCATGGCACCCGGTTTCGGGATCGATGATGGCGCCCGGCACCTGATAGTGACGACCGAGCAGCACCAGGTTGCCCTGGCCGTCCAGTGTCGGTTTCAGTTCCTCGGCCCAGTTGGTGCAACTGTATTCCCGGACCGTGCTTCCGAAGGTCCTCTCGACTTTGCAGTCCTCTCCCGGGTCGGTGAACTCGGTCGGGAGCGCCAGCAGGGCCGTCTCGCCGTTGCGGTGGTAGACCAACACCGAATCCGGACCCTCCGCATGGGATGTCACCACGTAGGCCGCGTCATCCCTGCAGACGATTCGAGGAGAGCGGCCCCAAATGTTTCGCACATGGCCCGTTGATGTCTCGCGAGTGGTTGCCGCCCGGCGGTCCACGATCCCTGGACCAATGTCCTCGTCCTCGCCGTCGGGCCCACGCCGGATCACTCCGTTGAAGGCAACGATCGCCGGTTGACCGTCGAGCTCGCACACGTCCGATACCACGTCCGCCTGCGGAGTCCAGTTGCTGACGAACTGGCCGAGCGGGTCGAACTCGAGGACCCGCACGTAGCCGGCAACGTAGAGCCGCCCGTCACGGCCGAGCGTCATGCCGGACATGCCGCGCTCGAGTTCTCGGGGACCCCCTCCCTCCGGAGTCGGAATGGTCCGGATCCACTCCCCGGTCTCGAGGGAAAAGGCCATTACAGCCTCGGGCTCCTCGTCGTCGTTGGCGTAGAGGATGGCCCTGGTCCGGTCCAGGGGCATGTCTCCGATCGTGCGTATGGCGCGCCATTCGTCGTCGATGATGACCCGGCCGACCGCTGTGTCGATCTCCAGCACCTGCTGGGTGGCAGCCGGGTGAGCCATTGCGAGTCCGGCGATTGCGATTGCAAGGAGGGTCAGTTCGCGCACGGGGTCGCTCCCTTACGGTGAAGTCGCGAATGTAGCGTACGCCCCGGATCGGGCGTGTGGGCCAGAATAGGCTCGGTGAGGCGGATCCTCAAGGGACTGCGGCGTGTTCGATCCGCAGGGTCGGCATGTCGCTTCGTTCGGCCAGGAGGGCGAAGGCCCGGGCGACTTCGAGAGAGGTGCGCGAGATCCGACAACCGTCGGGATAGCTGCCCAGATAGTGGCCCCTCGCAGTGAGCCCCGAAATCAGTCCCATCCAGCCATTCCGACGCCCCCGGACCCCGGCAATCCTTCCCGCCTGCCCACCGAAGGACCGGCTCCGCGGCCTCGAATTCCGTCACCCGCCGCCCTTCACCATCGGGAACCGACCACGATGCCAGGGAAGCGCGAGCCACCACCCAGACCGAAGCACGACGCGTCGTATAAGAGCTTCTTCGCGCAGCGCCGCACCGTCGCCGACACCCTCCGCGCTTCCGCAAGCGACATTGCCGCCCACCTCGACTTCGCCACCCTGGAGCGCATGCCCGCCAGCTTCGTCACCCGCGCACTCGACCAGCGCCACGCCGACATGCTCTTGGCGCGTTCAGACCACCGGCGGCCGCTGGCTCTACGTCCTCATCCTGCTCGAGTTCCAGTCGACCATCGACCGCCGCATGGCCCTGCGGATGATGGAGTACACCGCCGCCATCTGGGAGCGGCTCGAACCCGACGACCTCGGGCCCGGCGGCGAGTATCCCTTCGTGCTGCCCGTCGTCGTCTATAACGGCGGGCGCCCCTGGACCGCACCGACCGACATCGGCGATCTGCTGGCCCCGGTGCCGAAGGAACTGCTTGGATACCGGCCCCGCCTCCGGTATCTTCTCGTTGAGATCCAAACGAAGGAACCTGCGGCCCTGCCACCGGACAATGTTTTGGCGATGATCGCCAGGTTCGAGCAGGCACCCACGGCGGAGGCCACGGAGGAATTGATTCGCTCACTTCCGGACTGGCTCACGCGGATCAGGCTCCCGGAACTCGAAGAGCCCTTCATGGCCTGGATCACGCATGTGTTGACGCAACGACATAGTGAACGCGGCAGGGAGCTGCAGCGCAAGCTCAGAAAAGAGGAGGAAGCAAAGATGACGACGCTCATCGACCGGGCCCGGCAATGGGGCAAGGAGCGGGACCAGGAATGGCTGCAGAAGGGGATTGAGAAGGGGATTGAGAGGGGGATTGAGAGAGGCATCGAGAAGGGGATCGAACGCGGTCGCGCCGAAGGCGAACGCGCCCTGGTCCGGCGCCTGGCCCGCGACAGGTTCGGTTCCCACGCTGCGCGGGAGGTGTCGCGTGTTCTCGACGAACTCCCGGAAACGGCTGAAGTGCCCGATATCGTCAAGACGATCTTCGAATGCGAGACCGCCGAGGAGTTCCTCAGACGTATCCGGAAGAGCTGACGCGCATTAGCTGCCAGGCCAGGTTGGAGCTACCGATCCTCCATCAGAGGTCGTAGAGCTGCGGCGTCCCACCCCCTCACCCCCCCACCACCCGCCTCACCACCACCGTCTGCACCCCAAGCTCGTTCACCTCGATGAACGCCATCAGCCCGTTCGGCCCGAACGCGTCCGGCAACCCGACCGCGCCCGCCGGATAGCTGCCCACATACCTCCCGTCCGCGGTCACCACGTCGATCGCTCCGTCGCTCAGCGGCTCCTCGCCACGCCGCATCACCCAGATGCGCCCATCCCGGGTGACTCCCAGGCCGCGGATCACCGGGACTTCGTCGGCGAACTCCATGTTCTCGATCCTCTCACGCCGTCGGCGCAGATCCTCGCCCGGCTCCGCGTTCTCCTCCAGTCTTCTCAGGCGCCGGTCCTTCTCGGCACGGGCGACGCGTCCCGCCGTCGGTTCCGGCTGGAAGGGGCGCGTCAGGATTCGGACGACGCCCGAGCCCACCGCAGCGATCTTCACCGCCCAGGTAGTCGAATCCGCGAATGCGACGCTGCCGTCCGGGAGCATGTCCCAGCGGACCCGGGGGCTGAATGCCGGGAGGAACACGTAGGGCATGTTCAGGTAGTTTCGCTGCGTGACCTCGTCCTCGTCCTCCAGACCGGTCCGCGGCAGCCAGGCCTCGGCAATCGTGTCGCTTTCGGTCGATTCTCCCGAAAGGACCGTGCGCTCGATGCTGTGCGAAGTCGGCAGCACGATCGGGCCGCTGAACGCGGCGCCCGTCATGGTGAACCCGGTCGCCTGGCCCGGCACGTGGACGATCGCGTCCGCCCCCGGCTGCCCCTTTATCGGGCCCATCCTCCACGTCGCGGCGGACCCGGACATGCGCACCAATCGGTCGAATTCGCCGTCCGCCCGGAACAGTTGGTAACCGCGTCGGTCCATGTCGGCGACCACCACGCGTCCGTCGGACAGGACAGTCATCGCGAAGGCGTCGCCGAACTCGCCCGGTCCCTCGCCCATCCCGCCGATCCGCCGAGCCAGCCGGCCATTCGCGCCCACGACAAAGATCGCCTGGGTCGTTTCGTGTCGGTCGAACACCAGCAGGTTGCCGGCAGGGTCGAACGCCACGCTCTCGATCTCACCGAACTGCTCCCAGTCCTCGCCAGCCAGAGTGCCAAGGCGGTACAGTTCCTCGACCTCGAGTTCCAGCATGCGGTCCTCGCCGGGCAGCTCGATGATCTCCTGGGCGGCCGCGGGGGTCGGTGCGAGAAGGCAGGCGGCCGCGAGCGCTGCGGAGGCGGGGGGCCGCGAAAAGTAACGTTTACATGACAGGATCACGGTTGCGAACGGTGGGGAGTCCTACCCCCATGGCGGTGTCACCGGGCATCCGTCCTGCACGGGCGTGCCGGTGGCAGGCGTACGGTACGAATCGATCTCGGAGCGGGCGCGCGCGTCTACGGCCACGACCGTAATCTCCATGACGACCCCGCCGCGTTCGATGGCCAGGACGTATTCGGTGCCAGGCTCGCTGGGGGGCTCGGCGCGCACCGTCGCCTCTCCGCCCGGCTGCCCGAAATACGGCGGGTTGCCCTGGAAGGTCACCCGCGCCGGAATGTCCTCGCGGGCGTCCCGGCCGTTGACCGCCAGCAGGACGTCCCCGTCGCGCAAGCCCGCATAGTGGGCCGGTGTACACCGGATGATCTCCCGCAGGACCGGACGGGGCCGGTCCGCCACGTAGTGGGACTGCCACCCCTCGCCGTAGAAGACTGAGAAGCCCACCAGCGAACCCGTGCTACCCCGGGGCCAGCGGGTTGTGGGGCTCGTTCGCCGGGGGTTGCTACTGCGGGCGCACACATCCGGAAAGTGGCCGGGACGCAACCCGTCATCGATCAGCCCGGGATGTTCACGACGAAGCGTGTCCGCCGCATAGCAGCTTTCGAGGTCTGCCCGCCTCAGCAGATCGTTCACGAACCCGGCGGCGCGCTCTGGATCGATCCGCACCAGTTCAACAATCACACCCTCGGCACGCCGTCCGGCCGCCCTCAGCTGCTCGACCGCCTGCATCATCGCGTCGTAGGCGCCCGGGTACGGCACCGCTCCTTCCCGCTTCCGCTCGGAAAGGTAGACATCGGGCCGGCCCGCGAGGACAAGCGCCCTCCGCGCTCTATAGTCGCTCCGGTTGAGTATGGAACCCCGCTCGTCCCCCCCCGCCACGATCACGGCGACGAGTTCGTCGGCGAAGGCGTCCAGTTCGGCCCGGCTGGCCGGGCCGCGCACCTGGGCCAGCACTTCCCCGGCCACCACCAGAACGCTCTCGTCGACCCCGTTGTCCCGGACGTACGCCATGACCTCGGCGCGGTTCGCCCGCGCCAGGTCCTTCTCCTGCGCGGCCAGCGCGCCCGGCCAGACCACCCCCGAGAGCAGCGTCGCACAGATGATGATCCTTCTCATTGCCTTCCCCCTTTCCAAAGGGTTAGTGCCCCAGCGTGAGCTTCGTCAAGCTCCAGCTGCCGTCGTGATACCACATTGTGCCCGAAAAGCCCGTGTGCGTATCCACCGCGGCGATTGCCCTGTTGACAAAATCGTCGACATCTCCTGCCGCGTCATTCGCGCTCGCTCGCACCTCTGCTTCCGAAGTCCCGATGATGGCGTCCCACTGGGCGTAGAGATTGTGGAATATGGCCGTGACCACGCCGGCGTCCATGTGATCGTCCTCATGTTGGATCGCGTAGTCGAGGGCGTTCTCGAACACGGTGCGATAAGCCGGATCGCAATTGACGTTGGCCTGCTCCATGGTCACCGATACCAGCGTGCTGCTGAAACGCTTGCACTTGCTCTCCAGATCCCTGTTGGTCCGGGTGGCGTAGCTCCCCGTCGCCTCGGGCCGAAGGGCCGCGCGCAGAACCAGCGGCGCGTCCGGATCCGTCACGTAGTACAGGCCTGCCCACGGACCCGAACCCTGCGACACCAAGTAGTTCACCTCGAACCATCCCCGCGAATGGCACGTTGCCGGGGCAACGGTCAGGCCGAAGGCGTCGGCGTCGTTGCCGGTCCAGTTTGTGCACCCGGCGACCGCCGCATCGTCCCATCCGCTCGACACCGGCATGATCCAGGCCCCTCCGCCCCGCTCCGTCACTTCGATGGTGGCGGAGTCGCGGTACTCCTGGCCACCAACCGTTGCGCTGACCCGGAAGGTGCCCCCCGCCACCGCCACTCCGGACCAGGAATTGTCGCCCGCCTTCGAGTTCAGCTGCCCGGCCCCTTCGAACTCCCAAATGATGCCCGAAATGGCGGCATCCGAAGGCGACCATGTGAACGAGCATTCCACGGTTTCATCTCTCTTCGCCGACTCCGGGCACGCCAGGGTCAAGCCAGCGCTACCCCCGTGGTCAGGGACCTCTTCGCAGAACACGAGATCCTCCGTCGTTGACACGAGTATGCCAGCGATCCGGTACTCGACCACCCAGTACCAACAGATTTGCGTGCCGTCACCTCCGTCGCCATCGGCGCTGGCACTACCCCCGGCGGCCTCCGACTCCCGGCGGCACAGATACACAGTCCTGGTTTCGCCATCGACCACGACCACGACCTCGATCAAGTCGCACTCCTCGGCTTCCGTGGTGGAATCCGCCACCGCCGGTCCGGCCTGGTCCGCTCCCGACGCACCGGCGGGCACCGAATCGGGAGGGGCCATCAGCGCCGTTTGCTCGTCCTGGCAGCCCGAAACGGCCAGCGCCGCCGCCAGCAGAATGATCGGTAGTCTTCCGTCCATGGGATTCGTTCCTCCAGATCCCAGTTGAGGTTACAATCCCCAGCCCGGCGAGCCCGGTGTCATACCAGCCAGCTTGTTAGTGACGCGGAGTGCTCGCGCGGGTCTCGACTCCGCGATCACCACGTCGCGGACTTTTGAATCATGGTATCGTTACGCGATTTGCAATCTGATTCCCATAGTAGCTTTGCGATATCGTATCGTCAATTGCCACTTGAGGGTGGCCACCGCCGGCTCCACCCCGGTGACCAACGGAAGCGGTTACAGGGGACGCTGGTGGCCCTTCGGTGGGTGTGACGCGCGAGGCCACGCGTACGCAAAGTCAATGCCAAGTGGAGTCGTGCTTACGGCGGCCGGACCGGCGGTCTGGGATCCCCCTACGCCTTGTCACCCGACATTCCGGGGATCCCCGCCTCCAGGACCTTGCACTGGCCACCCGCGCCTCGCCCGGATTGCGTTTTCCTCGGCGACACCCTTGTCAGGAACTCCCACGAGGGTCGGCAGAGGGTGCTTGACCGAGCCGCTGGCGGTGACATCGGCGTGGATCGAGACATCCCTGGCAACGACCTGGAACGGTCTGGAACAGTAGGAGGTTTCCTACGGGTTGACTTGCTTGCGAGTGGCTCTCCAGCGTTTCGGGCATGGAGACGCCGAAGCAGTGGTTCGACACGCGGGACAACGTGTTCCTCAGGGACGCGGCCACGCCCTCCCGACGGCGCGACGAAGCCCTTGGACGGCTCGGACCGTCGCGTGCCCGGACCCCGGTTCCGCAACTCGCTGCCACGGCGCAAGGTGGGAAGTATCCTACATTCTCATCCACGTGCGAGGTCCGGGGATGGCGGAGCCGACCGCTTCCGGTTCATCGAGGACAAGGGGCCGACCCGGCACACGACCGCAACCAACCGCCCGGAAAAGCGGGCTCGATGGCCTTCCCGCAAGGGATTGCTGGACCGGGAGCGACCCCAGGCGAGGGTGGGATGGCCGCACACATCCCAACCGTCGCCGTGCCGTATGAGGCATGCCGAATAGGGGGGTCGCTCCCGTCCACGGCCTCGACGGCCGGATCGGCATCGCCGCTCCGGTGCCCGTGGCCCAACCCTAAGCCGTCCAGCGACTTGTAGACCCGGCGTTCCACACCCCAAGGCGACATTTCGTTGCACAACGACCCCGATGTGAGACGGACTCCTCTGGATCGGCAACGGCCACCGCCCATGGGCGGTCAGATTCCGCCCTCTCGAGAAGGCGGCTCGAACGCCATACCGTGAAGCGGTCGATCATCGTGCGATCTCGGCGGCTGGAAGGAGGCCCAGACCGTCCTGCGGTGCTACCAGCACACCGACGAAGGACAACTCAGGACGGCTCTGGACAGCCGTCCTCGCAAGGGTGGCGTCTAATCCAATCAGCGGGAACCGAAAAGCGGGAATCGGGTCCTCGAATCTCGTAAGTCACACGCTCACAACAAGATCACAGCTTCGGGGTTTCCGTTTACATGACATAATGTAATGCTCTCCTTACATCACTTGCCATCCCGAACCGCGTGTAAAGCCCTCCCCCGACCCCCCCGCCACCGCTCCCATGCCCCGTTCACCCCCGCGGTCACTGCGCTTCCCACGATCCCGATCACTGCGGCGATGGCGTTGGACAGGACATCGAAGTTGTCGTAGACGCGGTTGGGAAGCAGCGCCTGGATGCCCTCGTCCAGCCAGCCCACCAGCACAGTCAGGGCCAGGGCAAGAAGTGCCGGCAAACGCACTCGGCTCCCGTTCCGCACCCGCTCGCGGAGAGCCTGGTAGATCAGGGCGGCGACGACCCCGTATTCGAACAGGTGGGTGCGTTCCTCCGGACTGACGCCCATCCTGAGCACGGCCATCCCGTAGACAGCCGTCAGGCCGAGCCCCACCCATACCTCGCGGCGGCCCGGGCGGCTCCTCAACCCGCTTCCGACGATGGTCGCCACCGTGAGGAACAGGAGGACGAAGAACGCGGCTGTCATCAGGTTGTGCTCGCGCAGCCGGGCAGCCAGCGATCCCGCCAGCCCCAGGGTGGAGTAGATGGCGGCGACTACGGCCAGCGACCAGATCCACAGCCGCCGCTCCCGAATGGAAGTGAAGAGAGAAGTTGGCGTTGCCGTCATGGCGTGCTGCCGGCTCCCCGTCCGTCACCGGAATCGCCGCGTGGTCCGTCGAGACCCCCAAGGCAGTTTCGCTGCATTGCCTCGGCCGGAATGCCGTCCGTCTCCATCGTCATTCGCTTTTCCTCCGTGATCGCCGGGGCGAAACTGCCCCTCTGATGATACAGACCAGTAACTGCTTGGCTACCCGCCCCGCCACCCGTATCTTCTCGTTAAGGTCCAGGCTTCGCGAGTGAGGCATCGCCGATGAAGAAGAGTGTGTTGATCGCAGTGCTGCTCGGTGCCGCGTGCACCGGTGCCGGCACCTCCGACAGCGCCGGGGACGAGTTCGCTCCGAACAGGATCGTGGAACCGGTCAGTCCCGAGAACCGGCTGTCGCTTGTGGAGGAGTTGCGGATCGGGCGCCTGACGGGCGGTAATGAAGCGGATCTTCTCGATGTGATAAAGGGTATCGAGATCGGACCCGGCGGCGATATCTACGTCCTGGACGGCGACGAGGTGAAAGTCTTCTCTCCCGCCGGAGAGTTTCTCCGCTCCTGGGGCCGGCGAGGCGAGGGTCCCGGCGATTTTGACGGGACGCTGGGCCTGGCGCTGGCGCGAGACACCGTAGCGGTCACGGATGGCGAGCGCGTGCATTTCTTCGATCTCGGCGGGCGCCTGCTCAGCTCCGTGTGGACGGGCGAGCGGAACTCCGGGTATAGCGCGTTCAGGATTAGATCCACGGACCTGGGCTGGGTGGTTGAAGCCCGTCCGAGGTGGATTCGACTGGACCCAACGCCGCCGCCACAACTGCCGCACGAGGTTCGCTACCTGAATCCCGGCACCGGCGGCCTGGGCGAGCCGATCGCCACCTACCTGACGCAGCCCGATGGGGTGGAACTGGCATCGGGACAGCGTGTCAGTCGCGCCTTTTACCGGAATATCGGGCACGGGGTCGACCGGAAGGGCGACGTCTACCTCCCGCTTGGCCTGGACCACGAGGTGTCGGTCTACGGCGCGGACGGTGTGCTGAGCCGCGTCGTGAGGATGGAAGTGGAGCCCGTTCCGGTCACCGACGCCATGCTCGAAGAGCTTCGGCGTGAAATGGTCGCGAACTGTCAGCGCAATGCCATGTGGCGGCGGCGTTGCGAACGGCAAAGGTACGTTGAGGAGATCGTGCCAGCGACCATCGCCCACGCCCACGAGCGCGTTCCCGTGATCGGCCACATCGTCGTGGCCCCCGACGGGCACCTCCTCATATCCCGGCGAGACCTCAGTGAGACACTGGCCAGCGCTGACCCAAGGCCGTATGACCTGGTCTCGCCCGAAGGTCGTTTTCTGGGGCGGATCGAGATCCCGGTGAACTTCCGGCCACGGAGCATGCGGGGCCGGAATATCCTCGGCTCCTGGACCGACGAGTTCGGAGTGATGTACGTCGTGAAGTACCGTGTGGAGGGCGTTCGTCCGTAGTAATCTGCAGCCTGTTCGATTGCCGCCGCTGTCCCGAAGCTCAGGCCGTCACTCGCGCTCGATCGAATACAGCGCCACTCGCTCGACATCCAGCTTCGTTCCGCTCGCGGACGAGCAGGTAGTCATCCCCGAATTCGAGGATGTCGGCCGGAAGTGCCCGACATCGTCAAGCTGATCTTCGAATGCGAGACCGCCGAGGAGTTCCTCCGGCGGGTGCGGGAGGCCTGAGGGCGTCAGCGATCACGCCCACGGACGCCCCGGAATACGTAAAATGCGTAATTCATGTAAAATG
>JAJDXM010000015.1 GCA_022823225.1 Gemmatimonadota bacterium
CAGGACCGCGCTCGAAGACCGGCGCAGAGCCGCAGTCTGACCCGACCAGCGGGAACCAAACGCCGGGAATCCAACCGATCAATCCCGCAAACCTCACGGAGCAAACCGGTTAGCAGTCTCATTGCTAGAGCTGGGACAGCGCCGGCGTCCGGATCGTCGAGAACGCCCGGCCCGCGGACACGTCGTTCCTGGATTGGCGGATCGGGCCGGAGCCGTCCGTGACGATCGGGGTCGCCGTGGGCGATGAGGCTCAGATGCTGTACAGGGTCCAGGATGCCGTGATGCTGTCGGACGGACGGGTCGTGGTGGCGGAAACCAGTTCGAGCGAGCTGAAGGTGTTCGACTCGACCGGGACGCGCGTGGGGACCTGGGGGGGAAGGGGCGAGGGGCCCGGCGAGTTCCCGGAATACATGCTCCAGCGGATTGAACCCTGGCCGGGCGATTCGATCGTGGCCTGGTACGCGCCCGGCTGGCGCGTGTCGGCCTTCGACTCCGAGGGGAACTTCGATCGCACCTTCCTGGGACCCGGCATCAACCAGGGAATCGTGGCAGATTGGCCGCCCGAGGGTCCCGCTGGGGGATGGCACATTCCTGACAACCCTGGAATCGGAGAGCGCGGACAGCGCGCTCATCGAGATCCGTGACGGTGAGGGCGCGCTCCGCGCGTCGCTGGGCTATCATCCCGCCCGCCAACCGCTGTACTTCAGCCGTGAACTCAGGGTCTCCCGCTGGGGTGACCTGGTCATCGTCAGCTCGCACGACAGGTACGAGTTCAAGGCATATGCCACCGACGGCTCTTTGGTGCGGATCGTCCGGCGCGAGTACGAGACCCGGATGCCGGTGGCGGCGGACATCCTGGTGAGCCCGACGCTGGCACCGGAATACCGGATACCCATGGAACGGGAAATGCTCAGGGTGCCGCAGAGTCAGATTGCGCCGAGCTTCCCGGCGTTCTCCTGGGTCATGTCCGATGCGGCCGGCTACCTCTGGGTCAGGGAATACCAGCCTCCGAGGGAACAGCGGCCGGTTCCGCTCTGGACCGTCTTCAACCCCGAGGGGCGGGTGCTTGGGTACATCGAGACGCCGGTGGGGATGAACATCTGGGAGATCGGGGAGGACTACATCCTGGGCAAGGTCGAGGACGAACAGGACGTGGAGTACGTGCAGGTGTGGCCGCTGGAGCGGTGGGTCGGTTCGGATGCCGGGACGGGGTAGAAGTGGGATGATGCGAACCCGGACCGTGGCCCGGGTCAGGTGCCTGTCACGTCTTTTCGCGACGGTCCTGGTTCCGTGTGCCATCGGCTGCCGGGCGGGTGACGCCCCGGACGCCCCGGACGCCACCTTCCTCGTCGAGGACAGCGCCGGAGTCGAGATCGTCGAGAGCGCGCGTCCGGTCGAAGGCTCGCGGGTGGGTTGGCGGATCGGGCCCGAGCCGGCCGTCACGATCGGCGTGCGGGACGGTGACGAGCCGTACATGCTGTACCTGCCGTCTAGCTCTTTCAGGTTCCCGGATGGCAGGATCGTGGTGGCGAACCGGGGCACGGAAGAGGTGCGCGTGTTCGACAGGTTCGGCACGCACCTGACGACCCTGGGAGGCGAGGGCGGCGGTCCCGGCGAGTTCGGGTCCCTGATGGATGTGGCACCGTGGCCCGGCGATTCCATCGTGGCGTGGGATTCCAGGGACCACGGAATCTCCGTTTTCGATTCCGGCGGCGACTACGGGCGGACCTTTTTTCTCCAGAGCGGCGCGGACCATCCACGGAACGGCCCCAAACCGGTTGCGGCGCGTCTGGACGGAACCGTCCTCTCCGTCGACGAACTGAGGTACGGCGCCCATGGAATGGATCCGGCAGGCCCGGTGACCGCGGACTCGGCGCGCGTCGAGATCTGGGACGGAGCGGGCGAACGCCTCGCCGACCTCGGCAACCAGCCCGGCGAGGAAGTGAGCCTGGTGACCCATCCGCGAGGCGGCGGCGCCGAGTACGTCGCGGACGCGTACAGCGGCGAGTTCGTGGTGGCCGCCTGGGGAGACCTGGTCGTCGCCGGCCCGAACAAGCCGTACGAGATCAGGGCGTTTCGGGGCGACGGCAGGCTCGCGCGCATCGTGCGGCTCGAGCACGAACCACGGAGCCCGGCCGAGGCTGACCAGCGGATCTATGTCGACCGTGTGACCGGGGTCGGCAACATCGAGCCGCGGACCGGTCCCCCCATCCCCGAGGCCGTGCTGGATTTGCGACGCCAGTTCTTCGAGTCGGTCCCGTTGGCGGAGCACTTCCCGGCGTTCTCCACCATCCTCGCCGATGACACGGGCCACCTCTGGGTTCGCGAGTACGACTATCCGCAGGAGGAGGGGTCGGCGCCGATCTGGACCGTCTTCGACCCGAACGGGCGCGTGCTGGGGTACGTCGAGACACCGGCGGGCCTGCAGATCCAGCAGATCGGCGAAGACTACATCCTGGGCCACACCGAGGACGAACTCGGTGTGGAGTACGTGCAGGTGTGGCCGCTGGAGCGCGCGGGTGGGTGACAAGGCCTGCGGGTTGGGGGGCCGGATGATCCGCGGCAGCCCCCGCCCGGGCGAAATCGAGAAGCGAGAGGAGTACGCAAATGAAGATGAAGCCAACAGCGATTCTGTTGACTCTTGTCGCCCTGGCCTGCCAGCCGGGTGATACCCGGGCAGGTGGTCCGGGCACGGAGGTCCGTGACAGCGCCGACATCCGCATCATCGAGAACCCGCGTCCGCCGGAGGGTTCGCGGCTCGGGTGGCGGATCGGGCCGGAGCCGACCGTCACGATCGGCCAGGTAGATGGCGAGGAGCCAAATTTGCTGCACCTGGCCTTCAACGCTTTCAGGATGTCGGACGGGCGGATCGCAGTGGGGAACCGAGGGACACATGAAGTGCGCCTTTTCGACGGAGTCGGAACTCATTTGCGCACATGGGGCGGGACCGGAGAGGGACCTGGCGAGTTCCTCAGCCTGACCCGTGTCGCGCCATGGCCGGGCGACTCGATCGTCGCCTGGTACGCGCCCGGCTACAGGCTCTCCGTATTCGATTCGAATGGAGCATACGGTCGCGCCTTTGACCTGCAAAGCAGCGAGGACGCCATCTGGCTTCGCCCGCGACCAATCGCCGTGCGCGACGACGGCACCGTTATTTCCATCCATGATCCGGAAAACGCCGACACCGCCGTGATCGAGATCTGGGACGGCGACGGTGCGCTCGTCGGCTCGCTGGGGACGCATCCCGGCAGGGAGGTCATCGTCACGCCGACAGGCGAACTCAGGGGAATTGCCTTTGGCCGGGAGCTGGTGAGAGGCACCTGGGGTGACCTGGTTGTCGCCAGCCCCACGACGCGCTACGAAATCCGGGCCTTCCGGCCGGACGGGACGCTGGTCCGCATCGTGCGGCTTGAACACGTCCCCCGTGCGCCCGCCGAGGCCGATCTCGAATGGTACATCGAGGACCAGGTCGCAATGGTAGGCAGTTCGCCCGGCTTGCCCGAGGGGTTTGTCGCGCAGATGCGCGAAGCCCTCCAGTCCACGCCGCTCGCCAGCACGTTCCCGGCATTCTCGGCCATCCTCGCCGACGATGTGGACCACCTCTGGGTTCGCGAATACGACTATCCGGGAGAGGAGAGACCAGCCCCGTTGTGGACCGTTTTCGACCCGGCGGGCCACGTTCTGGGCCATGTCGAGACGCCGGATGGGATGATCATTCAGCAGATCGGCGAAGACTACATCCTGGGCCACACCCGCGACGAACTCGGCGTGGAGTACGTGCAGGTGTGGCCGCTGGAGCGCTCCAGTGACGGGGGCGCCTGCGGGATGCCCTGAAGGAAGGAACGAGATCGATGCAACGTCGCCACACTGTAGCGCTACTCACCGGTCTGTCGATTCTCACGTTTGCCTGCCGGGCTGGCGACGCCCCGGTGCGGCAGTCCGGCACCGAAGTCCGTGACAGCGCGGACATCCGCATCATCGAGAACCCGCGTCCGGCTGAAGGGTCGTGGCTGGGTTGGGGGGTTGGCCACGGGCCGGCCGTGACGATCGGCGCGGTGGAGGGCGAAGACCCGTACATCTTCGAGTGGGCGATCGACGCGACGAGGCTGAGCGACGGGCGAATCGTCGTGGCGGACTACGGCTCGATGGAGCTGCGGGTCTTCGACGGCGCGTCGGGCACGCATCTGGCGACGTGGGGCGGAGCGGGAGAGGGGCCGGGCGAATTCGGGGAGCTGAACGCGGTCGAGCGGTTGCCGGGCGACTCGATCATCGCGTGGGGATGGCCGCTGAGAATCGCGGTTTTCGACCCCGAGGGGCGCTTCGTCCGCGGCTCGCTCCTGGAGAGGCAGGCGGAGACCACCGTCGGGCTGAGACCGGTCATGCCGGTGGCGGCCATGGACGACGGTTCGATTCTGGCAAGCGTGAATCCGGCGCACATCGACACTCTGGTGGTCGAACTGTGGGATGGGGAGGGTAGGTTGCGAACCCCGCTGGGGTCCCATCAGGCCCATGAGCCGCGCACCTGGGTGGGTGGGATCAATCGCACGCAGACCTTCGGATGGGACCTGAAGCTGGCGCCATGGGGCGATCTGGCCGTCGTCACCTCGAGCGAGCGCTACGAGATCAGAGCCTACGCGGCGGACGGCACGCGGGCGCGGATCGTCAGGATGGAGCACCTGCCGCGGTCACCGACCGATGCCCACATCGAAGAGTACGTCCACGAAGCGGCGGAAGAGATGATCCCGATGGGGGAGAATCTGGAAGACAGGCGCGCGGAGGCCCGCGATGATTTGAGGGCCGTGCCGGTTGCCGAGCATTTTCCCGCCTTCGCCTCGGTGATGTCCGACCGGACGGGTCACCTGTGGGTCGAGGAATACGAGGCCGCCGGGGAGGAGACCGAAAGCGTGCTCTGGACGGTCTTCGATCCGGCCGGCCATGTGCTCGGCCTCGTGGAGACGCCGGAGGAGCTGGAGATCTTCGAGATCGGCGAGGACTACATCCTCGGGCGGGTCGTGGACGAGCTATGGGTGAACTACGTCCAGCTCTGGACGCTGGAGCGGGTGGGGGGGTAGGACTACAACAAGCCCACCATCTCCGGCAAACCGATCGCTTCCACGTCACCCGGCAGGGGATAGCGTTCGTCGCCGCCGTATACCACGAACGCCCGCTCGGGCTTGACGTCGTCCAGCGCGACTCGGAGTTGCCGCGTGACCCTGGCGGTGAGACCACGCTTGATCTCGATGGCCCATACCCGACCACCCGGCAATTCCAGCACGAGATCGATCTCGACCCCTGTGGCGGTGCGGTAGAAGCTGGCCCGGGTGCGCGCCGGGGATGCTCGCAAGAGCGTCTCGATGACGAAGCCCTCCCAGCTGGTCCCGGCGACCGGATGGCCGAGCACCGCGTCGAAATCGTCGAGGCCGAGGAGTGCGTGGACGATGCCGCTGTCGCGAATGTAGACCTTGGGTGACTTCGCCAGCCGTTTGCGCACGTTCGCGTGAAGCGGCGGCAGGCGGCGCACAAGCAACAGGTCGACCAGGAGGTCGAGGTAGGTTGCGGCGGTCTTTCCCGTCACGCCCAGGCTGCGTGCAAGCACCGCGGCGTTCCAGAGTCCGCCCTGCGAGTGGGCGAGCATGGTCCAGAAGCGGCGCAGCGTTTCGGCCGGGATGCGTGGGCCCAACATCGGGATGTCGCGTTCCAGATAGGTGCGGATGAAGTTCTGACGCCAAAGCGTGCTGGCCGCGTCACCCCCGGCGAGGAAGCTCCGGGGGAATCCGCCGCGGATCCACAGGAGCGTGGTGTCGTCGCCCCCGACCTCGCGAACGTCCAGGGGATCGAGGGCAAGGTAGCCGATCCTTCCCGCGAGGCTCTCTCCGGACTGTCGCATGAGATCCATTGAAGCCGACCCGAGGATCAGGAAGTGGCCGGAGGGCTCACCATCGCGAATGCGATCGTCAATGATCCCGCGGAGGATCGGAAAGAGCTCCGGGGCCCGGTGGATTTCGTCGAGCACAACCAGGCGGTCGCGGACGGAGCCGAGGTACCCGCGCGCGTCCGAGAGACGATCGAGGTGGGAGGGATTCTCGAGGTCGAGGTAGAGGCCCTCGGGCGGCTCGATCATCGCGCGAGCCAGCGTTGTCTTGCCGACCTGCCTGGGGCCGAGCAGGGCGACGGCCGGGAAGAGGGCGAGGTGTTCCTCCAGGCTGGGCCGGATGATACGGGGGATAATTGGATTATCCATGCTTTGCAATATGGGAACGTCATTCCCGATTTGCAAACGGTAATGCCGAATCTCACACGGGGCTGATCGCTATTGAGCCCCCGTTGCATCGTCCCACAGAACGACATGCTTCTGCTCGATCCGGCGGCGGAAGGCCCGTGGCAACAGAGCCCAGTCGTGGGCTTCCACAAGGAAGGGGATGGACGAGTCCGTGAACGCGTCCTTCAGCCGCGCCAGCTTCTTCCTGGAAATCGGTGTCGGCCCCGGGGCGCGCAGAACCAGGTCGAGATCGCTTCCCGGGTGACCTCGACCATCGATGCGGCTTCCGTAGGCCCAGACCTCGACCTCGGGGAGATGACGTGCCACCAGGGTCTGAATGGCGCGCCGGTGGCGCGGGTGAAGACTGAGACCGTCAGTCACCGGTGCTTCCCTCGATCATGCTGGCCAGGTCCGTGGCGTCCGCGATGAAACGGGGGAGCAGTTCCAGCGTGGACTCCGCGAGAAGTTCGCCACCGTCGTGAGCGGTTTCGTTGCGTGCGTCCCGGCATTCCAGCCAGCGCTCGCAGGCGTCCGGCGCTATCAGACCGTGCTTTGCCGCGTGCCGGAAGAGATCCTTGAAGGCGAGCCGGTCAGCCTGCCGGTGGCTGGCGAAGTAGGGGGCGAGCCGCTTCCTCAGGAGCTTGCCGCTCTGTTCGAGTACAAGTTCGAACTCCTTGACGCACGCTGCGCGGAAGACATCGTACGCAATGTGAGCCGGGTCACTTCGTTCCAGCTCGCGCAACGCGTGTTCGAGGGTAGTCAGGCATCGCCGCAGGAAGGCGGCATCGATGGGTGCTGATCGTTTTCCCGCATCCATCGCTCGCTAGATTTCCCCGCGCCTCGCCGCCCAAACCGCGTAGTGGCTCGCCCGCGCCGCGAGCGCCATGTAGGTGAGCGACGGGTTCTGACACGCCGACGAGGTCATCGACGCGCCGTCGACCACGAAGAGGTTGGGCACGTCCCACGCCTGGTTGTGTGCGTTCAGCACCGAGGTGGCCGGGTCGCGGCCCATGCGAGCCGTGCCCATCTCGTGGATGGTGAGGCCGGGCGGGGTCATCTCGGCGTCGATCGAGATGTCTCGTCCGCCGCCGGCGTCGAGCATCTCGGCCGCGCGTTCGGCGGCGTCGCGCATCATGATCCGCTCGTTGTCGCTCCAGGCGCAGCTGATCCGCAGGGTGGGAATCCCCCACTTGTCGACCTGCTCGGGGTCGAGGGCGACGTGGTTCTCCTCGCGGGGCAGGCACTCGCCGAAGCCGTTGATCCCGAAGGACCAGGGGCCCGGGCGCATCAGCTCGTGCTTGAAGTCGGCGCCGAATCCCGGCATCGAGTTGCCCCGGCCCCAGCCGGCGCGCGACGCGGAACCCTGGTAGCCGTAGCCGCGCAGGAAGCCGGCGGCGGGCTCGGTGACGTTGGCGAAGCGCGCGACGTAGATGCCGTTGGGGCGCCTGCCCCGCGTGGTCCGGTCCTCCCAGCCGTCGAAGGTCGCCCGCGCCCCGACGCCCATGGTGTGGTCCATCAGGTATTTGCCGAGCACGCCGCTGGAGTTGGCCAGCCCGTCGGGGAAATCGGTCGATTTCGAGTTGAGAAGAATGCGAGTCGACTCCAGCGCGGAGGCGCCGAGGAAGATGGTGCGCGCGCGGAACTCCAGGTCCTCGTGGGACTCTGCGTCGATGACGCGCACTCCGCTTGCCCGGCCCGCCTGCGGATCCCAGATGACCTCGGCGACCACGCTGTTGGGCCGCAGGGTGAGGCGTCCGGTGGCCTCGGCGGCGGGAAGCGTCGCGTTGATCGAGCTGAAGTAGCTGCGGGTGCGGCAGCCGCGGTGGCAAGGGCCGCAGTAATGGCAGGCGCTGCGCCCCTTGTGATCGGCGGTGAGTACGGCGGTGCGGCCGATCGTCATCCGCCGCCGCCCGCCGAAGGCCCGGTCGATCGCGTCGGCCACGTGCGCTTCGACGCAGGACATCTCCATCGGCGGCAGGAAGACCCCGTCGGGGAGATGCGCCAGCCCCTCGGCGCGGCCGCTGATCCCGGCGAACGCCTCGACGTGGTCGTACCAGGGGGCGAGGTCGGCATAGCGGATCGGCCAGTCCACACCGAAGCCGTCCCGGGCGTTGGCCTCGAAGTCGAGGTCGCTGAGCCGGTAGCTCTGCCGGGCCCACATGATCGAGCGCCCGCCCACCTGCCGCCCGCGGATCCACCGGAAGGGCTTGTCCGGGCCGGTGGTGTAAGGGTTCTCGATGTCGTTGACGAAGAACTTGCGCGCCACCTCGTCGCAGGCGTAGCACTCGCGCTGGATCGGCTGCGTCTCGGCGAGCGCCTTGCGGTCGTTCCAGCCGCGGTACGGCATCTCGTAGCTGGGCAGGTGCTCCGCGTAGTCGCGCTCGGGCACGATCATCGGGCCGGCTTCGAGGACGAGGACCCGGGCGCCCAGTTCGCAGAGTTCCTTGGCGGCCCAGCCTCCGGACATGCCGGAGCCGACGACGATGACGTCGTAGTCCTGGCGGTGGGGGCGGACGTTCATGGGCGGGACTCCGCCGGCGTGAGGGGTGCGCACCCCTCGAAGGTGCGGAAGGTGGTGCGGTAGCCGAGGGCGTCCAGCCCGACTTCCGAAGTGAAGTAGGCGGTGATTGTGAAACGTTTCACATCGTGGAAGAAGTAGCGGGACGCGCGGGCGTCCGGGTCTTCGCGCAGCCGGACGAGTTCGGCGTCGAATTCGCCGACGAGCTGCGTGCGCTGCGCCTCCGGGCAGTCCGCGAGGTCGGTGCCAAAGCGTTCCCGGGCGGCGGGGTCCACAGTGTCGAGCCCGGCCAGGAAGCGGTCGCGGTCCTCGTCGTCCAGCCACCCGTCGACGAGTGCGGTCACGAACTCGGTGACCCCGGCCTCGGCCGCTCCCGGGGTGTCGGTTTCGGGGATGATGATGTCGGCAAGCGCCTCCAGCGCCCGCGCTCGCTCGGGGGTGAGCTCGGTGGCGGTGGCAGGGCCGGCCGCCGCGGAACCGGAGCCGCCATTCTCGCTTATCGAGGCCCGGACGCGCCCGCCCCAGGCCAGCAGCTCCGCAAGAGCGCCCGACGGCATGACCAGCGGCGCGCCAGCAACTCCGCCGAGCACCTGAATGGCTCGTCTTCTCTGCATGCGTTACCGTTTCCCGTTCGCTGTGGGCATTCACCGCCATCGCGTGCCACTGCCACGCAGAATGGGATTCCCAAGATGCCAAACCTTACACGCCGCCAGGCCCTGAAGGCAACCGGAGCCGCGTCGCTGGGGATGATCGTCCCCGGGGTGGGCGGGCGAGTCAATGGCCGGATGGGCGCCGCCGAGCTCGCCAACGGAGGGATGGGCGCCGCCGGGCGGATCGATAGTCAGACGGGCACCGCCAGCCGAATCAACAGCCAGACCGGCCCCGTCCAGTCCGTCGCGCGCTGGTGCTTTTCCGGCATCCCGCTGGAACCCTTCTGCGCGGCGGTCGCCGACATGGGACTGACGGCGATGGATCTGCTCACCGTGGACGAATGGAGCGTGGCCCACGACCACGAACTCACGGTCTCCTGTGGCGACGTGGCCGCCGGCACCATCGAGGACGGGCTGAACGAGCCGCGCAATCATCGAACCATCATCGGCGCCTTCGAGCAGCACATCCCCCGGGCGGCGCGCGAGGGCGTCCCCAACGTCATCTGCTTCTTCGGAAACAGGCGGGGGATGCCGGACGTAGAAGGGATCGACAACTCGATCCGGTGCCTGCGGGAATGCGCTCCGATCGCCGAGGCCGAGGGCGTCACGATTCTCGTCGAGGTCCTCAATTCCAAGGCCGGCGGGCACGTCGACTACATCGGCGACCACATTGACTATGCCCTCGAGGTGATGCGGGCGGTCGATTCGCCGCGGGTGCGCATCCTCTACGACATCTATCACATGCAGATCATGGAGGGGGACATCATCCGCACCCTCACCGATGCCCGCGACTGGATCGGCCACTACCACACGGGCGGTGTCCCCGGACGCGCGGAGATCGACGGCACGCAGGAGCTTCACTATCCCGCGATCGTGCGCGCGATCCGCGACACGGGCTTCAGCGGATACATGGCCCACGAGTTCATCCCCCGCAGCGGCGACCCGCTTGGCTCCCTCGCGCAGGCAGTGGAGCTCTGCGCGGACGCGTAGGACCGCCGAACGACTTTTCCCCAACCCGGCTGACACCCATGCTTGAAATCACCGATCTCGTCAAAATCTACCCCGGCCCCGTCGCGGCGCTGCAAGGCGTCTCGATCGAAGTCCCCAAGGGCATGTTCGGGCTGCTCGGCCCCAACGGCGCCGGCAAGACCACGCTGATGCGCATCGTGGCGGGCTTGCTCGAGCCCACCTCGGGCACGGTCCATTTCAACGGCGAGGACATCGTCGCCGACCCCCGGCTGATTCGCCGCCAGCTGGGTTACCTGCCCCAGGACTTCGGCTTCTACCCTCACCTGACGGGCGAGTCCATGCTGCGATTTCTACTGGTCCTCAAGGGGGTGCAGGCGCCCGGGGGGCTGAAGCACCTCGCGGCGGAGCTGCTCGACCGGGTCAACCTGTCGTACGCGGCCAAGCGCAAGGTCAAGGGCTACTCGGGCGGCATGCGGCAGCGGCTGGGGATCGCGCAGGCGCTCGCCGGCGACCCGGGGCTGCTGATCGTCGACGAACCCACGGCGGGGCTCGACCCCGAGGAGCGGCTGCGCTTCTACCGCCTGCTCGCCGAGCTGGCCGAAGACCGCACCGTGCTGCTGTCCACGCACATCGTCGAGGACATCTCGGTGCTGTGCCCGCGCATGGCGATCATCTCCAACGGGCGCTTCGTGGCCGACACCACGCCGTCCGAAGCCCGGGGACGGCTGGCGGGCACCATCTTCCAGGGCATGGTCGAACGGGAGAGGCTTGCCGAGATCGACCGCGACTTCCGGGTCACGCAGGGCATCCTGGTCGAAGGGCGGCACCGGGTGAGAATCCATGTCCCGCAGGGGGGCGCGCCCCCTGACGGCTTCGACGCGGCCGAGCCGACGCTGGAGGACGCCTATCTGCTGCTGGCGCAGACGAACGGCGAGGGGAACGGCTCCGGGACCAGCTCGTGAATCCTTTCACAAGGCCATGGGAGGTCGCCCGCAGGGAGTTCCTGTACGGCGTCCGGCGACCCGCCTACTGGATTCTCCTCTTCCTCATGGGAATGCTGGCGCTCGGACTGTCCGACGGTTCGGTGACCATTGCTTCGGGTGGAGGCGACGCCGGACGCCCCTTCCTGACGTCGGTGTTCGGTCAGAGCCGGGTCCAGTGCATCATGCTCATTTCACTGGGCGCGCTGTTTCTGGCGATCCTCTCCGGGCTGACCGTGATTCGGGACATCGATCTCCGGGTCATGGAGGTGTTTCACTCGACGCGCCTCACGACCCGCGAGTATGTGTGGGGCAAGTTCCTGGGCGGCGTGGCCGTCTTCGCCCTCATCTGGCTGCTGTACCTGTGCGGGTCGATCGGATTCAACCACGTTCTGCACGGCGGAGAAGACCACATCGGCCCGTTCTGGCTGGAAAACTACCTCTTCCCGACGCTGCTCTTCGGGGTCCCGCAGATCCTCCTGTTCGCGGGTGTGCCGTTTCTGATCGGCATCTGGACGCGCCGCCCGGTGCTGGTCTTCCTGTTTCCGATGGTGGCGCTTCTGCTCTGCTTCACGGTGCTCACCACCTGGTCGCCGAGCTGGCTGTCCCCGGAGATCAACCGGGCGCTGATGCTGATCGATCCGTCCGGCTTCCGCTGGCTGAACGAGACCTTCCTGACCGTTGACCGCGGGGTCGACTTCTACAACACATCTCCGCTGTACCCCGACCTGGGCTTCGTGTTGAGCCGGGTGGCATTCGCCGCAGCCGGGCTGGTTGCGGTGGCCGGAGCCGCGGCGAGCTACGAGCGGCGTCTGCGGGCGGGCGGCGCCGAACCGCGCGTCTTGCGGCTTTTCCGCCGCCGCCGGGCCCCTGCTGCGGCCGGGCCGGTTCCGCAGGCCTCGGTCCGGGACCTGAAGATGACCACCCGTCCACTCGGCTTCTGGAAGGCGTCCGCCGCAATCACGCGGAGCGAAGTCCGGGACCTCGTGACACGTCCCCCCATGTACTTCTTCGTGCCTCTGATCCTGCTGCAGGTGATCTCCGAGGCCACGCTCGGCTACGGCTACCTCGGGTCCCGCATCCTTCTCACCCCCGGCACCGTCGCCGAGCAGCAGAGCAACACCCTCAACGTGCTGGTCTGCTTCCTTCTGCTCTTCTACACGGTCGAGTCGCTGCACAAGGAACGCACCCGGAGGATGCACGAGATCTTCAACTCGGCTCCGGTCGGAACCGGTGCGATGCTGCTGGGCAAGACCATGGGGAACGCGGTCATGGCCGGCCTCATCCTCGCTGCCGCGCTGGTCTCGAGCGCCGGGGTTCTCCTCTACCACCAGCTCTTCAACGACAGTCCGGTTGGGTACGATCTCTTCCCCTTCATCGCGGTGTGGGGGGGCGTGCTGCTGCCCACCTTCATCCTCTGGACCGCCGTGATCACGGTGCTCTTCTCTCTGCTGCGCAACCGTTTTGCCGTCTACGCGGCCGGGGTGGCGATCCTCGTCTACGCGGGATACGAGCAGTCCCAGGGGACGCCCACCTGGCTGGCCAATTGGCAGGGGTGGAACCTCGTGCGCTGGAGCGACATGGGGGCGTTCAGCCTGCACGGCACCCCGATCCTGCTGAACCGGCTCTTCTATCTCAGCATGGTCCCGCTTCTGGTTGCGCTGGCGGTACGGTGGTTTCCCAGGCGCGCATTCGACGCGACGGAAACCCTGAACCGCCTGCACCCCAAATCGCTGGCGCTGGCCACGCTGCGCCTCCTGCCCTTCGCGATCGTGCCGATCGCGCTGGGCTCGATGCTCCACACGGGGGCCCGCTCCGGCTATCAGCGCTCCGGCGTGAGCGGCTGGAGGGTGGATTACTGGCAGGAGAACTTCGCAATCTGGGACGGAACCGAGATGCCGTCGGTTTCGCACGTCGACCTCGATCTCGAGATCGAACCGCCGGAGCGATCCATCGCGGTCACCGGCGCCTACACCTTCTTCAACCACCGCGACTACGCCTACGACGCGCTTCCGCTCACTGCCGGGCCGTGGCATCCGATCGAATGGATGCTCGCGGGAGAATCCCACGAACCCGAAAACCGTTCGGGCCTGTTCGTCTTCACACTCGAGGAGCCCCTGGCCCCCGGGGACACCGTCACGATCGGCTTCAGCTACGAACTGGTGCGACTCGAAGGCATGAGCCGTCGGCCCGGCGGCGCCAGTCAGTTCATCCTCGAGTCGGGCGTGGTGCTCAACGGCTTCGAGCCGACCTTTGCGCCGGTCCCGGGCTACGATCCGGACATCGGGTCGCCGTACTTCGAGGAGCCCGAACCCGAGGACGACTTCTACGAGGGCGAGACCGAGCCGCTCATCGGGTGGGCGGGGAAGCCGTTCACGGTGCGGACCCGCATCACCATGCCGGAGGAGTACACCGCCAACGGCGTGGGCCAGCTTGTCAGTGACGAGGTCGAGGACGGCCGGCGCACGGTGGTATGGGAGACCGACCACCCGGTGCGCATGTTCAACGTCATCGCGGGCAGGTACGACGCGTTCGAAGGGGACGGAACCGCCATCTACCATCACCCGGGGCACCACTACAACGTCGAGGAGATGTCGGCCGCCCTGGACGCGGCGCGGAAATACTACGCCGAGTGGTTCCATCCCTTCCCGTGGAGCGTGCTCAAGCTCTCCGAGATGCCGGCATTCTCGGGGGGCGCTCAGGGATTCCCCACCAACATCACCTTCAGCGAGGGGATGGGGTTCCTGACGCAGCGCGACCCCCGTGCCCATCTCGGGTTCATGGTCGTGGCGCACGAGGCCGCGCACCAATGGTGGGGCAACCTGCTCGGGCCCGGACGGGGTCCGGGCGGCAATGTTCTTTCGGAGGGGATGTCGCACTACTCGACCATTCTGCTCCACGAGCAGGTCTACGGCGACCGCTACCGGATCGAGTTCGCCAGGCGGATAGAGGCGGAGTATGTCCGTGGTCGGCGCGTGGACCGCGAGCGCGCCATCGTCCGGTCGTCGGGCGGCTTCTACAACAAGGGCGCCTGGGCGATGTGGATGCTGCAGCAGGAGATGGGGCGGGAGAACATCCTGGCGGGACTGCAGGCGTTCATCGTGAAGTACAGGGAGAACCCGGACCACCCGGTCGTTCAGGACATGCTGCCCGTGCTGCGGGACTTCGCGCCCGACACGGCCGCGTTCGACGCACTCGCCGAGCAGTGGTTCTTCGATGTGGTGATGCCGGAGTATGAGTTCTCGGACGTGACGAAGACGCGGGAGGGCGACGAATGGGTGGTGCGGGGGACGGTCGAGAATGTGGGGACCGGGCGCATGCGGGTCGAGGTGGGAGCGGTGGCGGGGGAGCGGTGGTCGGATGAGGGCGATGACTGGAGCTGGTCGGTGGTGGCCGATGGGTACCGCGACGCGCGAGCGGTGGTGGAGCTGGGGGCGGGGGAGGCGGCCGATTTCGTAATCCGGGCCGATTTCGAGCCCGACCGGGTGGTGATCGACCCGGATGTGCTGGTGATGCAGCAGAACCGGGCCGCGGCGGTGTTCGCGCTCGAGGGGTAGCAGCCGGGTGAAGAAGCTGGCGAGGTGCGGGTACGTCGCCTGGAGCGAGATGCGGGCAGGATTGCGCCGGCCGGTGAGCTGGATGCTCTGGGGGCTGTTGGTGCTGACCGGGATCCCGCTTTCGATCGTCGCCGGGATCGAGTCCGGCGACCCGTCGGTGGGCGGCGAGCTCGCGTACCTCACATCCGTCTTTGCCCAGAGCAAGACGCAGAGTACGGCGGCCCTGGTATTCGGCGCCTGGTTCCTGGCCATGTCGGCCGGGCTGCCGGTGATCAGGGATTTCGATCTTGGTGTGCTCGAAGTGCTGCGTTCGACGCCGCTCACCGAGCGCGAATACGTCTGGGGGAAGTTCGCGGGCGCGGTGGGGCTCTTCCTGATCTTCTGGCTCCTCTATCTGGGAATGTCAGCCGGATACTTCCATGTGGTGCGCCCCTTCGAGCTGCAGCCTCGAATCGGTCCGTTCTCTGTCTGGAACTACCTGTTTCCGACCCTCCTGTTCGCCTTGCCGCAGGTCCTGTGGCTGGCCGGGGTGCCACTCTTGCTGGCCCTGCTCTTTCGTCGGCCGACCGTGATCTTCGTGTGCACCGGGGTCTGGTTCCTCCTTTCGACGGGCTTTCTGAATCCGGTGACCGAAGGCGCTTCCGACTTTGCGGTCTTCCTGGATCTCTCGGGCCGCGGATGGCTGAACCGCACCTATCTCAGCCTTGACCGGGGGGTGGAGTTTTACAACAGTGCGCAACTTGTGCCGGATCCTGTCCTTTTGTGGAGCCGATTGTGCATCGCGGCGACGGGGCTTTTCGCCGTGGCGGTTGCCGCACAAAGGTACCTGCGCACGATGCGGCGTGGCGGCGGCGTGGGACGGAAGCACATGAAGTCAACGGCGCCGGCCGCCACCGAGGATGCCCTCGACGCCGCCGATCCCGAACCGATCACCGCGCCGGCCCGCGCCTCGCGTCGCCCACTCGGCATGACGAGCCATCCGCTGGGTTTTGGCGGCGCCATCGCGGCGATCGCGCGCAGCGAACTCAGGGACCTGGTCCGGCGGCCCGGGATGTACGTCTTCGTGCCGCTGCTCGTGCTGTTGGCGCTGTTGGAGACGAGCCCCGGCCAGGGTCCCTTCGGGTCGGCGGTCCTCATAACGCCCGGCGTCGTCGCCGCAACGCAGATGACGGTCGTGAGCTATGTGATCTGTCTCCTGCTGCTCTTCTACACCGTCGAGTCGCTGCACAAGGAACGCCGGCGCGGCATGCACGACATATTCAGCGCGACGCCGGTTCCCACGGGCGCAATACTGCTGGGCAAGGCAGTCGGCAACGCCGCGATGGCCGCGATCATTCTCGGGGTGGCACTCCTCGCCGATGCGGTCATGATCGTCATCGCGGACGCCCTGGGCTACTCCACCGGCTTCAACATCGTCCCGTTCGCCGCAACCTGGGGCCTGGTGCTCATTCCCGCGTTCATCTTCTGGACCGCGTTGCTCACCCTGCTGTACTCGATTCTTCGCGGCCGCTACTCGGCCTACGGCGCCGGTCTGGCAATCCTTTTCCTTTCCTTCGCCGAGGGCTGGACCAGTTCCGGCACCTGGGTCACCAACTGGAGCGGCGCGGGTTTCATCACCTGGAGCGACATGGGGACCTTCGCGCTCGACGGCACGCCGCTGTTGCTCAACCGGCTCCTCTACCTCAGCCTGGTCCCGCTCCTCTTCGTGCTCGCGATCCGGCTATACCCGCGCCGCGACCTCGACCTCGCGAAGCTCGTGCAGCATTTCCGGCGCCGGTTCGCGCTTGCCGGCGCTGCGCGTCTCCTGGCGCTGGCCGCTCCCGCGATCCTCCTCGCCGCGATCCTGGGAATCGGCGGCCGGCGGGGCTATCAGGGCGCGGCCGCGACCGATTGGGAGAAGGACTACTGGCGGGCGAACACCGCCAACTGGACCGACTTTCTCATGCCTTCCGTGTCGCGCGTCGACCTGGACCTGGACTTCGAGCCGCGGGAGCGCTCGGTCTCCGTGCGGGGCACCTATACCTTCCTCAATCACCGCGACTACGCCTACGAGCGGCTGCCCATCACCGCCGGCCCCTGGGATCCGATCGAGTGGACGATGAACGGGGATGGCCACGACCCCGGCGGCCGCGCCAGGCTCTTCGTCTTCGACCTCGAGGAACCTCTTGCGCCCGGAGACTCGGTGACGATCGGTTTCAGCTACGATGTCACCTACCTGCACGGAATGAGCAGGAGGCCAGGCGGGCCGGGACAGTTCATCCTCGAGTCGGGGATCGTGATGAACGACTACACCCTCAGCTTCGTTCCGCTGCCGGGGTACGTTCCCGGGATCGGGGTGGACGAGGACAACCGGGCGTCGCCGCGCGACTACCCCGACGACTTCCACGAGGGCGTCACCGAGCCGCGTTTCGGCTGGGCCGCGGTGCACCTTCACGTGCGGACGCGCATCACGGTGCCCGAACACTACACCGCGAACGGCGTCGGGAGGCTGGTCAGCGACGAGGTCGCGGCCGGCCGGCGCACGGTGGTGTGGGAGACCGAGCATCCGGTCGGCGGCTTCAACGTCATTGCGGGCCGCTATGACGTGAAGGAGGGGAACGGGACGGCGATCTACCATCACCCGGCGCACCGCCACAACGTCGAGGAGATGTCCGCCGCTCTGGACTCCGCCCGCCACTACTTCTCCGAGTGGTTCCACCCCTACCCGTGGGAGTTGCTCAAGCTGTCGGAGTTTCCGGCGTACCAGGGGTATGCCCAGAGCTACGAGACGAACATCGTGTTCAGCGAGGGGATCGGATTCCTCACCCGCAGCACGCCGGGCACCAACGTCGCGTTCAGCGTCGTTGCCCACGAGGCGGCGCACCAGTGGTGGGGCAACATGCTCGAACCGGGCGAGGGGCCGGGGGGCAATATCCTGTCGGAGGGGATGGCCAACTACGCGGCGATGCTCCTGCACCAGCAGATCCACGGTGACCGCTACCGGATGGAGTTCAGCGAGGACCGGGAGACGACCTACCGCCTGAACCGCCGCTTCAATGTGGAACGCCCGCTCGTCAGGACTATGAGCGGCCGCCACGTGATCTACGACAAGGGCGCCTGGGTGATGTGGATGCTGCAGCAGGAGGTGGGACGGGAGAACCTGCTGGCCGGGCTGCGCGCCTTCCTCGGAAAGTACAGGGAGAACCCGGATCATCCCGTACTCCAGGACATGCTGGCCGTGGTGCGCGACTTCGCGCCCGATTCCGCGGCGTTCGACGCGTTCACCGCGCAGTGGTTCCACGATGTGGTGCTGCCGGAGTACCAGCTCCGTGACGTGGCGAAGACGCGGGAGGGGGACGAATGGGTGGTTCGGGGGACGGTGGAGAACGTGGGTACCGGACGCATGCGCGTCGAGGTGGCCGCCACCGCGGGGGTCCGGTGGTCGGACGAGCACGAGGGCCGTTCGGTGGTCTCGGAGGACTACCGCGACGCCCGCACGGAGGTTGAACCTGGCCCGGGAGAGTCCGCGGAATTCGTGATCCGGGCGGGGTTCGACCCCGAACGGGTGCTGGTCGACCCGGATGTGATGGTGCTTCAGCAGAGACGATATGCGGCGCGTTTCAGGTTCGAGGACTGAGAAGGGCGAGTGCATGAGCCACGCTTCGCTCCACCGGCTGCTCGTGCTGGTCACTGGCGCATGCCTCGTCGCAACCGGCCCGATGCCTCGCGCCGCGGCCCAGGAGAACGAACAGATCCTCGCCCGCATGGAGTACGCGCGGATGCGGCTTCATTCGGGTGGCCGTGTCGATCTGGCAGTCCTCATGCAGAGTGCTCGGCGGGAGGTGCTGGCGCTCGCTTTCGACGGGGCCGCGCCCATGTCTCTGCTGGACACGCGCTGGCGGCCGATCGGCCCGGAAAGGGTCAGGGCGACGACCGGTGACTTCGCCGGGCGCGTGTCGACGATCGCGGTCCACCCGACCGACCCGGCCGTCATCTACATCGGAGGCGCCCAGGGCGGCGTCTGGCGGACGGACAACGGCGGGTCGTCCTGGACGCCGCTGACGGACGGCGAGTGTTCCCTGGCGATGGGCTCGATCGCGATCGATCCGGTGGATCCGGGCATCGTCTATGCGGGCACGGGCGAGCAGCACTTTTCGGGCGACAGCTACTACGGCTGCGGCGTACTGAGGTCGCTGGACGGCGGCCTGACCTGGGAGCAGCTGGGGGCCGACATATTCGTGCGCCGCACTCCCTGGACGGGGCAGAATGGGATGGGAACCGGCGGTGCCAGAATCTCTCGCATGCTCGTCGACAGGGCCACCGCGGGCTCGGCCAGCTCGACCACCGTGCTGGCCGCCACCTCCTTCGGCCTTTTTCGCTCGACCTCCAGCGGCCTCGGCTGGACCCTGGTGCTCGATGGCATCGCCACCGAACTCGTTGCGCATCCACACGACCCGTCGGTGCTCTATGCAGGGATCTTCGGAGAGGGGGTGTACCGGTCGTCCGACGGCGGCGTGTCCTGGACACACCTGTCCCCGGGCTTCGCCGGCGAGATCGGGCGGGTGATCCTGGCGGTCGCGCCCTCCAGTCCCGAAGTCGTCTACGCCGGGGTCGTGCATGGCCTTGAGGACACCCAGTGGGGAGACGACATGTGGATCTTCCGCACCGCGGACGGTGGAGAGACGTGGGAGCAGAGGGTCGCCGAAGACGCCAGGTGCTTTGCGCAGTGCTGGTACGACTTTGCAATCGCGGTGCATCCGCTGAACGCCGACCGGGTCTTTCTGGGGACCATCGACCTCTACGAGTCGACCGACGGCGCAATGACCTTCACTTCGATTCGCCCGGACCACATGTGGGTGGACCAGCACGCGATCGTCTTCGACACCCTGCTCGGGCCCGACGCGATCTACGTTGCCAACGACGGCGGCGTCTACCGGTCCACCAACGCGGGCGCCGACTGGGAATCGCGGAACGGCAACCTGGCGGTGACCCAGTTCTACCGCGGAGTCAGCCTGCATCCGTCCGACCCGGCTGTGGCGCTGGGCGGAACGCAGGACCAGGGCACGGTCCGGTCGGCCGGAACCACGATCTGGACGCGAGTCCTGGGCGGGGACGGAGGGTACACGGCCTTCGATGCCGAGGATCCGGACGTGTGGTACGCGGAGACGCAGTGGCTCGCAGGACGCATCGGCGGACCGGTGAAGAACGGCAGCTTGTGGCGGCGGGGGATCGACGGGCGCGAGCGGGCGGTCTTTCTGCCGCCGCTCGTGATGGACCCGGTCGATTCGCGGCGACTTTATTTCGGGACGGAGAGGATCTACCGGAGCGACAACTCGGCCGGGAGGTGGGAGCCGATCTACGAGCACGCTTACGACAGCGTGGTCACCGCCATTGCACCGTCGCCCGCCGACCCGGCCACGGTCTATGCGGCCATCCGGTACGGAACGACCGTGGCGACCCACGACGGCGGCGAGACATGGCACGAGTCGACGCTCGGCCTGCCTGACCGTTTTCTCGGGGACATCGCCGCGCACCCCGACGATCCCGATCAGGCCTACGTGGTCGCCGGAGGCTTCCTGAGCGGCCATGTCTTTCAGACGACCGACGGGGGCCGCAGCTGGCAGGACCGCACCGGCGACCTCCCCGACCATCCCGTCAACGCCGTCATCTACGACCCGGCGGATCCCGACGGCGTGTACATCGGGACCGATTTCGGCGTGTTTCATTCGGCCTCGGGAGGCGGCGCCTGGACCCGGCTGCAGGATGGCCTCCCGGTGGCGGCGGTCTACGCGCTCGCGGCGCAGCCCGGAACCGGCCGCCTTGTCGCGGCCACGCACGGGCGAGGCATGTTCGAGGTGCCGATCACCGCGCCGCTCCGCGCAAGAGTGCGGCCGCTGGCGCTGGTCGACACGATCATGTTCTCCGACACGATGCGGGTCGCGGACACGGCGATTGTGGCCCCGTTCGGGCAGGACGACTTCCGCGCCGGGTGGAGCGCGTCGAGCGAGGCGCCCTGGCTGATCGTGCCGCGGGGGGAGGGGCGCGGGAGGGGGCGGTTCGGCTTCCAGATCGCCGCCGCGGAGCTGCCCTCGGGCGACCACGAGGGGACTGTCCAGGTGAGGGTCGCGGGGGTCGCCGACCCCCTGACCATCCCGGTCTCGCTGCATATCCCGCTGGCGAGCCGTATCGCGGTGGCGCCGACCGGGCCGGCCCGGTCCGTGCTCCTGGGCAGCAAGGAGCCGTTCCCGGACTCGGCGGTGGTGACCTTCTCGGGCCCCAGGCCGGCGACGCCGTGGAGTGCCAGGCACGACGGCGGCCACTGGCTGGAGCTGGCGACGGCGTCCGGCGCGGGTGACGGGGCGGTGACCTGGACCATCGATGCCGAGGGCCTGGAGGTGGGCGTGTACGTCGACACGGTGATCGTCAGTGCCGCCTACACCATGGGCAGTCCGGCGATGGTGGTGGACTCCTTCGTCGTCGAGCCGCCGCTCGGGATCGTGGGGCCGCGCCGCACCGGGGGATTCGGGGTTGCGGGATGGTCGCTCGTGCACTCCGACTCGCTGGTGTCCGGGGTGTTCGGGTTCGGGGCCGACTCGGCGATCTGGACAGCAGCCGGCCAGGGGTCCGGGTGGCTGTCGTTCGAACGCGCCTCCGGTTCGGCGGATGAGACGATCGTCTGGACGCGGTCAGCCCGGTCTTTGTCCGCGGGCGACTACGTGGACACGGTGACCGTTCGGGTGGAGGGGCGCCCCGAAGTGTCCGGGCTGATCGTGGACCGCTTCGGGGTCGTCGAGGAGATAGGCGTGGAGGATGCGGCGCTGCACCTGCTCGGACTTGGCCGGCTGGCGGTCATGCAGGAGCAATTCCTGGAGTGGTTCGGGAATCGGGACGGGACCTTCAACGCCGGGGACGTGCTCAGGTGGCTCGACCACTGCGCGGAGGGCCGTCCCGGCTCGGGGTGCGCGGCCGCTTCGCTTCGGGCCGGTGACGCACCCCAGGGCGACCGCGTGGGGAGGCGGCCGTGAAGCGGGTCGCGGCGGTGCTCCCGGCCCTGTGTCTGGTCGCGGTGGCCTACTCGTGCCGCGACGCGGTCGAGCCTCCCCCTCCGCCCACCGATCCGTCGGGCTTTCTGAGGGTATCGGTGACCACCGACCACGCGGATCTTGGCGCGCTGGTGGTACGGATCTGGGGAGCGCCCGCGGCCGACTCGATCCGCGCGGCTCCCGGTCTGACGGTGTATCACGGAGCCGCACCCTCTTCGGTCCGCGCGTTCGTGGCCGGCCCGATCCCGACATCCGGACCGATTCTGCGCTTCTGGACCCCGGACGCGAGCGTAATTTCCGACTACCAGGTGACGGTCGAGGATGCTGCCGCGACCAACTACGAGCAGCGGCCCGTGGCCGAGGTGAGGACAAGCATCATACGATAGTGGGCGATCCCCGCGCCGCCGCGCCGCCAGCGCGCCGCCGGCCGTCCCTCAGATGGGCGCCTCGCCCCGAATCGTCACCCGGTAGCCCGAACGGGTGGCGGGCCAGTAGTCCCAGATCGCGTGGTGCTGGGTGCAGCGGTTGTCCCAGATCGCCACGGAATCGGGGCGCCAGCGGAAGCGGCACTGAAAGTCCGGCCGGGCGACGTGCTCGAAGAGGAAACCGAGGATCGCCCGGCTCTCGATCGCCGGCAGGCCGACGATGTACTGTGTGAACATCTGGTTCACGAAGAGCGCCCTGCGCCCCGTCACCGGGTGGGTTCGCACGACCGGATGCTCCGCGGAAGGGTAGGCGCGGCCGCCGTCGTCGCGCCCGATCAGCCGGTTGACCTCACGGTAGTACGGGCCGCCGTCGTGGACCGCGCTCAGGCCGTCGAGCAGCGTCCGCATCCGGTCGGACAGCGCCTCGTAGGCGGCGTACATGTTGGAGAAGAGGGTGTCGCCGCCGGTCTCGGGCACGGTGTGCATGCGAAGGATCGACCCCATCGGCGGCGTCGGGTCGCACGACACGTCCGAGTGCCACTGTTCACCGGTTGCGCGCACGGAGTTCTCGTCGGCGTGGATCGGCATCACCTCGGGATGGCCATCGACGCCGGGGTCGTTGGGATGGGCGACGAGTTCGCCGAAACGCGCGCCCAGGTTCTTCTGGCTCTCGATCGAGATGTCCTGGTCGCGGAAGAAGATGACGCAGTGGGCCATGAGGGCGTCGCGGATCGCGCGGAAGCCGGCGTCGGTGATCCGGCCCAGGTCGATGCCGTGAACTTCGGCGCCGATCACCGGGGTGACGGGATGGACGGAAGGGTTGGATAGGCTCATGGGGGGAATATCCGGCCAGCCGACGGAGGCGGCAATGGGGGGCGCTGTTCGGCCCGGCAGGCCCGGGCACAGGGCCGCCCGCGGCCTCTCACCGGCTGGCCCGGGACCCGACGAACTCACCGGGCGTCACGATCGGGATCCCGTGAAACGGCGACATCTCGAGCAGGCGGCGATCCCCAGTGACAATGCAGCCCGCTTCACCGAGCAGCGCGGTCTCCAGCACCATGTCGTCATCGGGATCGCTGCACCCCAGCTTGGCGCCGGTTATCGACACCCACTCGGAGACGGCCTCCATCTGCGCGAGATAGAGCGCCCTCCCTTCCCAGCCGACGTATGCGTCGAACTTCGGGTCGAGGAGCCGGGTGCGAAGTTCGTGGAACGTCTCACGGGAAAAGAGCAGGATGCCGTTTCCGGCCCGGGCCGCGTCGACTACAGAGCGGGGCGAGCCCCCGGGAGAAAGCGCGGCGCTGATGAGGACATTGGTGTCGAGGACGACCCGCTCAGCTCTCATCGGCGAGCAGCGACTCCAGCACGGCGTCGGTCAGGCCCTTCGCGGAAGCCTCCCGGCCGAGGCGGTCCATGGTCGCGGCCAGCCTCTCCCAGGCGGCCCCCCGGAGCCTCTCGAACTGCTGCACGGACATCACCACGCCCACCGGCCTCCCGTTCCGGGTGACCCGAACCGGTCCCTGCTGAGCGGATTGGAGCAGCTGTCCGAATCGGTTTTTCGCATCCCTGGCGGTAATCTCTTTCATGGGAGACATAATAGCTATTATGGACTTTATGGGCAATTTCGGGGCGGGACATCGCCACCGCGTTCCCTCAGCGGGCAGGGGAAAAGGGCACCGGTCACTTGCGATCGTGAGTGACACGATAGTATCATATAATCCATGTCGCATGATACTAATCGCGATCGACCCGAACGACCGGCCTCCGGTCGCTTCGTCGTCCGCATCGAGCCCGAGCTGCATGAGTTTCTGCGGACGAGGGCGCGGTCGGCGGGCATTTCTCTGAATCGCTACTGTGCCCGCGAGCTGGGATCACCCTCCAGCGAGTTGCCGCGCTCCGCCGGTGAGGCGGTTCGGCGCGCGTCTTCGATCCTGGGCGAGTCGCTTCTGGGCGTCGTTCTCTTCGGCTCATGGATGCGCGGAGAATCTTCGGGGGGGTCGGACCTGGACATCCTGGTGGTCGCCGACCGCCGCGTCGCGATCACGAGGAGGCTCTACCGGGAATGGGATGAATTGCCGGGGCTGCAGTGGGCCGGGCACACGGTCGAGCCACACTTCGTTCACCTGTTGGCGGGCGGTGAGACCCCATCCGGCCTGTGGGCCGAAGTGGCCATCGACGGGGTGGTTCTCTTCGAGCGGCGGCTGGCGGTTTCGTTGGCGATGGCAAGTGTCAGGCGCCGGATTCAGGAGGAGCGGGTCACCCGCCGGATCGTGCAAGGGAACCCCTACTGGGTCCGGGAATCGTGAAGAACACGGGGCTGGCCCGGGACTACCTCCGCCGCGCGAGGATCCGGGTCACCGCGCTGGATGTACTCTTCGACGGGGAGAGCTGGGCCGACGTGGTGCGCGAATCGCAGGAGGTCGTCGAGCTGGCGCTGAAGGGATTGCTGCGCTCCTGCGGGATCGACCCCCCCCGGATTCACGATGTCTCGGAGATCCTGCTGGCGGAGCGGGACCGGTTGCCGGCGGCGCTGGCCTGTGAAGTCGAATGGCTGGCCGAGTCCTCGCGGCAGCTCCGGCGCGACCGCGAACTGGCGTTCTACGGGGCCGAGGATCTGACGCCCTCAGGGTTCTACTCCCGGGCCGACGCCGAGGGCGCGCGAGACCGTGCCCGGCGCGTGGTGGAGGTGGTGGGGCCGTGCGTGGGGGTGTTCCGCTAGCCCTACCGCCTCATCATCGGGCCGAGCGGGCGGCCTCCGAGCAGATGCAGGTGAAGATGGTAAACCTCCTGCCCGCCGTGGTCGCGGCAATTGATCATGACGCGGTAGCCGTCTTGCGCGATTCCCTCGCCGGCCGCGATGTCGGCGGCGACCCGCAGCATCCGGCCAAGCACGGCTTCATCGGAGGCGGTGGCGTCGGCGAGCGTCGGAATCACCCGGTTCGGCACGATCAGGACGTGCGTGGGCGCGATCGGGTGGATGTCTCGGAAGGCGGTGACCAAGTCGTCCCGATAGACGATGTCGGCGGGGATCTCGCCGCGAACGATCCTGGCGAAGATGGTGTCCTCGGGCATGGTGGGGTGGGGGGTTGGGGGAAGCGGAGCGGGGCGCGGGTGGAATCGTAGCACGGCCGGGCGGATCGGGCGAGGGTCCCATCGAGCCATGGCAATCGATGCAGACCCTGCCTACGACGACCGGCCCCCGCACCTCCCCCGCAGCGCATCGCGCCGCTGCCGGTAGCCGGCGTACCGCCTGCCGCCGCCGCTCTCGGCCGACCCGCCCGGGCTGCCGCCCGACCGCCGCCGGACCGGCTCCGCGAATGCCGTGAGGTGCACGACCGCTTCGTCCGCGACCAGCGCCCCCGCCACCAGACCTTCGCCGACGACCCCCACGTCCCGGCCGATGCCGACGGCGGGATGTTCGTCGAACGCACCGTTGGCGATCCGGTCCAGGAACTCGCGCGCGTGGCGCTTCCGGGGTCTCTCGCGCCGCTGCGTCCGCCGTCCCAGGACGTCGATTCCGTAGGAGCGCACCAGCTTCGGCAGAAACGCCGCGAAGGTGGCCGGCTGGTCGAAGAGGTCAAGACCCCAGCGCCGGCCGCCCACGACGAAGACCGCGCCCACTTGGTCCGGTGCCGCTTCGAGCGCGCCGACGTAGTCGTCGAGGGTGTCCTTGTGGCGCTCGAACATCGCGCTCATCGCACGGGTCTCGGACGGGGCGTGCAGCGCGGCGGCCTCCTCGTCGATCGACTCCCACACCCGGCCCTGGTCGGAGCGCCTGCTGCCGCGGCCGCGGATGGAATGCCGCACGCTCCTGAGCTTTTCCGCGCGCCCGCTCGCGTTCATGACCCGGTCGGTCACGTCGAAGTCGGGCGTGTTGTACGACCACCGCCCCGCTTCCACGCACGACACCGGGATGATCGTCCTGCCCGCCGCCGGAATGAGCATCGTCAGGTTGGCGACCCGGTTCTGCTTGGCGCCGACGAGCTCCTCGCCGTCGACGATCAGCACGGGCCGGTCGGCGCGGTTCTCGACCACGAGTTCCGGCACGCTGCCACCTTCGGAGATTTCGCCGATCGTGACGAGATCCTTGCGCAGCCCCTCCTCGAGGAGCAGGTATCGGAGGTTGCTGTCGAGGCCGGAAGTCAAAGGGAACACGGTGAGTCCCCGGTGGGTGGCGGGCGGGCCGAGCGCGAGGGCGTCGATGGCGAGCTTGACCTGATCGGCGGCCGTGGCGTTTCCTGCAGTCTTGACGTGGTCCAATTGGCACCTCCTGTTATGTTGGCAGTTGTGACCAGTACTGAACAGTAACGACTAGTTGACAGTAAGTCAACACTAAATGTCAGTGGATGACAGCATGACCGCCCAGGAAAAGCCCAGCTACACCGTCGGGGACCTGGAGGAGGAGACCGGGTTCGACCGCCGCACGATCGCCTACTACGTGCAGGAGGGGCTGCTGCCGCGGGTCGGCAGGCGGGGGCCACGGACCCGCTATCCGCGGCTGGTCCGGGACCGTCTGCTGTTCGTCCGGCGGGTGCGCGAGGCGGAGGAGGCGGGCACGGTCCCGCCGGTGTCGCTCAGCGAGATGCGGAAGATTTTCGAGCGGATGGCGCCGTCACTGGTCGCGGGTGTGGCGGACGGGCGGATCGCGGTGACGCCGGAACTGGTCGGAGAGGCTTCGACCGCGCTCCGGATGCCGGAGTTGCGGCGGGCGGGGAAGCGGCGGATGGCTCTGAGGCGAAGGATGGAGTCGCGGCTGATGGAGGCCGAGGGGCCGATGGACGCCGAGGGCTCGCCCGCGTACGGGCCGCCGGTGCGTGAGCCGGTGGCGGATGTGGCACCGGACTACGAGGGCCTGCGTGCGCCGCCGGCTCCTGTCAGAGGACCCGAGGCCGTGGCGAGGGAGGCAGCGGAAGCGTACGCGCGCCGCCGCACGGAGGCTCGGCCGCGCCGTTCGGCCGAAGCGCGCCTGGCCCACTCCCTGGCGAAGCTCCAGAAGCGGGCACGCCGCCGCCTCGGGCAGGACGACGACGCCGACATGGACACCTGGACCAGGATCGAAATCACACGCGATATCGCGCTGTCGGTCCGGGGGCTCGACGAGGACGACAGGAAGCTGGCGGAGCGGGTGCGCAAGGCGATGCGGCGGGTGCTGGGGAGGGGGGGCGGGGGCGGATGACTGGATGTTTCCGCAATCACCGCCTGAAGCCCCTTACCGCCCCTGCTCGCCGGACAACCTCGCCAGAATGACCTCGGCCACATGGTCGGCCCCGCCAAGATTCCGGATGGCCGAAGGGGGCGCCCCGAGGTTTCGTCGGACGAGCCTCCGGTAGTTCGCGCGATCCGAGAAGCCGAGCGCGAGGGCCACGGAACCGGACGGCTGACCGCTCCATGCAGACAGCCGCTCGACCGTGAAGATGCGGGCCAGTGAAACGAGGGCCTTGGGCGATGGGATCCGCAGGGCGGCGCAGCGGCGGCAGAAAGTCCGTTGGCTGTCTCCGACGCGGGCTGCCACTTCCCCGACGGGAGGCGCGCCGATCGCCAGCTCGAGGATCCTGCCAAACGCCCTGCGGGTGTAGGGGTCGGCGGTTTGTTCCAGGCGGGCCAGCAGGTTTCGGGCCCGGCGCATGTCTGTGTATCCGAGGATCGCCGCGTCGATCGCGTTCAGTTCGTCCTCTTGCCCAACCTGCAGGCTGGCCACGAAAGAAAGGCCCTCGCCACGGGTGAGTCCGTGTTTGCCGGGGCCCGCGGCCGCGGCGCAATAGCGGATGAGCGGCGTCTCGACCCAGTGGCGAGGACTCGCCCAACTACAAGCCGAGTCATTCGGATCGCTCCTGTCCTGGAATCCGGGGTCGACGAGTGCTGGTGCCCCGGGGTGTAGCGCGCCAAGCTCGGCCAGTTCGCGCCAACTCGACGCGAAGACCGGCGGCGCCAGGATCCGGGACGCATACCCGAGCCGAAGTGCAAGGCGTATCCGCTCCTGCAGCCGGGCGTCGGCCTGCAGAGCGAGCAACGGTCGGGCAGGAGGCGTGTTCAGGTCTGTAGCGTTGCGGCCAGGGCCGGCGAGCGGCGGCCGATCCACAGCACCCCGGCGGAACCCAGGAACCCCACGGCGACGGCCGAAGCGACGCTCGGCGGCACGCCACCAAGCGGGCTGACGATCAGGAGCCCCGCGGCGAGACAGGCCCAGGCGGCGCAAAAGATTCCGATGGTGCCCGCGGCGATCCGCGGCCGCCAGACATCAGGACGCATAGGTGCGGGCGCCGGCGACTTCGCCAGAATGTCAGCGACCACCTTCTGCACCCGGGCCTCGGACATCGTCGCCTGGGGTGCAGCCACGTGCCGGATGGCAGCCGCGAGCTGCGCCATCTCGGCCTCGGACTCAGTGCGCGCCGGCGCGTCGACACCGGGCTCCAGCCCCCCCGCGACCTCCGAAATGATACGATCCACCACCTCCGGATCCAGCGCATCCGACCGGGCCCCGAAGCGGCCAGCACCGACCCCGAACACGATACTCCCGCGCTGGTGCCAGGCCAGAGCCCCCGTGAGCAGCAGTGGAAGCGCCAGAGGACCGGCAGCGATCCACAGGGGCGACGCTCCGTGATGTACGATCGCGTTGACACACGCGAGGAATGGAACCAGGAAGAACGCGATCAGGGCCAGGGACGCGAACCAGGCGGTCGCACAGCGACGCACGGGTTGCCAGGCCTGGGTCGCAAGGCTGACCAGAGCGCCCGCGAATCCGGAAATGAAAACGAGGATGGAGATGGACAGGGAAACCAGGAGGCTGGCGAATTCGAGTACCGTCTGGGGTGCGGCCGCGAGAGCGTCTGCCGGTTGATCGTGAACGGTCGGCACGATACTCCCCGCCGTACTCGACCCGAGCACCGATAGGAGAAAGGCAACCGCAGCGCACAGCGACACGTCCGCCAGAGGAAGTCGCTGCCCGTCCCGGTGGCGACCCGTCAGATCGAATCGAATCGCGCCGGCAGCGAATACGGATGGCGACAGGAGAAGGGAGAGAACCACCATCGTAGGCCCCACACTCATCGCAACTCGCTCCGCGATGGTGAAACCTGACTCCAAGCCATTGAACGCGCTGAGAAAATACAGCGTGTGAAGGGCGGCCAGTCCGAGAAACCAGATGCCTGCCAGCCGCCAGACACTCGACGGATTGCTTCTTGGCGACCTGGTGCGAGAATGTCGTCTATTCCGGATAGTGATCATTCGCTCTCTGCAGTCGAGTTCCGATGAGGTGTAGGAAAAGGTGCAGCGGGCTTCGCCCACACAGCAAGGGATGGGACAGAGGACCGAGCGAAGGCGTGAGGAGGAAGAGCGGGGCAAGAGAGCACTCGTGTCCGTTGACGCAGTGTCCGGTCAGGGGGCCAGGGTGGCGGTGATTGGGTAATGGTCGGAGGCAAAGCGATGGGTCTGCCAGATCTTCGGCTTCTTCTTTCCCCGCTCCAGGCTATTGCAGATTCTTGCATCAGTTACCCATGGCGTTGCGTCGTCTTCGGTTTGGGAATAGAGAAGGTGATCAATCCAGACCCTGTGATACTCATCATTGACAATGGGATCTGCAAAACGCGTGGTCGCCAGATGACCGAAGTCCTCGTTCCTCTTCTTCTTGTCGCCAAGCTGATCAAACACGGCGTTGCGCAGAACAAGCTGTGGCCTCCACACGGATCCCATCAAACACTCGATACCGCTATTCCTGAGCTTGGACTCGCCTACATCCATACCTGGTCCATCGTTGATATCACCACATACCAATAGAGGCACCTTACCCGCTTGCAGGTGAGGCTCAATCAGACTTCGTCTCAGTCGCAGCGCCTCGGCTACGATGCGTCGACGATTGCCCTCCGCGCGACGCCACCGCGCACCCCATTCCAATGCGGTGAAGACGCCCTTGCTCTTGAGGTGAACGCCGAGTACGTGAAAGGGGCTGCCCTCGGATGGAGTGACTTTCACGTACAGTGGTTGTCGTGCAAAGCGATAGGCTTCCCTGACGCCGTCCCCGTCAACGTCGATCAGGAATTGTCTCTTGCAGGCATCGTTCTCTGAGCGAAGGTCAGTGATCGAATCGCCGGCAAGGAAGCCGGTGTCCGTGCGCCAGGCAATTCCAATTGCCTGAGAACTCTTGTGGGTCTCCTGAAGATGCGTCCGCCAGCTACCGTTCAACTGCCCAAACGGGGAGTTCGAGGGGCGTCCGAAAAAGTGATCGAGTTCTGTTTGTCTGTTGGGTGCTTCGACTACGACAACAATGTCTGGCGCGAGCGCATTGATCACATCAGTGATTTGTTTCACACGCGTTTCCACCTCAGGGCCACCACGGTGGGTTCGTGCATCTGGAGCCTTAAAAGACGTTTGTCCGGAACCGGATACAAACAGGCGATTCATCCATTCGATGTTCCATACCATGAGTTTCATTGGATGGGCCTCCCTGGTTGGATGGCGTTGCATAAGCGAATCGGAGGTGCCTCAGGTTTGAGCACGCCTCTCACAGATTTCATGATCGAGGCAATTGAAGCGAAAGACGCAACACCTGTTGCAGCAGTATGGCCGTCCGGTGGGGGTCTTCTTGCAGCAGTGGAACATGACCGCATCACTCCGCCCCTCCCCTCCCGCCGGCGCGGCCCAGACCATCGGCACCAGCGCAAGATTGCCGAGAATCGCCAACAGGATCCAGAGTCGCTTGTCCTTCATGGTGTTCTTCATGGGTTCGTTCCTCCTCCTTCGTCGGCCAGGGTCTTCCTGGCGGGGTTGATCGGTACGGGTCCTTGGCGGGAGAACTGCGGCAGCGAGACAGTGGCGACGCGCTGGAGACCCATGGGGTCTGCCACGACGCCGATGGCTCGTGACTCGGAAATGCTGTGTGGGTGAAAGCCCTGGGGAAGGATGACGCGCGAGAAGGTGACCGACTCGGCGGCGAGGGCGGCCGTGCGCCAGAACGGTCCGAATCCAAGAGGATGGGAGGTGGCATTGAACTCCTGAAGCCAGACCTGTCCTGGCGCACACTTGAGGTCGACGGCCAAGGGCTCCGCGCGGGGGAACATGGTCTCGCCGTCTCGGACCGCGGCCGCGGCATAGCTCTGAATCTCGTCCTCGGGAGTGCCTTCATCTCCGACCTCCGCCCTGATCCGCGCCACCATGTAGGCAAGGCGAGCTTCGTCGTCCAGTTCGCCGGGGTGCCACGGAAGGACGATCTCCTGGCGGCTCCCGGCGGCCGGGTCCAGCATGAGCAGCTTCCGGGCGACGGGATCGAGAACCGCAATGCGACCGTCCGGGCAGCCGTCCCACAGGGGCACGGGCACCAGCAGCGTCGCGGCGGAACGCTCCTCGGTGCCCGCCAGTTCGTCGGCAAAGTCGAACAGCACGGTCGGCTCGGCGCCGTCGTCGGGCACGCGCACCAGATCCCCGTTCCACAGGTCGCCGGCGTGGTTGACGCCTGACTCGTAGCGTGCCGTGACGATACCCCCCGGTACGCGGACCGCGCGGAAGGGATCGCCGAAGGTGACGGTCCTGATGTCCGACCGGATGGCTCCCAGCCTGGGCGTGCCGGTCGAGGAGAGCAGGGCGCCGCTCTGCGAAAAGGTGTGGGCGGCGAGTGACCCGGGGTCCCACACGGTCAGGGATCCCTGCGCGTGCCCGAGCCAGACGGCGGATGGGAAGCGGAACTCGCCGGGCCCCTCCCCCGCGCTCCCGAATCGAGCCGTCAGCTCGCCTGTCGGTCCGAACCCGTGGACGAACGGAGGCGACGCCGTCAGCGCCCAGAGGGTGTTGCCGGCATCGACCACGTCCCGGACATCCCAAAGCGCCTCGTCGTGGGAAGAGAGGACCGTGAGCGAAAGCTCGTCGACCGGCACGACCGGCAGCTCCGGGAGCCCGGGCCCGTCACAAGCGAATCCGGCGACCAGCACCAGGACAGCCGGCACCGTCCAGGCGGCCGGAGAGCGGCGGTTCACTGTCCGGCTCCGGCCCGGTCCGGCAGCCCGGCGGCCGAGATGGACGCGACAGCCTGCTCGATCCGCTCCAGTTCGCCCCCATGTTCGGTGTAGCGGAGCACTCCGTCCGCGTCGAAGATGAAGACCCAGGGAGTTCTCGACACGAGAATCTGCTCGCGACTCGTTTCCCCCAGCTCGACCACGCTGAGCAGCTCGATCTGCCAGCCGAACTGCTCCGCGTAGGCTGCCGCCGCCCCCGGAACATCCCGTGTGATCGCGAGTCTCTGAACCGCGGGCGCCTCCTGCCGAGCCCTGGAGAAGTGGCTTGCCCAGGCGGGAGCGACATCGTCGCAGAATCCGCACTCGGAGTGGAACGCGTAGAGAACGGTGACGGTGCCGGGGTCACCCTCCAACGGGATCAGCGTCAGGGCCCCATCCTGGAGGTGGCCCACGATGGATGGGACCGTGTCTCCCACGAGGAACGTCGATTCCGCAACTCCGGAGTCGATCATGGGCCGAGACCGCAGGACCCCGAACAGGACCTGTCCGATGCCCGCCAGCACCAGCAGTAACAACGCCACATTCTGGTATCGCTTCAAAGTCGTGATTGCCAATCAGCCGTCTGAAACCGGCTGCGCCAGGTGGAGCACCGCATCGAGTAACCACCCAATCCCATGCTCTTAACGCAGACGCGTCCCAAAATGAGGGGTCATAATTCGCCAAATGGCGTTTTCGGGCCCGATCAGGCCGAAAAACCGGTCAATTCAGCCCCTTCCAGTCCGGCAACAGCCCCCTCAACTCCTCCATGCGGCTGAGCCGGGTCATCGCGCGGAGCAGGATGGATCGAACCGCCGACTCGCTGATTCCCAGGGCAATTGCGGTCTCCCCGGTCCCCTTTGCTTCGAGCAGCCGCAGCACGATCACGTCGCGCTCCCGGTCCGTCAGCCTGCCCAGCGCCGCGTGCACCGCCTGCTTCCACCGGTCCTTCCGCGCGGCCTCCGGCTCCCCGGATCCAGCACTGGAGTCTTCCGTCGTCAACCCCCGCACGTCGCCGAAGGAGACTTCGGCCGCACGGGCCTGCTTCTCCTCGCGCAGCTTCGTCCTGCAGACATTCTTGCTGACCGTTACCGCCCACGCGGCAAACCCGCCATGCGGCGAGTATCTGTCCAGCTGCTCCAGGATGTGGATCCAGCACTCCTGGAGAAGATCCTTCGCGTCGTCGTCGTCGCTGGCGTACTGGCGTATGGCGACTGCGATTCGGGGACTCAGGTCCCGGACGAGTTCCGAAAGGAGCGCCGGATCGCGGGCGCGGAGGCGGTCGAGATCAATGAGATCGGCAATCGGTCAGCGCCTTCCTCGCGGATGGTCAGCTGCCCTCCCGTGCGCTCGCTCCCCTGTTGTTGTCCTCGTCATCCCCCGCTTCCGCCGGCTTCCTCCTTCTTATCCTCCTCTTCCTCCTCCTCCGGCGGCCTCGTCCGGCTCATCCGCAACGTCGCTCCGCCCCGGAACGCCGAACCGCTGCGGCTCACCTCGTGATTCCCGTCGTACAGGTAGTCCAGGAGCGCCTGGTCCCAACTGAGGCCGGCCTTCGCCACCAGCTCCATCCACGGGCCGTACGCGGTCTCGTCGGGTGCCTCGGTGATGCCGCTCCAGATGGTGATGCGCGGGTTGTAGCCGCCACCTCCGCTCGACCCCTTCAGCGGCATCTCGATCAGCACGCTGTCCGTCATTGGCAGCCGGAAGACTTCTGTGTCGAAGTCTGCACCGTAGCGGCGATAGCGGTCATAAGCGCGCTGGTTCATCTCGAAGACGTCGCGGTTGGAGTTGATCCCTCTTGTTATATAGTCGCGAATCTTGAACGCGGCGTCCTTGTGGCGCGGGAAGGCCGGATCGTCGATGTAGCCGAATCCGGGCATGAACCAGCCCTTGTTGAGGCCCCAGTTGCGCTCGGTGACGCGGCCGCTCCGCACCAGCCCGCTGTACTCGGAGAAGAGCTGGACCACCTGGTGGCTCGGGTATCCGTGGGGGTTCAGGAAGATGTCGGGCAGCCAGCGTTCCCAGAGTTCGCGGCGGACGCCGGATTCCGGATAGACCGGAAAGCTGCCGAATCCGGAGGTCACGTTGACCCCCAGCGATCCGAGGTAGCCGGCGTGCAGGATGTAGTCGGGCGTGATCCGGTAGAGGTCGTAGGCGAGCTGGGCGCCGTCGGGGTTGGTGAAGGGGTGGATGACGACGTTGACCTTGTCCAGCTTGGGCATCTGCTCGGGGTCGGTGAGAAGAAGCTCGGCGTGGCGAAGCACGTGGCTCGTGGACGAGACCTCGTTGGCGTGCTCGCGCGCCGAGTAGATGACCGTGGGCTTGAACGTGGTCGCCTTGACGCGCGACCAGTGGGTCGTGGCGACCGGGGACATGAGGTCCATCGCCCAGGTGGTCCTGCCGAGATAGCTCTCGCCGACCCGGTACATCGTCGCGTGGTCGAAGGCGTGGCTGAGCTTGGCCGTCATCTCGTGCCCCTCGGGCGGGGGGATGGGCGTGTCCCACTGGACAATCCTCTCGCCCGCGTACCCCCAGCCGTCGGGCAGCAGGTCGGTCCAGACGGGCAGCGGTTTCGGCACCCCGTTCGCGGGCAGCACCGCGGTCATGCGCGTGGAGTCGGTGGATTCGTGGGTCCAGTAGGCCCGGACGCCGATCTCGCCGAGTTCGTCATACGCGAGCGCGTCGGTGTAGAGTCCCGCGTCGCGCAGCGTGCCCAGGTTGGCGAGGGTGGCCGCGATCTGCTCAGCCGAGATCATGCGGGCGTCGACGGCGTCGGGGGGCGCGAGGATGAGGAGGGAGTCGCGCTGGTCGGTCTCGGAGTCGACGCGCAGGCGGAAGTCGAGGCGGGAGAGAATGGAGGGGGATGGCTCGCCGGCGGGCCGGGCGGGGGCGGCGGCCACCGGCGGAGTCTCCGGGGCCGCGGTTGCGGGCGCGTCTGCGGCCACGGTCGCGGGCGCGATCACCACGCGGCGCAGGCTCGGCCGGCCCATCGTGATCTTCGGGATGTCGAGCCGCTCTTCGCCGGTGGTGCCGTCGGCCCGCTCGTAGCGCACGATCACCGCCGGCCGGTCCGTTGCGAATCCGGTGAAGGTGATGCGGCCGCGCCCGTTGCCGCCATCGCCCTTCGGTCGCATGACGGGAATGATGCGGCCCGGATAGCTGAGTCCCTGTCCCCGCGCGTTGCGGCCGAGGAGCTGGAAGAACTCGATCGTGCCGAAGTAGATCTCCTCGTGCAGCGCGTCCATGGTCGAGATGATCTCGTTGTCGACGCCCAGGCGGTAGTCGGGCTCGCTCAGCTCCAGCTCGACGGTCAGCGCGCCGAAGTAGGGCTGGTCGCCGCGCCCGGAACGCGGGTTCCCGTCGTGCCGCTCCATCACGTAGTCGTAGACCGCCGGCAGGGTGCTGGCCTGAAAGCGGTCCCAGAACCATTCGGGGTCGGTGACGATGCGCTCGTGCGCCAGCGTGTCGGCGCCGGAGGTGGCGGTGATCCACCCGGTCGTGACCCGCACCTGCTCGTAGTCCTGGAACCGGTCTACGTAGGGACGCAGCACCCAGACGGGGTCGAAGGTCTCCTCCAGGAGGGTGCCGCCGCCGGGTGACGTGGCGCGAACGCGGTAGATCGGGCCTTCCTCGACCATTTCGAAGCGGACCTGGTCGAGGTCGATTCCCAGGTCCATGACCAGGATCTCGTCGATCGGGAAGATCTCGTGCAGCCAGCGCAGGGGCGTGAGCATGGCCTGCTGGGGCCAGTCGCCGGGCGGTTCGTTGCGCAGGAACTCGATCACGATTTCGCCGATCTCCTGGTCCGCGAGTTGGGGCGCCACCGATTCGCGGAGCCAGAAGAAGCCCTGCTTGAAGGCGGAGAGCACCTCGACGGTGGTGGCGTCGGGGTCGGCGCCGGCCTCGATAAGGCGGCGGCGCGCTTCGTCGGCGACGGATTGGCGGATGTCGGGGGGCTCGGAGAGCCGCGCGTGGAGGTGGATGGGGGCACCGCTGGCGACCTGTGGGAGCACGCGACCTTCGAAGGCGTCCCAGAAGCTGACTATTTCGGAGGGTACTACGAAATCGTCGTCGAAAATTGGAGAGGCCTCCGAGACATCCCGATTGTCGATCGTGACGGTGATGTCCTCGGTGCCGAGCGCGGCGGCGCGCTGGCGCACCACGTCGGCGAGGCCGGGCGGGGCTTTCTCGGCGGAGACCAGGATCTCGGCCGAGACGATGTCCTCCTCGGCCAGCCCGGCCACGATCCGGTCCAGCTTGTAGAGGCCGATCGCGGCCTGGCCTCCGGGTGTGTAGCCGGACAGCGTGCCCCACAGTTCCTGCTCGATGTCGCTGAAGGTGGGGTTGCCGTCGGCCCAGGCGCCGACGCCGGGGAAGATCTCGGCCAGGCGCCTTGTGGCCATTGTGGCGCCCGCGTGATCGGAACCGGTGACCACCACGGCGGACCTGCTCCCGAAGGCATCCTCCACGAGTTCGATGAGCCCATGGCCGGGGGGCAGTTCGCCCGGCGCGATCCTTCCGCTATCGGCGAGCTCGGTGATGAACGGATGATCGCTGCCGACCAGGACCATCGTGGGCTCGCGGGCCGCGCTCTCGATTTCGTCCGTGGTCCTGACCAGCGGGAGGGTGAGCCCGGTGGTCTCCAGACCCAGCCGGGCCGCGAGTTCCGGCACGCCCTCGGCGCCCGCGCCCGGCACGACGATCACGCCGACGGAGTTGGGGATGTCGCCGCCGCCGAGGAAGCCCCCGCTCCGGTAGAGGTCGGCGAGGTCGGGCGTGCCGCCGCTTCCGCCGGGCCGGCCGCCGGACGGCGCAGAGGGTGACTGCGCGGGAAGCTCGACCTGCAAGCCGCCGCCGCTGACGGTGACCGTGGCGAGGCTGCGGAAGCGGAGATCGGCGGGGGCGGTTTCGCTGCTGTCGCTGCCGGTGCCGGGGTCGGCGCGCCCGCGGGCCAGGGCGCCGAGGCGGTCGAGCGCGTCGGCGGTGAGGGAGTCGGCGGTGGCGGCGTCCAGTGGCGGCTCGGCCTCGGGGTCGGGGGCGAAACTCAGCTCGGCGAACAGGTGGACTTCGTCGCCAGGGCCGTTGACGGAGACGCGCGGGTACGAAAAGGCGGCCGATCGGGCCATTGTGTCGCCCGCCGCAAGCCATTCGTTGAGCTGCTCCCCGACATCTGCGACGGTGGGCCCGGAGAGGGACCGGATGTGGGGCAGCGAGCCCGCAAGGAGCCGCGCCGCGCGAAGCACGGCATCGTCGTCGCCGCCGAGCACCGCCACCCACCGGTCGCTGGACGGGGTCGTCAGCGTGGCCACGGTGGGGGGAGTGCCGGCCGCTGGCGTGTGGACGCCGAAGTCCGCGGGCGAGAGCCCCAGGGGTGCGAGGGCACGGTGGCCGATCAGGATGCCGACCTGGCCGGGCCGCACCCCGCGCCGCAGCGGCAGATCGAGCGCCATGGTCTCGAAGCCCAGCCGGGCCGCGATCTCGGCGGCCGCGACCCGTTCGGCGGTGGTCGGTTCCGGCGCCAGGACCAGCGTCGCGCCGAGACGGTCGGGCACGCCGTCGCCGTTCTCGTCAAGGAGGAGATGGCCGAAGTCGAACAGGGTGGTGAGGTCGAGGGGGGGTGGGGTGGTTGGGGGGGGCTGGGCGGTGGTGGGGTGGGGGGTGGCCAGCAGCGCGGCGAGGGTGGCCAGGGTGGCGAGCGTGGCCGAGGTGGCGAGGGCGATTCGCGCCGTGCTTCCGCCGATTGCGCCCGGGGCGATGTGGGTATTCATGGGGTGGCTTGTCTCCTGGGGCGAAATGTGCAGCGGTGCATGGGGTGGGTGAACTAAAGGACGTGTCTACCGGCCCGCGCCGCAATTGCAAGTACAGAGGTTACACGGGAGCGCAGAACGTCCATGAACGCCTGCATTGCCACGCGGCTCGGGGAGATCGTCAGTTAGCGCCCCGGCCTGTATCGCCGGACCGTGGCCCCTTCGATCTCCTCGGGCGTCCAGGCGATCCGCTTCATTTCGCCGCGCGCGAACATTGCGGCCTGGTCGGAGTGGTGCCGCGAGTCGGTGCGGGCGGTCTGCCCATAGGAGAGGACGGTGTAGGCCGTCGGGGGGTCGCTGAATTCGACGATCAGCACCCAGGCGTCGCCGCGGTTGGCTGCCAGGCGCGGATGGCGGTTGCCGGCAGTCAGTCCATCGCCTGCTTCCGCGCCCTCGTCCGCAGGCCCGAAGGACAGCACCCGGAAGCAGCCCAGGGTGGGCGGGCAGCCGGACACCGGCAGGTCCACTGCACCGCGGATCACGCGATGGATGTCTCCCCAGGGAAGATCGAGCGGAATCCCCCGCTTCCGGAGCGAGTCGGCGGCGGTCGCCAGGGCTTCAACAGCTGCTGCCGGGTCACGAAGGCCGAAGGGCGTCGCAGCCGGTCGCGTCGGGTCCCATGGCTGCCGCCAGCGGAGCGAGTCGGGCGCGCCGGAGAAGTACTCCCCGGCCCACCGCTGGAAGAGAAGGGCGCCGCGACTGTCGGCCGATGCGGTTCGGTCCCACGCGGCGAGCACGTCGATGGCTTCGCTCAGCCCGGGGCCGCCAGCGACCGCCGGACCCCGCCCGACCCCCCGGTCGAGTGCCTCCCGCCCCGCCGCCAGCAGGTCGTCCATTACCCGCTCTGCCATGAGCATGCGCGGCGTGTGCTTGAGCACGATCACGTCTTGCACCGTGAGGGGTTCGGGCCCAGCTGGGCCTTCCGTGCCCGCCGCCAGCTCCAGTGACAGCTGGCTCCTGAGCCTCAGCCGCGGCTCGGGCAGGTTGGGCGGGACCGTGTCGCGGTCGAGCGGGACGTTGAGGTTGGTGTAGTCGGGGGTGTCGTTCGCCTGCTGGACGTAGCCGCCGGGCGGGTTGAGGTAGATGGGCAGGTCCTCCCAGGGGACGAGGTCGGACCAGATGTCGCCGGCCGATTCCGCAAAGGCGGCCGTGTCGCCGGTGACCGGGTGGGGGAGCAGGGGAAGCCGGGCGTTGTAGTAGTGCGCGATGTTCCCGTCGGCGTCGGCGTAGGTGAAGTTGGAAGTGGGGTGGGCGCGCATCCGCATGACTTCGAGCCACTCGTCAAGGTCGCTTGCCATCATCATTCGCAGGAACTGCTCGCCTCGCCGGAATTCGCCGTCCCTGGGGTCCTTGAGGATGTGGACGTCGTCCTCGGTTCGGTGAATGACGGGACCGTGCGGGGTGTGCCAGGATGTGCGGGTCTCGGTGGCGGTGTCGCCGTTTTCGGTGAGGTAGTCGACGGTCGCGTCGCGCCGCTCCAGGGGGAGGGGGTTGCCGTCGAGGACGGCGTGGTCGTCGAGTTCCGGGTGGGCTCGGAGGCGGTAGATCTGGGACAGCACCGGGTAGTTGTTGGTGGTAGCCCAGCCCAGCCGGCGGTTGAAGCCGCCGATGATTCCGAAGGCGGTCCCGATCCGGAAGTCGCCGTAGAAGTCGATGACGCCCGGCACGCGGACGTGCGCCTCGTAGTAGGTCAGGCCGGAGGGTCGGTCCAGGAGGTCGTGGTCTCCGTCCCAACGGAGGTGTGGGTTGCGGAGCAGGATGGTGTGGCCGGACTCGGTGCGGGAGCCGTCGAAGGCCCAGGCGTTGGAGCCGTCGAGGAGGAAGGTGGCGGTGGTGGTGGCGATCTCCCTGAGAGCGGCCGCACCGGTGGCCACGGCCAGGTTGCGGCGGAAACGGGCGGCGTCGCCGCGGCTCCAGGTCTGGACATCGCGGGCCAGGGCGTCCGGGCCGGTGAAGTCGGGCGCGACCCAGGGGGGGAATTCGTGCGAATGCAGCCGGACGTAGTGGTTGACGCCCTCCGCGAAGCCTCTGTAGACGGCCTGGGCGCGGGGGTCGAGCCGGTCGAAGGTGGCGACGGCGCGAGCGTGCGACTCGCGGGAGACGAAGTCGCCGTCCAGCTCGGCTTCACCGAGGTGGCTGGCGAGGGTGCCGCGGCTGGCGACCATGGCGACAGCGATGGAGGCGCTGTAGTCCTCGGACTGGACGTAGCCGAGTCCGAATCCCATCGCCTCGAGGTCCTCGGCGAGGATGTGCGGGATGCCGTATTCGGTGCGGACGATCTCCACGCGGCGGGCGACTTCGTGGATCGGGGGCCGGCACGCGAACAGGGCGGGCGCCACCAGGGCGCAGACCAATCCGCGCGGGAGACGTGCGCGGGTGCGGCGGAAAGCCCTCATCGGCGTACGACCGTGGCCCTCTCGATCACGCCTCCCTCCTGGATGGCGTCGACCACCTCCATCCCCTCCACGACGACCCCGAAAATGGTGTAGTTGAAGTCGAGGCGGAGATTGTCGGCCAGGTTGACGAAGATCTGTCCGTCGCCGGTGTCGCGGCCGCGCGTGGAAAGGCCGACGGTGCCGCGCCAGTGGGGATGGTCGCTGATCTCGTCGCGGGTGTAGGGACCGTCGCCCGAGTACTCGTTGGCGTTCGGGCTTCCGCCCTGGATCACGAAGTTGGGCTCGACCCGCTGGAAGGCGAGGCCGTCGAAGTAGCCTTCTTCGGCGAGGCGGGCGAACCGGTCGGCGTTGGTGGCGGCGAGGTCCGGACGGAGCGCGATCATGATGTCGCCGAGGCCGGCCATGGTCAGGACGACGGCGGACCGCTCCAGTTCGGCGAGACGCGCGGCGGTGGGAGGTGGCGTGCGGGGGAGCGGTTCGGGGGCGGCTTCATACCCGGCGCCGTCGGGGCCCTGGTCTCCCGCGCGACCGATCTCGGCCCCGTCGCCGCCGGCGTTCAGAAGCGTGGCCGCGCGCTCGGCCACGACCGGGTCGAAGTCGGTGAGATACGGTTCAAGATCCTCGCCGGAAAAACCGCCCAGGGCGCTGATCGCGTCCAGGATCGCGACCCTGACGTCCCGTTCGGTCTCCCGCTCCCTGGCCGTGAAGCGCGCCAGGGCCGCGAGCAGCGCGGGGGCGGGCGTCTCCTCGTGAGGCAGCCGTGCGAGCTGTCGCACCGCCGTCATGACGAGCTGCGGGTCGTCCTGGCCAAGTTGCGCGAGCAGGATGTCCGCGACCCCCTCCCCCCCCACCGCTGCCAGCCCCTGCAGCGCGGCCACGCGCACGTTGGGATCGGGGTCCTCGGCGAGCTCGGCCAGCACGTCGCCGAGCCCCGCCTGTCCCGCGGCCCGCGCTGCCCACGCCCTCGCGAACGGGTTCGTGTGCCGCGCGAACCGGCCCACATCGTCCGCCACCTCGTCCGGGACGAGCCCGGCGAGCGCGTGGAGGGCCCGGGCCGGCGCCCACCACCCGGTCGCGAGGCCGTCGGCCTCCGGGCGGGCACTTCCGGCGCCATCGCCCGCCGCGCCACCTTCGCCTCCGCCCCCCGGCTCCGCCACCCGGCCCCGCAGCGCCGCCACCTGCGCTTCGATGTCGCTGCAGGGCCGCCCCAGCAGCCCGATCGAGATTGCGGCCACGCGCGGGTCGGGATCGGCCACCCCGGCGATGATCGCGTCGCAGCCGGCGCTGGGACGCAGCCATCGGTGATGCGCGCGCACCGCCTCGAGGCGTACCCTCGGGTCGGGGTCCTCCAGCGCCGCGGGAATGATCTCGGCGATCGCCGTGCCGTCGCGGTTCGCGCCCAGGACCACCTGGCGCCGCACGCCCCAATCGGGGTCCCGCAGCAGCTGCCGCGCGAGCCCCGCGCCGAGCTGGCCGGTGTGCGTGAGGGCCGCCGTGGCGGTGCGGCGGATGCGCGGCGCGGTCCGCGCACCGGGCGGCCCGGGTGGCGTGGGGAGTGCGGCAAGCGCGGCCGCCGCGGAGACGAGGGCCCCCGAAAGGGTGTCGCCCGACTGCCCTCCACGGGCGAACGACTCGATTCCGCGCGACAGACCCGACCGCGCGGTGAGGTCGGGGTCGCCGTCCAGCGCGAGCAGGCGCATCGCGACCGCGGTGAGCGCCGCGTCAACTGCGGCCCTGTGCGCCGGGTCGGTCAGCTGAAGCCGGCCCAGGCTGGTGGCGAGCGCGCCCAGCGCGGCCGGATCCGATTCGGCGGGCACCCGGCTGGCAAGCGCCGTAATCGCCGGCCCGGGGTCGGCACCGAAGACGGATTGCGCCAGCGCGGCCGCCGCGGCCGCGCGCACGGCCGGATCGGAGTCACCGAGCAGCGGTTCGATCTCATCTGACCTGCCCGGATCCTCGAGCCGTCCGAGGGCCCGCACAGCGACGGCGCGCACCCGGGGATCGGCGCTGGCCAGGTGTTCGAGCACGCGTGTCGTTCCCATCCCGCCCCGCGCGTCCTCTTCGGCCACGATCTCGGCGTAGGCAGCGTGGAAGTCCGTGGGCGACGGTCCGCACGCGGCGGTCGCAAGGACCGCGATCCGCGCCGTCCACCCCCTCACGGGTGCGGGTCCCATCCGAAACGCTCCCACGATGCCTCCCCCATTTCATCGAACTCCACCCCCTCGTGTTCGAGCAGTGCCCGTTGCCGCTGGGCGAGTCCGGTCACGCGGGAGGTGGAGATCGCGCCCCGGCGGTTGACGACCCGCCACCAGGGCACGTCGGTGTCCGGCGGAAGGTGGCTCAGTGCATAGCCGACGCCCCGGGCGGCCCGCGGCTGGCCCGCCAGAGCCGCCACGCTGCCGTAGTTCACGATTCGGCCCCTCGGGATCCGTCGCACACAGTCGCATACTCGTCTGGAAAACGGCGTCATGGCGTGAAAACCTATTTGCGCACGTGCTCCCGCGCCAAGCAGACTACTTTGGGAGCGGGTACAACGGAGAGGAACCAATGAGAAAAACGGGCATGGTCTTGCTGGTGGGCCTGCTGGCATGCACCGACCTGACCGCCCCGGAGGCGTCCCCGGTCCGTCGGCCCGCGAGCGTTTCGGCTGAGCCGGGGAGTCCATCATGAATCGACCCTCGGGCCGCAAGGCATGGGGACCCGCAGGACCCGGCCGGAGGTATCAAATCATATTGTCAGGAACCAGCCAGGAGCCCCAATGACCCAATCTCATGCGACCGGTGCCTTCCGCCCCTTGCCGCCGGTCCTTCTTTTTGCGCTGTTGATTTCGGGATGCGGTGGAGGCACCTCCAGGGCCACCGTGGTCGGCACACCCCCGCCTCCGCCCCCAGCCGCCGAGACCCCGGAGACCGATCGGGACATCCAGCCTCCCGACACCACCCCGGCGGCACCGGCGGACCCGGAACCGGTGGGCGATCCGGACCCGTTGCTCCAGGCCCGCGGCTACCCGGCGGCGGTGCGGATCGGGGCGCTGGTGCAGGACGTGCGGCCGGAGCCCGCACAGGTGGAGGTGCAGGTGGGCGATTCACTGGCCCTCGGCGAGGACGTGGAGTTCGTCGCCTACGACGCCAACGGCGAGCGCGTCCCGGGCGTACGCATCCTCAGCCGAATCGAGTCACGCTTCGCGGTTCTGGAAGAGGGGTTCATCCGCGGCGTGGCCGAAGGCGAAGCGGAGGTCCGAATGGCGATCCAGGTTCCGCCTGCGAGCGGCACCGGTCCGGCCGAGATCCGCACTTTCACCGCCTCGCTGTGGGTGGTCGGGCCACCGGTCGTCACCATCGAGATCGAAGATCCGGGCGTTCGCTTCCTTACCGGCTCGTTCGTCCAGCTCACCGCCCGGGCGCTGGCCGCTGACGGCAACGTGCGGCAGAGCGTCGAGATCGAGTGGGCGAGCGATCGGCGCCAGGTGGCAACCATCGATTCGCGCGGGTTCGTGCAGGCGATTGCGCCCGGCGCCGCAACCATCACGGCGGTCGCGGAGGGTGTCGAGGCGGCGCGGTCCATCACGATCGAGGAGAATCCGGTGACCTCGGTCGAGGTGTCCGGCGCTTCCCGGGCCCGCACCGGTGACGTCGTGCGCTTCTCGGTGCTCGCGCGCGACGCGGGGGGAGCCGAGGTGGCGGGTGCTCCCACGGCCTTTTCGGTGACTTCGTTCGCCGAGCGAACAAACTCCGGGGCGTCGATCTACGCAGACGGGGCCTTCGTCGCCGAGCGGCCGGGGCTCTACCGGGTCGTGGCCGATGCGGCCGGGCGAACCGGGCAGGCGCTCATCGAGGTTGTCGAACGCGGCGTGGAGCACGATGCGTTCGTGGCGGGGCGGGGTCTCGTGGACGAGCGTCCGACCTCGGACCTGTGGGCGTTCACGGGGAACGATGGGCGCGACTATGTCTACACGGGGACGCACGACGGGGGACAGCGCATGCTCGTCTGGGACGTCACCGACCCCGCCAATCCCGTCCTCACAGACTTCGTCGAGGTGGACGCCCGGGTCGTGAACGACGTGAAGGTCAACGCGAGCGCCACGGTGGCCGCCATTACCCGCGAGGGAGCCCGCGACCGCCGCAACGGGATCATCCTGCTCGACCTCGCCGATCCCGCGCACCCCACGATCGCCAGCACCTACACCCGGGACCTGACCGGCGGCGTGCACAACGTCTTCTTTGCGGGCAGCATCCTCTACGCGGTCCACAACGGCACCTTCGACGTGCACATCCTGGACGTGAGCAACCCGAGGGGCGTGAGGGAGGTGGGGCGCTGGGGGATCGACTCCCCGGGGAAATACCTGCACGACATCTGGGTCCTGGACGGGCTCGCGTACGTCTCCTACTGGAACGACGGCGTCGTGATCCTGGACGTGGGGGACGGGCGCTGGAACGGAACGCCCACCGAGCCGGTCGAGGTGAGCCGCTACGCCTACCCGGAGGGGAACACGCACTTCGCGGTCCCCTACACCAACGCCGACGGGCACCGCTATCTCTTCGTCGGCGACGAGATCTTCGACTGCGAGGACTGCGTGTCGCGCAACGGCCACCCGGGCGACGGCTCGCGCGGCTTCGTGCACATCCTGGACCTGGAGGATCCGGAGAACCTGCGTGAGGTGGCCCGCTACGAGGTGCCGGAGGCCGGCGCGCACAACCTCTGGATCGAGGACGACAGGATGTACGTCGCCTACTACCAGGCGGGGCTTCGCGTCGTGGACGTTTCGGGCGAACTCAGGGGCGATCTCTACCGTCAGGGGCGCGAGATGGCGTGGCTCCCCACCGGGAGTCCGGACGGCTTCGTGCCCAATTCGCCGATGGCCTGGGGCCCGCATTGGTTCAAGGGGCACGTCTTCGTCTCGGACCTGAACTCGGGGCTGTGGGTCGTGCGGATCGAGCCCCGGAGGAAGGCGCCGGTGTCGTGAGCGCGCGGCTCGGTCCGGTCCTCTTCCTTGCGGTTCTCCTTTCGGTGCTCCCGGGCCCGGCCGGGGCCCAGGACCGCGAGTATCGGCTCTACGTCGCCAATGAGTCCTCCGATCTGGTCAGCCGGGTCGTCTTCAGGCCCGGCGAAGGTCTGGAGGTGGAAAAGGAGATCCCGGTCGGGATCATGCCCGGCGACAACGACGGCGCCCACGGGGTGAGCGTCTCGCCGGACGGCCGCTACTGGTACGTGACCATCGCCCACGGCACCCCGCGGGGCTACCTCTGGAAGTTCCACGCCGGACCCGACACGCTGGTGGGCCGGACGAGGCTGGGGCTCTTTCCGGCCACGATGGGACTCACGCCGGACGGCCAGTTTCTCCTCGCGGTGAACTTCAACCTCCACGGCGACATGGTGCCCTCGGATGTCTCGGTGGTCTACACGCCGGAGATGATCGAGGTCACCCGGGTGCGGACGTGCATGATGCCGCACGGCAGCCGCGTGCGCCCCGACGGCACGCGCCAGTACTCGGCGTGCATGCACTCCGACCTCCTTGTCGAGATCGACCTGGAGACCTTCGAGGCCAGTGCCCGGTACGATGTCTCGCCGGTGGAGGGGGACGGGGAGGGCGCCGTCTGCAGCCCCACCTGGGTGGAGCCAGGGATGGGAGCGCGCGCCAACCGCTTCGTGTACGTGGCGTGCAACAGGAACCGCGAGGTGCTCGAAATCGACACCGACCGGTGGGTGGTGACACGCCGCTTCGCGACCGGCCTCGGGCCCTACAACCTGGAAGTGACGAGCGGCGGCGACCTCCTGATCGCGACGCTGAAGGGCGAGCAGGCGGTTGCCGTCTTCGATCTGGAGACCGGCGAGGAAAGGGCCCGAATCGCGACTTCCCGGTCTGTCACGCACGGCGTCGTGGCGAGCCCCGACGGACGCTATGCATTCGTCTCCAATGAATCGGCCGGGTCCGTGCGCGGCACGCTCGACGTGATCGACCTGGAAACGCTGACGCTCGTGGACACGATCGAGCTTCGGCACCAGTCCGGGGGGATCGACTTCTGGTCGATGGTGCCTGCCGGACCGGGCGCTGGCTGAACCGGGCAAGCCGGTGGCCGGGAATCGGGTCGCGAAGGCCGGGCGACGCGGGGCCCCGCCAACCGGTTCCGGAGGGTCGACCCGGGGACTCGAGCGCGCGCGCCGGCGCATGCTGCGGAGGCACCTTGCCGGGCGGGGTGTCCGGGACGAGCGGGTCATGGACGCGATGGCGAAGGTGCCCCGCGAGGTCTTCGTGCCGCAGAGCTGCCGGCGTCTGGCCTACTCCGACGGGCCGCTGCCCATCGGGATGGGGCAGACCATTTCGCAGCCCTACATGGTGGCGTGGATGGCGGAGGCGCTCGAACTCGCTCCAGGGGACAGGGTGCTGGAGGTGGGGACCGGGTCCGGGTATTCGGCGGCGGTGCTCGGCCGGCTGGGAGGCGCGGTCTACACGGTGGAGAGGCATGCGTCGCTTGCGCGCAGCGCGAGGGCGGTGCTCATGAGGCTCGGGTACGACAACGTCCACGTGCGCCACGGCGACGGTTCGCTGGGGTGGCCCGAGCACGCCCCCTTCGACGCGATCATGGTCTCGGCCGGGGGACCGCGGGTGCCGGCCGCGCTGCGGGACCAGCTGAACCCCGGCGGGCGCCTGGTCATGCCGGTCGGTCCGGCGGTGGGAAGCCAGTTGCTGGTGCGCGAGCGGCGGGCCCCGACGGGGGACTTCAGCCGGGAGGAACTGGGGTCGGTTCGGTTCGTTCCCCTGGTGGGGGAAGAGGGGTTCCAGCAGCCCGTGGAATAAGTCCCCACTGCATTCGAGCGGCGATGCATCCACGTTGGACCGCGGTGCTCACACGCATTCGCAACGTCAAGAGAACTTTACCAAAAGTCATTTCGTCGCGCCTTGCCAGCCCGGCGCCTCGGCACTCTCGTTAGCACGCGAACTTCCGGGACGGGACACTAGTCTAGAAGCCGAAGAGCAGCCGCGCCGCCCGGACCGCGAGTCCTGTCACCAGGACAATGGCCGGTATGAGGAAGGTGACGCCGACGGACAGGATGAGCCCTGCCCGGAAGAGGTGCGGGCCCACCGGGCGCACGTCGCGGCCCCAGATCTTGTGCAGGAACGACTCCGTGAGGGGGCCGAGCGTGTAGCACAGGTTCGCCCAGAGCGCGATGGGGATGACGGGTTCGAGGAGGCCGCCGGAAGGCAATGGCAACCCCATCACCCGGAAGGTCACCGCCATGCCCGCCAGCGAGACGGCTCCGCCCGCACCCACGATCAGGTTGTAGGCGAGGCGCCGCTTCTCCCACCACTTGAAGATGCCCCCCACGGTCCGCCGCGCCGGTGCGGGGTAGAGGAAACGGACGAGGGCGGAATCGGAGGTGGGGTAGTCGGCTGTGACTTCGACAGCTGGACGGCTGGACATCTCTTTTCATGGCTGGAGCGACGGTGCGTTCCACCATAAGTTGCGGCATGATCCCCAACAAGTTGCTTCTGGAGGAGTTGACCTGGCCCGAGGTCGAGCAGTCTATTGCGGCTGGATTCACGACGATCGTGGTGGCTGCGGGGGCTGTGGAGCAGCACGGGCCGCACCTGCCGCTGCTGGTCGATGCCGCCCGCGGCGACCGCCTCGCGCTGGAGGTGGCGCGGCGGCTCGGCAATGCGCTCGTGGCCCCCACGATCCGCGTTGGCTGCTCGGAGCACCATATGGATTTTGCCGGAACGTTGTCCCTTCGGGAGACCACCTTCGCGGCGGTCTGCCGGGACTACGCCGAGTCCCTTGCACGGCACGGTTTCCGCACGATCTGCTTCATTCCCTCGCACGGGGGGAACTTCGCCCCGCTCGCCGCGATGCTCGGCGATCTGCGCAAGGCGGCGGGGCCCGGCTGCACGGTGCGCGCCTACACCGACCTGCACGGGTTCGTCGCCCTCTGGAGAGGCGCGGTGCGCGAGGTGGCCCCGGAGTTCGCGGACCGGGTGGGGGGACACGCCGACATCGCCGAGAGTTCCGAGATGCTGTGCATTCGCCCCGAGCTGGTGCGGGAGGACCTCGCCGTACCCGGGTACGTCGCCGACTTCGACGAGGAGGTCGCCGCGCGGATCTTCACCGAGGGCATTCGCGCGGTGACCCCCACCGGCGTGCTGGGCGACGCGCGGGGAATGAGCCGGGAGGTGGGGGAAGCATGTCTTGCCAGGGTGGCGGACGCGATCGCCGCCGAATTCAGGAGGGACCCATGAAGCCGATCCGCCCGGTTACGATCAGCGCGATCCGCGCGGGGCGCTCCCGAATCGCCGGGACGGCCATGCGGTCGCCCCTCCTGCGCCTCGACGCCGGCGACGCCCCGACCGAACTCTGGCTCAAGCTGGAGTGCCTGCAGCCGATCGGGTCGTTCAAGGTGCGGGGCGCCGCCAACGCCATGGCCGTGGCCGACGCCGCCCTGCTCGAAGAGGGCGTGTACACGGGGAGCGCGGGCAACATGGCCCAGGGGGTGGCGCTGGCCGCACAGCGCATGGGGGTTCCGTGCAGGGTCGTGGTTCCGGACACGGCGCCCCGGGCCAAGCTCGAAGCGATCGCCCGGCTGGGGGCGACGGCGGTCCCGCTCCCCCGTGACGAGTGGTGGAGCGTGCTGTGCGATCACGGCCACCCTCGCGAGGACGGCTACTTCGTACACCCCGTCAGCAACCCGGCGGTGATCGCCGGAAACGGCACGATCGGCGTGGAGATCGTCGAGGAGCTCCCCGATGTGAAGGCGGTGGTGGTGTCCTACGGGGGCGGTGGCCTCTCCTGCGGCATCGCGGCCGCGTTGCGGGCGCTGGCGCCGGAAGTTCCGGTCTTCGCGGCGGAGGTCGAGACCGGCGCGCCCTTCGCCGCTTCCCTGGAGGCCGGGGCGCCGGTCGAGGTCCAGCACCGGCCGTCCTTCGTGGACGGAATCGGATCCACCGGTGTGCTGGAGGAGATGTGGCCGCAGGCGCATTCGCTCCTTGCCGGGTCCGTGGTGGTCTCGATCGAGGAGGTGTGCGAGGCGATCCGCGTGCTGGCGGGCGGCGCGCACATCGTGGCCGAGGGTGCGGGAAGCGCGGCGGTCGCGGCGGCGCTGCGAGGCCTCCCCGGGATCGAGGGGGGGCCGGTCGTGGCCGTCGTGTCGGGCGGGAACATCGACCCGCAGGTCTTCCGCGCGATCATGGAGGGTCGGATTCCGTGAACTCGCCGCCGCGCCCGCCCGGCGATAGGTTGCACGGTCGCCGCACCCCATCGACGCGAAACCCCGCTAACCAGAGGCGCAGATGACGACTCCAAAAGGGATCGAGTTCGAAGAAGGCATGTTCCCCGGCCACCCGAGAGGGCTGCCGACGCTCTTCTTCACCGAGATGTGGGAGCGCTTCTCCTACTACGGGATGCGTGCACTCCTCACGCTGTACCTCACCGGCGCGACGATCGGCACGAATCCGGGGCTCGGATTCGATGTCGTGACCGCGGGCGCCATCTACGGGCTGTACACAAGCTTCGTCTACCTGCTCGCCTTGCCGGGCGGCTGGGTGGCCGACCAGTTGTGGGGGCAGCGAAAGGCGGTCTTCGTCGGGGGCTGCATCATTGCGGCGGGGCACTTCAGCATGGCGGTGCCTACGCAGTTCACCTTCTTCCTCGGGCTCGTGCTGATCGTCATCGGTACGGGACTCCTCAAGCCCAACGTGAGCGCGGTGGTGGCCGACCTCTACCCGGAGGGTGGGGCGCGGCGCGATGCCGGCTTCTCGATCTTCTACATGGGGATCAACATCGGGGCACTGTTGGGGCCGTTCCTGTGCGGCCTGTTGGGCGAAGGGTACAACTGGCACCTGGGGTTCTCGTTGGCGGGGATCGGCATGGTCGCCGGGCTCATCCAGTTTCGGCGCGGTTACCGCAATCTGGGAAACGCCGGGATCCTGCGGACGGACCGGTCGGCCAAGGCAGTGGCCCGAAGCGGCAGGACGTTCTTCGGTACCTGCGCCGCGCTCGCAGTGGGTATGGTCGCATTCGGGCTCCTGGTGTCAAACGGCACAATCCCCTGGGATCTGGCCGATATCGCCGAGTACCTGACCTACGGGATTCTGGGCATCATGGCCGTCTATTTCGTATACGTCGTGTTCTGGGGTGGGCATGACGCCGAGGAGCGCAAGAAGGTCGTGGTCATCTTCTGGCTCTTCCTGTTGGCCGCGCTTTTCTGGTCCGGTTTCGAACAGGCGGGGACTTCGCTCAGCCTTTTCGCCCGCGACTTCACGGACCGCACCATCGGATCCTGGGAGTACCCGGCCAGCTGGTTCGCATGGGTCAACGCCCTCTTCATCATCATCCTGGCGCCGGTCTTCGCATGGTTCTGGGTGTGGCTGGCCAACCGGCAGGCCAACCCGTCCGTGCCCATGAAGTTCGCCCTGGGACTCATGGGTCTCGCGGCCGGCTTCTTCGTGATCGCCTGGGGCGCCGCGAACGCGACACCCGATGCCCCGGCTTCGGCGTCGTGGCTCGTCGTCATGTACTTCCTGCACACCGTCGGGGAACTGGCGCTGTCTCCGGTAGGGCTGTCGGCCATGACGAAACTGGCCCCGCGCAGCCGCGTGGGCCAGATGATGGGTGTATGGTTTGTCGCAGCCGCGCTTGGAAACCTGATCGCCGGCCGGGTGGCGGGGCAGTTGGAGGGGCTCGAGCCGTCACCGCTGTTCATGCGTGTAGCGTTGATCATCGGCGGCGGCGGCCTGCTCGCCATGCTCGTGAGCCCCTTAATGAAGCGTCTCATGGGCGATGTGAAGTAGCGTCTTGTCCCGAATGGCGAAACCGATACCTTCAACAGATGTACGCGCGGGCCGGGAGGGATCCGGGCCGCCCAACGTCAAGGGACCCTGACATTCGTCCATGTCGATCTGGAACAAGATCTTCGGCGGCACTGCAGGCGACGAGCGAGTCGACTACTACGAGGAAGGCCTCGCCCTTTCCCAGGAGGGCAAGTTCCACGAGGCGCTGACCTCGTTCCGGTTGGCGCTCAAGGAGTCTCCGGGCGACCCGATCGTCCTCCAGCAGATCGCCATTACGTACACGCGCATGGGCATGGACGCGGACGCGGTCAAGACCTACCGCCACGTCCTCTATCGGTATCCGCAGTCGCCCGGCGCCCACTACGGCCTCGCCTTCATTCTGCTGCGGCAGGGATCGGAGGGTGAAGCGATCGAGCACCTTGAGGCATTCCTCGCCGAGAAGCCGTCGGACGAGCAGGCGAAGGACCATATCGCTCACGCCGAGGCCACGCTGAGCAAGCTCCGTGGCGAAGGCGCGGACGGGCAGGACGACCCGCAATGAACCCGGACAAGGAGATTCGCCTCGCCTGGACGGGGTCGGGTCTCGTATTCGACGGGGGTGCGGCCGACGGTCCCCAGATGATCGTCGACGGGGACTCCGCGACCGGCCCGTCACCGATGGACCTCGTTCTGACAGGCGTGGCGGCGTGCATGGCGATCGATGTGAAGGTGATCCTCGAGAAGGGGCGCGTGCCGTTCGACAGCCTGGACGTGAGGGCCGAGGGCGAGCGGCGCGGGTCGCCGCCGCGGCACTACAGCGGGCTGCGCCTGGTGTTCAGCGTGACCGGAGTGCCGCCGGAGAATCGTGCGAAGGTCGAGCGGGCGCTCGAACTGTCCCGTGAGAAATACTGTTCCGTCCTGTTTTCGTTGAGACAGGACATCCCGGTGGAGATCGTCCTCGAAGGTGGGTAGGCCATGACAGACACGATCGACTACTACGCCAACCCGGCGGATGTGCCGCAGGGCACCTTGGTCGAGCTGTTCTTCCGTACCGTAGACCAGTTTGCGGACAAGGCCGCGTACAACGTCACCGGCAGAAACGCCAGGACCTACACCTACACACAGGTGGCCGACGTCGCGAGGCGGGGCGCGGCGGCGCTTGGCCAGGCGGGTGTCGGGCGCGGTGACCGGGCCGCCATCCTCTCCGAGAACCGCGCCGAGTGGGCGCTCGCCGACTGGTCGTGCCTCTGCGCGGGCGTGGTGGACGTGCCGATCTACAGCACGCTTCCCGCCGCGCAGGTTGCCTACATCATCGAGGACTCCGGCGCGTCGCTGATCTTCGTCTCCGACGCCGAGCAGCTGGAAAAGGCCCGCGAGGCGGTGGCGCGGCTCGACCGCGAGGTGGAGATTGTGGTCTTCGAGGCTCTGGCCGCCACCGATGGCGCCGTCTCGTGGGACGATTTCCTCGCGCGCGGCGACGACGCGGACGCTGGCGACTTCGAGGCCCGGGCCAGGCGGGCCGCGCCCGAAGACGTCGCGACGATGATCTACACCTCGGGCACGACCGGGACGCCGAAGGGCGTGATGCTGACCCACAACAACGTTGCGTCGAACGTCTGGGCCTCCGAGCAGCTCCTCGGCGTGGGCCCCGACGATGTCAGCCTGTCGTTCCTGCCCCTTTCGCATGTGCTGCAGCGCATGGTCGACTACCTCTTCTTCGCACGCGGGTGCATGGTCACACACGGCGCGATCGAAACGGTGGCGGCGGACATGAAGACCCTGCGGCCGACGGTGCTCGTGTCGGTGCCGCGCCTCTACGAGAAGGTCTACCAGAAGGTGCTCGACGCCGGTGGCGTGAAGGGGAAGCTCGTGTCCTGGGCGGCGGGCGTGGGGCGGCGGGTGGCGCTCTGCCGCGAGGCCGGCCGGAAGATCCCCTTCCTGCTCAAGCTGCGGTACGGGATTGCGGACCGCCTGGTGTTCACCAAGCTCAGGGCCGCGGTGGGGGGACGGCTGCGCTTCTTCGTCAGCGGGGGTGCCGCGCTCGCGCCCGAGATCAACCGCTTCTTCCTGGGCGCGGGGATCACGATTCTGGAAGGGTACGGACTGAGCGAAACGTCGCCCGTCACCAACGTGAACACCCCCGAGCACTTCAGGATCGGCACGGTGGGCCGCCCGGTGCCGGGCACCGAGATCAGGATCGCGGCCGATGGCGAGATCCTCATCCGCGGGCCGCAGGTCATGAAGGGTTATTACGGGCTGGAGGAAATGACCCGGGAGGTGATCGCGGACGACGGCTGGTTCAGTACCGGCGACATCGGCGAACTCAGCAGCGACGGCTTTCTCAAGATCACGGACCGGAAGAAGGATCTCATCAAGACCTCGGGCGGCAAGTACGTGGCGCCGCAGGCGATCGAGAACCTCCTCAAGAAGAACGCCTTTGTCGACCAGGCGGTCGTCGTGGGCGAGGGCCGCAAGTTCTGCGCAGTGCTGGTGGTGCCGGCCTTCGAGCGCCTGGAAGGCTGGGCCGAAGGGGCGGGCGTCGACGCTTCCGTGGCGCAGGCGCTGCTGGCCGACGAGAAGTGCCAGGCGCTGCTGGAAGAGGAGATCTTCAGCGAACTCCGGGATCTGGCGCGCTTCGAGAAGCCGAAGAAGGTGGGGCTCGTGGCCGAACCCTTCACCGTCGAAAACGGCGCGCTCACCCCGACGCAGAAGGTGAAGCGGCCGGTTGTGACGAAACGCTACGCGGAACTCATCGATGCGTTCTACAGCGCCGAATCGGTGGAACGCACCATGTTCGTGGCGTAGGGGTCTGTGGCAGGAGGCCCCGGACGGGGAGCCAGCGTGAGCGGGGACCGCGGCACCGGGATCGTGACGATCCTCATGACCGCGCCCGGGACCGAGTCCGCGGAGGCCGTGACGCGCGCTCTGGTGGAGGAGCGGCTCGCGGCGTGTGGGAACATTATCCCGGGGGCGGTGAGTATCTACCGTTGGAAGGGAGAGATCCAGCGCGACGAGGAGGTGGTCGTGGTCCTCAAGACGACCCGCAAGCTGCTGCCGAGCGTGCTTGAGCGCGCCGCCGAACTCCACCCGTACGACGTGCCGGAGCTGCTCGGGCAGGAGGTCGTGGAGGGCGCGCCGGCGTACCTGGCGTGGGTGCGCAGCGAGTGCGGCGCCGGACCGGAGTCCGTCCCGTGACCGGTGGACGCCACGCGCAACGGCCGGGATCGGAGCCGCCATGACTCTGCTCACCCAGATCCTGATCGGAGTGGTGGCGCTTCTGCTCGGCGTGCTCCTCGGGTTGCCCGGGCGGTACGGCGGGAGCGGGTTGCGCCCGGGACGATGGCTCGTTCATCGCGGTGACGAGGAGCGCGTCGGGAGGCACGACGTGGCGGAGTTGGCGGAGCTGGAGCGCGAACTCGGCAAGGAATGGAAGCAGAGCAGGAGGGCGACACGGCATTTCACCCTGATCAACTGGATGAGGAAGGATCAGCGGGGATCGCATCGCCGGCGTTCGCGGCGCTACTTCAACACCGCCGCGCCGGAGGACAGCACGCCGAAAGTCAGGATCAGCAGGCGCCGCCGGCGGTAGCCGGCCGCTAGCCCAGCAGCGAGTCCACGAGCAGCAGGATGCCCCCGATGAAGGCCCCCAGGCCGTAGCCCAGGAAGATGATTGTGCGGAGTTCGCGGTGCGTCACGCGCTTGACCAGTTCCTCCATTCGCGCGACCGGGAACTGCGCGACCTTCTGCTCGACCCGTCGCGCGACGTCCAGACGCTTTACCACCGACGGGATCTGGGCCTGGATTCCCCTCCACAACGGCTCGCTCGCCGCCTGGCGGATCCGGTCGGCCGCGCCGGTGGGCAGCAGCCTCGCCGGCCGCCCGATCGGCCTTTCCAGAGCGGCGGCGGCGAGGCGGCGCACGCCCTCGTTGTAGATCGTCGCGGCGGCTTCGGTCCTGGCCGCGGCAACCACCCACTCGGAGGCCCGTTCCGGGGACACTTCCTGCAGCAACTCGCCCCAGGTCCTCCGGGAGACCCGCGCCAACCCGGATTCCAGCCTCTCGGTGACGTAGTCCCGGGCGGCGGGATCCCTCACCAGCTCCACGAACCACGCCGCCAGCGTTTCGACGGTCTGGGACACGCCGGGGTCGCCCGGCTCGCCCAGCACGTCCGTGACCGGCCGGTCCAGAAGATCGCTGATTGCGTCGCTGATGCCCTTTGCGGTCGCCTCCTCGGCTTCCTGCTCGCGAAACATGCCGGCGATCCGCTCCGCACCCTCGGACTGAATCGTGCCGAAGACCTTGGTGATCGTTTCCTCGTTGATGATGAACCGGGCAACCACTCGCTGATGGAAGCGCAGGTCCTGCAGGAAACGGCGCAGCAGGTCGCGGGTGACCTTCTCGAGTCGGAGCCGCGTGGCCGGGCGTTCCAGCAGCGATCCAAGCCGCTGAATGACGAGCGGAATATAGCCCGCGATCGCGTGTTCCATGGTGGGAATCACGCCCGGCGGGAGGAGATCCCTCAAGGTCAGGTCGGGTCTCAGAACCCTTTCAGAGGCGTCCCGGAGGTACTCGGCGACCGTTTGGTGGAAGCGTTCGCTCGACACCCCCGTTTCGAGGAGTCCGGCCAGGATCGCCGCCAGCTTCGCCTCCCGGCCCGGCGCGAGAATGTCGCTGACGGGCTGGTCCGCCACGAAGGTCGCGAGCTCCGAGGCGCGTTCCTCGACGGACTGGGCGAAGTCCTCGGAGTGGAGATGCCGCCCGATCCGCGCGATGGTGTGGTCGAGCACGTCTTCGATGATCGGCTCCGCCTCCGCCATTGCCTCGGGCCCGAGAAGCTCGCGCACGGAACCCCGTTCCACCTCAAGAACCTCGTTCATGAACCTGGATAGTCCGGTGTCGAAGGCCTCGCGGAACTCCGGCGCGGAAAGAACCCGGGTGAGGTCTTCTTCGGTCAGCAGCCGGTTTCCCACGGCGCCGCCGATCGCGGCGGCCAGCCTCGCCTGGTTCTTGGGCACCGCACCCTGGAGGAAACCGATGCGGACACCGAGGAACTTCGGCGTGCGGTAGGGGTGGAAGAGCATCCAGATGGCGACGGTGTTGGTGAGCCCGCCGGCCAGCGCACCGCTCACGATCGTGACGATCGCACGCAACAGGGCTTCGTTCACGGGCGGGCTATCCCTGGAAGTGGCGGAGGAAGCCGCTCACCGCCACCTGCTCCCCGTCGATCGTGATCTGGCCGGCCACTTCATAGACGACCAGCACCGGCAGAATGGCACCGTCGCCATCGTGCAACTGCACATGCGAACTCACCGCCTCGAATTGACCCTCGAGCCGTCCGTCGGCGGACTCGATTCGCCAGAGGACCGGCACGTCGCGGCGCGCGCGCTCGACACTGCGGGTCTCCTCCCAGGCGACCTCGACCTCCGGCCAGAAGAGCTCCCGGGCACCTCGTCGTGACCACGCCCGGTAGCGTCCCGGTCCTTCCAGGTTGGCGATCACCAGTTGGAGGGCGTCGCCCGCGGTGAGCAGCCCGAGCTCGGCCGAGTCTTCCCGTCCGTCGGCGCGTACCGCGAAGGCGTCCAACACCAGCCCGGTCGTCTCAACGTCGGCGAGGCGTACGGCCCCCTCGAGCAGACGGTACGTCGCACCCCGCTGGCCGCTCCACTCCACCACGGTCTCGCCCATACGCATGGAAAGATCGCGCACGCCTTCGCGGTAGTAGATCTCCTCCAGCGCGTCCTGGAGACCCACCACGAGGCGAGCCGGCCCGCGCGGCACGATCCGCCACGGTGTCCGCGTCGGCTCCGTCACCCAGTCGTCCTCCATGAAAAGACGCCACTGGCCCGCGCGACGGAGCCAGCCGCGGATCGACCTGTGGACGCCATCGGCTTCGATTCGGTTTTCAAAGTCCCATGGAACCAGAAGCGCCGAATCACTCGTGGTCTCGATGAAGGCGACGGTTCTGAGGTACAGGGTGCCGGGTGCGACCGCGGTCCCGGCCGTCGCTGCGCCGGCGGGGCCACGGTCCCCTTCGGCGCCGGGCGACTCGCTGTCCGGCGCGCCACCGGTGCATGCGGCCGCGAGCGCGGTACCCATCGCCAGCACCGGCCGCCGCGCCGCCCGAACGCAGCGGGGACTCATTCCACGGCCTGCCGGCCGTCGGCGCCGAGTGCGCGATCCAGGGCGGTGCAGAACCGGCGGATGCGGCGTCCGTTGACACCGAAGTCACCTCCAGGGTGCCTGCGCCAAGCGGTCAGGTCCACGCGCGTCTGGACGTTTTCGTCCAGCGAGACCCGGATCACGAAGTCGGCCGGGAAACGAAGGATGAGCCCGCGGACCCGCGCTTCGAGTACACCTTCCTGATCATCCGCACGGGGAGCCATCCAGCCGCGCAGTCCGCCGTTGGCGAGCCGGGCCGCAGCGTCCCAGACCGTCCCGAAGGGAATCGCATAGGTCCGGCCAGGCAGTTTCGGGTCGCCAGCATCCGCGCTTCCCTGTGCGGAGCGGTCGGTGAATCCCTTCCCCATTCTGTCGGTCGCTGTCCTTGCAGAAAGCGGCTTCCGTTCCCAGCCCGATGCAATCGACGCGCTGCGCGCGGCCGTGGTTCCATCGCTCGGGCTGCCGGTCTTCAGGAAGCTGTCCAAGGTCAAGGTGCGAGGTCAACACCGGGAATTCCTTCAGTACGGGTGGCTGCTCCGCTATCTTCACCGGATGAAGGCCGTTATTCCGCTGGCAGGCAGGGGCACGCGCCTGCGACCGCACACCCATCTCACACCCAAGCCCCTGATCCGCGTGGCCGGCAAGCCGGTTCTGGACTACATCCTGGACGATCTGCTCGAGGTGGGTGTCTCGGAAGTCATCTTCGTCGTCGGCCACTTGCGGGACTCGATTCGGACGCATATCGAAACCAGCCAGCCCCGCATCCGAGCCCGCTACGTGGTGCAGGAGATTCAGGACGGCACAGCTGGCGCGGTCGCGCTGGCCCGGCCCTGGGTGGACGGCGAGCTGCTGATCCTCTTCGCCGACACCCTCTTCGAGGTCGACCTTACGATAGCCGGCAGCCTCGACGCGGGTCGCTCCGGCGTGATCTGGGCCAAGGAGGTTGAGGACTACAGCCGCTTCGGCGTGATCGTGACCGACGCCAACGGCGACATGACCCGCATCGTCGAGAAGCCCCGGGAACCGGTGTCCAGGCTGGCCAACATCGGGCTGTACTACATCCGCGACCACGAGCTGCTCTTCGAGGGGATCGAGGACACGCGAACGCGCGGGCCGGGCCCCTCGGGGGAGTACTACCTCACGGACGCCTTCCAGTACATGGTGGACGCGGGCGCCCGGATCCTGACGGCGCCGGTCAGGACCTGGCTCGATGCCGGCAAGGTGGATGCCCTCCTCGACGCCAACCGGTATCTTGTCGGGGTGGGTGGAGGCAGGGGCGGGGTGGACCGGGCCGCGACCGTGTCGGGGTCGGCGATCTCGCAGCTCTCTCGGATCGAGGCGGGGGCCCGCGTGACGAACTCCCGGATCGGGGACAACGTCACCGTCGAGGCGGGTGCCCGGGTGTCCGACTCGGAACTGGGCGACACCATTGTCGGGGCGGGCGCGAGGGTGGAGCGGAGCCGGCTGCACGGTTCGCTGATCGGAAGTCACGCCGTGGTGACAGGGTGCCGGGGATGCCTCAACATTATGGATCATTCGGAGGTGCGCGGCGGACCGCCACCCGGCGCATGATGAAGGAGCCACGATGAACGGCGAGGGATTGATCCACGACTGGAATGTGGAGGAGTTTGACACGCTGGCGTGGGGCAGGCACGTGGAGCTGAACGACGAGACGCTCCGCGACGGTCTCCAGTCTCCCTCGGTAACGGATCCGCCCATAGAAGCCAAGATCCGGCTCCTCCACCTCATGAGCCAACTGGGTATCCATTCCGCCGACATCGGTCTTCCCGCCGCGGGGCCGAGAGCCGTGGCCGACGTCACGCGTCTCTGCGAGGAGATCCGCGACTCGAAGCTGTCGCTCCGTCCCAACTGCGCCGCACGCACGGTCGTTGGGGACGTGGTGCCGGCGGTCGAGATCACGCAGCGCACGGGCGTGGTCCTCGAAGTCTGCGCCTTTATCGGCAGTTCGCCGATCCGACTCTTCGCCGAGAGCTGGACGCTGGACCGGATACTCCGCACGGCGGAGCAGTCCGTATCCTTCTGCGTGAAGGAAGGCCTGCCCGTCATGTTCGTCACCGAGGACACCACGAGGGCGGACGGGGAGACCCTGAAGGCACTCTACGGCACCGCCATCAGAGCCGGAGCCCGCAGAATCTGCCTGTCGGACACGGTGGGCCACGCCACGCCCTCGGGAGTGCGGTCGCTCATCCGCTTTGTCAGGCGCGAGATCATCGATCCCTCGGACGCGAACGTCAAGCTCGACTGGCACGGCCACCGGGACCGCGGCCTGGGCCTCGCCAACGCGCTGGCCGCGATCGAGGCCGGAGCCGACCGCATCCACGCCACGGCGATGGGAATCGGCGAGCGGATCGGCAACGTCGAAATGGACCTGCTGCTCGTCAATCTGGCGCTCGCCGGCGTCCACACCGCGGATCTCTCGCTCCTCTCGGAGTACTGCGAGCTGGTGTCGCGCGAGTGCGACGTCCCCCTTCCCCCCAACTACCCCGTCATCGGTGCGGACGCCTTCCGCACGGCTACGGGCGTGCACGCGGCGGCGATCGTCAAGGCGCACGCGAAGGGTGCCGACTGGCTGGCCGACCGCGTGTACTCCGGGGTGCCCGCATCGCTCGTTGGCCGGCGCCAGGTGATCGAGGTGGGACCCATGTCCGGGATTTCGAACGTCAAGTACTGGCTGCAAGAGCGCGGCTACGATCCCGAAGACGCCGGGCTGTGCGCGCGGATCTTCGCCCGCGCCAAGGAGGTCGACCACACGCTGTCCGAGGAGGAGGTGCTCAGGATCGTCGAGGAGGCTCGCGCCCGGCCGGTCTCGTGAAATGAACTGGAGAAGCAGGAAGAAGCGCGACGGACCGCGACGGATCCTGGTGATCGAGGACGACCCCGGCATTGCGGCACTGGTCGCCTACCAGCTGACCAGGGCGGGATACCGGGTGCGCTCGGCGGCGAGTGGGGACAGCGGACTCGACTCGATGCACCGCGAGATTCCCGATCTCGTCGTGCTGGACCGGATGCTGCCCGGACTCTCTGGCGACGAGGTCCTGAAGTCGATCCGCCAGGATCCCGCGACCCGGGCCATTCCGGTCCTGATGCTCACGGCCAGGCGGGAGCCCACCGACCGGATCGAGGGGCTGGAACTGGGAGCGGACGACTACCTCACCAAGCCGTTCAGTCCCAGGGAATTGGCGTTGCGGGTCGATGCGATCCTGAAGCGGATTCACGAGTTCGGCGACGCCGGTGCGGATGAGCGGGTTCTGGAGGCCGGCGGTCTGGCGCTGGACCTGGGATCGATGCGCGTGACGCTGGACGGCGAGGAGTTGCCGGTCACGCCCACCGAGTACCGGCTGCTCCGGGTTTTGCTGGAGGACAGGGGACAGATGAAGGAACGGGCCGAACTCCTCGAAGCGGTATGGGATCTGGATGGCAGGGGGAGGGACGGGATCAGGGAGCGGACCGTGGACATGCACATCCGCCGTCTTCGCACGAAGCTGGGAGATGCGGGAGACCGGATCGAGACCGTCCGCGGCTTTGGTTACCGGTTCAGGGCGGAGAGAAGGTGAGGCTTCCGCTCAGGGGCGTGACCAGCCTGTCGGGGGCTGGCGTGGTGCTTGTGCTGAGCGCCACTGCATGGGCGGTTGCCCGGGCCGTGGCCAGCGAGGCCATGCAGTCGGAGGCCGAGCGTCACCTGGCGGCGGCAACCGCGCTGGGAGCCGAGCGGCTCCAGGGAGCGCAGTCGCAATCGCTGGACGCCGTGGTTGTAGCCCTCGCCCGCGAAACGGGGTACCGGGTGAGTGTCTTCGATGCCGGGGGGCGTCTGGTCGCCGATTCGGATCTTGGACCGTCGGCGGCGGACCGGATGCCGGATGAGGTGTCGCGCAGTGAGGTCGAGGGGGCGTTGGGCCGCGTCACGGCATCTTCGCGGCGGGTGAGTTCCCTGGACGGGCGGCCCTACCTCTTCAGCGCAGTGCGCCAGTACCGGGGTGGGCGTCCGGTGGTGATCCGCTTCGGAACCCCGGTTGGGCCGATGTCCGCGGCCGCGGGAAGGGTCGCGCGCGGCGTTGCCCTGGGCGTCCTGATGGCGGGAATCGTCGGAGTATGCGTCCTCTACCGATGGACCCGCACGATCACGGCCTCGCTGCACGACATCCGGGGACTTCTCGTCCGCATCGGTGCCGGCGAGACCGGTGGCGCCCGGGTGAAGTTGTCCCGTTTCAGCGAGCTGGCGCGCGTGGGATCGGCGGCGAACCGGATCAGGGGGGAGCTGAAGGAGCAGCTCGGCAGAGTGTCCCGGGAACGGGACGAGCTCACCCAGCTGATGGACGAGGTCGGCGAGGGGATGATGGCGCTGACCAGCGACGCCCGCATCCTGCGCATCAATCCCGCCGCGCTGGAGCTGTTGGGACTGGTGGAAGTGCTCCCGTTCTCGCCGGTCGGGTCGATTGTGCGGGATCCCGTCCTGAGAGACCTTCTCGAGGCCTCCGTGGTTCGCCCCGAAGGCCGCCTCGAGGTCACGGTAGGCGACCGCGAACTGGAGGTTCGCACCAAGCGGGGCACCGAGGGAGGCGCGGTGGTTCTCCTGGTGGACATCACGGAGATCAGGCGCCTGGAGGCGGTGCGATCCGACTTCGTCGCCAATGCGTCGCACGAACTCAAGACGCCGCTGACGGTCATTCGCGCCGCCGCCGAGACGGTGATGGACGACAAGCTTCCCGCCGATCTGCGGAGCCGGTTCCTCAGGTCGATCGAGGGCAACACCGTGCGGCTGCAGCGCCTGGTCGACGACCTGCTGGACCTCTCCCGGTACGAATCCGGGGCATGGCGCCCCGAGCGCGACCCGATCCCGCTGGGACTGGTGGCGCGTGAGGCCTGGGAGGGACTGGAGAAGCGCTGGATCGATCGGGAGATCGACTTCCGGGTGATCGGAGACGGCGAGGCGATCGCCGACAAGGGCGCCGTCTACCAGATCTTCCGCAACCTCTTCGAGAACGCGCTGCGGTTCGTGCCCGGCGACGGGGCGAGGATCGCGGTGCGCATCGGCGGCGTGGGCGAAATGATGGAGGTATCGGTCGAGGACAACGGTTCCGGCATCCCCGCCTCGGCACTTCCCAGGATCTTCGAGCGCTTCTACCGGGTGGACGCTGCCCGGTCCCGCGAAGAGGGCGGTACGGGACTCGGTCTGGCGATCGTGCGCCACCTCGTGTCGAGCATGGGCGGCGAGGCGTCCGCGAGCAGCGTGTGGGGATCCGAAACCGTCATCACATTCACGCTTCCCGGCCCGAAGGCGCGCGAGCTGCTCTCCGGGACCCGGACCCGTTCCCCGGGGGCCGACCGATGACGGCCTGCCCGGTCCGCCTGGCCGGCTTCGGGCTTGTGGCGGCGCTGGCAGCCGCTTGCGGCGGAGACGGCGTCGCGGTGGTTGTGGGGGGCTCCGGCAGCCTCCATCCGCTCTCCGAGGCCGTGGCGGAGTCTTTTGTCGGGACGGCGCCCGGGCGCCGGCTGGCGGTGGGCTATTCGGGGACGGCCGGAGGTCTCAGGCGCCTTTGCCGCGGAGAGATCGATATTTCCGCAGCGTCTCGCAGGATATCCGCGATGGAGGCGGATGCATGTAGAGCAGCCGGGTTTCGGTATGTCGAGATACCGGTCGCCAGAGACGGCATCGTCCTCGTGGCCCACCCGTCCAACACGGTCGTGGACTGCCTGACGCTGGAGGAGCTGCGACGCCTGTGGGGACCGTCCGACGATGTTCGGAGCTGGCGCGACCTGAGGCCCGACTATCCGGACGAGAGGATCCGGTTCTTCGGACCGGGTCCGGGCTCGGGCACCTTCCGCTACTTCACCGAGGTGGTCGTGGGGCGGCCGGGGGCCAGTCGTTCCGACCATTACCAGACCGCGAACGACGACATGATCGCCCGCGGGGTTGCGGGTGACCGCTGGGGACTGGGCTACCTCGGCAGCGCCGCGCACATGCACAACAGGGACCGCCTGCGCGCCATCGCGGTGGACACGGGATTCGGGTGCGTGCCCCCCTCCGCGGAGGCCGTGGCCGATGGGCGGTACAGTCCGCTCGCGCGGGAACTCTACCTCTATGTCGGCACGTCTTCGCTGGCCCGGGACGATGTGTTCGACCTGGTCGCACACTATCTGGACATGGCCGCGCGCCTGGGACCCGAGCTCGGCTACGTGGCGCTGCCGGAGGCGGAATACGGGCGCAGCCGGGCCGTTCTGGCCGCGTCCCGGAGGGCGGCGCGGCCATGACCGCGGGCGGTCCCCTCGGCGGCCGGGCCACCTCGGTGGCGCATGCGGGCGGCCATGGCGCGGTTCTACGCCCACGACGCGGCGCGGCACTCTCGGAGCGGCTCGCGGGCCGCGTCTTTCTGGCCTGCGCGGTGTTGGCGGGCGTGGCGGCGATGGCGGTCGTGGGAGTCCTCGCGTGGGAATCGGCGGCCTTCTTCTCGCAGGTGTCCCCGGCCCGCCTCCTCACCGATCCGTCCTGGACGCCGCTGGCGGAGGAGCCGCGGTTCGGGATCCTGCCCCTGGTCGCCGCCACCGCACAGATCGTGGCCGGTGCCGCCGCGGTCGCCTTCCCCCTGGGCCTGCTGACCGCGATCTACCTGCAATACTACGCGGGTCCGCGGACCGGGACGGTCCTGACCGCGGCTGTGACCCTGCTCGCTGCCGTCCCGACGGTGGTGTACGGATACGTCGCGCTGAACTTCGTGACTCCCGCGCTGCGGGGGATCCTGCCGGGGATCGGGGCATTCAACGCGTTCTCGGCCTGCCTCGCCGTCGGGGTGATGATTCTCCCGACCGTGGCGCTGCTCTCGCGGAGCGCGCTCGCGGCGGTGCCGCATTCGCTCCTGGAGACCGGGATGGCACTCGGAGCCGCCCGCGCCCGAGTCCTCACCCGGGCGGCCATCCCTGCCGCTTCACGCGGGATCGCCGCGGCGATGGCGCTGGCAGTCGCGCGGGCGGCCGGCGAGACGATGATCGTCACGCTGGCCGCGGGGAACCAGGCGCGGCTCACCGGGAATCCCCTGGAAGGCCTCCGCACGCTTACGGCCTTCATCGCGCAGACGAGCATGAGCGACCCCGCGCCCGGCACGATCGAGCACCACGCGCTTGCGACGGTCGCGGCGGTGCTTTTCCTCGGGGGCTACGCGGTCTGTGCGTTGGCGCGGTGGATCGGCAGGGCCCGATGACCCCCCTCGCCACCCGGGACCTCCTCGGCACGGCGTGCCGGCTTGGCGCCGCACTCACCCTGACGGCCGCCATCGCGCTCCTCGGCGTCCTGCTTGTTCAGGCACTCGGGGTCGTCGATGTCGGCTTCCTCGCCGGCGCGCCCTCCCGGTTCGCCTCCCGGGCCGGGGTCGGTCCGGCGATCGCGGGCACGCTGTGGCTGGCCGTGCTCACCGCCGCGCTCTCCTTTCCGGTCGGGATCGGGGCCGCGGTGTACTTCGAGGAATACGCGCCGCGCAACCGCCTCGCGGGACTGGCGGGCTCGGCCCTGGCGAACATGGCCGGAGTCCCGCCCGTGGTCTTCGGGGTGGCGGGTCTGGCGCTGTTCGTGCGGGGCATGGGGCTCGGCCCGACGATCCTGGCGGCGGGTCTTACGCTGGCAATGCTCGCCCTGCCCACGGTGCTGGTCACCTCGCGAACGGCGCTGCGCGAGGTTCCCCGCGGGGTGCGCGACGCGGCCTCGGCGCTCGGAGCAACCCGCTGGCAGGTCATCCGGCGCCAGGTGCTGCCCGCGGCCGGGCCCGGCATCGTGACGGGCCTCACGCTCGCGCTCACGCGCACGGTCGGCGCCGCTGCGCCGCTGCTCGTCCTCGGCGCGCCCGCGTTCGTGACCCACGCGCCCCGAACCCCCGGCGACATCCTCACCGCGCTGCCCACGCAGGCGTTCACCTGGAGCACGCGGACGGAGGCGGACTTCGCGGCGCTCGCGGCCGGCACCGCAGTGACGCTGCTCGTGCTCCTGCTCACCGTCAACCTGGGCGCTCTCGTCCTGCGCCGCCGCCTGCGATGAGCGACGCACTCCACGATCCCGGCACCGGCACCCCCGGGCCCCCCGCCACCCCCGTCCTCTCCGCCACCGGCCTCACCGTCCGCTTCGGCGGCCGCCCCGCGCTCGCCGACGTCTCGCTGGACTTCCCGCGCGGCAGGATCGTCGCGCTGATCGGCCCCTCCGGTTCCGGCAAAACCACCCTGCTGCGCGCCCTTTGCCGCATGAACGAGCTCATCCCGGCGGCGGTCACGACCGGGAGCGTGCGGTTCGAGGGGGCGGAGCTGTACGCCCCGGAGGTCGATCCGGCCGAGGTGCGGCGGCGCATCGGGGTCGTGCTTCGGGAGTCCGCGCTCTTCCCCGGGTCGATCTTCCACAACGTCGCCTTCGGCCCCCGCGCGAGCGGTTTCGCGGGCGACCTGCACGCCCTGGCGGAAGAGGTGCTCGCGGCGGTCGGTCTCTGGGCCGAGGTGGGCGGCGACCTCGATCTGCCCGCGTCCGCGCTCTCCGCCGGGCAGCGGCGGCGGCTTTGCATCGCCCGCACCCTGGCGGTGCGGCCCCGGGTCCTCCTCCTGGACGAGCCCGCCTCGGCGCTCGACCCCGTGGCCGCGGCGCGCATCGAGTCTCTCATCCACTCACTCGCCGGCGACGTGGCGGTCGTCGTCGCCACGAGCGACCTTCGCCTGGCCGCGCGCGTGTCGGACGTCACGGCGCACCTCGACCGCGGCGAACTGGTGGAATGCGGTCCGACCGGGACGGTGTTCACCAATCCGCGCAGCAAACGCACCGAGGCCTACCTGACGGGACGGATCCCATGACGGACTACATCCCGGGCAAGCAGCCCTTCGAGTTGAAGCTGGACCTGCTCCACAACCGGCTCATGGAGATCGGCGGCAGAGCGGAGGAGCTGCTGCGGCTTGCCATGGATGGACTGGAGAAGAGGGATGTGGAACGGGCCCGGCAGGTGCGCCGGGCCGACGCCCGCGTGAACGAACTCGACATCGAGATCGACGAGCGCGCGCTGGAGCTTCTGGCGCTTCAGAACCCCATGGCCGGGGACCTGCGCTTCATCTTCGCCGTGCTCAAGGCCACCGGCGAGATCGAGCGGATCGCCGACCATGCCGTGAACATCGCGAACGCGGGAAGGCGTGCTGCGCTGGAGCCGCCGCTGCCGGACATCCGCGAGATCCGGGAGATCGGCGCGCAGGTGCGCGGCATGCTGAGCCGCGCGCTCGGCGCCCTCGTCAACCGCGATCCGGACGACGCCCGCGCGGTCATCGCGGAGGACCCGCTCGTCGACGACATGCGGAATTCGGCGATCCGAACCATCTTGTCATACATGGCGGAGCAACCGCGCTACATCAGTCCCGGGGTGAACATGATCCTGGTCATACAGAATCTGGAGCGGATCGGGGACCTGGCCACGAACATCGCCGAGGACGCGGTCTTCCTCGTCGAGGGACGGTCGATCAAGCACGCGGACCCGGCGGCGATCCCGTGAGCGAGGCGGTCGGGGAGCTGCTGCAGGAGGTCGCGATCGAAACGAGCCCGGAGCCCGAGGCGGCATTCGAGTCGCTGCGGGGCCGCGGCGCCATCATCACGGGCGGGTCCACCGGGATCGGCCGCGCCACCGCGCTCGAACTCGCCGCCGGCGGGACTAACGTCGCCGTCAACTACCTCGACACGGGCCCGGAGAGCAAGGTTCTGGCCGCCGAACTCGAAGGCGCGCTGGAGCCCCACGGGGTGAAGTTCCTCATCCGCGAGGGCGACGTACGCGACTCCGAGGGTTCGGCCGCTTTCGTCGCCGAGGCCCATGAACGGCTCGGCGGGCTGCACATTCTGGTCAACAATGCCGGCGTTGGTCGCGATCGCGCACTGTGGCGGATGAGCGACGAGGAATGGCAGTCGGTGATCGACACCAACCTGACGGGCGCCTTCTTCATGACCCGTGCGGTCGCGCCGTTCCTCCGGGCGCAGGAATTCGGGAAGATCGTGAACGTTTCGTCCGTGCACGGGCTGTCGAGCGAGTTCGGGCTGGCCAACTACTGTTCGTCGAAGGCGGGCCTGATCGGGCTGACGCGGAGCGCCGCCCTGGAGCTCGGGCCGGCGAATGTGAACGTGAACGCGGTAGCCCCCGGCTACATCCGCACCACGAGGCTCACCGACCGGGTGCCGCCCGAGATCATGGACCGGGCCCGCGAGCGGAGTGCGCTGGGGCGCCTCGGCGATCCCCAGGACGTGGTTTCGGTGATCCTGTTTCTGTGTTCGGAGCTGGCGCGCCATATTTCCGGGGTCGTGATACCCGTCGACGGGGGATACCTGATATGAAGACAGGACGCAGGAGCGACCGGCAATGGCGCGAAAAGCTGACGCGCGAGCAGTACCGGGTCACCCGCAAGGGCGGCACCGAACGGGCGTTCACCGGCGAATACTGGGACCACAAGGAGGACGGAACCTACCGCTGCGTCTGCTGCGGGCTCCCGCTCTTCGAGTCCTCTTCCAAATACGACTCGGGGACGGGCTGGCCGAGCTTCCACGAACCCGCGGCGGAGGAAAGCGTCGGCGAAAAGGACGACCGCAGCTTCTTCATGAGGCGGACCGAAGTCGTCTGCGCCGAGTGCGACGCCCACCTCGGGCACGTCTTCCCGGACGGCCCGGGGCCGAAGGGCATGCGCTACTGCATCAATTCGGCCGCGCTGGATTTCGAGCCCGGGAACGGCGACGAATGATATACTATATGATATTTTCGGAACGCGAAAATATATAAAACTACATATTCGCAATAGAAATATATGGCAAAGAATATCACCGTGATCCCCGGAGACGGGATCGGCCCCGAAGTGACCGAGGCGGTTCTGCAGGTGTTGCAGGCGGCCGGCGCCGAGCTGGAGTACGACCACCAGGCCGCCGGCGTCACGGCCGTCGCGACCCACGGCAGTCCGCTCCCGCAGGAGACGAGCGACTCGATCGACCGGAACCGGGTGGCGCTCAAGGGTCCGCTGGCCACGCCGTCGGGCTCCGGATTCCGCTCCGTCAACGTCGCGATCCGGAAGCGGTTCGACCTCTTCGCGAATGTGCGGCCGGCGCGTACGATTCTTCCGGGCGGGCGCTACGAGGACATCGATCTGGTGCTGATCCGCGAGAACACCGAGGGCCTTTACGTAGGCGTGGAGCACTTCATCGGGATGGACCGTGACCCCCGGGCGGCGGCCGAATCGGTCATGATCACCACCCGATACGGATGCGAGCGGATCGTGCGGTTCGCCTTCGACTACGCGGTGGCGAAGGGGCGCGGGAAGCTCACGCTGGCGCACAAGGCGAACATCCTGAAACACACGCAGGGACTCTTCCTCGAGGTCGGGCAGCGCATGGCCGCCGATTACGAGGGCCGCGTCGCCTTCGAGGACGGGATCATCGATGCGACCGCCATGTTCCTCGTGCTCGATCCGTACCGCTTCGACGTGCTTGTCATGGAGAACATGTTCGGCGACATCCTGAGCGACCTGATGGCGGGGCTGGTGGGGGGGCTGGGCTTCGCGCCGGCGGGCAACATCGGCGAGACGCACGCGGTCTTCGAGGCCGTGCACGGGTCGGCGCCCGACATCGCGGGGCAGGGCGTGGCCAACCCGACGGGGTTGCTGCTGTCGGCCTGCCTGCTGCTCGACCATGTGGGCCAGGCGGAAACCGCGTCCCGTATCAGGGGGGCGCTCGAGGCGGTGATCCGGGACGGGGCGGCGCGGACGCGCGACATGGGTGGCAGCGACGGGACGGCGGCGTTCACCCGCGCGGTGATCGGGGCATTGGCGTGAGGATCCGGCCGGGTCGGCTTCCGGACATCGCGGGCGACTTCGCCTGCGCCAGTTGCGAGCAGACCTTCCGCGCGCCCGACCTCGACCGTCACTTCTGGTGCGAGGAGTGCATCGCGGCCGCGCGGGCCCGGTCGAAGCGGATCGGCGTGTGGGTCGGGATCGGGCTGGCCGGGGCGCTGGCCGCGTGGATCTTTCTGGTGCAGCAGCCCACGATCATGATCGGCGGCTGGATCGGCGCCGTGCTGGCCACCTTCTGGCTGGGCATGCGGATCGCCGCGGAGCTGAGCTACGGGATCATGCGGTCGCGCTCCCGGCCCGGGTAGACACCGGCCCCGGCAGATTTCCCTTGACGGCGGGCCCGCGCCATCTTTCGCGACGCGCAGGTGGCCGCTCGCGCCCCTGACCCCGGTCACTTTTCACCCTCCGGAGACCGATATCGATGGCCGCAAGGTTCGAAGGCCTGGACTTCTACGAATTGGACGCCCTTCTGTCCGAGGAAGAGCGCATGGTGCGCGACACGATCCGGGACTGGGTCGAGCACCGGCTCATTCCGGTGATCGGCGAGGCGTACGTCGACCGTCGCTTCCCGACCGAGCTGATCCCCGAGATCGGCGAACTGGGCGTGCTCGGCGCCAACCTCCCCGAGGAGTACGGCTGCGCGGGGCTCAACAACGTCGCCTACGGGCTGATCATGCAGGAGCTGGAGCGCGGCGACTCGGGTGTCCGCTCCTTCGCCTCGGTGCAGGGCGCCCTGGTCATGTACCCCATCCACGCCTTCGGCAGCGAGGAGCACCGGCGCACCTGGCTGCCCGCGCTGGCGTCGGCCGAAAAGATCGGCTGCTTCGGGCTGACGGAGCCCGACTACGGGTCGAACCCGGCGGGCATGATCACGCGGGCGCGGGAGACGGCGGACGGCTGGGTGCTGAACGGCACCAAGATGTGGATCACGAACGGGTCGATGGCGGATGTCGCGATCATCTGGGCCCAGACCCGCGAGGCGGGGGACACCAAGGGCATTCGCGGCTTCGTCGTGCCCACCGATGTGCCCGGCTTCAGCGCCCGCGACCAGAAGGGGAAGCTGTCGCTGCTCGCTTCCGACACCAGCGAACTGGTGCTCGACGACGTGCACGTGCCCCACGACGCCCTGATGCCCGGCTCGACCGGCCTCAAGAGCCCGCTCATGTGCCTGACCCAGGCCCGCTACGGGATCGCATGGGGCGCGGTGGGCGCCGCCATGGCCTGCTTCCACGAGGCGGCGAGCTACGCGGGCGAGCGCGTCATGTTCGAGGGCGTGATCGGGGGCAAGCAGATCCAGCAGGTGCGCCTCGCCGACATGCTCACCTGGATCACGCAGGGACAGCTGATCTGCCACCGCCTCGGCCGCCTCAAGGACGCCGGCACGATGACCCCCCAGCAGGTCAGCCTCGCCAAGCGCGCCAACGTCAACATGGCCTGCGACATCGCCCGCGAGGCCCGGCGGCTGCTGGGCGCCAACGGCATCCTCGCCGAGTACGCGTCCATGCGCCACATGGCCAACCTGGAGTCCGTCTACACCTACGAGGGCACGCACGATGTCCACTCCCTGATCCTGGGGCAGACGATCACGGGGATTTCGGCGTTTTGAGGGGCGCGCGGGAAGGCCCGCGTGAGCACCCGGAGCAGCCCCTCGGGTCGTGACCGAACGCTGACAGGAAGCCTTGCCGAATAAACACCGAATAGACTAGCTTTCGGGTGCTGCTCAGCCCCCCCGCCCCGGAGGATCCATGCCCGACCGCAGCGCGATCGAATGGACCGATGCCACATGGAACCCCACCACGGGTTGCACCCGGGTTTCCGCGGGTTGTGACCATTGCTATGCGGAGGTGCTGTCGCGAAGGCTTCTGGCGCGGACCTATCGCGCCCGCCTGCCCGTCGTGGATACGCCGGAGAATCGTCGCGACCCCTTCGCGGTTCGGATCTGGCCCGATCGGCTCGGGGCGCCAGCCAAGTGGAAAGAGTCCCGCCGCGTCTTCGTCAACTCGATGTCGGACCTGTTCCACCATGAGGTGCCGGAGAACTTCGTGCGTGACTGCTTCCTGGTCATGCTGGACGTTGATCGCCATGTCTATCAGGTGCTGACCAAGCGGCCGGCGCGGGCCTCCAGGTTCGTCGATCGCAATGCGGATCTGTTCCCGCACGGACTCCCTGGTCACATCTGGATTGGGACTTCCGTCGAAGATCAGTCTGTGGACTACCGGGTGCGACACCTTCTGGCCGTTCCCGCCGCAGTAAGGTTTCTGAGCTGCGAGCCGCTGATCGGGCCGCTGGATCTGGGCGCTTTCATGAATGGAGTGACCGGGTACGATGGTCTCCACTGGGTGATTGTTGGTGGAGAGAGCGGGATTGGAGCCAGGCCGATGGAGGAGGGGTGGGCTCGGATGCTGCGGGATCAGTGCCTGGCGTCCAGGGTGCCTTTCTTCTTCAAGCAGTGGGGCGGCCGGACCCCGAAGGCGGGTGGCAGAGAGCTGGATGGGGTGACTTGGGATGAGTATCCGGACGACGTTGACGTGATGTGGGCTCGGACAACCACGAAACTTGTCCCAATCGCCCGACTGTCACCCCCACATTACATTATGTAAAGCAGACGTGACACTCGCCCCCCCTCAGGGCACATCCATCGTCCGCAACCGCCGCACCGACAGCACGAACAGCGCGGCGACCACCGCCACGGCCACCACCACCGACAATCCCAGCGCCGTGTGGTCCCCGTCGGCCATGCGGCGGTCGTCCATGCCGTGGGTGATCGAGAACGAGTAGCTGCGCAGGCTGAGGAAGCGCACGCCGTAGATGAAGCGCGAGAACAGCCCCTCCCACACGACGATGTAGGCCAGGCCGATGCCGATGGCGTGTGGGGTTGCCAGGTCGAGCCAGACGAACAGGGTGCTGTATAGGATGACCGCCACCACGGCGCCGAGGGTCACGGCCCAGGTGGCGGTGAAGTCGGCCCCGTAGGCCATGTGGCTGGTCAGCGCCGCGCTGGCCGCGATGATCAGCGCGGGGACGGTTGTGACCGCGAGGAGCTTCGGCAGGACGACCTTCCAGCGGGAATAGGGGGTCAGGGTCACGTTGGCCAGCGTGCGGTCGCTGATCTCGTCCCCGAACCCGGCCCTCGCGGTGGCGAGCGTCGCGAGCGGGATGATTGCCCCGGCCAGCATGCCGTTCAGGATGAAGGTCTCGAAGTTCTGCAGGCTCGCCCCTTCGTCGACACGGAGGATCATCCACGTGACGGCGAAGGGCGCGAACGCCAGGCATCCCGTCATGACAAGTCGCGCGGGTGACAGGACCCGTCTCAGCGTGATCAGGAAGAGCGACTTCATCGCTCGCCTCCGTCCACGAGGTAGCCGAATACGCTCTCCAGCGAATCGTCGAGCGGTACCACGCGGCGCAGCGTCACGGAGTTCCGCTGGGCCAGCCTGGGGAGCTCCAGTTGCAGGTCGAGGACGTTGCGGCTCAGAATCACGATCCTTCCGGCCGGATCCAGCTTGACCGCCTCGACCGAGTCGAGTTGAACCACCGCCGCCGCGAGGGCCCGGGGCGAGTCGCAGGCCACGAGCACGTGATAGGGCCTCTCGTTGAGGGCCGCCCGAATCGCGCGGAAGTCGCCCGAGGCGGCGAGCTTCCCGTTGACGAGGAGCAGGACGGTGTCGGCGACGCGCTCGATCTCCTCGAGGATGTGCGAGGAGATCACGATCGTGCGCCCCTCGGCCGCGTACCTTCTGAGCAGGTGCTGGAACTGGATTCGCTGCTTCGGGTCGGCGCCGTTGAGCGGTTCGTCCAGCAGCAGGACTTCGGGATCGTGGACGAGCGCCCCTGCAAGCCGGATCCGCTGGCGCATGCCGCGCGAATAGGTGCGGATCCTGCGGTCGGCCGCATCGAGAAGCTCCACCTGCCCGATCGCGCGCTCCACCGCCTCGTCGAGCCGGGGGACCTGCCGAAGTTCCCCCATCAGCCTCACGAACCGGCGCCCGGTCATGAAACCGTACACCGTCTCGTGCTCCTGCATGATCGCGATCCTCTTTGCCAGAGGAGGGTTGTTGCGAACGGGTTCGCCGAAGACGGTGACCTTGCCGCTCGAAACCCGTGCAAGCCCGGCGATCATGCGGATCAGCGTGCTCTTCCCCGCGCCATTGGGACCGAGGAGTCCGGTGATTCCCGGGCGGACGTCCAGGGTGACGTCGTTGACGGCCACGATGTTGCCGAACCAGCGCGAGAGCCGTTCCGCGCGGATCACCGGGGCCGCGGAGGCGGCGGTCACAGGGTCAGCCTCCGGTAGTATCGCCACACGAGCACTCCCGGAGCGACGAGCCACACCAGGTAGGCCGTGAGGAGGAAGGTGCGGGTAAAGCGCGTCCCGACGGGCTCGATGTCCGCTGCTGCTCCCTCGGCGAGCTGGGCGAGCAGGCCCTGGATCTCCGGATTGGAGCCGTCGAAGATCAGGGTGTTCATTTCGCCCAGCACCTGGCTCAGATCGAAGATCGCGACCCACTGGTATTCGGGGATCAGGCTGATGGGCCTCGTGATGGCGGCTGGAATCAGGTAGACGGCGATCAGGAGAACCGAAGCGTAGCCGCGCCGCGTCGCGAGTCCCGAGGCGAGCATCGCGACGGTGGTGACGAGCGCGCCGGTGGCCAGTCCTGAGAGGAGGAACCGCGGGATGTCGTTCCACGTGTCCGCCAGGTACGACACCGGCTCGGGATGACCCAGTACGCGGCCCGTCAGCAGGACGAACTGCGGCAGCCAGGACACGACCACCATCACGGTCAGGAAGGCGGCCCAGCGGGCCGCGAGATAGTCCGTGGATGTCAGCGGCCGCACCAGGTAGAGGTGCAGCGTGCCGTTGCGCCGGTCGGGGCACAGGAGCCGCGGGGCCACGAGTGCGGCGAAGACGAAGAGAATGGTGATGGTGAAGGCGTAGTAGACGCGGTGGGACGCGTTGACGAGCAGATTCGCGCCGGCATCTCCCAGCGCCCGCTGACCGGCTCCGGCCATGACCGCCATGATGACCCCGATGACCACCAGGAGCGAAATGAAGCCCCAGGGAAGCAGCTTCGTCCTCGGCCCCCGCCCCAGGCCGAGCGCCTTGCGGATGCCGTCCCGGTAGACGGCGCGCCGCGCCCGGTTGCGGCCCTCGCGGGGTCCGGCGTACCGCTGGTAGCCGATGTCGAAGACGACGCCGGTCGCCTTGGGGTCGCCGGAGGCCGCGGCCGGGCTCGCCGGGTCGCTCACTGGCCCGCTCCGCCGCTCACTGGCCCGCTCCACCCGCTCATTGGTCCGCTCCGCCCGCTCATTGGTCCGCTCCGCCGGATTCGGGGCGGTCGTCGTCCGCGCCGGTGAAGATCTCCGCCAGCTCACGGCGGCGCGGCGCCATGCGGCGCAGCGGGGCCTCCGCCTCCACCAGTGCGTCCCTGACCAGGTCGCACAGATCGGTGTCGGACCCCTGAACCGCCACGCCGCCCTTGCCGACCGCGACTGCCACGCCCCGGCCCTTCAGCGCCGAGACGAAGCGGTCGCGGTTGCCGTCCACCTCGACGAACAGCGTGCGCGTCTCGGCGGTGTAGTCGGCGACCGCTCCGGAGCGCGCGACCTGCCCGCCCTCCAGAACGGTGATCCGGTCGCAGGTGCGCTCGACGTCGGACATCAGGTGCGACGAGAAGACCACCGTGATCCCGAACTCCCGGTACGTCCTGCGCACCAGGTCGAGCATCTCGTCGCGCCCGGCGGGGTCGAGACCGGCCGCGGGCTCGTCCAGCAGCACGATGTCCGGATCGTGCACGAGCGCCTGGGCGAGCTTGACCCGCTGCTTCATCCCGGTCGAGTAGGTCCCCATCGGGCGGTGCCGCGCCTCGAAGAGCCCGACGTGCCGGAGCGTGTCTGCCGCGCGCATGCGCGCCCGGGCGGTGGGGAGTCCGCTGACCTCGGCCATGTGGCAGAGAAACTCGGCGGCAGGCGCCTCGATCGGCAGACAGTCGTGCTCGGGCATGTATCCGAGCCGGGAGCGAACCAGGGGACTCCTGATCACGTCCTGGCCCAGCACGCGCACGTCCCCTTCGTTGGGCGGAAACAGGCCGAGAAGGATCTTGATCATGGTGCTCTTCCCCGCGCCGTTTTCGCCCAGGAGCCCCATGATCCCCTCCGGGACGGCGATGTCCACCTCGTGCAGCGCGACGGTCGAGCCGTACCGCTTCGTCACCCTGCTCAGTGTCATGAGCGCGCCGGAATCGTGCACTGGAGTCACGTGGAGTCCTGCGGCGGCGGGGGCGGGGGGCGGCAGCCCTGGCGGAATCCTTGCCGGCAGGCCCGGTCGAAGAGTCGCTCAGCTTCGTCGTCGTTCCGCTCTCCGCCGCGCTCGGTCTGGTAGAGCTCGGCGGCGCGGTAGCAGCTCTCCGGGTGCTGTCTGAAGCAGGCGCGGAAGTATAGCTCGCGCGCCCGCTCCCAGTCCTGGGCCACGCCGTCGCCGTCGGCGTGCAGCCGGGCCAGGTCGCCGCAGCTTTCGCCCCAGTTCGCTTCGCAGGCCTGCTCGAGGAAGGGAACGGCCTGCGCCGCGTCGCGCTCGATGCCCTCGGTGTACAGGTAGAGCCGGCCCAGATCCCTGCAGGCTCGGGCGTGCTCCATCTCGTCGCAGGCACGTTCGTAGACCGCTGCCGCGCGGAGTACGTCGCGCTCCCTCCCCCTCCCCTCGTCGAATGCGAGCGCCAGCTCCATGCAGCCCTCCACGTGGCCGTCGTCGCACGCCTGCTCGAAGAGGTTCGCCGCCTGCGCCACGTCGCGCCGGTAGCCACGGCCTTCCTGCCGGAGAAGGCCCAGCGCCACGCAGGCCTCCGGGACCCCGCCGCCGCACGCCTGCTCGAAGAGGTCGGAGGCCCGCCGCAAGTCCTCGTTCACGCCGCGCCCGTCGCGATGCGCGCGCCCGAGCACGCTGCAGCCCTCCCACTCGTCGGCCTCGCAGGCCTGCTCGAGAAACGGGACCGCGCTGGCCTCGTCGCGAAAGACCTGCCGTCCATGGTAGAGCCTCAGCCCCAGCTCCAGGCAGGCGCCGGATACCCCGTCGGCGCAGTCGGCGCGCAGCTGTCCGGCCTGCGCGGCGTCGCCGAGCCCGCATGCCTGCGTCGCGCCCAGGAGGGCGAGAAACGGCAGGAGGGGCAGGAGGGCGGGGGAGTGCAGGTGCCGATTGGTTTGACGGAGCATGGCGACCGAAGCTACTCGCTGATCGGACGGGAGACAACGTGGGACACGCGGCCAGGACCATCCTACGGACACACGGATAGAGCGGTTTCGCGCCGCCGGCCAGTCGACGGGCCTAGGGCGCCTTTGCCGCCAGCTCCCGCTGACGCCTGCCGAGCCACAGCGACACGAACACCCAGACCCCGGCGACCGGCACCATCGTCCAGGCCAGGCCGGCCGTGTCGAGACCGGCGTCGCCGAGTTTCCTGAACGACCAGATCCCCACCAGATCGCCGGTGCGGTAGATGAAGGTGTCGTTGAAGTTCTTGGCCTTGTACTTGTCGTTGCGCGGGAGAACGGTGTAGAGCACTTCGCGCATCGGCACCGCGATTGCGAAATTGCCGGCGCGGCGGAGGACCTGGAACACGACCATGACCGCGAAAACCGGCGCCATCGCAAGCGTGAGGAAGCCGGCCATGCTAAGCAGCGGCAGCAGGGCGAGGGTCACCGCGACTCCGAGCCGCTTCACGATGCGGCCGGTCAGGAAGAGCTGCGTCATGAGTGTCAGTACGTTGACCGCAAGGTCCCTGCGGGCGAAGATCACCGGGTGCAGGGTGTCGTCCGGAAAGGCGAGATCGACTGCTCGCGCCACCATGCCGTAGAGGAAGGCGGACCCGGTGGTGAAGAGGATCAAGAAGACGCAGATGCCCAGCAGGTAGGGCGAACGGAGAACCCGCGCGATCCCCTCAAGCGGGGAGCCGCCGATGACCTTTTCGCCGGGATTCGGGGGCTCGTTTCGGTCCGTCGGCGACCCGGCGCCGCCGTCGGTCTCGGGCTCGCCGGTGCTCGGGACGTCGGCCGGGGCGTCCCGCTTCGGCGCCTTCGTCCGCCTGTCCAGCGCCTTCACGCAGACGACCGCGCCCTCGAGCAGCAGGATCGAGAACCAGAAGAGGGCGGGGGTACTGAAGATCCCCGTGAGGAAAGCGGTGATCGTGGACCCGAGAATGGCGCCCATGGTGCCGCCGACGCCGATCAGGGCGAAGAGCCGGCGGCTCTGGCGCTCCCGGTACAGGTCGGTCATGAACGACCAGAAGACCGATACGACGAAGAGATTGAAGACACTGGTCCAGACGAAGAACGACCGTCCGGCCCAGATCGATGCCGGCCCATCCTCCGGCATGGCGTTCAGGACGAGGAAGAAGGCGATCAGGCAGAGCATGAAGAACCGGTAGGTGACGGTGACGAACCGCCTCCGGGTCCACCGGGCGACGATCGCGGCGAACACGGGATGCATGAGCAGCATCACCGCCGCCGTGGCCGTGAAGAGCCACTCCAGGTTCTCGACTCCGGCCACGCCCATCGAATCACGGATCGGTCGGAGTACATAGTAGGCCGACAGAACGAGGAAGAAGTATGCGGCCGACAGGAGCACCGTACCCGCGTCTTCGGGGCGCACGCCGGTGGCGCGAATGATGGCCCTGAACAGGGGGTTTTGCGAGTCTCGGTTCATCCGGCCGGATTCAGGCGGTGGGAGGGGTGAACGAGCGGCGGTGCTTGCGACGGTTCAAGGAACGGCTTCTCTTCGAGAACGTCAATGCCCGGCGGCCCGGGTCGGCGCGATACGATGGCGGCAAGTACCGGGCGAGGGCGGAGCACCAGTTCCCTGGTCTGGCAACAGGGGGAAGAAACGGAAGACTGACATGAACCTCACTGCCCGCCTCCTCAACATGAAGCGCGGTGAATTCCCCCTCGCGCTCATGTCGGCGCTCTTCTTCTTCCTGGTGCTGTGCGGCTACTTCTTCGTGCGTCCGGTGCGCGAGGCGATGGGCGTGGCGCGGGGGATGGAGGAACTGCGCTGGCTCTTCGTGGTGACTTCGGCGACGGCGCTGGTGGCGGTGCTGATCTTCGGCGGCGTGGTGGCGCGCCTGAACCGGCGCCGCTTCATCCCCATCGCATACCTCTTCGTTATCGCGTGCCTGATCGGGTTCGCGGCGCTGCTGATCCACGACGTGCGGTCGGGAGGCGGGCTGATCGGGACCGACGCCCAGTCGGGGCTGTCCCTGGGTGTCGGCCGCACCTTCTACGTCTGGCTGACGGTGATCAACCTGTTCGCCACCAGCGTCTTCTGGGCGTTCATGGTGGACATCTTCGACGTGCACCAGGGCAAGAGGCTGTTTGCGTTCATCGGCATCGGGGGTACGCTGGGGGCGATTGTGGGCGGCTGGGCGGCCAACCAGATCAGCGGCGCGACCGAGTCCCCGTACCTCCCCGCCGGCCTGATGCTGATGGGCGCCGGCTGCTTCGCATTGGCGATCGCGGTCATGCTGACGCTGGACAGAATGGCGGTGGGTTCGGAGGTATCGTCGCTGGGTGCGGCGGACTCCGGCTCGGCGGAAGGGGCTCCGGCCGGCGGCGAGACGGGTTCGTCCGGCGCGGCGGGGTCGGAGGAAGGACGCTCGACGGACGGTGACCGGATCGGGGGTACCTTCTGGGAGGGTGCGGCCGCGGTGGCGAAATCCCCCTATCTGCTCGGGGTCGGCCTCTGGGTGGTGTTCATGGCGGTGGCCAACACATTGGTCTACTTCACGCAGGCAAACATCATACTGACCGACTCGGACACATTCAGCCAGCTGGTGGGGAACTTTGCCCTCTTCGACTATGTGGCCCAGAGCTTCACGCTTATCACGCAGATCTTCATCACCACCCACCTGATCAGGAAGGTCGGCGTGGGCTGGACCCTGGCCGTCCTCCCGGTCGTGACGCTGGCCGGCTTCGCGGTACTGGCGGTCTGGCCGGTCTACGGAGTCATGCTGATCTTCAGCGCGCTCCATCGGGCGACGCGCTACGCCGTCTCCAGGCCCTCCCGCGAGACTCTCTTCAGCGTCGTGACGCCCTCGGAGAAGTACAAGGCCAAGCCGGTGGTCGATGTCTTCCTGTACCGTTTCGGTGACGCCGCCGGGGCCGGGATCGACGGACTCTTCGCGGCGCTGGGCCTGACCCTGGTATGGGTGGCGGGATCGACTGCGCCGCTCGCGGCCATGTGGATCGCGCTGTCGATGGGTATGGGGAGGGCGCAGACGCGGAGGATTGCGCGTTGACGGGGGCGGGACTGGGGCAAGTAGCGGCATCAGCCTGAAGCGCCGGTGTTCAAGACCTGTATGTTCTGCAAGCGGCCCCTCGGGTCGAACGAGGTGGTGGAGACGTTCCCGGTGGGGAGGCGGCTGGCTTTCGACGCCGCCAGGGGACGGCTCTGGGTGGTCTGCATGAAGTGTCGGCGGTGGAACCTGACGCCGCTGGAGGAGCGGTGGGAGGCGGTCGAAGACTGCGAGCGGCTGTTTCGGGGTACGAAGCTGCGCACCTCCACCGAGCAGATCGGGATTGCGCGCCACCCCGAGGGTCTCGACCTCGTGCGCATTGGAGAGCCGCTACGTCCCGAGTTTGCGGCGTGGCGCTACGGAGATCAGTTCAGGCGGCGACTTCGACTGGCCGTGGCTGGCGGGGTGGTTGCCGCAGCTGGAGGCGTGGCGGTGACGTCTCTACCGATTTCCACTGGCATGCTGTTGATGGGATGGTGGGGTTGGTTTGGCTGGCAACAGTTGCGTACCGTCGCCAAGGTGGGGGTCGGGAGCGACGGTGACGAAGGCGACAGCCTCGAGGCGGCGCAGGTCGTGGCATTCAGGCAAAACGCGGCGCGGTCCATCCGGCTGGTGCCCGACGAGGGTGATTCAGGTTTCGCCGTCGAAGTCGTCAAGGGTTGGCGAAAGGCCCGTTTCGAGGACGGGGACGCCAGGCGGGTCGCTGCAGCCATCGTTCCGCTCATCAACGGGGATGGTGGCTCCAGGTGGACCGTCCAGGAGGCTGTGGGCGAGATTGAGGCCGACGGCCACCCTGCCCGGTTCCTGAAACGAGTGGCCAGGGATGCGGACCCGGGAGGGCATGGTAAGCCCGGACCGATCCGGGCCTACCCGAAAACGACCAGGCTCGCCCTCGAAATGGCACTTCACGAGGAGCAGGAACGGCGGGCGCTGGAAGGCGAACTCTGGATCCTGGAACAGGCCTGGAAGGAAGCGGAAGAGATCGCGGCCATCGCGGACAACCTCCTGCTTCCCGCAGGTACGGACGAGTTCTTCGACCGGTACGGCAGCGACAGGTGAGGCGCGGCTCCGTGTTGGGCGTTCCCGCAGCGCGTGCACCAAGTCCCCCGGCCCGGCCCCCCGCCGCCCGCCGCGCCACGCGGGGCACTGTCCACGGGCTGCTCGCCACCGCCACCCTCCTCCTCCTCCCCCCCACCTCACCCGGCACGGCCTCCGCACAGGCTCCCGGGACAACTCCCGGCGACACACAGCCCGCCGACCCCGCACGGGACGCCTACCTCGACGATTCCGCGCGCTTTCTCGTGCTCGGGGTGAAGGCCGCGCGGGACACCGCCCAGCTGGGAATCGACGCCTACACGACCCTGATTCGAGAGCGCATGGGCGTCGAGGCGCCCACCTACCAGCGCGACCGCCCCTGGGTGAACGGCGAGCGCGTGACGAGGGTGCGCTGGTCGCGCGACGAACCCGATGTGGCGCATGTCCTGGGCGCCCGCTTTCGCGATCCCGGCCAGGGGCCCGACGATCCCCCGGGCTACTTCTCGGGGTTGCGGACCGAGCGCTTCGCCGCCGATCCGCGCACGGACCCGTTTCTGTTCGGCCTCGCGGCGCTGGGAGCGAGCACCGATGCCGCCGGACGCGCGATCCTGAGCCCCCTGGCGCCGGGTTCGGAGCGCCACTACCAGTTCCGCTCGGGCGACACGATCTCGGTGGAGCTGGGTGGCGGGCGCACGATCACCGCAGTGGCAGTCACGGCGATTCCGCGGGTTCGCAGCATCCGCCTGGTGTCGGCGATCATGTGGATCGAACCCGAATCGATGGGTCTGGCCCGAATCGCCTACAGGCTCTCGAAGAGGCTGGACCGGGAGATCTCGTGGCGGTTGCGGCAGGGCGGACGCTGGTCCGTGGGCTTCACGGTGGAAGACGAATATGCGTTTGCCGCGCCCGACTCGGCCGGCGTCGCGGACCCGGTGGCCGCCCCGGACTCGGGTGCCGCCCCGGACCCGGGTCACCTTCCCGATTCGGCCGCGGCACCCGACTCCGCGCGCACCGAGCCCCGCCGCAACAGCCTTTTCGATCGCTTTCTCAACGGCGTGGTCGACAACCTCATTCCGCAGATGGCGTTCGATATCTCCACCGTGGTCGCCGACTACGAGCTCTACGAGTTCCGCCACTGGCTGCCGCGCCGCGTGTTCTGGACCGGTTACTGGGCGGTCGACGAGGATCCGCGGGCGAGCGACCGCCCCCCGCCCCCCGTCCCGATGACGATCGACTGGGCCTTCGAGATCGAGGATGTCCGTGAGCGGGGCGCGGAGGCTGCCCTTGGGACGCCCGCTACCGCGGCGGAAGCGCTGCAGCTGTGGACGCAGCAGGACGACAGCGTCAGCGGCGACCTGGCCGAGGCGGGGTCCGGCGAGACGATCACGATCACCCCCGCCGACCGGGCCGCGCTGGCGCGCAGCGAGCTGCTGCCACCGAACCAGTGGGAGGAGGGGCTGGCCGGCCTCGACGCGGACGCGGTGGCCGAAATCGCCTCAGCGCTGGCCGAGATCGGCACCGGCGAGGGGGGAGACCGGGCCCTGGCGGCGAATCCGTGGACCTTCCATCCGCCCGGCAGGACGCTCTGGCTGCTTCGCTACAACCCGGTCGAGGGGGTGTCGGCGGGCACGCGGCTCCGGCGCGACTTCGGCTGGGGGCGAGGCGTGGTGACGGTCCGGATCCCGACGCGTCGGGTTCAGGCGCCGGACGCCGACCTGACCCTGGTTCGGGACAGTCCCGGCCGCCGGATCCAGTTCTCCGCCTACCGCGCGCTGCGGGGCGGGGGCATTGGCGATGGCGGCGTCGGGCGGTCGCCGGGCGGCTTTGTGACGTCGGGAGACTCGACCGACTTCTACTGGTCGAGGGGCGTCGCCGTGAGGCTGTTGCCGGGTGCGGGCGAGCGGTACCGGATGTCGCTTCGCTTCTTCGCGGAGAGCGACGCCGACCTGGTGACGGGAGGTGACCGCGCGAGCGAGGGCGAAGTCGCGGACGGGGACGGAATCGAAGGCGACGCTCGGGTACGCAACCGCTTCGGGGTCTCGGCCAGCTGGCGCCCGTGGTGGGGAGGCGTGACGGCGCAGACGCTGGGCGGGGGCGGGTGGGCGGGGGTCCGGAGCGCGCTGGGGGACAATCCCCACGTCAGGGCGGGCGTCACCGGAGCGCTCGTGGTTCCGCTGGGTGGGGGCTATAGCGCCGGGATGGAGGCCGGTGGTGCCTGGGCCTGGGGAGATCCCGCAAGGCTCGACCTGTGGAGCCTGGGCGCCGATGGCCGCTGGCTGCGCGGGCACTCCGGCAACCTCCTTTCTTCGGGCATCTGGCGGGCTCGCGTCGACCTGCAGCGGCCGGTCAGTTTCCTGCGGCTTTCCGTCTTCGCCGACTGGGCGTCGTCGGGCGGCATCGACTACTACGCCGTGGGCACCGGCCTGGTGTTCATGGACGGAATCACCCGCCTGGACGTGGCGCACGGACTCCGCGCGGGGCAGGAGGGCCGGCTGACCGCGGCCCTGAGGGTGCACACGCTGGGGGACGGGTTGTTCTAGGCTCCGCGCCGATGGGGTTGCCGCGGGCAACTCGCGGGCGTTATCTCTTGCCCCATGAAGTCGATTGTCAGGCGAGCATTGCCGAGTCTCTGCGTTCCGCTGGTCCATATGACCGCGCCGGTTGCAGCCTCGGCCCAGGACGTTTTTTGGTCCACGCAATCGGCCACGCTGCCGACCGCGGCACCGTTGAGCTCAGGCGACGTTCTGGTCGAGATTTCCCACCGGTTCGGCTACCTGTCGGACGGCGCGAGCGATCTGTGGGGACTGGATGGATTCGTACTGAATCGGCTCGGCCTGGCGTACGCGCCCAGCGATCACCTCACCATCGGGATCCTTCGGTCGAACAGCCGGGACAATCTTGATCTGAATGCCCGTCTTGCCGGGCTCTCCGCGGACGCCGGGACGATTCCGCTCGAGTTCGGCGTGCAGACCGGGGTGGCGTGGAACCTGCAGGAAGAAGCCGGAGACGATCACGGGGGCCACCAGCACGTGGTCCTGCTTGACGCGCAATCGGATAACGCCGCCCGTAACGGCGAACAGGCCGATGCCAACGAGATGCAAGCCTACGCGCAGCTGATTGCCAACGCGATCTTCGCCGATCGACTCGCTGTCGGCGTCGTGCCCACCCTGCTCTGGAACCCGCGAATCGAGAGCCACGACCCCGAGACCACGGTTTCGGTGGGTCTGAACGGCCAGCTGTACCTCGATGGCCGGTGGAGCCTTTTCGGTGAATGGATCATCAGCCAGTCCCGGGAGGATCAGGAGTACGACTCCGGCTCGTTCGGCGTCGAGATCCGCACGCGTGGACACTCCTTCAAGCTCCTGGTCACCAATCAGCATCAGATGAACCCGACCCAGACCCTGGCCGGAGCGGCCGAGGACTTCCTGGACCCGGATTCGTGGCGCCTGGGCTTCAACATACAGCGGAGGCTGCGGTTCTGAGTCGGTGATGTAAACTACACCTTACATTCTGACAGCTGCGTTTGTCATTTCCGGGTATCAGGACCCCCCGAACAACACGCTGGCCCCCTGCTCGAAGACGATGTCGCGGGGGATCCCCGCGGAATCCAGCCGGTCCAGGTCGGCCTGCAGCTCCGGCGGCACGATCCCCTTCTCGTCCATCAGCTGCGCCACGCCGTCGTAGTCGCCATCGCCCTGCAGGGTGAGGATCAGCTCGCTCAGCCCGGCCACCGCCTCGCGCATGGCGTCGAAGTCGACCCGGTACTTGCCCGTGGCCTCGTCGCGGCTGAATGCGCCGTGCTCCTGGAAGTAGTTGAAGCGCACCATGTTCGCGCGGCCGTGGGCGCTCGCGGCGCCGAAGCGCACCGAGCGGAAGATCCCGGCCAGGAAGGTCACGTAGTGGTGCTCGACCGAGTGCTCGGTGAGTTCCCCGCGCTCGAAGAGCTGGGTCACCATGTGCAGCCCGACCACGTCCGCCTTTCCCTCCTCCATCGGGGAGGCGTGCTCGAGCAGCGCCTCGCGCACCGTCCCCATCCCGTTCACGGTGTTCTTGATCCCGAGCCCGTGCGCAACCTCGTGGAACATCGTGTTGCCGAAGAAGGCGTCGAAGACGACGTACTCCTGCTGGTCGTCGGCGATCAGGTGCTCGGCGATCGGGACCATGATCTCGTCGAACTTGGCGCGCATCGCGTTCTTCAGCTGGAGCCGCCGCGTCCCCTTGGCGAGCTGCACCTCCTCGTCGTTCGGCAGGTTGACCGCGATCGCCTTCGCGCCCGCGTTGGCGTCGCCGGCGTAGTAGACCGCGTCGTAGGCGTTGAGGTCGGAGTCGGTGCCCGGGGTCTCGGCCTTGTACGCGTCGGCGACGGGCAGGCTCTCCTGCAGGCTGGGCAGCAGCGCCGCGAAGCGCGCAAGCCGCTCGCTCCACTCCATGTCCTTGATGAGGACGAACCCCTCGTGGGCGGCCTTCGCGCCGAACATCTGGTCCTCGTACGTCTCGATCGGCCCGATCACGACATCGATCGGGTTGTCCTTCATGTCGAGCCATGCCATGTCGCTCGGCTGGTAGTCGCCGGTCTCGAGGGCGGCGGCGCGGAGCATGAGGTAGTGGGCGAGGGCTGGGTCGCTGGCGAGCTCGGCGGCTTCGCGGAGCCTGGCGGCAGCGGCCGTGTGGGCTTCCGCGAAGGCTTCGTGGTAGGGGTGGGCAACGAGCGCGCCGTCGTCGTCGCGGCGGACGAGGGTGTAGAGGGAGCGGAGGGCTTCGTTTTCGGCTGCGGCGGCCTCGAATTCGTCTGCGGTCATGTCGGCGGGGTAGAAGTTGGCGCCCGCCGGTTTGGGGCCGACCCCGTCGATGAAGGGGCCGTCGCCGCGCAGCCGGTCCCAGGGGCCGTAGTTGATCTCGATGTATTGGCGGGTGGCGTCGTCGCCTGCCGCCAGCGCGAGGGCGGCGTCCTTGTCGCCGTAGGCCTGTTGCCAGAAGACGTGGTCCATGGGTTGGACGGCTTCCAGGAGGAGGCGGACGACCTGCCGGTCGTTTGCGGAGAGGTGGGAGAGGTCGGATTCGAGGCGGAAGATGGCGTATTGGTCGACGAGGGCTTGCATGGTGGGGTCGGAGGGGGCGGCGGGGTCGTCCGATGCGGGGTCGGCGCAGGCGGCGAGGGCGAAGCAGGCGGCCACCGGAAGGACGGGGAGGGTTCCCGAAAGGGGTGCGGTGGCGGCTTGCTGGATGGTGTTCATGGGATGCTCCTTCCGGACGAGGGGACGCGAAGAGGAGGGGGATTGAGAATAGGGGGGGAGGGGGGGAAAGGCCACGGTGGGCGGGAAGTCAGAGCCCTTTCCCCGTACGGAGATTCGGTATATATTCGGTCTGAGTCAGACAAGCCGCCTCATCATCATTTGCGCCGAGCAACGGACGATGCCCATGTTAGCCCAGATGAACCGTACGGTCGCGCTTCGGGAGATCCTGGGAGAGCTTACTCCGGTAGAGGGGAAGCTCGCGCCGACCGTTCTGAATGTCGCGGGTGACATCGAGATCCTGCGTACCAGCCCCAAGGTCGCGGTCGTCGGCTCGCGTCAGGCCACTTACGAGGGACTCGAAGAAGCCGCGCGAATCGCGGAAGCGCTCGTGGAACTCGGAGCCACGGTAGTGTCGGGGCTCGCGATGGGTATCGACACCGCCGCGCATCGGGCTGCGATAAGAGCCGGAGGGCGAACCTTCGCCGTAATCGGAACTGGCCTTGATCGTGTCTATCCCCGCGAGAACCGGGAACTGCAGCGATGCCTGGCCCGCGACTTTGCCGTGGTGAGCCAGTTTCCGCCTGGAACCCCGCCGACGCGAAGGAACTTCCCGCAGCGTAACCGTACGATGGCTCTGCTCAGCGACGGATTGGTCATCGTGGAGGCAGGTGAGACAAGCGGGACCATCAACCAGGGATGGGAGGCGCTTCGGTTGGGTCGGACCGTGTTTCTGTCGGAAGCGGTCGCCAACAATCCAGCGCTCTCCTGGCCTGGGGAGATGCGGCGGTACGGGGCCGAGGTGCTGCGCCGCGACGTGCTCACCGAGATGCTCAGTGAACTGCCTTGGGTCACGGCCGCAGGTGAAGCCTGGTTCTGACTTCGGTGAAGTTCGCGTCTCTGTTGGCCTACACCCCGTACACACGGGATCCCGAGCGCCTGGGAAGGTGTACGGTGGGAATCGCATCGATTTCAGGATCGTGCGCCGTCGCCGGAAGACGCTGGAGATCGCGGTTGAGCCGGATGCCTCGGTGGTCGTTGCGGCCCCCTTGGACGTACCCATCGAGGCGATTGCGGAAAAGGTGCGGAAGCGGGCCGCGTGGGTGCTTCGGCAACAGCGCTTCTTTTCGCAGTTCATGCCGCGGACGCCGGAGCGGCGGTATCTGGCGGGCGAAACGCACCTGTATCTGGGGCGGCAGTACCGGCTGAAGGTGGTCCGGAGCGGGCGGCCTGGGGTCGAAATGGTCCGCGGATTCATCATCGTGCACTCGCGAACCGCGTCGCCCGGAGGTCACCCGGCGGCTGGTGGAACGCTGGTACCACCGGCAGGCGCGAGCCAAGTTCGCGGAGCGCCTCGAGGCGAGCCTCGCCCGGTTTCCGGACCCGGAAGCGTTTCGGCCGAAGGGCCTGATCGTCCGGCGAATGGCAAAGCGGTGGGGATCGCTATCGCCGGCGGGTCGGCTGCTGCTCAACCGGCGCCTCATCGAAGCCCCGGTCGACACGATCGACTACGTGATCACGCACGAGCTCTGCCACATGGCGGAGCCCCATCACGGGCCGGCGTTCTATCGGTTGCTGGACCGGGTCATGCCGGATTGGGCGGGGCGGAAGGGGCGGTTGGAGGCGAAGATGGCGTGAGGTGGCGGCGTTACGAAACGCGATTACGGCTCCCGCGTCGATAGGTGATCCAGATCGAGCGGGTCACTATCGACGTAGTCGCGTGCGGTCAGGTCGTCCAGATTTTGGACTACGCCATCCACGCGGACGAAGCGACCGGGCCTCGACTGCGCTTCGGGCAAAGCTGTCTGGTAGTGCTCCCAACCGCTGATCTCCAATGCTGCATCGTCCTCATCCTGAATGAACCAGAACATCAATTCCACCATGTCGGCGTCCCAGGACGGGGCCGCTCTGACCCGGATTTCGCGGAGAGAGCGGAGGGCGCGCCCCTCGTCGCTATGCTTGTCGTGCTTCACGAGAACCCGGTCCATGAGCGGCCTGGCGAACGCGACGAAGTCGTCGGGGAACGCTGTCCTCGCTCGCTTGCGCGCCAGCGCGAGGGACAACCGACGCGCGTCATCGTCGGTCCGGCATCCCGCAATCCGTTCCCACGCTGCCACGACCGTTTTTTCGACTGTCATCACCCGGTCAAGGTCGGCTACGAGGCGGCGGCGGGCCACTCCCGGGATGAATCCGTAGATCGGCCTTCGACCCCGCCTGATCTCATGGAGCACCCGATCATCCACCTCGACCAAGGGGCTGATCTCGACGAACGGACGATCAACACAGGGTCGGACAAGGTCGCACGTCTGCGTCAGGACCGCGAAGCCGCGCACGGCAGCCTCGGCGTTGTCAGCTCCTTCGGTGACCGCCACCACCGCGTCGCCGGTCAGCGGACATTCGCTATTGGTCCGAAATAGAAACCAATGTTCGCCAACTACGCAGTCACCCTGACGCCAAGCCGAGAGTTGCTCGTCGACTCGCTCACGGCCCGCATCGTCAATCGCTTCCACGTCGCGTGTTCCTTACGGTTCGAGCAGCCCGCGCGCGACCGGGTTCGCGATGTACGCGGTCGCTCTTCGCGTCGTAGAGCTCCTCTGGCGGCAGTGGCTTGCGTGCATCCCTGGCTTCGGTACTGAGTCCGGCGAGCGCTGGAACGTGGCGTGCGTGTCCTTGACCGAGCGCCAAGCGCGCGTCGTCGAAGCGTTGGGCCGCCAGCATGTCAAGCGGAGTGGTACCCTCGCGGGCATCCAGTAGCGCCGCCCGTGTTCCTCGTGCGCTGCCCCGGTAAGCGGTGCGGACGATCTCCAGGACCCGCGTTAGTCGCTCCTGGTTGTCGGCGTTCAGGGGTTTTCCGCTCGCCCAGTAGTGGACGCTGCGACGCGAGACTCCCAACAGCCGACCAAGCATCTGCCAGGTCAAACCGGAGATTCGACGCAGTTCGGAGACGGCCCTCCTTGTTGCCTCCGTCGCGGAGCCGGTCCGGAGCCCAGTGAGGTCTCGGGTCGATCCGCACACGGTCGCATCCGATTTGCGGATGTACGGTGCCTCCCACAGCCTGGACGGCCCTGCGGACGAAGTCCCGGCGATCGACAGCGCGCCGCTCACCACAATGACGAATTGCGGCGTATGGCCACGGCCGACTGTGGAACCGGAAAACGAGGTCGCGGCTTTGTCGACTGCCGACTCGAGCGGTAGCGGTTGGAGGGTCATGGTTCACCTCCGTAGCGGCGCAAGAACTCGTTCGTTACCGCCCAACGGAAGATGCTGTAGATGCGTTCGGCAAAGCCCCGCGCGTCCTCGACTACCGAGCTGACGCTGAGTTCGCGACTTCCTGCGGGGAATGACCGGAAAGCGTCGGTATCTAGGATCCAACTCGGTTCATCAATCGGGTCCAGCCCCCCGGGGTCAACGGTACTCTGGGCTGGAAGCAGTCCCCAGCGCACGGTCACCTGCCCCTCGTCCTCCGGCAGCACGAATACGCTCTCTGAAATCGCATGGCGAGCATGCTCGGCGAGTGGTGATCCGAGGATGCCCGCCACTTCCGTGCGGACGAGCTGCGGCAGGTCGGTCAAATGCTCACCGGACACGCGATCGATGTAACGGACACCCAGGCGGTCCACGACCTTCGGATCGACATGGTCTTTGAGCGCCTGCAGCACGACCTCCAAGCGTCGCATGAAGTCGTCCCGGCTTGAGTACCGCGTGGTGTCCAACGCGAGAAAATCGGGTGCGAGGGTCACGCGCCACGCCCCGCTCGCCTCGATGAAACGCCATGACGTGTTCGAGCGCGCGTCCGCTACACCCTGCGGGCCGAAGACGACACCTCGGCTTTCCTCGGGGCGCAGAACCGGATAGCAGCCTCGGATGGCTTCCTGAAACGAGGCGATGAACTCCCGCTTCTCCAATGACGCGATAAGCGGAAAACGGACCTGCGCGATGACCCGTACGAGTGGCGGGTCAGTCAGCGGAACTTCGCGCGGGGGTGGCCCCGCCAGTGGCGTGTCGGGAGCATTCAGGGGTGGGCTCGCTTTTCGGTTCATGGGCGTGGTCACGCAGTGGCTCCCAGGAATCATACCGCAGGATGTGCTGTTTGTGAAGTAGAGTGTGAAATGTTGCTCCAGGGTTGCCCGGCTGCGTCACACGTCATTCTGGTGTCGCACGGGGCTGCGTCTCCTCGTGACCCGGACGACGGGGTCGGCTTGTCACGTGCGACTGGTTCCGTCCGAGTCCGCTCCCTCGTGCACGCACCGGCCCCACCCACCCGCGCCGATACCGTCAACTTGGATGTTGTCAACGGAGTTGTTGACACCTACGGAGGGTGTCGAAGGCTGAGGAGTTGCCGCGGTGACTGCACCCCCTCTCACAACCCCAGCACCAGCCTCAGCCCCCCATCGACGCGGGTCTTGAGTTTCCGCGGGATCCGCCCGGAGCGATCCGCGAGGTACTCCTCATCCACCGTCACAAGCTGCGTGACGTTGGCGACTGAGTCCCTGGGCAATCCGGTGCGTGACGCCGGCAGGAGAACGTTGCCGGGGGCGTCGAGGTAACGGGTGTTGGATGTCAGGGCCACGCCGATCACCGTCCTGAGTCTGCTTCGGTTGACGGCGTCGGCCTGGGTCGGCCTGGACGACGAGGATCGGTCGGCGAAACCCGGGCTCGGAAGCCTGTGGCTCCCCGAGGTCGGCCCACCACACTTCGCGCCGCGCGACTACCACTCCGCGGAAAGGGACCTGGCCTGAGCCCGCCGAAGAGCGGGATCGACTCCGCTGGGCAGCTCCGAGTAGACCTGGTTGAGCCTGGCGACGATGTCTTCGTCTCGGTGTTTCGCCACGTATTCCTCGATGGCGACCGCGTAGAGTTCGCTGCGGGAGAAGTTCAGCCGCCGGGCGAGCGCGTCGGCCAGGGCAAACAGGTCATCCGGAATCGAGATCGCTGTCTTCCGGCGAAGCAGCGGACGGGCAGCCTGCGACGCACACGTCCGAGTTGCCTCCGACGCGAGCCGCCCCGATTGTCGAGGTCCTTCACTTCACTTCGATTCAAGACATGGATCGCGCAGTCGATGGATGAACCGAGCCGCGATGCCGCCGCGCAGAAGGGTGGCGGAGACGACGGGACTGAAGAGCTGCCTCTCTTCGCCCGGCGGTCGCGCATCGAGTCGCTTGCCGAACGAATCGGCGAACTGGCTGCGGGTTTCGGGGACGGCGACTACGCGAACCGCGACGATGTCTCCAACGGCGTCCTCCTCCCTATTCTGCGTCATCTCGGCTGGGACATCGGCGACGCGGGGGTGGTGACGCCCGGCTTCGAGACGCCGGCCGGGACGGTCGACGTCGCCTTGTGCCATCCTCCCGGCGAACCGCGCGTCCGCGAGTGGGCAATCCACTTCCCGGTGGGGCGGGGAAGCCTGCGCAACAGGCGATTCGCGCGTGTCGACATCGCGGACGATCCCACCGAGGACGCTGCCGAAATCCTCGACACATACCTCTCGTTCCACGCGGTCAGGTCGGGCGAGGCACTTCAGGTGGCGGGGCGGGACTACGCCGAACTGCGCTTCCCGGCCGAGGCCCACGGGGCGTGGCGCCGTGCGCTGAAGGGGCGCGAGGTTCGGCACCGCTTTCTGCGCGAGCTGAAAGAGGCGGTCGGCATGCCGGTCGACCCTGATCACGCACAGGAGTACATCGCCGGCCAGATCGGCTCGGTCGGGTGGCCGCCGGACCCGCCGGACCCGGATCCCGCGCGCCGCGTCCAAGTGGGCGACAAGGTGTACGTATACGACTTCGAGTCTCGGGAGATCGTCGTTCGGGTCGTGGTCGGGAGCGATCCGGACTGGGAAAAGGGTGAGGTATCGCGCGAATCCTCGTTCGGTCAAGCGCTCCTGGGAGCGCACGCGGGAGAAGTGCGGAACGTCAGGCTGCCGGGTCACCAGCGCTCGCGAATGCGAATCGTGCTGATTGTCGACGGCTGATCAATCTTACCGTCACACCCCCGGCGCCATCAACCCATGCGCCTTCGGCAGGAACTCCGACATCATCCCGGCGAAGTGCCGGTAGTAGTCGTCCCACGACATCCCCTCGAAGTCCCTCGGGTTCGCCTCGATGTTCCCCTGCAGCCGCCGCGCGCACAGCGCCTCGGCGACCACCTCCGCCAGCAGCACGCGGAAGTGCAGCGCGTCCTGTCCCGGGTACTGCTCCGACTTCGGACCCAGGTAGCGCTTTAGCGACGGGTGGCGGGCGCCGATCTCCAGCACGTTCCTGTTCCATCGGTAGCGGAGCGCGCCGTGGTCCACGTCCTCGAGCCTGATCACGATGCCCGAACCGGCCGTGGGCGCCGCGCGCAGCTCGGTCTCGGCCTGGTGGTTCCCGAGGCGCGCGACCAGCCTGGTCGGCATGGCCTCATCGTCCAGCAGGGCCACCGTGAGCTTGCACACGGCAACACCGAGGCTGGCACTCAGCACCATCTTCCTTGCCCCCGACACCCGGAAGTCGTCCGACGACAGCTCGAGACCGACATCCCGTCCGGCCGAGCGGGCGAGAGCGACGGGAGCGAGCAACCTGATCCCCCTCCGGGAACCGCCCCGGATCCGGTAGCTCTTGCGTTCGAACTGAAGTCCGTCGACGTGAGCATACCGCTCGGCCTCCGAGTCGAGCACCGCGATCGTGGATTCCGCCTTGATGGGACCGACCCGCGCTTCCAGGCCTGTTGCGGGGGTCGCCTCCAAGGCCTTGACCGACCAGACCGCGCGCAGCGTTCCCTCCTGTGCCTCGATCGGCTCGAGAGGGACTTCGGCAGCATCCGCCCGGATCTCGTCCGTCAGGCACTCCACCGCCACGGGCTCTCCTTCGCCGATCTCCGGGAATGCCTCCGAGCGCACGGTCAGCCAGCACTTGAAGGACTGCTCCCGCACCACCTGCGCGTACTGGGGACTGAGCGAATACCCGCGAATCTGAAACCGGCTCCCCTTCTCACTGCCCTTCGGGTCCCTGGACATCTCCTCGTCCGAGAAGTCCTCCATGAACCGGTTCGCGGCCTTTTCGAGGGCGTTGAGCCGCTTGCGGGTCGTCCGGCTCTCGACGCTTCGGGCGCGCTCGCGTTCCTCGCGCGTCCGTTCCTCCTCGACCAGAGGCCTGATCATCGCGAGCGCCCTGCCGTACAACGCCTCCACGAAGGGGTGGTCGGGCGTGAGGCCCGTCTTGCGGGACGGATCAAGGATCGGCACCGGATTGTCCGGCGGATGCGGCTCGCCACGCGCCTGCCGTTCGTCGAATTCGTTCCAGAGGTCGTCGATGGCTTCGCAGGTGAGCCGGCCGAAGAACCACTGCGCGTGAGAGTCCCATTCCAGCGCCCGGTCGAATAGCGTCGCTTCGTGAACCGCGTGCCTCGACTTGACCAGGACACCGCCGAGCCGAAACCGGTTTCGCGCGGAGCGGAACCGCTTTCGGGCCCGGAAGACTATGAGCTTGGCTTTTGCACCGGGGTATCCGGGCACCGAGAACGTTCTGGAAATACGCCTCTTGCCCGCGGGCCTGTGCAGGCCGACGACACGGTCGCCTCCCTTGGTGAGACCACGGACAACGAGCGTAGTGTGCTTCTGCCACACGATGTCGCGGAGGCGCACCAGCTGCGCCACATTCGGCACGAGCGTGTCGATCTTCGGAATGCGGTGACTCGGTTCGATTTCAATGGTCACGACCGTGCCGGTACCCTTGCCGATCCCGAGCCGCTTGCGGACCTCCGGCGTCACCTCTCGCGAGTCGTCGGCCTCGTACTCGAGGTTCGGAAAGATGCGGCAGGTGTGCATGCGCCCGTCCCCCGCTATCGACTCGAAGGTGACCCGCCCCAGCGCCGCGATGTCCTTGGCGCCCCGGGAATTCGTCCCACGGACGGCCTTCCCCTCCTCCATGCCGCTGACCCGCCCGCCGATGCGTCCCAGCTTGCGGTTCATCTGGTCCGTTGTCATGCCATCGGCGCAGTCACGAACCCGCAGGATGGACGGTTTCCCCTTGCCCTGACGGCCAAGCTCGATCTCCACTCGCCCTTCGGTCCCGAGAATCTGATACCGGTCGTCCGAGTTGGTGACGAGTTCGACGATCGCATCGTATACGTCCCGAATGGCCAGCCTGGCATCCTGCACCACGCGGCGGGAAGCAACTTCGAGGGGCCTGCGTTTGACGGCCGTCATGTTGAATCGCCCGGGCTACTCCAGAATCCGGTCCCCGATCAGATGCGTCGCGTGCTCCCAGGCGTCCAGCGGCGCCTTCCACTCGCGTTCACGAATCCGCCGCAGGTACGTCATCTGCGCCAGGTGGTACAGGTAGTGCTGGGCCATGTGGATGACGTCCGGCCCCAGCCGCGCCCCCGTCTCGCCGTCGAGCGAGGTCCGCTCGGCCATGAGGTCGGTGTCGCTCCCGCACGCCTTCACCTCGTCGATAATCTGCTCCTGGATCGTGCGCATCCGCCCCGCGATCTCGTCGGCCGTGCCGGGCGCGTCGCGGGTGATCACGGGCTCGATCCCCAGCCGCTTCAGGAACCAGATGTCCACCCGGTACATGTGGCGGCAGATCTTGCCGATCCCGCGCGTTCCCGGCGCGGGGTTCCAGTCCAGGTCCGCCTGCGAGATGCCGTCGAGGGCGGCGAAGAGGGCGCGCCGCGCGGCCTCGAAGATCTCGATGGTGTGGGCGATCCGGGTGCGGGAGTGGTGCAATGTCGTGTTTGCTTTACCAAATGTCATGTTCTCTTTACTGTCTTCGGATTCACTCGCCGCCTCCCAGGCCGTGCCTCTTCCTCAGACCCTCCACCGTCTCGGCGAACGTGTGCACCGGGACGATCCGGAGCGCGTTGAACGAGGCGAGGCCGGTGTCGACGGCGAAGCGCTCGATGTCGTGCGGACGGTCCGCATCCACGATCCACAGGAACGTATGCTCCAGCGCCGAATGATACTGCGCCTCGATCCTGCGGATTCCGTACGTCCCGGCGAGCCGTTCCGGGTCGATTTCGAAGATGTCGACGAACACCTGGGCGTATTCCGGGACCTGGATCGGGCAGGTTTCCGGGGTGTGACGGCCGTAGATACCGTATAGCATGGCGTCAGTTGTCCGAGGATGAACCCGGGTCCGCACCGGGAAGGCGGTCGGTCCGCTCGGGCGTGGCTTCGCCCAGCGGCACTCCGTCCAGCCCCCGGTCCGGGTCGATCTCGATGCCCAGGTGATCCAGCGCCGTTGCCGCGACATCCACGATGAACGCGGGCCCGGGCGGCGGCCATCCTTCCGTCGCCGGGCCGCTCGCAAGGATGAAGATCGTCATCTCCTCGGGCGAGTCCCCACCGTGCCCCCCGTCGGCGCGCCTGCCATGGTCGGTGCTTATGAGGACGAGCCAGTCCTCGTCGGCGAACGACGGGCGCGCGCGCATCGCGTCCACGACCATCCCGACATGCGTGTCGGCCAAGGCGATCGCGTCCCGGTACTCGGCGCCGATGGACCCGTGGCGGTGGCTGGTCTCGTCGGGGTGGCCGAAGTAGACGAACATCGCATCGGGGTCGGCCTCGCCAAGGTGCCGCGCCGCGCGCGCCGCGATCTCGCCGTCGGCCTCGGGCCAGCCGAGGTCGTAGCCGTCGACCACCTCGCGCACGTCGATCGCGGCCGGGAGGACGGGACCGGGTTCGCTCTCCAGCTCCGCGAGGGGGACCCAGTCGAGCGCCGCGAAGGTGGCCAGTTCGGGGCGCGCGGCCTCGACCCGCATCAGGAACGAGGGATAGGTCGCGTAGTCACGCCCCGTGAAGTTGTTGTTGGTGACGCCGTGCTTCTCGGGCCAGACGCCCGTGAGCATCGAGGACCAGGACGGTCCGCTGACCGACGGCGTGGTGGTGCGGGCCTGGTCGGTGTACCAGCCGGCCGCCGCCAGGGCGTCGATGTTCGGCGTGGCCACTTCGGCGAGCACATCGGGCCGCACCCCGTCGATCCCGATCAGGAGAACCTTGGGTGCGCCCCGCAGCCCGTCCCCGCCAGGGGGCTGCCCGCCGCCGCAGGAGGCACACAGGAATGATGCGAGGAGAAGAACCGGTGCGCGAAACGCGCGAAACGTGTCATTGGCCATGGTAACGCTTACGATGAGGTTCGGTCGGTGAAGTGTCCAGCTTTGCGCTGGCTCGGCCGCGCCGCCAGTCTTGGAGGGCGCACGCAGGAATAGAGGGGAGACGCCAGGCGTGTACAAGACCTGCCTTTTCTGCAAGAAGCCCCTCGGCGGCAACGAGGTAGTCGAGCATTTTCCGGTCGGCCGCCGCCTCGCCTTCGATGCCGCGAAGGGCCGGCTCTGGGTCGTGTGCCGGAAGTGCAGGCGCTGGAACCTGACGCCGCTCGAGGAGCGCTGGGAGGCGATCGAGGAATGCGAGCGCTTCTACCGGGACACGCGCATTCGGACTTCGACCGAGAACATCGGGATCGCGCGTCTTCGCGGCGGCCTGGAATTGGTGCGCATCGGGAAACCTTTGCGCCCCGAGTTCGCGGCCTGGCGCTACGGGGACCGGATGGGAGAGCGGATGCGGCGTCAGATTGCGGCGTCGGCGGTCGGGTTTCCGGCGGGCGTCGCCACGTACCAGGTTCTCACCCCTCTGTTGGGCATGACTCTGGTTCCAGTCGTTGTGGCCACCTTGTTCTGGCTCCAACGGCGGCAGGTCGCGAAGGTACGCGTGGGTGACGCTCCGGAGGGCGCCGCCGCGGCACCGGACAACATCGCCAGGTTCAGGGGTGACGAACTCTCAACCTTCAGGATCCTGCCCGACAACCGGGACCCGGGGTTCCGGGTGGAGATCCGCCAGGGAGACCGCACCGCCTGGTTCCAGGGCGCGGATGCCCGGCGCGTTGCCGGAGCGATTGTTCCGCTGCTGAACCAGTGGGGTGCGGGCCGCGGAACCGTCCGCGCTGCTGTTGGCGAGATCGAGTCATGCAGTCACCCTGGACAATACCTGGCGGAAGTCGCCAGTCAGGAGCGCACCGATCGGCGAGCCCGGAGCGGTTTTGTGCGGTACATGCCCAAGCCCACGAGACTCGCCCTGGAGATGGCGCTTCACGAGGAACAGGAGCGGCGCGCGCTCGAAGGCGAACTGTGGGCGCTGGAGCAGGCCTGGAAGGAGGCGGAGGAGATCGCCGCGATTTCCGACAGGCTGCTGCTGCCTGCCGGCACCGACGAGTTCTTTGAGCGGCATGGGAGCGAAGCCAGAGGCCGCGAGGGTGGTACCGAAGGCGACCAACCGGTACGCTAACCTCCGGGCGTCGCGATAGCGGAACCGCGGGGGGGGAATCGCCGCGCTGCCGCCGGGGAGTTCGACCAGGAAGCCGGGGAGTTCGACCATGAAGGTGCAGATTGCTCTTGTCGCATCTGCCCTGCTTGCTTGCCAGGACGCCGAGCGGACGCCCGGGGACGCGCCGGAACCGGACGCGCCAGCCGGCCGCCCAACACCGGATCCGCGACAGCGCCGCACGGCGAGAGGTACGAAGTCCCCGTTCAACACGAGGGCTTGTGCATCACGAATGGGTCGACCCACGTTGCCTCGGTGTATAGCAGATGCTAGAATAGGTCTCGCCGAAGCCTCCAGTAGAGGAAGATGAGATGGGAAAGGTACAGATGAACGTCAGGGTGGACGAAGCCCTGAAGAAGGCGGTCGACGAGTGCTGCAGATCCCGGGGATTGGTCGTGAGTCACTTTGTCCGTGAGGCGCTGCTGGATCGACTCGAGGAGCTTGAGGACATCGACGATCTCAAGCGAATTCGACACGAGCCCACTCGGCCGCTGGCCGATGTGATCCGGGAGCTCCACCTCGATGGGACACCATGAAGTCGAGATTTCCCGCACGGCGGAGAAGCAGCTGCGCAAGCTACCACGGGACGTTCAGGAGCGCATCGTGCGCAGGATGCTGCTTCTGGCGGAAGACCCGTTTCCGCAGGGGGCGAAGAAGCTAACGGGGTACGACGATGTCTACCGCGTGCGCGTTGGGCGATACCGGATCCTCTACAGCGTTTCGCGGCGACGGCTGGTGATCATCATTCTCAAGGTCGGGCAGCGTAAGGATATCTACCGGCGGGGTCGTTGACCGGTCGGGGCGCGCCAGGATCTCACCCCACCCCCCTCCCCGGCGTCCACGGCGCCCCCGCCGCCGCCATGTCCCGCTCCAGCCCTGCGAGATCCTCTTCCAGCAGCGACCTCAGCCGCACGACGACCTCCTCGAACCCCGCCCGCGCGATGGCGAGGCTCTCGCGCTGCGTCGCGGTGGGCTCCTGGCGCGTACCCCAGTGCCCCCCTGCCACCTGCCCGATGCGGCCCGTGATCGAGGGCGCGGTGGGCTCGTTGTAGCGGCCCGGGGTGGGGTTGCCCTGGAGCTCGGCCGCGACCTCGGCGAGGCGTCCGTCGATGGCCTCCAGGCGCTGGTAGAGCTCCTCGCCGGCTGCGGGGGTCTCGTCGAGGGCGGCGCGCATGTGGCGCAACCGTTCACGCGCACGCCCGATCTCGGCGGTGGCGCCCCGGGCACGGCGCTGCAGGTCCGCGGTCTCCTCGGCGAAGGCCATCGCGGCGACGAAGTCGGTGCTCATGTCGATGTTGGGCACGGGCTTCACCGTGAAGGCCTGCGGCTCGCCGAGCGGCTCCACGCTGTCTTCGGTGACGAGCGCCATCTCGACCGTGTAGTCGCCCGGCGGCGCCAGCGGGCCGCGCGACTGGCCCGCCCACGGTGGCGTGAAGCCCGGGGTCGTGAGGTTGACGGGGTCGGGGGCAGGGTGGCGGAGGTCCCAGGTGACGCGGTGGAGGCCGCGCCGAGCCGGGCCCATTACGCGCCGCACGGGGTTGCCCGCGGCGTCCCGTACGAGCATGGCGACGCGCGGCCCGCTCTCCTGGGCCTCCGCAGCAAGGCGCTCGTAGCCGGGAAGCGCGATGTCCTCGCCGCGCCCCGCCGCCGCGCGCTCTTCTCGCCGCCGCTCCTCGCGCATCGTTTCGGGCACCTCGGCCAGCCAGTAGGTGAAGGTGGCGCCGAAGTCCGGGTTGGGCGCGACGAACGAGGTCGTGCCCAGGGTGGGCTGCCCGGCCGCCTGGAGCGGGGTGTTGGGGACGTACCACCAGGCGTCCCGCACCGGGAACAGGGTTGCGTCGGCCGCCAGCGCGCCGCCGGCCATCGCGCGCAGGGGCGCGTAGTCGTCGAGGACGTAGAAGCCGCGGCCGAAGGTCGCGCCCACCAGATCGCCGTCGCGGCGCTGGATCTCCAGGTCGCGGAACGAGATCGTGGGGGCGCCGTTGCCCAGCAGGACCCAGTGGTCGCCCCCGTTTGTCGTGAAATAGATCCCGTGTTCGGTGCCGAGGAATAGCAGTTCGGGACGCACGTGGTCCTGTTCCACCGACCAGATCACGATGCCGTCGGGCAGGTCGCCGGCGATCGAGCGCCAGCTGCGGCCGGCGTCGTTGCTCTCGAAGAGATAGGGCGTGTAGTCGCCCTCCTTGTGGTTGTCCGGCGCAACAAAAAACGTTGCGCGGTCGTGTTGGGATGCCTTGATGTCGTTCATGAACGCGCGCTCGGACACGCCCGGCAGCGCCGCCGCCTGGCGCCAGGTCGCCCCGCCGTCCTCCGTCACCTGCACCAGCCCGTCGTCGGTGCCCACGAAAATCACGCCCTCCGCCACCGGCGACTCCGAAATCGCCGAAATCGTTGAGTACAGGGACATTGCGGTGTTTCCATACAGTGCGTCGATGCTGCGTACGCGGCCCGCCATCGGCAGCTCGTAGCGGTTGTCGTTGCGGGTCAGATCGCCGCTCACGGCCTGCCACGAATTGCCCCGGTCGTCGCTCCGCCACAGCCGCTGCGATGCGTAGTAGATCCGGCCCTCCGCGTGGGGGCTCGCAATCACGGGGCTGTCCCAGTTCCAGCGCTCGGGCGGGTCGCCGGGCGCCGGCAGCGGACGGATGTTGATGAGTTCGTGGTTGACGAGGTCGACCCGCTGCAGATTCCCCTGCTGGGTCTGGATGAAGGCAATGGCCGGATCGGCCGGGTCGAAGGCCGCGGCGTACCCGTCGGCGCCCAGCGGCACGTACCAGTCGCGGTTGCGCACACCCTCCAGGTTTATCGTGCGCGCGGGCCCGTGGAGCGTCCCCAGGTCCTGCGCGCCGCCGAGGATGTTGTAGAACGGTTCGGAATTGTCGAGCGCGAGCTTGTAGAACTGGGACACGGGCATGTTCGGGAAGTGCCGCCAGGTCGTCCCTTCGTCGAAGGTCTCGTACAGGCCCGCGTCGGTTCCGGCGAGGATGTGCTTCCCGTTCGCCGGATCGATCCAGAAGGCGTGATTGTCGCTGTGCTTCTCGCGGCCGGTCCCCAGCTCGGCGAAGGTCGCGCCGCCGTCGCGGGTGACGTGCACGAAGACGTCCATCTGGTAGACCAGGTCCACATCGTGTGGCGACGCCTCGATCTCCTGGTAGTAGTGGGGCCCGGTGCCGCCCGAGATGTAGGAATTGCGGCGCTCCCAGCTCTCGCCCCGGTCGGTGGAACGGTAGAAGCCGCGGTCGCTCGGGCCGGCCTCGATGGTCGCGTAGACCACGTTGCGGTCGGCGCCCGAAACGGCCAGCCCGATCTTTCCCATATCGGCATTCGGGAGCCCGCGGCTCACCCGCCGCCACTTCCGCCCCCCGTCTGTCGACTTGTGGATCCCCGACCCGGGGCCGCCCGCCAGCAGCGCCCACACGCTCCGCCGCCGCTCGTAGGTTGCCGCATACATGATGTCCGGGTCGACGGGGTCGAACTCGACATCCGTCACGCCGGTGTTCGCGTCGACGGTCAGCACGGCCTCCCACGTCTCGCCCCCGTCCTCGGTCCGGTACAGCCCGCGCTCGCCGCCCGACGACCAGAGCGGCCCCTCCGCAGCTACGAACACGATGTTCCCGTCGCGCGGATCGACCAGGATCTTCCCGACGTGCTCCGAGGCCGCGAGCCCCATGTGCTCCCAGCTGCGTCCCCCGTCCCGGCTCCGGTAGACCCCGTCGCCCCATGCCACGTGCCGCCCGCTCACGTTCTCTCCGGTGCCGACCCAGACGATGTCCGGATCGGACGGATCGATGGCGACGTCGCCGATCGAATACGAGGGGTGGTCGTCAAAGACGGGAGTCCACGCGATGCCCGCGTTCGTGGTCTTCCACACGCCGCCGGAGCCGACCGCGATGTACCACGTCGTGGGGTCGTCAGGGTGGACGGCGATGTCCGCGATGCGCCCGCCCATCAGCGCCGGGCCGATGCCCCGCAGTACGAGACCCTGCGCGGCCTCGTGGACGGTGGCGGGGTCGGCGGCCGGGGTCTGGGCGGTGGCGGGGCGGGCGGGGGCGCCGGCCGCGAGGGCCAGGGCGAGGCCGGTGGCCGCGAGGGGGCGGTGGGCCCGCGACGCTGGGCGACGGGCGGGGGTCGCCGCAGCGAGGGGGTGGTGGCGGGTTGGGGGGATCGTGGAGCGGTGCATGCGCGCGGCCTTGGTGGCAGTGTGTGGGGCGGCGGGGGTGGGGGGCGCCGCGTGGGGTGGAAATGGACCGCGTGGGGGTGGTGGCCGCAAGGCGGTTCGGGCAAGGACGCTCGCAAGGGACGGCGGCGGAAACCCCGACCGGGGTTGGCCCGTAGCGATCTGGACGATTCGGCGCCCCCGCCCCCATGTTGATGGCCGGCCACCGCAGCGGGGCGGCGGGCGGATTGGAGCCAGACGGACAACGGCCACGGGAGGCAAGTCATGCGAAGCCGAAACATCCATTTTGCGGGGATCTTCCTCGCGACCACCATGCTCGCAGCCCCGGCCGCGGCCGCAGCCACCGAACCCACAGCGACCCAGGACAACGCCATCGAAGGCATGGTCAGGGCCGCCGAACAGCCACAGCGCCTTGAAGGGACAAGGGTCGTGCTGGAAGGGGGCGGAACCAGCCGCGAAACCGTAACCGGCGCAGACGGCCGCTTCACTTTCGCGTCCGTACCTCCTGGCGACTACCAGATCACGGCGAGCGTCCTTGGCCGCCGCGCGGGAACGGTCGAGGTCACTGTGGTCGCCGGCCAGACCGCCCGCGTCGACGTCCGGCTCGACCCCGAGCCGGTCACGCTCGACGAACTCATCGTCACGGGTACCGTCATGCCGACGGCGGTTCGCGAAGTCCCCACCCCCGTGACGATCGTGAGCCGTGCCGACATCGAGAGGCTAGCGCCCCGCAACGTGGCGGAACTCGTGCGCACGGCCGTGCCCGGCGCGGTCTACAACGACGAGGGCCCCGGCGCCCGCTACGGCGTGTTCTCGGTGCGCGGCGTGTCCGGCCTCGGCGCCGCGTCCACCCTCAAGGTGTACGTGGACGGCGCGGAGATCGCCGACCCGGCGTACGTCACCAATCTGGACCCCGGCATCATCGAACGCGTCGAGGTGGTCTCGGGCCCGCAGGCCTCGACGATCTACGGCTCGCGCGCGATCAGCGGCGTCATGCAGATCTTCACCCGGCGCGGCTCGGGAGGCGACTGGCGCAGTCCGCGGCTCTCGGGCACTATGGAACTTGAGGTGGTGCAGTCCCCCTACGTGTCGGGAACGCCACGGGCTCCGGAGTACCGGCTCAACCTCGCCGGTGGTGACTCGCGCTTCGGCTACAACCTGGGCTACAGCGGACGGCAGGAGCCCGAATGGGTCGACCTGCTCGCCCAGGAGGACCAGCGGCTCTTCGGCAGCGTGAACTTCACCGTCGGCCGGCTCGAAGTTCAGGCGAGCATGCGGGCCCACGACGGATCCAACTACAGCAGCTGGAACCCGATCCTGCGGGAGGTCTACCAGAGGGTCGGCGCGCCCGACAATCCGCCCAACAGACAGCGCTTCATCAGCCGGCTGGAGACGAACAGTCTGGATCTCGGCTTCGAAGCCGCTTCGTGGTGGCGCCACGACTTCACAATGGGATTCGACCGGTACGAAGACTCCTACTACCCGGTTCTGCCGAACGAAGACGGCACCTACAGCGTGCGGGCCCGGGACACCAATCGCTCGTCCATGGCCTACAACACGACCCTCAGCCGGGAACTCACCGAGGACCTCAACGGCACCTTCGTGTTCGGCGCCGACAGAAGCGAATACACGCTGACCGCGCACGACCCGATCGACGTGAGGGATTGGCGCGACTATGACTGGCCGACGGCCGACTTCACCAGAGAAATCGGCAGCGACGGCTATTTCGGGCAGATGCAACTGGGCTTCCGGGACGCCGTGTTCTTCACCGGCGGCATTCGCGGCGACCGGCATCCGCAGGGGTCGACCGATGGGCTGACCTGGTCCCCCCGCTTCGGGATCACCGGCATTCGTGAAGCGGGCGATTTCACGATCAAGCCCCGCTTCGCCTGGGGACAGGCGGTCATCGTGCCGAACGAAGATCAGGTGGGCGGAGACGAGAGCGAGTTCTCGATTCTTCTGGCCAACCCGGACCTGCGCGCGCAGAAGCAGCGCGGCTACGACCTGGGCGTCGACGTTCTCTACGGCGGGAAGGGCTCGATCGGCCTGACCTTCTTCGACCAGGACCCCGTCGACCTGATCGAGCTGGTGATCACCGGAAGCGATACCTCGGGCGACTTCCCGCGCTCGATCTTCCAATACCAGAACCTGCACCGGATGAACAACCAGGGGTGGGAAGTCAAGGTCGAGGCGCAAGCCCACCTCCCGGCTTTCGCTGAACATGAACTACGGCCTAACGAACAGCACGGTCGTCGATCTCGACGAGAGCTACACGGGCGACTACGAGGAGGGACAGGAGCTCGACGAGCGGCCCAAGTGGACGATGTCGATGGGAGCCAGCCTGACGCCGCGCGACGGCACAACCCTGAACGCCGACCTGACGTACCTGTCGGGCTGGAACAGCGCCGATTTCGCCGGCTTCCTGGGCGATATCTACAGCGGCAACTTCAATCCCGTCGCGAAGCCCTATCCGCTCGGATACCACATCGACTATCCGGCGTTCATGCGGCTGAACATGAGCGTCTCGCAGGACCTGCCCGGCGGCGCGTCCGCCTTCGTGCACATCTTCAACCTGACGGACGACGACAACTTCGAGAGAATCAACACCGCCGCGCCGCGTCCGCGAACGTGGACTTTCGGGGTGCGCTTCTAGTGTCCCATGGATAGTCCCCGCGTCGTGCTTTGGGGGGCTGTCCTTGTGGTGGCGGCGCTCATGGCCAGCGCCACATGCACAAGTCCGTCAACCGGGCCCACCGGGGATTTCGAGGTCGCCGAGGCCTCGATCCTCGAGCTGCAGGCGGCGCTTGAGGACGGACGCGCCACCTCCGCCGTTCTCGTCGACCGCTACCTCGCCCGCATCGAGGCCTACGACCGGCTCGGTCCGGCGCTCAACACGATCATCCGCCTGAATCCGCTCGCGCGCCGGCAGGCGGAAGCGCTGGACGCGGAGCGGGCGGCCGGAACGGTGCGTGGACCGCTGCACGGCATCCCGGTCCTGATGAAGGACAACTACGACATGGACTGGATGCCCACGACGGGGTCCAGTCTGGCGCTGGCGGGGCTCCGTCCGGGCGACAACGCGTACCAGGTCGCCCGGCTCCTCGACGCGGGCGCGGTCATCCTGGGCAAGACGAACCTCCACGAACTCGCGGCCGGAATCACGACCATCAGCTCGCTCGGTGGCCAGACGCGCAACCCGTACGACCCGCGCCGCAACCCGGGCGGAAGCTCCGGGGGAACCGGCGCGGCCGTGGCGGCCAGCTTTGCCGCGGTGGCGTGGGGAAGCGACACCTGCGGGTCGATCCGCATTCCGGCGTCGGTGCACAACCTCTTCGGGCTGAGGCCCACGAAGGGTCTCTCCAGCATCGACGGGATCCTGCCGCTCTCGCACACACAGGACACCGGCGGGCCGCTCGCGCGCTCGGTGACCGATCTCGCCATCGCCCTGGATGCCACCGTGGGGCGCGATCCCGCCGACCCCGCCACCGCCATCCTCGACGGGCGGCAGACACCGGCGTTCCGCGAAGCGCTCGACGCGAATGCGCTGGAGGGCGCGAAGATCGGCGCGCTGGAGACGTGGGTGTCGGGGAGTGGGACCGCGGGCAGCGTGACGGGGGTCATCCGCGATGCCCTCTCCGAGATGGAGGCTGCCGGCGCGACGGTCGTCGACGTGGAGATTCCGGACCTCACCGGCCTCCTCGCCAACACCGGCATGATCGACTTCGACTTCAAGTTCGATCTGGCGGACTACCTGGCTGCGGTCCCGGACGGACCGGTCCGGTCGCTGGGCGAGATCATCGAGGCCGGCCTGCATCACGAGGCGCTGGACGGCACCTTCCGCCGCCGCAACGCGCGCGAATCGCGCGACACCCCCGAGCTGGCCGAGACCCTGGAGCGGCGGCGCGCCCTGACGGCGGCGGTCGTGGAGTTGCTGGACCGCGAGGACCTGGACGCGCTGGCCTACCCGACCATGCGCCAGGAAACCGCGCTCATCGGGGCGGCGCCCACCGGCTCGACCTGCTTCCTGAGCGCGCACACGGGACTGCCGGCGCTCTCCATCCCGGCCGGATTCACCGGGAGTGGCCTTCCGGTGGGCCTCGAACTCCTGGGCCGCCCGCTCGACGACGCCCGCCTGGCCGCGCTCGCCTTCGCGCACGAATCAGCCGCACCGAAACGCCGCGCCCCGCTGCGCACCCCTCCGCTCGTCAACGGCGCGCCGCCACCGCCGGTGCAAATCGCCACCGATCCCCGGAACGACGACCGGGTGACCGCCGTGCTGGGCGTCGACCTTCCCACGGGCCGGCTTTCCTACCGGATCACGCTGTCCGGCACCGATTCCGCCGATGTCCATGGTGTGGCGCTCCGGCGCACCTCCGACGAAGAGGGTCCGGTCGTGGTGCTGCGCCTCGGCGGCCCGGGCGAAGCCAACCCGCAGGGCACGGTGCCCTTGTCAACGCGGCTTCTGCGAAACATCCTGGACGGCAACCTCGAATTGGTGACGTCCACGAGCGCGGGCATCGACCGCCGCAGGCTCTCGCCTTCCACACGACCTTGAGCACCCATGTTCGGGTTCAAGCGAAAAAAAAACCGCCGTGCTGAACGGAGGTCCACCACCCGGCCGGGTGGGGACGCCGGGATGGCGGGCCCCGCCGTGTGCCCGAACTGCGGCGGTGGCCGCTCGGGCCGGTTCTGCTCCGTCTGCGGTCAGAACGACCGCAACTACGTGCGCGGCCTTCTGCCGGTCATGTGGGAGTTCGGTCGTGAGTCCTTCGAGGTGGATTCCAGGCTCTTCCAGACGCTGAAGCTCCTGCTCTTCAAGCCGGGGAGCCTGTCGCTGGAGTTCTGCCGCAACCGGCGGGCGCGATTCATGACGCCGGTTCGCATGTACCTGTTTGCCAGCTTCGTGTTTTTCCTCGTGCTTGTGACCGTGCCCGACTGGTCGGTGCAGACCGGGGCCGACATTGACGTGCAGTTTGGCGAAGACCCGGAAGAGGTGGACGATGAGCAGAACGACGAGCTGGCGGAGCGGGAAGGGAACGTCGTCACCGAAGCGCAGGTCCAGGCGCTGAAGGCGGTCGTGCGGCCCGAGCAACGCCAGAGGGTGGACGATCTCCTCGGTCGCCCCGACTCTGACTGGTCGCGTGGAATGGCGCTGATGCTCGTGAGGCTGGCAAGCCGTAGAGGCTCTCCGTTCGGAGCCGAAGCTCCCGCGATGCCCGACACGCTGGGCGCTGCCGTCGATTCGGCGCTCGGCCCGATGGAGCCGCGGGGCGATCCGGAGCCCCCAGGTTTCTTCGCAGGGCTGTTTTTCGGCGCGACGGTGGATTTCTTCCACGATCCCCCGCGGTTTCTCCAGCAATTCATCGGCAATCTGCCGATCACGATGTTCTTTCTGCTGCCGTTCCTGGCGGCGGCGCTGGCGATCTGCTTCGTGCGAAAACGCCGCTTCTTCGTCGAGCACCTTGTCTTCGCGATGCATGTCCAGACGTTCAGCTTCATCGTGCTGACGCTCGCGCTGGTTGTTCCGTTCGCTTCGGTGGGGGTATGGGTGCAGCTGGTCCTGCAACTGCTGGTCCCGGTCTACGGAGTGGTGGCCCTGCGTCGCTTCTACGGGGATGGATGGATCTGGACGCTGGTCAAGGGGTGGATCGTGTGGTGCATGTACTGGATGGTGCTGGTCCCGGGGCTGCTGGTGACTTTCTTCCTGACGACTTGACGGAGACGCGCCGACCCGGGACCGGCAAGCCCTGTCGTTACCAAATCGTTACAGATCGGAGCCCAGTCCGTCACGCCAGCGGGCGATCGTCCGGTCACATGGATGGCAGCGGCGATTCTCCCCGTTGCCCCGCCACGACCGATCTGGAGGTGTGTTCCGGTGCACCCGACGACACCGTCCGACGTGATTCCAATGCTGGCCACCGCCCCCCGGCTGCCTTCCTGCAGTCCGCTGGAACTGGCCGCCGCCCTGCGCCGTTTGCACAGGGCAGGGATCCGGCGCGGCTATGTCCTGGTGGCGCCGACCCGCCTCGGGCGTGAGCCTGTCCGCTGGTGGGCGCGGCTGTGCAATGTGGTGGAGGAGGAGACCGGTCTCGGCGTCGTCCTGGTGGAAGCGTCCCACCGCGGCGTGGACCCGGTCCGCGTTCTTGCCGCGACCGGCCTCGAGACCGGCATCGCCGTCCTGCAGGACCTCGCACGCGGCGAGCGTTCCGCCCTGCTGGAGATCTCCCGCGGCGTGTGCACCGGAGACCTGGGGCTGCTGGCGGAGGCCCGGGCGCGGGGTGCGGCCAACCACGAGCCCCGGGAGGTCGAGGCCGCGATCCGAGATGGGCGGCTGTGCGAGGTGCTCGGTCCGTCGTCGGGCGGGTTGGCCACCACGGCCTGAGCCGCTACTTCCCCCTCGCGATGCACTCGATCTCGACCAGGGCGCCGAGCGCCAGCCCGCTCCCGGCCATCGCGGAGTGCGCGGGCGGCTGCATGCCCTCGAAGTAGGTGACGTAGACCTCGTTCATGGCCGCGTAGTCGGCGATGTCGGCGAGGAAGACGGTGCATTTGACCAGGTCTTCGAAGCCCAGTCCCGCCGCGTCGAGGATGAGCCGGATGTTCTCCATCGTTGCACGCGTCTCGGGGCCGACGCCGCCCTGCACGACGCGGAGTTCGCCGGTGGGCGGGGTGCCGATCGCGCCGGAGAGAAAGACGAGGTCGCCGACGCGGACGGCCGGCGTGAAGACGGGCAGGCGCGCCACGCCCTCGGGGACGATGTGCTCGATGGGGGTGGGGGTGTCGCCGGGGATCCGGGTGGCCGTGCCCGCATCGCCTGCGGCCGCGCCGTCCGCTTCCTGCGCGTCCTCGCCGGGTGCGGGGGCCACACCACACGCGGCGGAGGCGGCCAGCGCGGCGGCGGAGAGCATCATGCAGGCGCCCCGGGGCCGGATCGCGGGCGATTTGGAGCGGGGGCCGCGCAATGGCTGAATCGGCCGTTCTCTACCGCACATACCGTACCACCCCTCCCACGATCGTCAACTCCACCCGCGCATCGGCCAGCTCCCCGTCCGGAACGATGAGAATGTCGCGATCGATCACCACCACATCGCCCAGCTTGCCGACCTCGAGCGATCCCTTGAACGCCTCCTCGAAAGCCGCGACCGCGTTGTTGATCGTGTAGCTGCGGAGCGCCTCGACGCGGGTCATGTTCTGCTCCGGGTAGAAGATGGACCCGTCGGCGGTCAGGCGGGTGACCGAGGAGTGGAAGCTGGCGAGCGGGTCGATGTCCTCGACGGGCACGTCGGTGCCATTGTTGATGGGGACGCCGGCATTCATGAACGCGCGCCACAGGTAGGTCCGCTCGCGGGCGCGGTCGTCGCCCAGGCGAAGGGGGATCCAGGGAGCGTCCGAGGTGGCGTGCACGCCCTGCATCGAGGCGAGGACGCCGAGTTCGGCGAAGCGCGCAATGTCGTCGGGGTGGACGTGCTGCGCGTGCTCGATCCGCCAGCGGAGGTCGTCGGCGCCCCCGGCCGAATCGAAGACGGCCTCGTAGATGTCCAGGACCTCGCGGTTGGCGCGGTCGCCGATGGCGTGGGTGTTGACCTGGAAGCCGTGCTTGATCGCGACGTGCGCGGTCCCGGTGATGTCCTCGACCGTTTCGAGCACGAGTCCGGCCGATTCGGGCATGTCCTCGTACGGCTCCAGCAGCCAGGCGCCGTGCGACCCGAGCGCGCCGTCGATCTGGCGCTTGATCGAGCGCACGGTCAGGTAGTCGTCGCCCTCGGACGGCATGTAGTAGTCGGGCAGGCGCGCGTCCATCTCCTCGTTGGACTCGCGGCGGACCATGATGTAGAGGCGGACGGGGAGCGCGCCCTCGGCTTCCAACTCCCTGAGGCGGTCGATGGTGCCGAAGCCGGCGCCCGCATCCTGGAAGGAGGTCACGCCCTTGGAGAGCGCCTCCTCGGCGGCCAGGCTCACCTCGCGCCGGAACTGGGCATCGATCTCTTCCGCCGTGCGGCCAAGCTGCGAATCGGAAAAGGCCGCCGATACCGGTCCCTGGGCCGTCTCGCGCAGGAGGCCGGTCAGTTCGCCGTTCTCGTCGCGGACCAGCTCACCGCCGGGCGGCGGCTCGGAGTCCCGGTCGTAGCCGCCGAGTTCCATCGCCAGGGCGTTGGCGAAGGCTGCGTGCCCCGACGCGTGGCCCAACAGCACCGGGTTGTCCGGGCTGACCGCAGTGAGGGTCGCGTGGGTCGGGTTGCCTTCCACGACCGGGTCCGGGGGGCGGTCCCATTTCTCCTGGTGCCAGCCGCGGCCGCGGATCCATTCGCCGGGCGCGGCCCCGGCTACCGCCTCGGCGACCATCTGCACGATCTCGTCCCAGTTGGCGGCGTCGTTCAGGTCGAGGATCGTCCTGGAGTTGCCGAGGCTCATGTAGTGCCCGTGCCCCTCGATGAAGCCCGGCGCGGCGAACCGGCCATCCAGCTCGATCACCTCGGTTTCGGCGCCGATGAACGCGGCGACCTCCTCGTCGCTCCCCACCGCCACGATCCACCCGTCCGTGATCGCCACTGCCTCGGCCATCGTGTTGTCGGCGTCGACCGTGGCGACGACCCCGCCGCGCAGCACCAGGTCGGCCGGCGCGGCTGGCCCGGCGGCGTCATCGGCGCACCCGGCCAGCGCCAGCGCGGTGCCAACGGTGATTGCGGCGATAACCCATGCCCACCGCGTCCGCGCGCACGAATTGCAAACTTTACTTGTCATTAAGTAAACTCCTCTTTACACGGAAGATGGCTCCAGCCCGCCGCTACCCCCGCCGCGACGCGTGCCACGCCGCCAGCACCTCGGCCTCGCGCTCGGGGCTCAGCCGGTTGAACACCCGGGCCTGCCGCTCGGCCGTCCGCGAGAAGTGGAATTCCAGCGTGGCAGCGGTCGTGTCGGCGAGCGACCTGAAGGTGAGGCCCTTCTCCACCTCCGGGGTGAGGTCGAAGCGCGCGAACCCCTCGAACCCGTCCCGGGCGGGGCGCCATACCGGCATCTCGGCGTAGGGGCGCAGCCCGGCCTCACTGAGGAAGTCCGCGTCCACCCAGGTGAAGGTCGTCTCGGCGGTGGTCACGGCGCGGATGCCGTAGAGCAGTTCGCTCATGGGGCGGGGCGTCGCCGGGCCGACGACGTTGTAGGTGCCGTGCTCGCCCGCCTCGGCCATCCGGACCAGCCAGTCGCCGAAATCGCGCACGTCGATGATCTGCACGGGGTCGGTACCGTCGCCGGGTGAGAGGACCTCGCCGCCGCGATCGACGCGCACGGGCCAGTAGGTGAAGCGGTCGGTGTTGTCGCCCGGGCCGATGATGAGGCCGGGCCGGAAGACCAGCGTGCGGTCCTCGCCGAAGACGTCCCGGGCGATCTGCTCGGAGATCGCCTTGCCGAGTCCGTACGGTAGCCGCTCCGCGCCGCGCTCGACGCCGGCGTTCTCGTAGGTCCAGACCGGCGCGTCGATCGACATCGGCACCCGGCTGGTGTCGGCGTAGACCGACCGCGTCGAGACGAAGATATAGCGCTCGCACGAGTCCCTGAGCAGGTTCGCGCTCGCCTCGACCCAGTGCGGGGCGTTGGTCGCCGAATTGTCCACGACCGCGTCCCAGCTTCGCCCCTCCAGCGCCGTCAGGTCGCTCTCGCGGTCGCCGACGAGCTTCTCCACCCCGGGGAAGAGGTGCGCGTTGGTGCGCCCCCGGTTGAACAGCGTGACCTCGTGGCCGCGCGACAGGGCGTACTCGACCTGGTGCGGCCCGATGAAGCCCGTCCCGCCGAGGATCAGGATGCGGAGCGACCGGGAGGCCTGCTGCGGTTCCGTGCCGCCCGCGTCCGCCATGGCGCCCTCCGCGCCGCCTCCCCCCGCATCACCCCCGGCGCACCCCGCAAGCGCCACCGGAGCGACGCCCGCCGCAACAGCCCCCCCCGCGGCAACCGTGGCTTTCAGAAAGTCCCGCCGATTCGTGTCCATTTTCGTTTCCTTGTCAGATGTGACGGTGAGAGCAGGGCGCCCAGGTGAAGGGCCAGCGCGTCACCGTAAGGGTCAGCGCGTGACCGTCACCCGCACGTACGCGTTCGTCCAGCAGCACTGGTCGCCGCCGGTACTGTCGTTCGCGGCCCAGTTGTCGATGCGGGCGCGCAGCACGTACTCGCCCGGCTCGCTGAACACGACAGTCGCGGTGGCCTCGCCGGTGCCGCCTTCCACCGTGATGCGCCTGGGATCGACCAGGACCGCGCCGGCGGGCCCCTGGTGCTTGAACCAGCTCACGCCCACGTTGACGGACGCGTTGACCATGTCCTCGGGGGCGCGCACCGAGACCTCCTCCGTCCAGAGCGTCAGCGTAAGCGGCTCACCCACCTTCGCGGTGCGCGGCTCCCCCCACGCGCCCTGAATGTGCTGCCCCGCCTCGCCGTCGGGGCTGAAGCGCACGACCGGCGACACCGATCCCATGGCGCGCGGCCCGTAGTCGAGCTGCAGCGCCGGGATCCCCACGCGCCCCGGGGTCGCGTTCGTGTACCCGTTTGCCGTGATCGTCCACACCACGGTCTGTTCACCGTCCGCGTACGAGGCGGGCACCGTGACGTGGAAGACGCCCCGGTCCCGGCGCGGACGCACGGGGAAGTGGGTGGGCTGCATGCCGTCGAACTCGGCCGGCTCGATGAAGTTCTCGGGTCCGAGCGGGATGTCGAGGATCTGCCGGCTGTTCAGGTTGAAGAACCCGAACGAGAGCGTGAACGTGCCATCGTCGTTCCGGTACCAGCCTTCGAAGAACGGGGCCACCTCGTCGCCGCTGGGCAGGATCGGGGCGAGCGGCAGGCGCCGCTGCTGCGCCTCCAGAGGGCCGCCCGCGGCCGCCTGTGCCGCCAGCAGGACCACTGCCGCAACAAGAGGCCGCGCCGCGACCAAAACCCGCGCCGGCTGTCCCCCGCGCATCAGTTGCCGTCGCCCCCGCTGCCTCCGCTGCCCCCGCTGTCGCCGCTCGCGAGCCTCTTCTCCCGCTCCTCGACCAGCCGCTGGTAGCCTTCCTCGGTCAGGTGCGTGACGGCGATCCACGCGTGCGACATCTCGTCCGTCGTGCGCGAGCCGCGCGCGTACCAGATCTCCGGGTCCGGCGTGAGTTCGTTCTCGGCCGTGTTGTCGTACCATCCGGTCAGCACGACGACCGTCCCCGTGGGCAGGAGCGGCGCCACATCGTCTTCGTAGATGTAGCTGTGGTGCCAGCGCGCGTCGAAGTCCGTGACCATGCTGATCAGCTCGACATTGCCGTCCGGGTACACCGCCTGCACGGACATCGCGTGCAGGTGCACGTGGCCGTGCGGTTGGTAGCTGTCGATGCGCACCGGGTGGTCCCACCGGTGGAAGCCCTGGGTCATGGCGGTCCCGCCGGGCCGCAGCGCGATGTCGCCCCGAAGCGGGTAGAGGCGCAGGTCCTGGCGGAACTCCGGCTCATGGCCCTCCTCGTGGAACCAGATTCCGAGTTCGACCTGATCGCCGGGCACGTCGTATCCCATCGGGTAGTAGTGGGCGTCCCACTCGATCATGTCGTTCGCCTTGAGGAGCCGCGCGGCGTCGCCCGGCAGGATCTCGCCGACCTTGCCCATGGCGTACTCGGACAGGGTCTGGATGCGCCGATACCGGCCCTCTTCGGTGAGCCGCAGAAGATGAGGGTTCGCGTGATGGACGACCTGGCGGCCGGCCGGGAAGGAGGGGCGCGTCTCGAACGCCATCGCCCACTTGTCCTCGTCGAGCCCCGTCGGCACGCGCGGCCGCCACCAGGTGTCGCCACCCTCGGCGGGCACGTCGAACGGCTTCGACTTGATCACATGATCGGGCGGGCCGAGGAGGTCCTCGAGCTGCCACATCTGCTTGTTCGGCCACTCGACCGGCGGGGGAAGGTCGTCGGGATCCCCTTCCGGCGCGCCGGCGTCCACCCACGCCACGAAGGTCTCGATCTCCTCGTCGCTCAGCCGCCAGTCATTCTTTATCTCCTGGATTCCGACCCCGGTGTCGAGGTGGTACGGAGGCATCAGGCGCTTCGACACCAGATCCCGCGCCCGCGACGCATAGCGGCGGACCTCCTGGTAGGTGAGGAGCGACATCGGGCCCACGGAAGCGGGCCGGTGGCAGATCTGGCAGTTGGCCTGGAGAATGGGAGCGACGTCCTTGCTGAAGGTTACGTTGCCGGACTGCTGGGCCTGGGCGGGAGAGGTGGTCGCCAGCGCGAGGATGGCTGGCGTCGCGATGGCTACTGCCAGGGCGGCGATTGGGCGGGACGGACGGTTCGGGCGGTCACGCAGGCTGCGCATGAGCAGGTCCTCCTTCAAGAGCGATCGCGCGGGGCCGGAGCGGTTTGCGCGCTGGGCGCGGCGCGGCCCCGATGCCTGCTACAATGATGCGGGGGCAACCGGGGCCCATGCAAGCTTGAGCGCGGACTGCTAGAGGTCTCTCTTGCGCATGGTCACGAACGACACTCCGACGAAGAGCGCAACGAAGCCGAGCACGGAGGCAACCACCGCCCCATGGTCGGGGAAGTCCAGCAACGGCTGTCCCATCGCGGCCCGCTGCTCGTTGGCGCGGGCAAGCGCGTCCGGGTAATGGAACTCGGTCCGGGTCAGCGTATCGAAGAGCTGCGTCGGCAGGAAGTTCAGGTGTCGCTCCAGCGCCGGATTCCAGACGGGAACGATGGACGTCACCATGTTCTCGACCAGGAAGTAGAGGAACATGATCCCCAGTGCGCCTCCGGAGGCGCGGATGGTGGCGGCCAGCAGGAATCCGATCGATCCCCACAGTGAGAGAGCCAGGGCGTAGCCGAACATGTGGTTGAGCTCCGCGCCCCTGGCGAACGTTCCGGTCGGCTCCGGGCTGATGATGGACGCGGCGACGCCCGTTACGATGGGCACGATGAAGAACGCCGCCAACAGCAGCGCGAAGGTGATCAGCTTGCCGAAGAACAGATGCTCCTTGGCCAGCCCGTCGATCACATTCTGACCTGCCGTCTTCCAGCCGAACTCGGGTGCGAAGAGGAGGATCATCGCCGCAGCGAGGAAGAACGGGCCCATGTTGATCGGCGGCTGCAGCACGGCGCGCCAGATCCACGGCAGCGCGAACGGCGGACCGGGGCCGCCTCCCTCCAGGGCCCGCACCAGATTCGGCAGCACGGTAACCACGGTGAAGAAGATGAAGACGCCCAGCGTGAGCCACAGCGCCGGCCGCTTGCGCGCCTTGATGAACTCGATGCGCAGCAGCGTTCCCAGCCTCTTCATGACGCGATCTCCGTCATGGAGCCGTAATCACCCCGGGTGAGCTCGATGAAGGCGTCCTCGAGCGTCTGCTGGTGCCGCGACAGGTGGCTCGCGTAGATCCCGCGCGCCGCCAGGTAGCGGTTCAGCCCGGCGAGGTCGTCGGACCTCAGGCTGATAACGGTCCCCTCATCGGTCGTCTGCACGCCGGTGGCATCCGGGTAGTCCGCCAGCGCGGCCTCCAGCGCCCCGGCGTCCTCGACCCGGACCAGCGCCCTGACCTGCTCGCTCACGATCTCCGCGACCGTCCCGACCTTCATCACCTGTCCCTTGCGCACGATCGCGACGTGCGTGCACATCCGCTCGACCTCCCACAGGAGATGGCTCGACAGGAAGATCGTCTTGCCGCGGTCGGCCAGGATGCGGATGATGTCGCGCACCTCCTTCATCCCCTGCGGATCGAGACCGTTGGCGGGCTCGTCGAGGATGACCAGCTCCGGGTCGTTGAGCATCGTGGCGGCGAGCGCGAGCCGCTGCTTCATCCCGAGCGAATAGGTGCGGAAGCGGTGTCTGCCGCGGCCCGCGAGTCCCACGATCTCGAGGCACTCGTCGATCCGGTCATTGCCCACGCCCTTGATCGTCGCGGCGACCCGCAGATTGTCGCGCCCGCTCATGTACGGGTAGAAGTTGGGCGTCTCCAGCGTCGCGCCGACCCGGGCGCGCGCCGCCAGGTGACCCTTCGGGTCGGACGCCCCGAAAAGCGCGAAGCTGCCTGCGGTGGGCGTGATAATCCCCATCAGCATCCCGATGGTGGTCGTCTTGCCGCTCCCGTTGGGCCCGAGGAAGCCGAAGACCTGGCCCCGCTTGACCGCGATCGAGACGCGGTCCACCGCCCGGACCTCGCGGAACCGTTTGGACAGTTCGAAGGTTTGAATGACTGGAGTATCGCTCATCGGACGCCTTTCGGGTTGCGCCTGAATGCGGCGGGCGTAGAGTACCGGTGTGGGTGCGGTCGCAGCAAGTCACTAGCAGAATCGGTGCTTCGGGGGTCCATGAAGTGGGGCTTTCGGGCCGGGCTGGCCGCTGGGTCCGGCGATTGTCGATGCGACTTGTAAAGAGAACCTTACAGAATGCCATCTTCTGCATACTCAGACCGGCCGTGAACAGGAAGACCGACCTGCAGGCTTTCTGGAACGAAGTGCGCCGCCGCCGCGTGGCCCGTGCCGGCGGTTTCTACGTCGTCGCCGCGTTCATCGCGCTGCAGCTGGGCGAAATCGTCCTGCCCGCCTTCAACGCGCCGGACTGGGTGCTTCAGTCCCTGGTGGTCCTGCTGCTGCTTGGACTGCCGGTCGTGCTGGCGTTCGCGTGGGTGTACGACATGACACCGGAGGGGCTGGAGCGGACGACTGACCGGGACGTAGCGAAGGTGAGCCTCGCGCCCCGCGTGGCGCTACTGGCCATCACGGTGATTGCGGCCGGGCTGGGGGTGTTGTGGTTTCAGCGCAACGCGCGGACCGGCGGTGATGGCGGGGTCCCCGCGGCGGCGACGCCGGGCGCCGAGTCGGAGTTGCTGGCTCTGGCGCAGCTGGACACAACCGTCACCGCGATCGCCGTGCTGCCGCTGGTGGACCTCACGGGCGGCGACGACCTCTTCTCCCGTCAACTGCACGACGAGATCATCACGCTCCTGAGCAAACTGACCACGCTACGGGTCGTGTCGCGCACCTCGGTGGAGCGGTATCGCGCGACGGACAAGCTCCTCCCCGAGATCGCGGCCGAGCTGGATGTGCAGCGCATCGTCACGGGATCGGTGGCGATGGCGACCGGCAGCGACAGTGTGCGAATTTCGGTCCAGCTCCTCGACGCGCCAACCGACACGCACCTCCACTCGATCACCTACCAGCGCGAGATGAAGGACATCCTGCGACTCCAGACCGACGTGGCGGTCGACATCGCACGGACCGTGGTGGGCGAGCTGGACGCCTTCGCGGCCCCCGAACAGCTTGCGCAGGTCGACCCGGAGGCCTACCGCCTGGCCTTGCACGGCCAGCAGGCTCTGGAACTCGGGACGCCCGAGGGGCGGAGTCAGGCGCTGGACTATCTCGACCAGGCGGTCGACCGTGACCCATCGTTCGCGTTCGCGAGGGTTCTGCGTTTCGGCGCGGTGCTGGGGGCGGCGATCGAAGGGGACTCGGTTTCCCGGGCCAGGCTTGCGATGGCACAGGAGGACTGGGAGGAGGCGCGTGAACTCGGCGGTGTCGACGAAGAGGTGGCGGCGGCAGAACTGGCGGCTGGCCAGGCCGGGCTTCAGCTGGGTCCGGGGGTGGGGTGGCTCGGGCCGGCCGGTGAAGGCGTGGAAGGGGAGGAAGCCGATGTGCGGATCGCGGTGACGGATTCCCTTACCCGACAGGCCCTGAGGCAGCGCACGAGCATCGGTCGCCAGTTCCGGGATCCGTTCCGGGAGTCGTACCGGCACCGGGAACTGGGTCAGTACGACAGTGCGGCCGTTGTCCTTCGTGCGGTTCTGGAGGAAAACGAAAGGATTGTTCCGGCGTGGGCGGCGCTGGAGGACCTGCATCTCCGCCAGCGCGACTATGCCGGGGCCGTGGAGGTCCGTGACGAGTGGATCCGGGCCACGCAGCGCGATCCGGGTGCAGCCGCGACCGCCATCGAAACCCTGCGCGGAACCGTCGACGCCGCCGACCCGCGCACCTACTGGGAGTGGCGGCAGGGTCACATCGCGGCGCGCCAGGACCGCGGGGAGCGCGTGTCCCATGTGGAGATGGCCACGATCGCCATGCACCTCGGCGACCGGCGCGGTGCCCTGGACCACCTGGAGGCGGCCACGCAGACCACGGGGAGAATGGACCCCGGGCTGGGCTCGCTCGGCACCGACCCGGTATGGGATCCGGTGCGCCGGCATCCCCGGTTCAGGGAGGTCCAGCGGCAGGTGGAGGAGTATATCGTGGAGACGCGGCAATCGCGCGGCTCAAGGGGTCAGAGGGGACCCGGGCCGCGGCCGGAGGATGACGGCAGGCGCCAGCCGGGTGACCGGCGGTAGGCCGGTCGGCGTTCGGCCGGTCGGCGTTCGGCCGATGGACTCATATCCCCGATCGAGCCTGACCGCTCCGGTCCAAACCCCACATCTGCACATACTCGACGCCCAGCTCGTCCTCCGCCTTCCCCAAAATGTAGTCCTCGCCGATCTCATGGATGACCAGGCCGGGCGGCGTCTCGACAAACCCCAGGACCACGCCCTCGGGGTCGAAGACCGTCCAGAGGGCGCGATCCCCGTCTTCGGGCAGGTTGTACTCGCGGACCCAGAGGTTGCCGGGTGCGTCCACTTCGATCGCCGTGAAGGCCGGAAATGACTCTGGCACCGGGAAGGCATCAAGGGTGGCGTTGTATCGATCCGTCATCATGGTAGCCGTTTCCGTGAGCACATTGGCTTCCCGGTAGCTCTCGATATCGGCTTGCGTGGGACCTCGCACGTTGTTTTCGCGCCGCACGATGCGCGCCAGAGATCCGTCGTGGCGGTAGGCCCGGATTTCGTAGCGGTCCGTGGGTGCCAGCACCACGAAATCTCCCCACGCCGCCCAGCGCAGGGTCTTCTGCAGCGGCGGGTCGTACAGTCCCATGCCGGTGCCGTCGCCGAAGTGGTCCTCGAAGTACCAGAAGATCTCGGCACCGGGATGGCGGCCGAGCGCCGCCGCACGAGAACCGTCGTCCGTCAGCAGAGCAAATTCCAGGTGGCTGCGGTTCATGCCCTTCTCGGGCAGCAGCGATGGGCGGACATTGACACCGAATCTGGTATCTATTGGTATCACTTGGTCTTACGGGATGTAGTGGTCGATTTCCCGCCGTTTGATTCCCGCCAAGTGAAATTCTAGCCGCTCGCCCCGCGGCGGGCTTCCAGAGCCGTACGAAGCTGTCCCTCGTCGGGCCTCTGGTAGCAGTTGAGCACCGTCTTGGCGTTCCGCCAGCCGCCAAGCTCGCAGAGCACCTTGAGCGGCTGGTCCATCAGGTCGCTCGCAAACTTGCGCCTCAGCGAGTGCCAGCCCCTCCGGTGCTTCCGCTCGATCCCCGCGAGTCGCTCGGCCCGGCACCACCAGACGCGCGGCTGCGACGGGCTCACGGACTTCAAGGGATGCTTCGCCGACGGCAGCACCGGCGCGTCCGCGATCCCGGGGCTCCTCTTCCACGCCTGCCTGAGCACGGCGAGCGCCTTTGCGGACAACGGCGTCCGGTGCTCGTATCCCGTCTTCTCGTGCTCGCTGCGCCACCGAATGGTCTCGCGGTCGAGGTCAATATCGCGCCACCTGAGGTGCCGGATGGCTCCGATTCGGTGCCCGGTTTCGTGCGCGAGGACGAGGGCGATGTGGAACCGCCACCCGACCTGCCGGGACACCTTCAGAAGCGCCCGGTATTCCTCGTTTGTAACGACGACGCGAACCGGGTTCTTCTCGACGGGCTTCCTGAGACCCTTTAGCGGGTTTCTGTCGAGGAGCAGGCGACCGTGCTCG
>JAJDXM010000033.1 GCA_022823225.1 Gemmatimonadota bacterium
GCCCTTGCCGACCGCCACCGAGGAGAGCTCGTGGCTTCCGGTGTAGACGACCTTGCCGAAGTAGTCGTCGAGGTCCATGCCGATGACGCCGCCGAACACGACGCGCGGCATGAGGTTGCCGGAGGTGCTGCCCGGGTCGACGAGCCCGAGCGTGGTGCCCTTGAGCGATTCGATGCTCGTGAGCCCGCTGCCCTTCTTCGTGATCAGCGCGGCGCGATAGCCGGGGCCTTCCTCCTGCATGTGTCCGGGCTTCTTCGCGTAGGTCGCGAACACCTCGACGGCCGGATCCTTCTCGCTGGCGATCACGTAGGAGTAGGGGCCGAGCACCGCGACCTGGACGAAGCCGCCGAGCATGCCTTCCACCACCGAGGCGTAGGAGGTGGGCATGAAGAACTGGATCTTCTTGCCGGTGAGGGCGGCCATGCGATCGGTGACCGGCTTGTAGAGCTCGAGCTCGGCGACGGTCTCCTCGGTGGGCACCATCGCGAAGGTGAGCGCGTCGGGGTCGGCGCATTCGGCGGCCTGGCCGGGTCCGGTGAAGGCGAGCACGCCCGCGGCGGCCGCGGCGACGGTGGCGAGAATTCGGGCGGCCGGCTGGAAGCGGTGCCGGACGGACGGCATGCGGTTGTGTGTCGTGGACATCGTGAACTCCCTTCTTGTGGTCATCGTGTGCAAGTCGGCGCGGCAAGTCTCGACGTTTCCCCCGCGCTTGGGGCTCTCGCCAAAATAACTTGTTTATTTCAGTCGTGGCAGCAAAGTGTAATTCCACTCTCCATGAAAGCAGTCTCGTTGCAAAGAAAGACTTGCGATCTGCTCGTCCGTCACGGGACGCCCAGTCGGGTACTCGTTACGGTCCAACTCCGAGCGAATGCTCAGCCCCCTGCGCGTCGTCGTGTGGCTGATCAGATTGACCACCGCTTCATGACTGGTCAGCGGCCGGCCACGCCAGTTCTCGGTGATGTGGCAAAACATCCGATGCTCGATCTTGTTCCATTTGCTGGTCCCCGGAGGAAAGTGACACACCGAGACCCGAAGACCCGTGTCATCGGCAAAGCGCTGAAGCTCCCATTTCCACAACCGGTTCCGGCTACTGTTCGAACCGCCCCCATCGGCAGTGACCAGCAACCGATGCGCCTTGGGATGCGCACCCCTGCCCATGCGGTGCCACCATCGGCGCAGGGTCTCCACGGCAAACGCGGCCGTATCATGGTCCACGCCGACACTGACCCATCCCATGTTGTGGGTGACATCGTAGATGCCATAAGGAATCGCCTTGCCAAGGTCCTTGTCGGGAAAATCATGCACATTGACACTGAGCGGGCGACCCTTGGGGCGCCACTCCCGCCCGCCATTGCGATACACCCCCACCAGCTCCTTCTTCTTCGTATCGACCGACACCACCGGCTGGCCCAAGCGCTGAAACGCCCGCACCCGCCGGTTGATGCGCCGGAATTGCGCATCGCGGTCCGGGTGCTGACGGCCTTCGAGCGTCTTCTGATTGGCTTGCAAGCTGTAGCCTGCCTCATGCAGCAGTCGGTTGACCGTGCGCTCGCTCACCCGATGGCCCGACGCCTCGAGCTCACGAGCCAGATGCGCCGCACTCGCGCTGGTCCACAGCAACGGTCCCTGGGGGTCGCCCCGTGTCACGGGGTCGATCAGCCGCTCCAACGCCGCTATCAAGCCGGGGTCGTGGGCGCTGAGGCGTCTGCGCCCACCGCCGCGCGCGCGCAACCGGCCCGTACTCGCCTCATCGGCCAGCGGTTCGGCCAGCTCCTTCAACCCGGTTCGAATGGTCGTTCGCGACAAGCCCGTGGCTTCGGTGACCCGTTCGATGCCGCCACGGCCCAAGGCACGGGCCTCCACCGCCGCCCACCGGCGACGGCTACGCTCATCAAGAAAAGGCTTGAGCGCGGCGAACTTTGTCCGCACCATTTCGGTCATGGCGTTTTCCATAGAAAGACACCGTAACACACGTCACCATAACAACCAATTTATTTTGGCGAGAGCCCTTAGCTGCGGTTGCGACCCGATGCCGAGGCGGCCAGCTACAACAGTGACTTGACGGCAAGTCCGATGTCCGCGTCCCGGCAGTGAGAGCCGCTCGGACCGAACCAACTCACGAAGGCTGTTCGCCGAATATCCGCGCTTCTACGCAGCCGCCAACACCGGACGACCGACGAATCGGGTCGGGGAGTTCGCCCCATCGGAGAAGCACACACCCGGCCAAGCCGCCTGACGCCGAACGAGACCCCGGCGATTCCGGATGCCCGCTCGAACGACGACCTGTTCGACCCTCGACGCTCATGCGGTGTGCCGCGGCGCGTAGCGCTTGACAGCGATCCGATCTTCGCCTTTGCGCGCTTGCGTCAGATCGTACGTGCTCTGCCGGCGCAGCCAGAACTCGGCATCCGACCATCCCGCCTTCTCCAGACGAATTGCCATCTCCGACGAGATGGCCGCGCGGCCGTTCAGCACACGCGAGAGCGTGTGGCGGGCCACGCCCAAAACCCTCGCCGCTTCCGTGACGTTCAGACCGTGTGGGGCCAGGCAGTTCTCCCTGATGCCGAGACCGGGGTGCGGGGGATCTTTCATGGCCATCGTTTCTGCTCCCTGCCAACGGTATTCGACCAGATCGAGGTCATAGCGAATGTGCGACGGCCAGCAACCTCGGTCGCGGGACCCACGCTCGGCGATGCCGGAAAGCTCCACCGGCGGCCGGTCGGGAAACCGCGCGATGAGCGACAGGCTGCCGCCCACGGCCTCGACCGTCCTACGCAGCATCGAGAGCAGGAGATCGCTACGCTGCTCCATCCGGGACAC
>JAJDXM010000097.1 GCA_022823225.1 Gemmatimonadota bacterium
GTCGTGCGAGCCTCGATGCTCAAGTATCCATTCAGGACTTGGGGAAGGACGGTGGCGACCAAACTCCGGTACGGCCCATCACGGCCAGCGACCTCGCGATCCGACCACCGTCCACTTTCGACCGCCCGCTCCGGCTCGCTACGCTCGCCTCTGCGGGCGGTCGAAACTCCGGGCCTTCCCCCTGACCCGGCCCCGCAAATCAAGCGGGGATCCCCAAGAATGGAAGAGACAAGCGGCCGCGAAGGCGAAGGGCGCCTCCACCTCCGGCACCCCGGCATACTCGACGATCCGGACACCGGCGCTGTCCTCGATCTGGACGTCGGCGTCGGCGGGTGGCCGGGGATCGCCCTGGCAGGCCGCGAGAGCTGCGGTCAGCAAGAGGATGACGTGTCGGTCACTTCGCATTGCGACCTCCTTTCCGCGGGCTCGTCGACCCCCCGGCAACCGTTGTGCGCGCCACGTTATCATTAAGGTTGCCCCGCAAACAACTCACAACACAAGGTGGCATGAACCGGGACATCGAAGTCATACAGGCGAGAATCAGGGAAACGAGCGGTTTCGTCGACCGGCTGCTCGAAGAGGTGGGTGGCGTGATCGTGGGCCAGAAGGCGATGGTGGAGCAGTTGCTGATCGGGCTGCTCTCGGACGGGCACGTCCTCATGGAGGGGGTGCCGGGGCTGGCCAAGACGCTCACCGTGCGGACGCTGGCCGACGCGATCCGGACCTCGTTCCAGCGCATCCAGTTCACCCCCGATCTGCTCCCGGCCGACCTGATCGGGACGCTGATCTACGATCCACGCGAATCCGAGTTCAAGACCCGGAAGGGGCCGGTCTTCGCAAATGTGATCCTGGCCGACGAGATCAATCGGTCGCCCGCGAAGGTGCAGTCGGCGCTGCTCGAGGCCATGCAGGAGCGCACGGTCACGATCGGCGAGGACACCTACCCGCTCCCGTCGCCCTTCCTCGTGCTCGCGACCCAGAACCCCATCGACCAGGAGGGCACCTACCCGCTCCCCGAGGCGCAGGTGGACCGCTTCATGCTCAAGCTCTCGGTGGGGTATCCGGACCGGGACGAGGAGCTGGAGATCATGCGGCGGATGAGCGCGGGACCGCCGCCGACCGCCGAGCCGGTGGTCACGCCGGAGGAGATTCTGACGGCGCGCGAGGCGGTCGAGACGATCTACATGGACAGCCAGGTCGAGCGGTACATCGTGGATCTGGTGTTTGCGACCCGTGAGCCGGCGCGCAGCGGTCTGGCCGAGCTGGACCCGCTGATCTCGTTCGGGGCTTCGCCGCGCGCGACGATCTACCTGGCGAAGACATCGAGGGCGAACGCGTTCCTGCGTCACCGCGGCTACGTGACGCCCGAGGACGTGCGTTCGGTCGCGATGGACGTGCTGCGGCACCGGGTCATCCTCACCTATGAGGCGGAGGCGGAGGAGGTCACGGCGGAAGACGTGGTGACCCGGGTGCTGGATACGGTCGAGGTGCCGTAGGAGGCCGACGGTGAAGGTTGGAGCAGGCATCACGGACGGCGAGGGAGCCGCGGCGATCACCCGCGAGATCCTGAGGCAGGTGCGCCGGATCGAGATCACGACGCGCGGATTGGTGAACGAGGTCTTTTCGGGCGAGTACCACTCCGTCTTCAAGGGGCGGGGGATGAGTTTCGCCGAGGTGCGGGAATACCAGTACGGCGACGACATCCGCGGGATCGACTGGAACGTGACCGCGCGCACGGGCGCCCCGCATGTGAAGGTGTTCGAGGAGGAGCGCGAGCTGACGCTGATGCTGGTGGTGGACGCGAGCGCGTCGTCGCATTTCGGGACGCGCGGGCGCACCAAGGCGGAGCTGGCCGCGGAGTTGTGCGGGGTGATCGCCTTCAGCGCCATCAAAAACAACGACAAGGTGGGACTGATCCTCTTCTCTGACCGGATCGAGCGGTTTGTGCCGCCGCGGAAGGGGCGCCGGCATGCGCTCAGGGTGCTGCGCGAACTGCTCTTCCATCCGGCCGAGGGGAAGGGGACCGACATCGGAGGAGCGCTGAAGTACCTGGCGCGGGTGACGCGGCGGCGCGCGGTGGTGTTTCTGGTGTCGGATTTTCTGGGCGAGGGTTACGGCCAGGCGCTGGCGGTGGCCGCGCGCCGGCATGACCTGGTGGCCGTGCGCGTGGGCGACCGGCGCGAGGAGGAGGTCCCGCCGATGGGGTTCGTGGAGTTCCAGGACCCCGAGTCGGGTGAGCGGGTGGTGGTGAACACGTCGGGCGGGACGTTCCGGGAGCGGTTTGCGAGGCATCGTGCCGGAGCGCGCCGCCGCGTGGACGAACTGCTGCGCCGCAGCAAGGTCGACGCGATTGACGTGACGACGGGGGTGCCGTACGAGCGCGCGCTGCGCCGCTTTTTCGAGGAGAGGGCGCGGAGGGTGAGATGAGGGTGGCTCGGGGGGCGGTCGCAGTGCGATTGGCGGTGTGGGCCGCGGCGATGGTGGTGGCCGCCAGCGCGCGCCCGGCCGCCGCGCAGGACATCCGCGTCGCGATGGAGGTGGACACCACGCTCATCCATGTGGGCGACCCGGTCGCGGTGCGGCTCCACGTCGACCACCCGGCCGACTGGACGGTGCAGTGGCCCGATTCGCTCGATCTCGCGCCGTTCGAGGTGCTTCGCTACGAGGTGGCGGAGCCGGGTGTGAGCGGGGCGGGGGCGGGCGAGGACGAGGCGGTGCGGTCGACCGCGAGCCTGATCGTCACGAGCTTCGAGCTGGGTGAACTGGAGCTTCCCGTCGTCTCGGTGGCGGTCGCCGCGCCGAACGGCACGGTGCGGACGCTCTTCACCGATCCCTTCCGCATCGGCGTCGAGAGCGTCGGGCTGGACGAGTCCGGCGACATCCGGGACATCAGGGGTCCGCTCTCGATCTCGCGCAACTGGTGGGCGCTCCTTCCCTGGCTGCTGCTCATCGCGGCCGCGGCGGCTGGTGCCGCGTATCTGCACCGGCGCCGTCGCGCCCGCCCCGTCGCGGTGGAGTCCAGGCCCGCCGCCCCACCCCGCCCGTTCCACCTCGTCGCCCTGGAGGCGCTCGACGAACTGGAGCGGTCGGCACTTCTGGAACGGGGCCAGGTCAAGCGGTACCACGTCCGCATCTCGGAGATCATTCGCACCTACGTCGAGGGCCAACTTGAGGTCGCCGCCCTGGAGATGACGACCGGCGAGGTCGTCGACGGACTGCGCAGGGCGGCGCTGGGCGACAGGATCACGGGGTCCTTCGGCACCTTCCTGGGGCGATGCGACCTGGTGAAGTTCGCCAAGCTGCGCCCTGGGGTGGATGACTCGCGCGAATTGATGGGGACCGCGCGGTCCCTGGTGGGGATGACGAGCGGTGGGGGGGCGCCGCCGGAGCAGATCGCGCCGCCCTCGGAGGCAGCGGAAGGTGGCCCGCAATGATCTTTCGCTTCGAGGATCCGTGGCTGCTGCTCCTGCTAGGCGTCGTTGGGCTGCTGGCCTGGTGGCAGCTGAAGGCGGCGAGGCGACAGCGGGGGTCCTTGACGCACCCGGACGCAGTGGGGCTGGGGCGCTCCGGCGGAGGGAGCGGCCGGTGGCTCCGGCACCTGCCGACTGTGCTGCGGGGACTGGCGCTGGTGTGTCTGATTGTCGCATTCGCGCGCCCGCAGACGGGCGTGACGGGCGAGAATGTGACGTCCGAGGGGATCGACATCGTGCTGGCGCTCGACATATCCAGTTCGATGCTGGCCGAAGATCTTGCTCCCAACCGGCTGGAGGCATCCAGGGCGGTGGCGGCCGATTTCGTCGCGGGGCGCCGCAACGACCGCCTCGGCCTGGTCATTTTCGCGGGCAAGGCCTTCACCCAGGCCCCGCTGACGCTCGACCACTCGGTGGTGGTGTCGCTCATGGCCGAGCTGGAGGTCGGCATCATCGAGGACGGCACGGCCGTCGGCATGGGGCTGGCAACCGCGGTCAAGCGCCTGCAGGCCAGCGAGGCGGAGTCGAAGGTGGTGATCCTGTTGACCGACGGGCGCAACAACCGGGGCGAAATCGATCCCATTACGGCGGCCCAGGCAGCCCAGGCGCTGGGTGTGCGCGTCTATACCATAGGAGCGGGTGCGCGTGGGACGGCCAGGGTTCCGGTCCCTGATCCGTTCGGCGGCCAGCGCTACGTGACCACGCGGGTGGACGTCGACGAACCGGTGCTGCGCGCCGTTGCCGAGACGACCGGAGGGCGCTACTACCGCGCGACGGACCGCCAGAGCCTGGAAGCCATCTACGAGGAGATCGATCAGCTTGAGACCACGGAAACGCTCGTCGAGAACTTCACCACTTACGGGGAGCGCTTCCCCCTGCCGCTGGCGGCGGGGCTGCTGCTCCTGCTGGCCGAAGTCGTCCTGGGACGGACCTGGCTGAGGACGCTGCCGTAGTGTTCCGCTTCGGTCTGGTCCCCGCCCTCTGGACGCTCGCCCTGGTCCCGCTAACGGGACTCCTGTACTGGTACGCGGGTAGGCGCGGCCGCGCCCTTCTCGACCGCTTCGGCGAACACGAGCTGGTGCGCCGTCTCCGCGCTTCGGTCAACGTCACGGCCCAGCGCTGGAAGGGCGCGCTCGTTCTGATGGCGCTTGCGCTCCTTGCCGTCGCGCTGGCCCGGCCGCAGTTCGGCACCCGTGTCGAGACGATCCGGCGCCAGGGACAGGACGTGATGGTCGCCCTCGACGTCTCCCGCTCGATGTACGCGGAGGACATCGTCCCGAACCGTCTCGAGCGCGCGAAGATCGAGGTCGGACGGATCATCCAGCGGCTCGAAGGGGACCGGATCGGCCTGGTCGCCTTCGCTGGGGACGCCTTCGTCCAGAGCCCGCTCACGGCCGACTACGGCGCCGCGATGATGTTCCTGGGCGCCATGGACCCGGACCTGATGTCCGTGCAGGGCACCGATCTGGCTCGCGCCATCGCGGTGTCGGTCGAGGCGCTCGAAGAGACGCCGCCCGAGAACCGGATCGTCGTGATCGTGACCGACGGGGAGGACCACGAGGGCGGGCTCGCCGAGGCGATCGTGGGTGCGACCGAGGCCGAGGTGACGATCCACACGGTGGGTGTGGGGTCCGTGGAGGGAGTGCCGCTCCCCGATGTGGACGGGGGCGGGGCGGTGGGGAGGTTCCGGCGCGACGACGAAGGCAACGTGATCACCACGCGCCTCGACGAGACCGCGCTGCAGGACATCGCGATGCAGACGGGCGGAGAGTACCACCGGATCGGGCAGGGCGCCGGCGGGCTCGGGAGACTGGTCGAGCGGATCTCCGGGGGCGGTCGCGAGGTAGAATCAAGGGAGGTCACGCAATTCGAGGAACGGTACCAGATCCTTCTTGGTGCGGCGTTGCTATTGCTCGTGCTGGAGTCCATCATTCCAGGGAGGCGCAGGCGCCGCGCTGCTGTTTCGGAGGTTGTGTCATGAGGTTTGTCCGCTGGATTCGGGCCGGTTGTCCGGCGATTGGTTCGGTCGGCGGCGCCTTCGGGCGTGCCACCGCCGTCATGGTCCTGGGCCCGGCGGCCGTCTGGACGAGGTGCGCCGGTGCTCTCGCGCGCGTCGCCGCCGCCGGGGGGCGGACCGCCGCGGCCCTGACGCCCGCCGCCGCGATCGTCCCGCTGTTTGCAGCCGTCGTGGCGTTCGCTTCTCCGCTTGCCGGGCAGGAGGGCCGGCGCGAGATCGAGGAAGGGAACCGGCTCTACGACGAGGGGCGTTTCCAGGAGGCGCACGCGCGCTATCTCGAGGCGCTGGCCCGGATCCCGGGGCTGTCGCTGGCAAGGTTCAACGAGGGCAATGCGCTCTACCGGAGCGACGAGTTCCAGCGCGCCATGGAGGCGTACCTGGAGGCGGCCGAGAGCGGCGATCCCGAATGGCAGTCCCGCGCCTGGTACAACCTGGGCAATGCGCTGATGAGGCAGCAGCAGCCGGGACCTGCGGCCGAGGCTTACAAGGAAGCGCTGCGAAGGGATCCGCTCGACCAGGACGCGAAACACAACCTGGAGCTGGCGCTCGGAATGTTGCAGCAACAGGAGCAGCAGCAGGAGGGCGAAGGCGAGGACGGCGAGCAGGGCGAGCAGGAAGGGGACCCGCAGGGGCAGGACGGCGGGGAGGGTGAGGACCCGCAGGGTGGGGATTCGGAGGGCGAGCAGGGTGAGGACCCGGAGGGGCAGCAGCCGCCGCAGGGTGGGGAGGGGGATGAACAGGAGCAGCAATCGTCGCCGGGTGAGGGGTCGCAGCAGCCCGGGGAGCAGGATGCGGAGGGGCAGTCGGGCCAGCCGCCGCCGCAGATGACGCCGGAGCAGGCAGAGCGTCTGCTGCAGGCGGTGACGGAGGATCCGGGCGAAGTCAACCGGCAGGCGGCACAGCCGCGGGGACGCCGGCCCAGGAAGGATTGGTAGGATGCCTGGAAGACGGGGCGCCGGCATGGCCGCTTTCTTTCTGGCCACCAGCGCGCTTTCGGCGCAAGAGCCCACGGCGCGGGCGATCCTGGAGCCCACGGAGGTGGTAGTGGGGGGGCAGTTCGTCCTGAAGATCGAGGTGTCGGGCGCCAGCGAGGTGGAGGGTGCCGTCATTCGGCCCGCCGTTGAGCTCCCGTTCGCCCGGCATGCGTCCGAATTGCAGGTTGTCTCGGATCTGGACGATGGCTTTCCGCTCCCGTTCACCACGCAGATCACGCAGGGCACGGCCCGATCCCCCCGGTTGGTGACCTTCGCCTACACGTTGGTGTCGCTGGAGGCCGGGTTCTTCGATGTCGGCCCCTTCCAGGTGACGGCCGACGGCCGGACGCTGGAGACCGGGCCGGTGATGCTCTACGTCACGGCTCCGCAGGATCCCGGCGAGGTGACGGTTCGGGCGCGGTTCGAGCCCGCGGAGGTCAAACTGATGGAGCCGGTCACCCTGGTCGTGGAGGCGCCGGGTCTGGAGCTGTCGCTGGACGATGTGACGCTCCCCGACCTTTCGGGCCTGGCCAGTCGGGCGGGCACGAGCATGTCGAGCGGCTCCGGGGCCACCTTCGAGCTGGTGGCCGTCACGCCTGGCAGGCATGAGCTTGAGGCCGTGGCGGTTTCGGTCGGCGGCAGGGTCTACGAGACCGAGCCGTTGACGCTGGTGGTGAGCGATGAGCACGGCGCGATCGAGGCGCGCGCGGCCCTGAACACGGAGCGCGCCTGGGTGGACGGCGAGTTCGTTCTCGTGGTCGAAGCGACGGGAGTCAGGGAACTGGAGGAGGATCCCGTGCTGCCCGAACTGTCGGAGTTCGCGGAACTTCTTTCCGGCGGACCGTCCGGCCACGGCTTCGGCAACGGGGAGATTACCGCGCGCGCCAGCTACCGGTTCCGCGCGCTGCGGCCCGGTGATTTCGAAATCGGGCCCATAGCGGTCACGGTTGCAGACCGGACGGTTTTGACGGAGCCGGTCCACCTGACCATCACCGAGACGCCCTCGGATCCCATCGTGCCTCAGGAGCAACTGCGTGCCATCGCCATTCCCGAAAGACGGCGCGCATACGTTGGGGAGCCGGTGTTCGTCTCCTATCAGGTTCTGGCAAGGGACGGATCCCCCTTTGGCGAATGGTCGGTGCACGACGGGGCCACCTTCACTCCGCCCGGTCACCAGGACTTCCGGATTCACCATCTGGGAGAGCAGTCCGGCGGCAGTTGGCGGCGCATCTCCGTGGACGGTCGCGCGTTTCGGGGCGACACCCGGCACCTCGTGGCCCTGGTGCCCCTGCAATCGGGGGAGAAGACGGTGGGTCCGGCCGAGTTCCAGGTTCAGGTAAACACACGGGAGCCCGTTGGCGTCAGCCTGGGGCGCCGTGAAGCAACCTCCCGGGCGCGCGGAATGGGCGAGTGGACACCGGTGACGCTGAGATCCGATCCGATTTCAGTCGAGGTCATGCCTCTTCCAGCGGAGGGACGCCCGGAGTCGTTCGGGGGTCATGTGGGAAGGGTTGGTGTGGTCTCGTGGCTGGACCGTACGGAGGCCGAGGTCGGCGAGACGGTGGCCCTGCGCGTTGTAATGACGGGGAATGCGTATCTCCGGCTGATGCCGCACCCGGAGATCATCCCGCCCGCGGGGTTCGAGATTTCCGAACCGGAGGTCAGCGACGACCCCCCGCGGCTCCTGGTCGGCCAGCCCGGGGAACGCACGCTGATCTACCGGCTGGTGCCGACGCGGCAGGGCAGCTACCGGATCCCGGCGGTCGAAGTGTCGTGGTTCGATCCGGAGACGGAGGAATACGGGGTGACTCGTGCCGAGCCCCTTGATCTCGCCGTCGGCCCGGCGGGGAGGGGGGTGGGGAGATGAGCGCCTGGAGTCCAATGGATGGAACGAGGTTGTTCGTGGCGGCCACACTCTGCTCGATTCTGGTGCCCGGTGCGACAGCGCGGGCGCAGGATCCTTCGGCGCGGGCCCACGTCGATCGGACCGAAGTGAGCACGGGCGAGACACTCCGTCTGGTGGTGGAGATCAGCGGCGCGCGGACGTTGGAGCGCGTGGTCCAGCCATGGTTTTTCGACGCGTCGACAAGCCGGTCCGCAGTTGCAGTCAAGGTCGGGGACGCGGATGCGGGAGTCGCGGACAACGTCTTCTCGCTGTCTTACGACCTCGTGTTCCGGGCGGCGGGGTCTTTCGAACTGGGGTCGTTTGAGATCACAGCGGATGGCCAGACCCTGGAGACCGAACCGGTCGCCGTGCAGGTCAACCCTCGTGACGGTGCCGACGTGACCGTCGAAGTCTCGGTGGCGCCTGACCGGATCCGGGTGGGGGACGACTTCAGACTGGAGGCCGAGGTGGTCGGCTCTGCTTTCGCGGCGTCCCGGTTCGTGGCGCCGGATGTCTTCGACTTCGCCGACCCGACAGTCGCATCCGGCAGAGGAACCACTCGGAGGTGGAATCTGCGAGCGGCCGTGGCCGGCGAGTTCGTCATTCCACCGGTGCGGGTCACCGATCCCGGCGGTACCTACGAAAGCGAGCCGCTGACCGTGGTGATCGAGCCGCCGGACGTGGAGGTTCAGGCCACTCTCGGTTCGGGGTCGATCTGGGTCGGGGGCGAGTTCCTTTTCGAAGTCGAGGTGTCGGGCGCCGCGGAGATGGACGAGGAACCCGTGCTTCCGGAGACCGGCGAATTCGCGGAGCTGATTGCGCTCGAGCGTTCGAGGTCGAACATGTCGGGGAGGGCGGCCCGCGAGTACCGGTTCCGCGCCGTGCGGGCCGGCCGGTTCGAGATCGGTCCGGTGCAGGTGACCGCGGGCGGGCGGACGCTGGCCACCGATCCGATCAGCATCACCGTCGACGAAATGCCGACCCTGGAGACCGATCCTCCGGGCAGCCTGGTCTACCTGGGTCTCCCGGAGAAGACGCGTGCCTACGTCAACGAGCCAGTGGTCGTCACGTATTCGCTGGCGTATGGACGACCGGCAACGGGCTTCGGGCCGCGGCCCGGCACCAGATCCTGGCCTTCGTTCGATGGCTTCCGCGTGTTGGAACGTCAACCCTGGGGTGGTTTCGAGGATCTGAATCTGGAAGGACGTTCCCTGGAGCAGGACATGGTCAGGCGGGTGACACTGTTGCCTGGTGAGCCGGGGCTGCTGAGCGTGGGTCGCGGCATCCTGGAGGCCAGGCGGGACTCTTTTGGAGGGCTGCGTCGCGCGACGGGCCGCGCGGAGACGTCTTCCGTCATCCTCGCCTCCGAACCCTTCACGGTGGAGGTGCTTCCCCTGCCGGAAGAGGGCCGTCCCGCGTCCTTCCGGGGCCATGTCGGCACCCTTTCGGTCGCGTCGTGGGTGGACCGCACGCGGGTCGCGGCCGGCGAGACCGTGACGCTGGAAGTGAAGGTGTCGGCGGACGGACATGTGGAGACCCTGGCGGATCCGGAGATCGCCTTTCCGGACGGCTTCACGATCTCCGAGCCGGAGATCAGCACAGACTCGCGGGAGAGAAGGGGCGTGCTGAGCGGGTCCAGGACCTACATCTACCGCCTCACCGCCGTCGACCCCGGAACCTACCGGATCCCCGCCGTCGAGATGTCGTTCTTCGACGCCGGGACCGAGTCGTACGGGACGGCGCGCGGCCACCCCTTCACGATCGCCGTGGTTCCTGCGGGCGGGGAGGGGCGGTAGGGGTGTTGGGCGGTTTGCGGTTGGTCCCCCGGGTTCGGGAATCCGCCGGTGCCTGCGCGGCGCCTCGGCGTTCCAGCGTCCCCGTCCACGGTATTCTGCGCTCGCTCGCCCTGCTCGCCCTCGCCGCCCTACCCGCTGCCGCGCACGCGCAGGACATCGGGGTCCGCGCCTTCCTGAGCGCCAACCAGGTCGGGGTCGGCCGCCAGTTCGTGCTTAATGTCGAGGTCACGGGCACCCAGCAGGTGGACGGCCAGCCGGAGCTGCCCGCAATGGACGACTTCGCCGACTACCTCGGTTCGGGTTCGTCCAGTTCGTTCCAGATGGCTGGCGGGCGCACGACCGTTTCGGTCACCTACCAGTACCGCTTCCTGGCGCTCGCGGAAGGGACGTTCGAGATCGGGCCGGTGTCGGTTTCGGTCGGGGGGGTCTCGCGGCGGACCGAGCCCGTCAGCCTCGTGGTTTCCGATGCGCCGCCGCCTCCGGGCAGCGCCGGCGGCACCGGCGATCCGGCCGTTGACGGCATTGGCCCCGACGACCTCTTCGTCGAGACCACGGTGTCGAAGACGCGCACCTTCGAGAACGAACCCGTCACCGTCGAGTACCGGATCTTCACGCGGGTCAATGTGGATTCCTACTCGATCACGACCCTGCCGCAGGCGGCAGGCTTCTGGACCGAGGAACTGGAACAGCCCGAGGCGCCCCAGGTGGAGCGCGTCGTCCGGGACGGGGTCGAGTACCTCACGGCGACCATCCGGCGCGTGGCTCTCTTTCCGACCGGCGCGGGTTCCAGGACGCTGGACCCGTTGACCATCGAGGCCCAGGTGCGGGTGCCCGACCGGACCCGGACCGGCCTCGACCCGTTCGGCGACTTCTTCGGCCGGTCGAGCCTCTTCGACCGCCGCGTCCCGGTCGTGGCGGCCACGCGCCCGGTTGCGATCGAGGTCCTGCAGCCACCCGCCGAGGGGCGCCCCGGCTCGTTTTCGGGCCACGTGGGCACACTCGACGTTGCCACGTCGACCGATCGCGCCGAGGTGGCGGTGAACGAGGCCGTGACCTTCCGCGTCGACTTCACCGGCACCGGAAACCTGCGCGCCCTGCCGCCGCCGAAGGTCACCTTCCCGGTAGAGTTCGAGGCCTTCCCGCCGGAGACGCGCGACCGGATCTCGGTGAGCGGCGGCAATATGAGCGGCACGCGCGGCTACGACTACGTGCTTATCCCGCGCGTCCCCGGCAGCCTGACCATACCGGCGGTCGAGATCTCGTACTTCGACGCCGCGACCGGCACCTACCGAACCGAGCGGTCACAGCCCGTGGGGGTCACGGTCACCGGCGACGCGTCGGGCGCGGACATCCCGGGTTCCGTCCCATCCGCCGTCGAGTCGCTGCGCGAGGAGATCCGCTTCATCCACATCGAGTCGCCGACCTTCCGGCGCACGGACATCCCGCTGCGCCGCACGGCCGGGTTCTGGATCATCCTGCTGCTGCCCGTCGCGGCGCTCGGCGGGGCCGCCGTTCTGCGCCGGCACCGAGACCGGATCGAGGGGGACGTGGCCTACGCGAGGGTACGGAGAGCCGGACGCATGGCGCGAAGGCGGCTCGCCCGGGCCAGGTCGCTGGCATCGGGCGATCCGACGCCGTTTTACGCCGAGGTTGCGGGTGCGCTGGAGGGTTTTCTGGCCGACAGGCTGAACATTGCCGAAGCGGGCCTCGTGCGCGAAGACGCGGGCCGGCTCGCCGCCGAACGCGGGGTGTCGCAGGCGACGCTCGACCGGCTCTTCGCGTGTCTGGACGACTGCGACCGGCAGCGGTTTGCGCCTCGCGGCACCGACCGGGAGGCGCCGGAACGGGTGCTGGACCGCGCCGCCGCGCTGATGGGCGACCTGGCTAAGGAGTTGTCGTCGTGAGGCGGGCGACTGGCTGCACGGCGTTGGCGCTGCTCGCGATGTTCCCCGCCGCCCTCGTCGCCCAGCGCGCGCTCTTCGACGAAGGCAACCGCCTCTACCAGGAGGGCGATTTCGCTGGCGCGGTAACGAATTACGGCGCCGTGCTGGAGAACGGCTTCGAGTCGGCGGAACTCTACTACAACCTCGCCAACGCCCACTTTCAGAACGGCGAGATCGGAAGGGCCGTCCTCAACTACGAGCGGGCCGCGCGCCTCGATCCGGCCGGCGAGGACGTTCGGGCCAACCTCGCCCTGGTCAATCAGCGGTTGCAGGACCGCATCGAGCCCCTGCCGCGCTTCTGGCTGCTCACTGTCCAGGACCGGTGGATGGGGCTGTTTCCGCGAGGCGTGCTCGAAGGCGCGGCCGCCGCGAGCTACCTGCTCCTCGGGGCGGTCCTGGTGATGCTCGTGCTGCGACGCCCGGTGGCCTGGCGCCGCAATCTGGTGCGCACGGCGTATGCCGCCGCGGTGGCCGCGGCCCTGCTCGGCGCGACGCTGATGGTGCGGGAGACCGGGCTGGGCAGACCCGAAGAGGCGGTCGTGATGACGCCCGAGGCCAGGGTGCTCAGCGCCCCGTCGGAGGATGGCGGGCTGACCGTCTTCACCATTCACGAGGGGACGAAGGTGCGGATCGACCGCCGCGCGGGCGAGTGGGCCGAGATCGTTCTGGCGGACGGCAAGGTGGGATGGCTGCCGCTGGAGGCTATTGAGGTGGTGTAGCCCACTACCGGATCGTGAACTGAATCCGCAGGGTGCGGCCTGGCTGGGGAAGGCCGCACTGGTCGAGCACCATCGAATCCGTGAGGTTGGCGACACCGATCGTCGCCGTGGCGAAGTGTCCCGATCCCGGCCGTCCAAGGGAAAACGCCTTCGACGCCTCCACCTCGACAGTCGCGCTCGGGTCCATCCGCTCCAGGCCGTGGACCTCCACGTTGCGGCAATACTGCACGCCCCGGTAGGTCGCAAACCCGGTGAAGGTGATCGCCCGGGGCCCCACGACACCCAGGTTCGCCGTACCGGACAGATCCGGCTGGTACTCGGCGTGTTCCACCATCCCCGACTCCCGCGGATCGAGGACCCGCACATGCTTCCAGGTCATGCTCCCGCCGTAGTCGACTGGACCGTTCCTGCCCGCTACAACGACCTCCAGCCCGGTCGATCGCACCTCGTCACGGTTCACCCGCTGGAACCGCACCCCTTCGACCGTGATGGCACTGGTCCGCACGATCGCGTCGGTCAACCGCTGGTGGAAAGCGACCACCTGAACCTGGGACCCCCCGGAATTCAGCGTTACGCCGGTCTCGGCGGTCACGAGGCTCTCGGGCTTGAGATCGGGGTTGGGCTGAAAACGCCCCAGCGCCCCGGAATAGAGTTCGCGGAGCGACGGAAAGCGCGTTCGGCGGCTGACACCGGCGTGGTACAGCATCCTGCCTCCCGCCCCCGGACGCGTCACGCCCGCGCGCATGCCCCAGTCCCAGAGCGTACCCAGAGGCGGCTTGTCCCCGGACTTCGGCGTATCGGATCCGTCCAGCGATCCGCCCACCGTCCACCGCGTGCCGTCGCTTCCCAACCCGAGGGGGCCTCGGCTCGCGATCTCGAGTTCACCGCCCAGGCTCCACAGACGCTGTTCGTATTCGAATGTCGGGCCCGACATGAAGACCTCGTCATGTGATACGTCCGCCAGCGTCAGCGCGCTGCGCAACTCGACCCCGCCGCTGAAGATGTGGTCGGCCAGGAATCGTCCCGTGAGCGTTGTCGTCGTGCCGGTCTCGCCATCGAGAACGTTCCGGTACGCAGCCGACTCGAACTCGCTGATCTCGGTGTAGCCCCGGTCGAGTCCGAAGTTCGCTTCCACCTGCGATTCGCCATATCGGTTCTCGCGCCTGCCCGTGCCACCGGAGGCCGTGAGGAAGAGGCGATTCTGTTCGGGATACCGCCAGAGTCGCGGGTCCTCCACATGCGCCTCGGGAGGAACCCCCCGGCTGGCGCTGCTGCTTGACACCAGTCCGGAAACCCAGATCCCGTCGTCCCTCTGGAAACGGGCCGCGGCAAACCCGTCCACCAGGCGCTGGTCCGAATTCAGCCGCCGACCCTGGTTGTCCCGAAGGAAGTCGTACCGCAGCCCGGCATGCTCCCTCGCGCCGTCCGGAAGTGACGTGCCCGGACTGTCGCGATACCCGACGCCGCCTCTCGCCGTCCACGAGGCTCCGTTCGCGGCGCGGTGGACGGCGGCTGTGGTGCTGAGCCGGACGGCGCCCTCCTGGTCGAGGGAAATGGACCCACCGTAAGGGATCGGTGGCGCCTGGGCGTATGCCCCGCGGACGACATCGAATTCGACCGCTCCGCCAAGGACGTTGGGACCGTGGAGCATGGACGACAGCCCCCGGAGCAGCCTCAGTTTGCGGACCGATGTGATGGGGATGATCGACGCATCGGTCCTGTGATCCCATCCGAGCGTGACCGGAATGCCGTCCAGGAGAAAGGCGATCTGACGGTCCTCCGCACCGCGGAGATCGGGCTGGGACTCTCCGCGGGAGTTGACCCGCATCTGTATCGTCGGCATCCGCCGCAGCAGCTCCTCTGCGGTCGACGCCGCAACGACGCTGAGAGAATCCAGCGACAGCTCCACGGCGCTGGTTCCGCCGGTGGTGGTCGCCGGTCTGGGAACTTCGATCACGATCCCACGGATCTCCACGGTGTCGACGGCAGTGGTGTCCTGCGCACCAAGCGGCGACCACAGCGCTGCCAACGCCAACGCTCCGATCAGGAAGGCCCCCGCTGCCTTGCCACCAGTCATATGGCCTCTTTCGACTCCCCCGCTTCGATCCGCAAATCTTTGGCCCTCGTGAACTTGACCCCCAAGTGCCCTGTAACGTTCAGGCGGGTCGCCCGTCGCCCGGTCCCCTACCGCACCCCGTCGCGCACAGCTTCACACACCGCCTCCGTTGTTACCCCGTAGCGGCGAAAAATCTCCTGGAAGGGGGCGGAAGCGCCAAACCGGTCGATGCCGATCGAGGTTCCCGTCTCCCCGACCCAGCGGTGCCAGCCCATCGTGCTTCCGGCCTCCACCGAGACCGTGAAGACCCCTTCGGGGAACACCTCCCGCCTGTATTCCGCCGGCTGCGTGGCGAACAGACGCCAGCTGGGCATGCTGACCACCCGCGCCTCGATCCCGCCGTCAACCAGGCGGTCGCGCGCCGCCAGCGCGATCCCCACCTCCGAGCCCGAAGCGACGATCACCGCGTCCGCTCGGTCGGACGGCGCCTCCCTGAGCACGTAGGCCCCCCGGTGGAGACCCGCGGCTGACGGAAGGCCCGGCCCGCGGTCGATCAGCGGCACGGTCTGACGGGTCAGGGACAGGAAGGACGGTCCACTCCGATACCGCAGCGCGGCACGCCAGGCCTCGACGGTTTCGGGTCCATCGGCGGGACGCAGGTCGAGTACGCCCGGGATCGCCCGCAGCGAAGCCAGGTGCTCGACGGGCTGGTGGGTGGGGCCGTCCTCGCCCAGGCCGATGCTGTCGTGGGTGAAGACGTAGATGACCGGAAGCTGCATGAGCGCGGCAAGCCGAATGGCCGGGCGCATGTAGTCCGAAAAGATCAGGAAGGTGCCGCCGAAGGGATGAAGGCCGCCGTGCAACGCCATGCCGTTCATGAGCGCGCCCATCGCGTGCTCGCGCACCCCGAAGTGAATGATCCGCCCCCCCGGATTGTCGGCCAGGAGGTCCCCGCCGCCCGAAATGTCCGTCTTGTTGGACCCGCCCAGGTCCGCCGATCCGCCGATCAGCGTCGGAATGGCCGCGGCCGCCCCCTGAAGCACCCGGCCCGAGTGATTCCGGGTCGCGGTCGCCGGGGCATCGCTCAGGTCCGGCAGCCCTTCCTCCCACCCGGTTGGCAGGTCGCCTGCGGCGCCGGCCAGCAGTTCGGCCGCAAGCTCCGGGTAGGCCGTGCGGTAGGCGTCCATGCGGCTGGTCCAGTCCTCGTGCGCCGCCGCGCTTCGCGTCCCGCGGTCGCGCCAGTGTGCCAGCGCGTCCGGGTCCACATGGAAGGGCTCCAGCGACGGGTAGCCGATGTTGAGCTTGGTGGCCGCGATCTCGTCGTTCCCAAGCGGCGCCCCGTGCGTGTCGGCCGTTCCGGCCATGTTCGGGCTGCCATCCGCAATGGTGGTCGTCATCACGATCAGTGAGGGCCGCTCCGTCTCCGCCCTGGCGGCCGTCAGCGCGGTATCGATCGCCTCCAGGTCGGTCCCGTCCGGCACGCTGAGCGTGTGCCACCCGTAGCCTTCGAACCGTTTGCCCTGATCGGTTGCCGTGGCGAGATCGGTGGACCCCTCGATCGTGATGCGATTGTCGTCGAAGACCCAGATCAGCTTGCCGAGCCGCTGGTGTCCGGCGATCTCGGCGGCCTCGTGGGAGATCCCCTCCATGAGGTCGCCGTCCGAGCAGAGCGCGTAGGTGTGGTGATCGACGACCGTGTAGCCGGGCCGGTTGTAGCGGTTGGCGAGCCAGCGCTCGGCCAGCGCCATTCCCACGGTGTTCGCGACGCCCTGGCCGAGCGGGCCGGTCGTGGTTTCGACACCGGGCGCGTGCCCGTATTCCGGATGCCCTGCGGTAGGGCTTCCCCACTGGCGGAACCGCCTGATGTCCTCAAGCGACAGGTCGTAGCCCGTAAGGTACAGAAGGCTGTACAGAAACATGGAAGCGTGGCCGGCCGAGAGGACGAACCGGTCGCGGTCGATCCACCCGGGGCTCTGCGGATCATGCCTGAGGTGGCGGGTCCAGAGCACATATCCGAACGGCGCCAGCGCCATCGGGGTGCCAGGGTGTCCCGAGTTGGCCGCCTGGACGGCGTCCATGGACAGGGCCTTGATCGTGTCGATCGCCAGCTTCTCGATACCGGTGGTCCCCGCCACGGCCTGGGGCATCCGTCAGCCTCGCTTCCGCCTGTTCAGTGATTTGTCGTCAATGTCCGCCACCCACCGCCGCCGGTTCCGCAACCACGAAGTTGAGAAGCCTGTCGGGGATGTGGACGACCCGGCGCACCTCCTTGCCCTCGAGGTGCCGCGCGACGTTGGCTTCGGCCTGGGCAGCTGCCGCCACTACCGTTTCCGTCGCTCCCACCGGGACGGAGACCGTGCCGCGCACGCGCCCATTGACCTGCACCGCCACCCGGGCCAGCTGCTCCGCGGTCTTGGCGGGGTCGAAGGGCGGCCAGTTCGCGCCGTCAAAGATGCTCCCCGTGCGGCCCAGTCTCCGCCACAACTCCTCCGCGATGTGGGGCGCGAAGGGCGCGACCATGCGCACGAGCGGCTCGATCTCGGCGTGGGTCGGCGAGCGCCCTCCCGCGCGCGCCCTGTTCAGGTACTCCATCATCGCCGCGATCGCGGTGTTGTATCGGAGCGTCGCCACCTGTTCCGTGACCTTCTCGATCGTCTGGTGCAGCTTGCGCTCGACATCCTGGTCCATCGCGTCCGCCGCCGCATCGTCGCGGTCCGCGGTCCCATGCTCGCCGGTCACGACCGACTCCCACAGGCGGTGCAGGAAGCCGTGCGGGCCGGAGATCCCCTTGTCCTGGTAGTCCCCGCCCTCGACGAAGGGCCCCAGGAACATCAGGTACAGCCGGAAGGTGTCGGCCCCGTAGCGCTCAATGACGGGATCCGGCACGATCACGTTCCCCTTGCTCTTGGACATCTTGGCGCCCTCGCGAATGATCAAGCCGTGGGCGCGGAAGCGGTCGTACGGTTCCTCGAAGTCGAGCAGGCCCATGTCGTTCAGGGCCATCACCACGAAGCGCGAGTAGAGCAGGTGAAGGACGGCGTGCTCGTTGCCGCCGATATAGCAGTCCACCGGCAGCCAGCGCCGCGTGATCTCGGGGTCGAAGGCCCGGTCGGAGAAGTCGGTCGACGGGTAGCGCAGGAAGTACCAGGCGCTGTCCAGGAAGGTGTCCGATACGTCCGTTTCGCGTGTGGCGCCGCCGCCGCACGAAGGGCACGCCACTTCGTACCAGTCACGCACCCGCGAAAGGGGACTCACCCCGGACGCGTCCGGGCGGAAGTCCTCCACGTAGGGAAGGATGACCGGCAGATCCTCCTCTGGAACCGGCACGGCGCCGCAGTCGTCGCAATGGATGATCGGAATCGGCGGTCCCCAGTAGCGCTGCCGTGAAATGCACCAGTCGTGCAGCCGGTAGGTGACCTTGGCCTCGGCAAGTCCGCTTGCCTCCAGATCGGCCACGATCGCCGCCTTCGCCTCGTCCACATCGAGGCCGTCGTAGCGCCCCGAGTTCACGAGCGTCCCGGTCGGATACTCGTAGGCGATCTCGAGCCGCGTCGAGGCATCCTCGCCCGGCGCGGCGATCACGCGGACGATCGGGAGCCCGAAGGCGTGCGCGAAGTCGAAGTCGCGCTCGTCGTGCCCCGGCACCGCCATGATCGCCCCGGTGCCGTACCCCATCAGCACGTAGTCCGCGATCCAGACCGGCACGCGCTCCCCGTTCGCCGGGTTGACGCAATGCCCCCCCGTGAAGACGCCCGTCTTGTGCTTCTCGATCTTCTTCCGGGCCACCAGGTCCATCGCCCCGGTGCGGGTGCGGTATGCCTCCACCTCTTGGCGGCAGGCGTCGCTTGTCACCGCATCGACCAGCGGATGCTCCGGGGCCAGCACCACGTAGGTCGCCCCGAAGATGGTATCGGGACGAGTGGTGAAGACCGTCACGCGCTCCTGCCCCGCGCCGCTGCCCTCCGCGATCGGGAAATGAAGCTCGGCGCCCTCGGAGCGCCCGATCCAGTTCCGCTGCGCCTTGATGGTCGTGTCCGACCAGTCGATGTGCCTGAGGTTGTCGAGGAGCTTGTCGGCGTATTCGGTGATCCGGAAGAACCATTGGCGGATGAACCGCTGCTCGACCCCGGTGCCGCACCGCTCGCAGGCCCCGACGATCACCTGCTCGTTCGCCAGCACGGTCATGCACGACGGGCACCAGTTGACCGGCGCCTCCTTCTGCTCGGCCAGACCGTGCCTGTAGAGCTGCAGGAAGAGCCACTGCGTCCACTTGTAGTACTCGGGGTCGGTGGTGTCGACCGTGTGGTCCCAGTCGAACATCCCCCCGATCCGGCGCAGCTGGCGACGGAAGTTGGCCACGTTGCCGGGGATCAGCTCGGTGGGGTGCACCCCCGTCTTGAGCGCGAAGTTCTCGGAGTGGATCCCGAAGGCGTCGAACCCGATCGGCTCGAAGACGTCGTAGCCGCGCATCCGCTTGTAGCGCCCGTAGACGTCCGCCCCGGTGAAGGCGTAGATGTTGCCCACATGCAGACCCTCGGCGGAGGGGTAGGGGAACATCATCAGGTTGAAGAAGGGGTTCCGCGCGCTCCGGAGTTCGTCCAGCGTGAAGGCGTTGGTCCGGTCGCGGTCCCACCTGTCCTGCCACCTGGCCTCCAGGGCGACCGGATCATAGGCGTTGTCGCCTTCGGTGGGCATGTCTGGAGAAATGCTGGAGCACTCGTGCGGTTTCATCCCGCGACTCGGGTCTTCTGTGGGGCGCTCGGGCCGGAAACAGGCTCGATCAACCGTAAAAGCTAACGAAAGCCGGCACGGCGTGTCCGACCGTTATCCCCCGGGGAGAAGCGTGAACGGATCCTCGGCGGTCTCCACGCCCACCCGCACCGCTTCGACGGCGGCCGATAGCGAGCCCCCGTGCGCCGTGAGCAGCGAATCGAAGTCCGGCAGCCGGTGATAGTAGCGCATGCGGCTCAGCAGCGTGGCGTTGTTGAGGGGCAGGGACAGGAAGCTGGAGAATGTGAGCGACTTGAAGCGTGGCTGCACCTCGGTCTCGAAGCGGGCGCGGTGGCGCTCGAACACCGCTTCGCGGCGCGCGATCTTCTGGTCGCTCGTGGCGTCCGCGTCTCCGTAGACCGCGTCCAGCTCGTCGACCAGCCCGTCGATGAAGACCGAGAACAGCATCGCGTCGTCCCATCGATCACGGGCGCGCCTGCACCAGACCGTGTCGGTGCCGCCCCCGGACCGGGTACAGAAGAACTCGATGCTCCCCGCCCTTCCCACCCAGGTTGCGAAGCTCTCGTTGAACCGGACCCGCCCGGGCACGAAGAGGTGGTTGTGGGACAGCTCGTGGATGATCGTGCTGACCAGCTCCACCTCGTCGTACCGCAGGATCGTCGACAGGAGCGGGTCGGCGAACCAGCCGAGGGTGCTGAAGGCCGCGGTCGGCCGCAGGTAGGTGTCGAAGCCCTCGTGCTCGAGCTTCCGCTGCGCCCCCATGGCGTCCTCGAGGCTGAAGAAGCCCCTGTACGGAACCCGTCCCACCACCGGGAACCACCAGGTCTTCGACGCCAGCCGGTCGCGGTAGGCGGCCGACAGCACCATCGCGAGGGTGTCGCGTTCCAGTTCCGTGTAGCTGGTGTAGCTGTCGCCGACATCGAGCCCCAGCCGGTCCCGGGCGAACTCGCGTGCCTCGCGTGCCAGGATGAGCTTGCCGCGCGAGCGCTCGTCGGTTTCCGGGGCGAGGATCACCTCGGGGATCGGCTGGCGGGCGCGGAGGATCTTCGCCTCCGCCCACCCCGCCTTGATCACGTACATTGGGGAGCAGGCGGCCCCGGGCCAGAGCACGACCGCGGCGAGCAGCGCGCCCGCCGCGGCCAAGAGCGCCCGGCGCCGCCGGCGAGCAGGCCGCGCCGCCCGGCCCGGTCTCCGCCCCGCCCCGGACGACTCCTGCGAAGAGCCGCTAGCGCCCACCGCCGAGGTTCCGGATCAGGGGGATCCCGCCCTCGGTGGGCACGTAGACCAGCGAGCCCTCGGGCATCTGCGAGAGCTGCTGGATGTAGAAGAAGGTCAGGTATTCCTGCGTCAGCCCCTCCGAGATGATCCGCTGGGCCTCGGCGATCCCCTTGGCCTCCTCGGCCTGCTGCCGCGCCTGCTCCTGGATGATCTGCGTCTGGAACTCCTCGGCCGCGACCTGCTGTTCGCGCTCCTGCTTCTGCTCGATCGCTTCGCGGACCCGTGGCGGCGCCTGGATGTCGCGCACGAAGACGGTCTCCACCTCGATCCGGTCTTCGGCCTTGGCCTGGATCTCGTCCTGGATGGCAAGCGCCAGCAGGTGGCGTTCGGGCGAGAAGATCTCGTTGATCGATTTGGTGGCCACCGCATCGCGTACGCCATTGCGCAGGGAGTTGAGGACGATCGCCTGCTCCATGGTGGCTTCGCTGCCGATTTCCTCGTAGATGTCCGGCACGTTCTCCTGAAGAATCTTGTAGATGATCGACACCTCGACCGTGACGTTCAGCTGTTCCGAGGTCTGCGCTTCGATCTGCTCGACGTTGCCCCGTTCCGGAAATGACTGCTCCCGTATGGACATGCGCTCCACCGAGGCAAGCGGATTGATCACGTGGACGCCCTCCTCGAGCACATCGGGTTTGACGTCGCCCAGAAAGTGCTGTGCGCCGGCCTCGCCGACGCCGATGATTACGACGGATTTCATGAGGACCAGCGCTACTCCCACTACCGTAACGCCGATACCGACCAGCTTGTTGGGAATCTTCGCGTCCTGCATCGGGATCATGTAGACAAGTACGCCGATGATGACGGTCACGAGGGCAACTGCTGCGAGCATTTTCTGTTCCTTTCTCTTGCGTGATTGTGCTCCGGCGGACGAAGCACCCTTACTACTTTCTCAATCCTGGCGTCGGAAGGTAGTGCGCGGCACGGCCGCGGCCGCCTCCCCGCAGGAATCCCAGTTCGACCAGGTGCCCGAGTTCGCGGCGGGCAACCGCGTAGTTGACTTCGAAGATCTCACGATAGTCCGTACTTCGCAGTCGCGAGTGGGCGCGGAAGTGCCGGAGAAGTCCGGGTACGCGGTCCTCCAGGAACCACCGGGTGGAATCGAGTTCCTCGGTAAGGTAGTAGACCGGCACCGGATCGTCACCGATGAGCTGGGGGGTGGCGATGTCCCTGTCGACCAGATCCCGGATCCCCCGGCTCGCCACCTCCGGGGTGACCCCGTTCAGCTGACGGTAGTCCTGCTGCGTGAACCCGTCGGGGCGCGACAGCAACACGCGCTTCTGGTCCGATTCGATCCCGAGCCGGCCGACAACGTGCCTCCAGCCGGGGCCCGCGGTCGCGACGACGGGTTCGTTGTGCAGCGCAATCGCGAACGAACCCATCCGCGCGCTGAAACGGGGTGCCTTGAGGAGGCTCTCCTTCATTGCGCCGGCCAGCCGCGCCAGCCCGGTGCCGTCGCCGCGCATGTACCCGGCGGCCGCCAGCGCCCGCACGAGCAGAGGGTTGCGCGAGGCGTGCACGGGTTCGTCGCTCGACAGATCCGCCACGGTGACGCCCTCGACGAGCAGTCCCGGACTCGTCACCTCCACGCGGTCGTCGTAGAAGACGACCTCGGTCTCGCTCTTCGCGCGCTCGTAGTTCCGGTGCGCGACCGCGTTGACCACCGCCTCGCGCAGGGCGAAGGCGGGGTACTCCGGCATGTCCTTCAAGAGCAGGTCCCGCAGCGCTTCGGACCGGCCGCAGCGGTCCATGCAAAGCTGCAGACTCTTCTCGACCGCACGGGCGAGCGGAGGGTTGGCGTGCCCGATCGAGCTCACGTTCCGGCGCTGTCCGAAGACGCGGGCGGTTCCGGCGACCCTCATCACACGGATTCCGGCGCCGCTGTGCCAGCGGCGGCCGCCCGCCCCGCCGAACAGCAGCAGCGCGGCGTTGGTGATCCGCCAGTCCGGGGCTTGTCCCCGAATCAGGCCGAGACGCAGAAGGGATTCGATGCCGCCGCCGCTGGCGCCGGAGTCCCCCAGAAACGACTCCACCAATTCGAGATCCAGGTCGTCGATCCTTGCGTCCGACCTGATGCTCCGTCCATAGTCCGAATCCGACATCTTCTTTTCCCCGATCGAGAGAATCGAGGTGTCCCGTCCCCTCCCCATGGCTATCGCGGCTCCCAGTGAAGGCACACCACAACTGGCAAACTACATCACTAACGCCTTGGCCGGGGACATTCAAATGACCGTGCCTTGCGATTGCCTCGGACCGATTCCATCCGCGATCAGGCGGCAGTGCCGACAAACTGAAGTTCGTGGAGCCTTCGGTAGAGGCCTCCGGTCTCCAGGAGCGCATTGTGGCTGCCTTCCTCTACCAGCCTTCCGCCGTGCATTACGAGGATCCTGTCGGCTTCCTTCACCGTCGACAGCCGGTGCGCGATCACCAGGCAGGTCCGGCCGCGCATCAGACGGTCGGTGGCCTCCTCGATCCGGGCCTCGATCTCGGAATCGACCGAACTCGTGGCCTCGTCGAGCACCAGGATCCGTGGATCGATGGCGAGCGCACGGGCGAAGGAGAGGAGCTGCCGTTCGCCGACCGAGAGGCGCACGCCGCGCTCCCCCAACTCCTGCGAGGCGCCGTCGGGGAGCCGTTCGACGAAAGGCGCCGCCCCAACCGCCTCCAGCGCCGCTCCCACGCCGTCGGCGCCGACCTCCTCGGAGCCGAGCCGCACGTTGTACTCCACCGAGCGGCTGAACAGGAAGACATCCTGCAGCACGAGCCCGATTTGCTCGCGCAGCTCCCGCAGCCGCAACCGCTCGATCGGGATCCCGTCCAGCAGAATCCTGCCGTGCTGGGGTTCGTAGAAGCGCATCAGGAGGTTGATGATGGTCGTTTTGCCCGCGCCGGTGTGACCCACGATGGCCAGCTTCTCGCCCGGGGAGACCCTGAACGAAAGGTCCCGGATCACCCAGTCGGGTTCGCCATCGCCGCCCCCATACGCGAACCACACCTTCTCGAAGCGGATCTCGCCGCGCGCCCCCGGCGGCACCCTGCGCGGCGTGACCGGGTCCTGGATCCGCGCCTCCGTGTCCAGCAGGCGGAAGATCCGCTCCGACGACGCCATCGCGCCCTGCAGCAGGTTGTACTTGTCGGAGAGGTCCTGGATGGGGCGGAAGAAGCGGCGCGCGTAGTCGAGGAACGCCGCCAGCACCCCGATCGTCACGGCGCCCCGGATCATGGCGCCGCCCCCGTACCAGATGATCAGCGCCAGCGCCACCGAGGTGAAGAGCTGGATGACGGGGAAGAAGAGCGCGTAGTAGGTGATCGACCGGAGGTGCGCGTCCAGGTACTCGTCGTCGAGGTGCTTGAAGCGCTCCAGGTCGGCCTTCTCGCGGTTGAAGAGCTGCACGATCCTGATCCCCGTGAAGCGCTCCTGCAGGAATGCGTTGAGGCGGGCCAGACGGACGCGAATGTCGCGGTACGCCGAGCGTATCCTGGACCGGAAGAGAAAGGCGGCATAGACCACGAAGGGAAGGACGCTGAAGGTCACCAGCGCCAGCTGCCAGTCCATCTCCAGCATCGCCGCCACGATGAAGAAGAGGATGAAGAGGTCTCCGAAGACCGTCACCAGCCCCGAGCTGAAGAGCTCGTTCAGCGTTTCCACGTCGGATGTGACCCGGGTCATGAGCCGGCCGACCGGATTGCGGTCGTAGAACGCGGGATCGAGCCGCTGCAGCTTGCGGAAGATCTGGGTGCGCAGGTCGTACATGACCCGCTGCCCGAGCCAGGTGGTGACGAGCGCCTGGGCGTACTGGAAGATGAACACCAGCACGGTTGCGCCCAGGAAGAGAATCGCGAGCTGCGCGAGGTGGCGGCCGTCTCCCGCCGGGATCGCCTCGTCCAGCGCGATCCTGGTCAGATACGGGCCCACGACGGCGAGTCCCGACGCCAGCATGAGGAGGGCGACCGCGCCGAGCACGGGCAGGCGGTACGGCTTCAGGTAGCGCAGCAGCCGGGCCATGAGGCGCGAATCGTACGCCTTGCCGAGGACCTCCTCTTCGTAGGCGCCGCCGCCGTTGCTCACAGCCCCACCCTTTTCAGATCGTGCCCGCGGCGATCAGGTCCATGCCGTCGAGGAGCCGCTGCATCCTGTCCCAGGGGGCGACGGTCGCCCGCAGGCCGTTGCCGAGCGCGGTGGGGCCCCGGAAGGGACGCACCCGCACACCGACCCGCTCCAGCCTCGCCGCGTCGTCGTCGAGCCCGGCCTCTTCGCGCAGGATGAAGACGAAATTGGCCGCCGAGCGGGGCACCTCGCAGCCGCGGTGGCGCAGGGCGTCCCGCACACGCTCCCGGTTGACCCTCGTCTCGGCGATCGTCTCGGCCAGCCACGTCGAATCGCTGGAGATCGCGGCCGCCGCCGCCGCGCTGGTCACGCTGGTCACCACGAAGGGCCCGCGCGCCTTGTCGACCTCCAGCACCAGAGCCGGACTGGCCACCCCGTAGCCGGCCCGCAGCCCGGCCAGCCCGTAGGCCTTGGACAGCGTCTTCACGCAGATCGTGCGCTCCGAGTCGAGCGCCATCTCGAAGGGCGTGCGGTCCCCCGGGTCCCGGTTGTACTCGCCGTAGGCCTCGTCGATGATCAGCACGCTGCCGACCGCCTCCGTCCGCTCCTGCACGGCCCGGATCCACTCGTCGGGGATCGCCAGGCCCGTCGGGTTCCCCGGGTTGGCAACGAAGACGATCGCGGGCGCGGAGCCGGCGAACCCGGCCGGGTCTTCGAGCGCGGCGTCCCAGCCGACCGCGACCGGTTCGTGCCCGTTCATCTGCGCGAGCATCTCCGCGGCGGGCCACCCCGGGTCGAGGAAGCGCATCGTGGTGGGCGCGACCGCGCGCATCAGCATGTCGAGGACGCCGGTGCCTCCGGCCCCGGTGGTGATGTGGCCGGGGGTGATCCCGAGCTGGGCGGCCACCGCTTCGGTAAGCCGTTCGGAATAGCTGCCCGGGTACTCCGACGCGGCGGCGGCGCCCGAGGCCGCAAGCACCTCCAGAGCGGCGGGATGGGCGCCCCAGAGGTTGCGGTTGTCCCCGAGGTCGGCGGCGATCGGCGACCGGTCGGGCAGGTAGCGGCCGAGTTGCCTGTAGTCTCTGCGAGGGTAGATGTCCATTGCCAACGGGCCTTCGCGATAGATTTGACGGTTGCGCGCGTGTCGCGGCTCGGCGGGGTGCGCCGGTCGCGAGCGCGCACCCGTGGCCGTTCCACGCTCGGGGAAATCGCACTTCCCCGCAACGGTGACGCGGTCCGCACAAGGGGGACGCAAGCGCTTTCATGGATGACCCGATTCGGATCAGGGGTGCTCGCCAGCACAACCTGAAGGGAATCGACGTGGAGCTTCCGCGGCGCGCCCTGACGGTGATCACCGGGCCGTCCGGCTCGGGCAAGTCTTCGCTCGCGCTTGACACCCTCTTCGCAGCGGGCCAGCGCCGCTACGTGGAGGCGCTCTCCAGCTACGCGAAGCAATTCCTCGACCGCCTCGACAAGCCCGATGTCGACCGGATCGAGGGACTCCCCCCGGCGGTGGCGATCGAGCAGCGCAACCCCGCCACCTCCGGCCGCTCCACCGTGGGGACCTCGACCGAGGTCTACGACTATCTCCGCCTCCTCTTCGCCCGCGCGGGACGGACCCGCTGCCCCGACTGCGGGCACGAGGTGCTGCCCGACACGGTGACCAGCGCCGCCGACGAGGTCGCCGCGATGCCCCCCGGAACGCGGGTGATGGTCGCGTTCCCGCTGCGCCGGAGCGGCCGCGTGTCCCACCGCGAGGTCGTCGAGAATCTCCGGTCGCTGGGGTTTGTGCGCGTGCTGGCGGACGGGGAGCCGGCGGAGCTGTCGGAGTTGCTGGAAGAGGAAGACGACCCGCCGCAGCCGGACCTCGCCCAGGCCCGCGAGGTGATGGTCGTCGTGGACCGGATCAAGGTTCCGGACGGCCCGGAACGGGATTGGCGGGAGCGGCTGGCCGACTCGCTGGCCACCTGCTTTCGAGAGGGAGAAGGGGAGGCGGCGGTCTTCCCTTCCGCGCCCCGCGCCGCGTCCGGGCCGAGCGAACCGCGTACCGACGCCACCGCCACCCTTCGCTTCACCGAGTCCTTCCGCTGTCCGAACCACCCCGGCCTGACCTTCCTCAGGCCGCAGCCCAAGCTCTTCTCGTTCAACAATCCCTACGGGAGTTGCCCGGAGTGCACGGGCTTCGGCGCCACCCTGGAGTACGATACCGCGCTGGTGGTTCCCGACCCGGCGCTCTCGCTCGACGAGGGCGCGGTGGACCCCTGGTCGAAGCCGCGCTACGGGAGGGAGAGGCAGGCGCTGCGCCGGTTTGCGCGCGACGAAGGAGTCTCCAACTACACGCCCTGGAAGGATCTGCCGCGAGGCTTCCGCGACGCGGTGCTCTACGGCAAGGGCTCGTTCCGCGGGGTGATGGGCTCTCTGGCCTCGAAGGAGCCGAAGCGCTACAAGCAGTACATCCGCATCTTCCTGCGCCAATACCAGCGTCCGCTGCCGTGCCGGGCGTGCGGCGGTTCGCGGCTGCGGCCCGAGGCGGGCTGGGTGACGGTCGGCGGGGCAACGATCGGCGCCGTCAGCGAGATGCCGATCGAGGATCTCCCGGAGTGGCTGGCGGGCCTCGAACTGCGGCCGATGGAGTCCCGGATCGCCGCGACCATCCTCAAGGAGCTCGGGGCGCGTACCGGTTTTCTGGTCGATGTGGGGCTGGGGTATCTGACCCTGAGCCGGCAGACGCGCACGCTGTCCGGAGGCGAGGCGCAGCGGATCTCGCTGGCCAACGCGCTGGGATCCCGGCTGGTGGACACCCTCTACGTGCTTGACGAGCCGTCGGTCGGGCTCCACCCCAGGGACATCGACGCGCTCCTGGCGCTGCTGCGGCGCCTCCGCGACGGTGGCAACACGGTGGTGGTCGTGGAGCACAACGCCGCCGCGATCCTGGCCGCGGACCACGTGGTCGAGCTGGGACCGGGGTCCGGCGACCGGGGCGGAGAGGTTGTCTTCGAGGGCGCCCCAGAGACGCTGACCGAGTCTGTGACAAATACAGCGGGTTATTTGGCACGCCATCTGTCGGAGAATCTGTCAAGCCGTAAACCCAATAGGAAAAACAATTTGGGTATGATGCGACAGGAGAATCCGTCACGGCATCTGTCGCGCCGTCCCGTGGACGGGGCGCGGATCGGGCTCAAGGGCGCGACCCTCCACAATCTGCGCGGGGTGGAGGCCGAGTTTCCGATCGGCGCGATGTCTGTCGTGACTGGCGTGTCGGGGTCGGGCAAGTCGACGCTCGTGCACGACATCCTCTACCGGGCGCTGGAGCGGGACCTGCGGGGCGGGCGCACGTCGGCGAAGGAACACCTGGGAGAAGTGGTGGGCTCCTACGCCGCGCTGACCGGGCTGGAGCACATCGAGGATGTCGTGCTGATCGACCAGAGCCCCATCGGCCGGACGCCACGGTCCAATCCGGTGACCTATGTGAAGGCGTGGGGGGAGATCCGACGCATCTTCGCCGGCCAGCGGACCGCGCGCCGGGCCGGGCTCGAGGCGCGCAGCTTCTCGTTCAACGTGAAGGGCGGCCGCTGCGAGGAGTGCGCGGGCGCCGGGACCGTGCGGGTCGAAATGGTGTTCATGGCGGACATCCACGTCCCCTGCGAGGTGTGCGGCGGGAAGCGGTACCGCCCCGAGGTGCTCGAAGTCACCGTGCGGGGGCGGAACGTCAACCAGGTCCTGGACTTCACCGTGGACCGGGCCATGCGCTTCTTCCTGCGCGAGCCCAGGCTGGGACAGGCGCTCTGGCACCTGCAGCAGGTGGGGCTGGGATATCTCCGGCTGGGCCAGCCCGCGACGCATCTGTCGGGAGGCGAGGCGCAGCGGCTGAAGATCGCCCGGGAGCTGATCGCGGCGGCGAAGAAGGGCGGGCGGGCCAAAGGGGCGGGCGGCGCGGCGCGCAAGCTCTACATCCTCGACGAGCCGACCACGGGGCTGTCGGGGGATGATGTCGCGCAGCTGCTCACCGTGCTCCGCAAGCTCGTGAGGGCGGGGAACACGCTGGTGGTGGTGGAGCACGATCTCGATGTGATCCGGGCGGCGGACTGGGTGGTCGATCTGGGGCCGGGGGCGGGGCTGCGGGGGGGCGAGGTGGTCGCGATGGGGCGGCCGGAGGATGTGGCGACGGTGCCCGAGAGCGTGACGGGGCGGTTTCTGGGTGGTGGGGTGGGGGTGGGCCGAAGCGCGGGCGGGAAGCCCGGCGCGAGCGGGCGCAGGCGGCCCGTGGAGCCCGGGTCTGCACCGCGGGCGTGAGCGCCGCGGTCCAGGGCGGCGGCCCGGCGGTTTCGGTCGTGCTGCCGGTCCGCGATGGCGAAGCCACCCTTGGTGCTGCGCTGAAGTCGCTCGAGGCGCAGACATTCCCGGACTTCGAGGTGATTGTCGTGGACGACGGCTCGCGCGACGGGAGCGGCGGGATCGCGCGCGAATGGGAGCGGCGTGACGGGCGGTTCCGGCTGGTTCGTGGGGGCGGTGGGGGCGGTTCGGGCGGAGTGGGCGACTCGGCCGACGACGCCGCCGGCACCGGCCGCGAGGCTCCGAACGGCATCGTCGCCGCCCTCCAGCGCGGCCTGGCCGAGGCGCGCGGCACGTACATCGCGCGCATGGACGCCGACGACCGCTGCCACCCCGAGCGGCTGGCCGCGCAGTTCGAGTTGCTGGAGGGCTCCCCGGCGCTTGCCGGGTGCGGGACGGGCGTCCGGTACGTTCCGGAGGGCACGGTGACCGCCAGGGCCGCCGAGTACGCGGCCTGGCTAAACTCGATGACCGATTGGGACACGGTCGCGGCCAACATCTTCGTCGAGTGCCCGCTCGCGCACCCGACCTTCATGTTCCGGGCGCGCGTTCTCGCCGAAGTGGGCGGCTACCGCGACCGCGGCTGGCCGGAGGACTACGACCTGCTGCTGCGCCTGTGGCGGCGCGGCCAACGCTTCGTGTCGGTGCCGCGCGTGCTGCTCGACTGGGGCAACGACCCGGGGCGGTTGAGCCGCACCCACCCCGCGTACTCGCTGGCCGCGTTCCGGGCGTGCCGCGTGCACCACCTGCGCAAGAGCCTGCTGAAGGGGCGGAGCGGGGTGGTGGTGTGGGGGGCGGGCCCGACGGGCAAGGCGCTGTCCCGGGAGTTCGCGTGGCAGGGTGTAAATGTGCTGGCTTTCGTGGAGGTCGACCCGCGCAAGATCGGGCAGCGGATCCATGGTGCGCCGGTGGTTGGGGTGGAGGCCGTGCGGGGTGAAGGGGGGGCCTCGGGGGCGCTCCATGTGGGGGCCGTTGCGCGATCGGCGGGCCGTGAAGGGGTGCGGGGGGCGGTGGGGGGGGTGGGGCTGGGGGAGGGGGCGGATTTCGTGGCGATGGCGTGAGGGGGGTGGAGGGGAGGGCTCACCCACTGAATCGGACACGTATATTGCGGATTCGTGAATGATATGCTTGCAATCTTGTGGAAGAGATCCGGCGAGGGTCGGCCGTTTCCTTCAATCGATTGGCCGCAACGTCGCAACTTGCGCGAGTCTGGCCACGCTGGCCAGGGACCTCGAGGGACACGACCGGAACATCGACCACCACACCGCGCGCTCCTACATGACCGCGCTCGAACGGCTCATGATCGTGGAGGACCAGCCACCGTGGGCACCGCACCTGCGGTCACGGTCCCGGCTGCGCACCGCAGCAAAGCGGCACTTCGTGGACCCGTCGCTCGCGGTTGCGGCCTTGAGTGCCACGCCCGAGCATCTGTTTCGCGACTTCGAGTGGCTCGGCCTGCTGTTCGAGTCAATGGTGGTGCGGGACCTCCGCGTCTACGCCCAGGCAGCCGGGGCGACCGTGCGCCACTACCGCGACAACACGGGACTTGAGGTGGATGCGGTCGTGGACGCGGGGCCCGGCAGGTGGGCGGCGTTCGAGATCAAGCTCGGTGCCGGGCGGATCGACCGGGCCGTGCGGGCGCTGCTCAAGTTCGCCGGGCGGGTGGACACGGAGCGGTGCGGAGCGCCGGCGGCGCTCGGCGTCATCGTCGGCAGCGGGTACGGATACACGAGGCCGGACGGCGTGGCGGTGATTCCGGTCGGGGCGCTGGGCGTGTAGCCAGCCCACGTGTCGGTCGGTCATTATGGCTCATTCGCCGTCACCACTCACCCCGTAACCACCCCACGAGCAACCCGATCTCCGCATCGCTCAGGATCTCGTCCGGCCCGAACGCCGGCATCCGGTCGTTGCGGTCACCGTAGAAGCGCGGGTGAGACGGGTCCCGGATGAACGCCGCCAGCCACTCCCGCGACCCGAACCCGGTCAGCACCGGACCCAGGTTCTGCTCGGCCGTCCCGCGGTACTCGTGGCACTCGGTGCAGCCAATCGACTCGGAGGCCATGAGCGCGGCGCCCTCCGCGATCTCGTCCCGGTCGGCCTCGTCCAGCGCGGCCTGGTAAGGTAGCGCGGCTTCCGCCGACAGGGCCTTCACCGCCTTGGCGAGGTCGTCGCGCTGGGCGGCGTCGAAGGCGGCGATACGGCTCTGCACCATGCGCACCATGCGTCCGCGGGCGAAGTCGGTGCCGCCGAAGTAGCGGGGCGTGGCCACCTGTTCGGGGTCAAGCAGGCCGGTCAGCCACTCGCGGCTCGCGAAGCCCTTGAGGTCGGCGGCGGTCCGGGGCTCGGCGAACTCGCCTCCCAGGCCGTCGTGGCCGTCGTAGCTGTGGCAGCTGGCGCAGCGGTCTGCGAACAGGCGGGGGCCCTGCGTGAGGGGGTCGTTGCGCAGCAGGGTGAGCGCGCCGGAAGGCGGGATCCCGTCGGGCCCGGCGGCCAGCTCCACGACGCGCGCCGCGGCCGCTTCGGCCTCGTGCTGGGCGGCGACGAAGTCGGGGTCCGCGCGGTCCTGGGCGTAGGCCTGCCAGGTCAGCAGGGCGATGCCGGCAAGAACGGCCCCCGTGAAACCGACGTTGAAGCGGTGGCCGAGCCGCCACTTCCCGGCGAAGGGCATGAGAGCGATCAGCGCCACCACCACGCCCGGGATCACCAGCGCGCCGATGATCTCGGTGCCGGCCGGGAAGTACTTGAGCCACTGGAAGAGGAACATGAAGTACCACTCGGGGCGGGCGGCCGCGTAGGGTTCGGCGGCGTCGGCAGGGGCGCCGAGCGGAGCGCCGCCGCTGCGAATGACCAGGAAGAGCACCGCGGCCATCACCGTGAGGCAGGCCACGGCATCCCGCAGGGCCTGATCGGGCCAGAACTGCCCGATGCCTGTCCGGGCGGAAGCCGCTTCCGGATCGCCGCCCTCATCCCGCTCGTCAGCGTTCCCGGGCCCGGCACCGTCCATCTGCGAGCGCAGCCCGCCCGTCGTCACGCCGTGGCGGCGGAAGAGGAAGACGTGCGCCGCGATCAGCAGGATCAGCGCGCCCGGAAGGACGCCGGCGTGCAGCGCGAAGAACCGCGTCAGGGTGAGATGGCCGTAGTCTGCGCCCCCGACCAGCACCTCCTGCAGCGCGGGACCGATCACCGGCGTGATCGTCGCGATGCTGGTCGCCACCTTGGTCGCCCAGTAGCCCTTCTGGTCCCACGGCAGCAGGTAGCCCGTCAGCGACAGCGCCAGCACCAGGTGCAGCAGCGCGATGCCGAACCAGAAGTTGACTTCGCGGGGGGCCTTGTAGGCGCCGGCCACGACCACCTGCATCAGGTGCAGCACGAGGAGGACCATCGTCGCGTGAGCCATGTAGTGGTGGATGCCGCGGAGCATCCAGCCGCCCGCCATGACGTTCTCGATGTAGTAGACGCTCTCCCAGGCGCCCAGCGCGTTCGCGCTGTAGGACGCCCACAGCGCGATTCCGGTGATGAACTGGACCGCGATCGCGAAGGTGAGGGTGCTGCCCCACACGTACCGCCACCTGGCGCCCCCGGGGATGGATTCGACGAGCGCCAGGCGCACGAGCCGCCTGTAGCCGGTGCGATGGTCGAGCCACTCGAGCAGCAGCTTCACGCCGCCAGCCCCGGCCTGCCTCACACCACCGGTTCCTTCTCCGCCCGGCCCGGCAGGAAGTTCTGGAAGCGGACCCACACCTCGTCGCCGCGGATCTCGACGTCGAGCGAGTCCATGTCACGCGGGCTGGGGCTCGCGGGGTCGTTGACCGCCCCGCTCAGGTCGAAGCTGCTCTTGTGGCAGGGACACACGAACCGCGAGCGGTCGGCCGCCACGTTCACGAAGCACCCCGCGTGCGGGCAGACCACGTTCAGCGCCTCGACCGAGTCGCCCGTGCGGCGCAGGTAGACCGCGCCCACCGGCAACTGGCGGTGCGTGTTCCACGCGTCCACCCTGTCCATCACCACGCGGTACTTGTGGGGTACCCCGTCGTCGGGGACCGCCGCCAGCTTCGCCACAGGGACCAGGTTGGCGTCCAGCTCCGGCCGCTCCAGCGGTTCGAGCGCAGCACGAATCCCCGACCACAGCGGCGCCAGAAACGCCAGTCCTCCCGCCGCGATGGCAGCCACGCCCGCCAGGAACCCCCGGCGGGGGGCCGGGGCCGGGCCATAGGAAAACCCTTCCTCTGCCACCTGTGGCTCGTCGGTCGCCTGCGGCTTCTGGTCCATGGCAAGTCGGGGCTTTGGGGGCGGGGAAAACAGCCGATACAGAGTATCGAAGTCGGTGCAACTTCGCGACATGGCGGCGAAGTCCCGAGAGGAGCGGGGCCGGTTGTTTCTCACCGGAGTCCCTTGCGCGGGCTCAGGACGTTTCACGGAGAATCCACCCCTTGAGTCACCCCTTGAAATCGGCTATTATTAATGGCTTGCCAAGCCCCTCTTTTCCCCGCTTGGATCCCCCGCCGGCCCCCCGGCCCTCGCTCTTTCCCACCGCCCGAAAGCATGACCGAGAACGACCACACAAGCACCGGCGAAAGAGTCCTCGAACGGATCCTCGAACAGGAGATGCGCGAGTCGTTCATCGACTATTCGATGAGCGTCAACGTGCAGCGCGCTCTTCCGGACGTGCGCGACGGACTCAAGCCGGTCCACCGCCGGATCCTTTACGCCATGTCCGAGCTGGGGCTGTCGCCGGGCCGGGCCTACAAGAAGTGCGCGACGGTCGTGGGCGAGGTGCTGGGGAAGTACCATCCGCACGGGGATTCGGCGGTCTACGACGCGCTTGTGCGAATGGTGCAGGAGTTCTCGCTGCGCTATCCGCTGGTGGACGGCCAGGGCAACTTCGGCTCCATAGACGGCGACTCGGCGGCGGCGTACCGCTACACGGAAGCGCGTCTCCAGCGCCTGTCCATGGAACTCCTGGCCGACATCGACAAGGAAACGGTCCGCTTCGACGACAACTTCGACGGCCGCCTCAAGGAACCGTCGGTGCTCCCGTCGAAGGCGCCCAATCTGCTGGTCAACGGCTCGTCGGGGATCGCGGTGGGGATGGCGACCAACATTCCCCCGCACAACCTGCGCGAGGTGGTCGACGGCCTCCTCGCCCTGATCGACGACCCCCACCTCTCCGACGACGAACTCGAAGAGATCATCAAGGGGCCCGACTTCCCGACGGGCGGATACATCTGCGGCCGCGAGGGGATACGGCACGCGTACCGCACCGGGCGCGGCCGGGTCGTCATTCGGGCCCGCGCCGACATCGAGGAGGATGACGACGGCGGGCGGCGGATCATCGTCACCGAGATTCCCTTCATGGTGAACAAGGCGCGGCTGATCGAGCAGATCGCGATGCTCGTGCGCGACAAGAAGATCACCATGATCCGCGACCTGCGCGACGAATCGGACCGCGACGGCCTTCGGGTCGTCATCGAACTGAAGCGCGACGCGGTCCCCCAGGTCGTCCTCAACCGGCTCTACAAGCACACGCAGATGCAGTCCACCTTCGGCGCGATCTTCCTCGCGCTGGTCGACGGCGTGCCGAAGATCATGCCGCTCCGCGAGATGCTGGGGCACTTCATCACGCACCGCCACAGCGTGGTGGTGCGGCGGAGCGAGTTCGACCTGGCCGCCGCCCAGGCGCGGGAACATGTCCTGGAGGGTCTCAGGATCGCCGTCGACAACATCGACGAGGTGGTGAGGATCATCCGCGGATCGCGGGACGCCGCCGAGGCTGCGGTGGCGTTGCGCGGCGCGTACGAGCTGTCGGAGCGGCAGGCGCGGGCGATCCTGGAAATGCGCCTGGCCCGCCTGACCGGCCTGGAAATGGAGAAGCTGGACAGCGAACTGGCCGAGGTCAGGGCCCGGATCGCCGAACTCCTGCGGATTCTGGGCGACCGCGCGGTCCGGATGGGACTCATTAAGGACGAGTTGCATGAGATGGCCGACCGGTATGGCGACGCCCGCCGGTCGAAGATCATCGGCGGCATCTCCTCCTTCGACGTGGAAGACCTGATCGCCGACGAGGAGGTCGTGCTCACCATGTCGCGGCAGGGGTACGTGAAGCGCATCCCGATCGACACGTACCGGGCCCAGAGGCGGGGCGGGCGGGGAATCGCCGGCATGGACACCAGGGCCGAGGACTGGGTCGAGAACCTCTTCGTGGCATCCACCCACGACTACCTGATGGTCTTCACCGACAGGGGCCGCTGCCACTGGGTGAAGGTGTGGGGGATTCCGAGCGCCGGCCGGTACTCCAAGGGGAAGCCGATCGTCAACTTCCTGGAGCTGGCGCCGGGCGAAAAGGTCGCTTCGGTGCTCCCGGTCCGGGAGTTCTCGCGCGACCGCTTCCTGCTCTTCTGCACCCGGAACGGCGTCGTGAAGAAGACGCCGCTGTCGGCCTACGGAAACGTGCGCGCGGTGGGCATCTACGCGATCAAGTTCCGCGAGGGCGACGAACTCATCGACGTGCGGATCACGGATGGCTCGAACGAAGTGGTGCTGGCAACCCGCCTGGGCAAGGCGATTCGCTTCAAGGAGTCGGACGTGCGGTCGATGGGACGCATCACGGAGGGCGTGATGGGCATCCGCCTCGGCGAGGGCGACGAGGTCGTGGGCATGGTGGTGGTCCGCAGCCCGGATGAGACGCTTCTCGTCGCCACCGAACAGGGGATAGGCAAACGGAGCGAGATCGCCGACTACCGCCTCCAGCAGCGTGGCGGCCAGGGCGTCATCAACCTCAAGCTCGCCGACCGGCGAGACCGGGTCGTCGCGGTCAAGGCCGTGCGGGACGTGGACCAGTTCATGGTGATCACCCGGAACGGCGTGGTGAACCGGCAGCGTGCGGACGAGGTCCGGGTGATCGGCCGCGCGACGCAGGGCGTGCGTCTGGTGAACCTGGACCAGGGGGACCAGGTCGTCGACGTGGCACTGGTGGTGGGTGACGACGGTGCGGACTAGCCCCGCCCTCGTTTCCAACGCAGACATCGAGGCGGCCGCGCGGCGGATTCGCGGTACGGTGGTGCGAACCCCGCTGATCCCCGACGCGGAGCTGTCGGCGGGGCTTGGCGGCGAGGTGCGCCTGAAGTGCGAGTCGCTGCAGAAGGCGGGGTCCTTCAAGGCGCGGGGCGCGTGCAACTTCATCGCCCGGCTCGCGCCGGAAGAGCTCGAGCGGGGCGTGATCACGTACTCGTCTGGGAATCACGCCCAGGCGGTGGCGTTCGCGGCCGGGCTCAGGGGCGCGCGCGCGGTCGTGGTCATGCCCGTGACGGCGCCCGACGTGAAGCGCGACGGGGCCCGTCGGCTGGGTGCGCGCGTCGAATTCGCCGGTACGACCTCGGAGCACCGCCGCGCGCGCGCCGAGGAGATCGCCGCGGAGGAGGGTCTGGTGATGGTGCCTCCCTTCGACCACCCCTGGATCATCGCCGGACAGGGCACCGTGGCCCGCGAGGTGTGGGACGACTGGCCGGATGTCGACACCCTGCTGGTCCCGATCGGAGGAGGCGGACAGGTCGCGGGGTGCGCGGCCGCGCTCAGGAGCCTCAAGCCGACCGCGAGGATCGTCGGAGTGGAACCGGCGGGCGCCCCGACCATGCGGCGCGCCCTCGACACGGGTGCGCCGGAGACCCTGGAACGGATCGACACCATCGCGGACGGCCTCGCTCCCACCCGGGCCGGGGACCTCACGTTCAGCCATGCGGCGGCGCTCGTCGACGATGTCGTGCTGGTCGACGACGAGGACATTCGCCGCGCCGCGCGGCACCTCATCCTGCGCCGCAAGCTCGTGGTCGAGTACTCCGGGGCGGCCACCGTCGCCGCACTGATGTCGCGCCGCGTTCCGGTCGCGGGCTGCAACGTCTGCGCGGTGCTGTCGGGCGGCAACCTCGACACCTCGCTCCTGGGGGACATTCTCGGCCCCGCCTCGGCGGCGTAGCGTCACCCCCCATGCTCCTCCTCTTCGACATCGACGGCACCCTCACGCGGGGCGGCCCCGCGCGGAAAGCCTTTGCCCGTGCCCTCGAGGACACCTACGGGACGGCGGGCGCGATCGGCGGACACGACTTTTCGGGCAAGACCGACGCGCAGAGCGTTCGGGAAATCCTGAGCGCCGCCGGCTTCGGAACCGAGGAAATCGCAGCCGGACTGCCGGTTTTCCTGGTCCGGTACCTGGCCGGGCTCAAACGGCGGATCGGCGGCGAGCCGACCGTCGCCCTGCCGGGGACCCATGCGCTGATCGGCGCGCTCGCGGCGCGCAGTGGTGTCTTCCTCGGCCTCGTCACCGGCAATGTGAAGGGCGGCGCACGCATGAAGCTGGGCGCGGTGGGACTCTGGGACGCGTTTCCGGTGGGCGGCTTCGGGTCGGATCACGAGGATCGCAACAAGCTGCCGGGCTTCGCGATGCGGCGCGCGGCGGCGCACTGGGGCCGCGCCTTTCGAGGCGAGGACGCCGTCGTCATCGGGGACACGCCCCGGGATATTGCGTGCGGAAAGGCGGTGGGCGCGGCAACGGTGGGAGTGACCACGGGGCGGTTCTCGCGCGCGGAACTGGTTGCTGCCGGGGCGGACAGGGTGCTGTCCGGGTTCGGCGATCCGGAGCACGCGCTCGCGGCTCTCCTTGATCTTTGGCCCGTCGCTGGCCCATTTTGCGGAGTGGAGAAGCCGGTCGCGCGCGGGGGTGGCGTCCGCTGGAGTTGAGCGCACAAACGGAGTGTCAGCATGAAGAGATTCTATATCGTCCTTGGTGTGGTGGCCGTCGCGGGAGTGGTGGTCGTGGGATTGGCCCTTCGGGGCGGTGGCGGAACGCCCGTCAGCGAACCGGTGGATCTGGGCGAGATCGGCAACGACGCGTTGCTCGAACTGGCCCAGGGGGCCGTGTACGGCAATCCGGACGCTCCGATCACGATCATGGAATTCGGCGACTACCAGTGCGGCTGGTGCGCGTACTTCGGATTGTCCGTCAAGCCGTTGGTCGACATGACCTACATCGAGGACGGGCAGGCCAAGCTGGTCTTCCACGACTTCCCGCTGTCCCAACACCCGCACGCCTTCCTGGCCGCGCGCGCGGCACGGTGCGCCGGCGACCAGGATCGCTACTTCGAGTATCACGACGAGATATTCCGCACGCAGCGCGACTGGTCGGTCATGCAGAGCACCGCGGGTCACTTCAAGGATCTGGCCGACGACCTGGGATTGGATGCGCGTGCATTCGATGCCTGCCTGGACAGTGACGCGCACGCGGACCTGGTCACCGCGAACCTGACGCTTGGGATGCGTCTGGGGGTCGACCAGACGCCCACCGTCTTCGTGCACGACGGCCAGAACTCGCGGCGGCTCGCCGGCGCCGAATTCGCCGACATCCAGGCGGCCATCGAGGCCCTTCAGTCCGGGAACCAGTGACCGGTTCATCCACCGCGCGAGCGGCCCGCGGGAGACCTCGTTGAGCGAAGGATCGCCGTCGCCCGAGCCGGCATTCGCACCACCGAAAAACCGCATGGTCGTCGCCGTTCTGTCGCTGGCGGGTGTCTTTCTGGCCTTCTACCTGGTCGCGCACAACCTGGGCTGGGTCCCGCCGATCCCCTGCGGGGTGGGCGACTGCGGGGCCGTGCAGTCCTCACGGTATGCCTGGGTCGGCCCCATACCGGTCTCCGCGATCGGCCTGACAGGCTATCTCGCGCTTTTTCTGCTTTCCGTTCTGGGGCTGCAGGAGTCGCTGGCGCGGTCGCGGCTGATCTCGCTGCTGCTTTTCGGGGGTGCGCTCGCGGGCACGCTTTACAGCGGCTACCTGACCTACCTGGAGGCGGTGGTGATCAGGGCGTGGTGCCAGTACTGCGTGGCGTCGGCCATTCTGATCACCGTGGTTCTGGCCGCGACAGTGCCCGAGGTGAAGCGGATCCTGGACCGCTAGCAGCACGCCTCCCGCGCGCGGGCCAGCGACCATTCGCGCACCGGTTCGGGTGGCCAGCTTCCGGCGGCGAACCCCTCCAGCAGCGCCGCCGCCTCCTGCCGCGCGCGAGCCGCGACATCCTTCCCGACCAGCCCGGCCGCGACGGCCTCCGCCAGATCGGCCTCGTCGAGGAGGCGTGGGGGCCTGTTCCGGGGGGCCCACAGGTCCAGGCACAGGTCGGTGGTCGACCAGGCGCGCGGGCTCAGAAACTCCACCGGCGTGAGGATGTTGGCGTACAGGCCCGTGAACGTTCCGTCGGCGAGGTGGAAAAGGCCGATGTCGTGCCACGCGCCGGGGAAGGTGAACCAGATGACGGGTGCGCCGGGCTCGAGGATGGCGGAGCCGGCCACGGTGATGGGCGGGTCGATGGGTGCATGGGGCTGGAAGGTCACGACTGCGCGGGGGCTGCTCTCGAGAACCGCCTGCCGGTAGACCTCCGTGGCGCGGCCGGGGCGCCGGTAGTGGATCTCCACCTCGGCGCCGGCCGGGGGAAGCCGGACCGCCCGGTCGAACAACTCCGGATTCGCCCTCTCGATGAAGACGTTCATGATCCCCCCGCACACGGCCGGGCTCCACGAGGTGAAGTCGTCGGTCAGATCCACGCGCACGGTGGTCGGCGGGCCGCCCGCGAAGAGCCCCTGCGCCGCCTCGATCACCTCGCCCTCGCCGCACCCGCCGCCGACCGTGCCGGCGATCACGCCGCCGCGGCCAATGAGCATGCGGGCGCCCGTCTTGCGCGGTGTCGAGCCCTTCGCGGACACGATCGTTGCGAGCACCGCGGGCTCCGCCAGGCGAGCCAGGCGGGCCAGAACCTCCCTTTCGTCCATGTCAGTCGTCCATTCGGGGCTCAACGGGGGTGGCCGAGGGCTCCGCAGGCTCGTTCCCGGCTCCCGCGTGCCCGAAGAAACGTTCAACCACCCGCTCCTTTTCCACCAGAGGGGCGCCCGTGCCGCCGGCGTGGAAGAGGACGATCTCGGCGACGACCGCGACGGCGATCTCGGCCGGCGTCTGCCCCCCCAGATCGAGCCCGACCGGGGCGCGAACGCGCTTCATCTCCTCTGGTGTGAAGCCCTCGCGCGCGAGCTGTTCGTGGGTTGCGCGGACCCGCCTCCGGCTTCCGATCATGCCGACGTAGGCCGGCGGCGCGTCCATTCGCAGCAGCCGCACCAGGCATTCGTAGTCGAAGCTGTGGCCGCGCGTCACCAGGATGATGTGGTCCGACGGGCCGAGCGGCGTCTCGGCGAAGGGATCGCGAAAGTCGATGACGCGCACGGCCTCGGCGTCGGGGAAGCGTCCCGCGGACGCGAACTCGGGGCGGTCGTCGAGCACCTCGATGCGCATCCCGAGCAGGGCGCCCATGCGGGCCAGGGGAATGGCGATATGCCCGGCCCCCACGATCACCATGCGTGACGGCGGTCCGTGCAGTTCCAGGTAGACCCGCGCGGTCCCGGTGCGTTCGTCGGCTGTGTATGCGAAGTCGCGGCTGAGCGCTCCGCGGGATTCCCTGGGGGGGAAGAGCGACGGGATCGCCGCGGCGACCGCCTCGTCGAGCGACCGGCTGCCGAGTGTGCCACCGGTGCGCCTGCCGGAGAGCCACCACCGCCGCCCGATCAGCGATCGGTCGGGTGCGTCGGTGACCACCGCGGTATGGATGCGCCGCCCCTCCCCGAGCGCCTTGAGGACCCGGGCGGCTACCTGCGCGGCGGAGATCGTCATCGGGCAGCCAGGGGATCGGGCTCGGTGGCGCCGCGCTGCGGGAACCGCTCTCCGTAGCGGCCCGGCGTATCCAGGTCGTCCAGGATCGCGGGATCGTCCACCGGGACCTCGAGCACCCGGGCGGGGTCCCGGCGGACGACGGTCCGGGCGCCCTCGGGGAGGTCCCCTTCGAGGAACTCGGACGCGATCGTCATGTCGACGAGAACCGGGTGGCCGCGCTTGCCCCGGTATTCGGGCGCCACGATGGCCGCATGGGCACGCCGCCATGCTCCGATCAGCGCCCCGACCGTCGCGGGTGCGACCGCGGGGTTGTCGACCGGGGTGAAGACGATCGCCGCCGGGGGATCGCCGGCCGGCCCCAGTTCGGCGAGCGCGGCGCGGAGCGACCCGAGCTGGCCGCCACGGCCGTCCGGATTGACGACGAGCCGCGCCGGGGTTCGGGCGACCTCCTCCGCGACCGGTCCGGTGCCCGAGCCGGCAACGACCACCACGGAAGCGCAGCCGCCCCGCGCCAGGGTATCCACCAGGCGCGCCGCAAAGGTCGCCCCGCCGGCGTCGAGCAGCGCCTTCGGCGTCCCCATGCGCGTGGAGGAGCCCGCCGCGAGCACGACTCCGGTTACGGTCCCGCAGGACACCGGCTCGCGATCTCGCCCGATCACGGCCGTGCCGCTGATTTGGCGGCGGGGAAGGTCCCGTGGAAGGTCCCGCCGATGCGCGCCAGCTCCTCGACGAGGGGCACGGGCGCGTACCGGTCGCCGCATGTCCTGCTCAGCGCCGCCAGCGAAGCCGCCACATCGGCGACACCGCGGTCGTCGGCGTACTTGAGCAGACCGCCCCGGAAGGGTGCGAAGCCGGTCCCCATCACCATGCCGAGATCCACGTCCGCGGCGGAGCGCACGACCCTTTCCTCCAGAACCCGGGCGGCTTCGTTGATCATGACGAGCACAAGACGGTCCAGCACATGCGCCGGATCGGGCCGGGAGCGCGCCGTAGAAAGCTGCATTTCAGCGTAGACGGAGGGGTCGAAGCTCTTCTCCCTCCCCTTGGCGTAGCGGTAGAATCCCCTGCCGCTCTTGCGCCCGAGCCTCTCCGTGCCGGCGAGCGCGACCAGCGCCGGGGCGGGCGCCATCCGGTCGCCGAAAGCTTCGGTCATGGTTTGACCGGCGTGCCCCGCCACGTCGATTCCGACCTCGTCGATCAGGCGATAGGGGCCCATCGGCATGCCGAATCGCTTCCAGGCGCGGTCGACCGCGTGGCCGTCCCATCCCTCGTCGAGAAGGTGCCCGGCCTCGTTCAGGCAGGGCCCCAGGATCCGGTTGACCAGAAAACCGGGCGCGTCCCGGGTGATCACTGGAACCTTCCCGAGCCTCACGGCCAGCGCGGCCAGGGTCTCCACCGCGTCGTCGCTCGTCTTCGCTCCGCGCACCACCTCGACCAGCGGCATGCGATGCACGGGGTTGAAAAAGTGCATCCCGGCGAAGCGCCCGGGGCGCTCGAGCGCTGCGGCCATTCTGTCGATCGACAGCGACGAGGTGTTCGACGCGATCACGGCGTCGGGGGCCACGACCGCCTCCACGTCGCGCAGCACGGCCTCCTTCACCGGCAGGCGCTCCACCACGGCCTCGACCACCACCTCCGCCCGGCCGACTCCCGCGTAGTCCACGCCGCCCGAGATCAGGCGCATCCGCCGCGCGGCCTCACGGCGCCTCAGGGAGCGCCGCCCGACCGCCGCGTCGAAGATCGAACGCGCGTGGGCCAGTCCCCCGGCGACCGCCTCATGGTGAATGTCCTTCATGCGGACCCGGATGTTGTTGTAGGCGGCGACCTGCGCGATTCCGCCGCCCATCGGCCCGGCGCCGATCACTGCGAGCTTCCCCACATCGGCGGCGCGCCCGGAGGGAGCCCACGGGCCCTTGCGCGCCGCCTCGCGAAGCTGAAAAAGGAAGAGCAGGTTCTTGCACTCCGACGAGACGGCCAGCTCTCCCACGGCGCGCGCTTCAAGTTCCAGGCGCTCCGCCACCGAGCGCCCCCACCCCTTGCGCACGACTTCGAGGATCTTGAGGGGGGCGGGGTAATGGCCGCCGGTCCGCTTCAGCACCTGCCGCCTGGCCGTGCGCAGGACGAGCGCGCGTCCCGGTGGCGTTCCGTCCAGGAGGCGGCTTCCGAGGGTGCGGCGACCCCGCGGACCCGCGGCCAGACCACGCCCGCGCCGCGAACGCCCCGCCCCCCCCAGGGACTCGCTCTCCCCACGGGCCAGCGCGCGGGCCAGCGCGAGGCTCCGCTGCTCGAACTGCTGCGTGGGCAGCACCCGGTCCACCAGACCCACCCGCCTGGCCCGGGAGGCGCGGAGCGGCTTCCCGGAGAGCATCACCTTCAGGGCCGCCGACAGGCCCAGCAACCCGGGAAGGCGTGTCGTGCCGCCCCACCCCGGCAGGATTCCCAGCTGCACCTCGGGAAGGCCGATGCGGGTGTGTCCGCCGTCGTCGGCGACGCGGTAGTCGCAGGAGAGAGCCAGTTCGGTGCCTCCTCCCAGGCAGATCCCGCGAACCGCGGCGAGCGTGGGGACGGGCAGGGCGGCAATCCGGCCATATAGGGCCTGCCCGTCGCGCGCCGCCTGGATCGCCGCGCCCCGGTCCTCGATCGCGGCGATGGCGTTGACGTCCGCCCCCGCGATGAACGACGCCGGCCGCGCGGACAGCACAACCAGCGCCCGGAGCGCCCCGTTGCGCGCGGCGCCCTCCGCCTCCCCGACGACCTGGTCGAGGGTCTCCAGCACCTCCCGCGTGAGGATGTTGTGCGGCCGCTCCAGATCATCGAATACGATCCGGCCCACGCCTTCGTCGTCGATCACGAGGCGCGGGTTCATCGGCGTCACCGCCCGACCCCGGGTGGGGTCAGAATATCGGCCTGGACTCGGCGTTCGCGCGCGTCAGCCGCACCACCAGCGGCTCCCCGCGCACGACCGTAATCGGGACGTTCCAGTAGAGCTCCTCGGTGGGCAGTTCATACCGGGCGTGCACCCAGTAGTTTCCCGGTGCGACCTGCAGCCGAGCGTCCCCTGCGACTTCGGTGGTGTCGGTCACGATGTCCAGTCCGGTGGCGTCCATTCTGGCCTCGAAGACCATGTCGACCTCGGCGAACGCCTCCTGGGCCCAGTCGTCCAGGACGAAGTTCCAGCTGTCCATCTGGTCGATGGCGGCATCCTGGAGGGCGGTGAATTCTTCGAAGCGGCTCGTCATGGCACGGTCCGCGGCTTGGTAGTCAGGCTCGAGGCCTTCCCACTGCAGGAAGAGTTCCTGATAGCGCCTTTCGCGGACGTTGAGGCCCTCGAGCGCGGCCTCAAGCTTCTGCAGCGTGTCGCGCAGCACGCCCCACTCCGTCTCCGCGTCCCGCCACTCGTTGCGGGCCTCGGCGATCTCCTCCTGCGCTGCCAGCAGTTCCGGTGGGATCTGGGGCTCCGGGCGCGGAGCGGCCGCCGCGAGAGAGTCGAAGACATGGTCACGGTCGAATGGGAGCAGCTCCACCTCGACGGCGTTGAGCGGCTGGGCTTCGGCCCCCTCTCCCAGCTCGGCAATAACCGTCACCTCCACCGGTCCGCACGCCGTGAGGGCAACGGCGGCGAGGGCCGCGGTGATACCGGGAACGAGAATGCGTCGCTTCATTGTGTCACTCCATGGGACTTGCAAAGAGTTTCGGATCGTCGAATCCGGGGGGACGCCCAAAGTAAGATCGGAATTGGGCCACATCAAGGCGGACGCCCCGAGAATCTCTTCCAGCCTCGCCCTCAGCCGCCGCCCTGGACGACCCGGATCGAGAGGCTGAGTCCGGCCGCGATGGCGCGGATCCGCGCGGCATCGGGCACTTCTTCGGCGCTGTTCGCGAAGGCTGCGGCCTGTTTGTCGGACGCCCCGCGCAGCAAGGCCCGAGCCGCGGCGCGCACCGCCCCGGCCGGACCGGAGAGCTCCTGGCTCCAGCGGCTGCGCGCGGGTCGAAGCGCCTGCGTGAGGAGAACGCCGCCGGGTTCCGCGGCCAACTCGGCAATCGTGGCGTCGAGCCGCGAATCCCACCCCTGGCCCGCGTCGATGCTGGTCGAATAGCGAACCACAAGGCGTCCAAGCGCGTCGGTCTCGGTGGTCAGTTCGAACAGATTCGGATCACGCTGCCGTTCCAGCGACTCCTCGAGCACCAGTTGCAGCGTGACGGCTTCAATGAGGGTTGTCTCGGCAGGGAAGCGAAAGACCGATCCGACCCAGCGTGTAACCGCGTCGCTCGGCACCTCTGCGTGCACCGGTTCCCGCCGCGCCGCGCCAGCCGGGGCGACGTAGAGGGGCTCCGGCACGGTCCCGTCCGCCGATACCGCAGCGGAGTCGGCCGGGTCCGCACCCGCCGGGCCTGCGGAGTCCCCGGGCGACGACGCACCCGTGGTTCGGCCGCCAACAAGGACCCAGACCGGTGGTCCCCACGGCGGCGCGGCTGCGGTCGCGCGCGCGTCGGCGGCCAGTCCGTCGAAGGGAATGGGGTCGGGCACGACGGTGCCGGCTCTGGCTCGTCCCCAAAGGTGCTCATTCAGCACCTCTTCGAATCGGGAGCGCGGCAGGTTCGCCCGAAACGCGAGATCGCCGGTGATTCCCTCGACGGCCTCGTCGACCAGGTGGGGCGGAGGTCCCGCCCGCGCGCTCTGCTGGATCGCGTCCAGTGTCGACGGCAGGGCGGCAGCGTCGGTCAGCACGACAAAGTAGCGCCCGGCACCGTCGCTGCCGTAGGTGACTTGCACCGGCATCCCGGCCGTGGCTTCGCGCATTGCAGCGAGAAGGGCCCGGTCGTATGCATCGGCAAGGAGCTGATCGCGCCGGGTGCCGGGCGAAACGGGCAGCGCCATTGCGATTGCGGCAACCGGGGACCAGCCCCTGGCGAGCACGAGCGGCGAGTCCCGCCCCCGCCCGGAATCCGCGCGGCCCGCCTGCGGGTGGAGCGGGGTGGCCCCGGTCACGCACACGCCGATCAGCAGGGCGATCGTTCCCAGCAGTCTGTGGATAAACCCGCGTGAGCCCCGAGAGCGGCGAGGCGCCGCGTTGGCAAGGCGCCTTGAGAGGCGAATAGCAGCGCTATTCGTCCGAAAGGCAACGAAGAGCGGAGCCTTGAGGACGCAGAATGTAAAGAACACAAGACAAGACGTAAGGTGTACATTACAGTATGGTCGCGTCGACGAAGCGGCCCAACGCGGATGCATCGCCGCTCGAATGCCGCGGGGGCTTTGTCCACGGGCTGCCACGGGCCGTCGCGACACGGTCAGCCGTCGAGGCGAGGGTGGAAGAGCGTGCTCCGGAAACTCTCCACCACCGGTGCGAGATCCTGCCGTCGCAGAGCGCTGAGCCGGTTCAGCGCCGTCCGCGCGCTGGTGGTGCCATCGGCCGAGAAATACCGGTCCGACAGTTCCATCCAGCCGCCCGGGGTCGCGGCGGCGGCCAGAAAGTCGCTGCGGGCGATCGCGGCCCCCTGCGCCCACCAGGCATCGAGGCCTTCTTCCGTGAGCAGTTCCAGCGCCGAATTCAAGGCCGCATCGGCCTCCCTGCTTCTGGTGGCTCGCGCGGTGATCCCGATCCAGCCAGAGCCGTCGGCGGGTCCGTCCAGCACTGTCACGGCGGCATTCGCGGCAGCGATCCCGCGCAGACCGGCCCTCAGTGCGGCGGCGGCTGCGAGGACCGGGGGGTCGTGGGCCGGTCCGAGCGTGAACGCGGCTGCGGACCAGCTGTAGAGCGGGGACTCGGGGAAAGAAAGCCTGACCGGCTCCGGGAGGTACGGCGCTTCGGGCGCGGACCGGGGAGGCGCCCCGATGCGGGACAGGTCGGCCAGTACCCAAGGCAGGGACAGGTCTCCGAGAACGAAGATCCGCATGCGGTCGCGAGCGTGTGACCTCTGCCACATTGCATGTACGTCCGCAGCGCGTGCCGCGGGCAGGGTGTTTCCCGCACCGGTGCCGGTCACCCGGCTCTCCATTTCGAGGAGCAGCCGTCCACGCGGCGTCTCGGCCAGCTGGTCCAGGCGGGCCCGCTCGCGCGAGATCGCGGCGGCCGTCCCGATGGTCCCGGGCTCCGCCGTAAGCAGCCTGATGACCCATGCCAGCTCGTCCGAATCGCGCGCGTCCCCTATCGCGTGGAACACGATCCGCCCGTCCTGAATCCCCCCCCACACCTCCGCACCAATCGCCGCCGCGCGGTTGCCGGCCCGGTCCAGCGCCTGCTCCACCAGCATCCTGGCGGCAGCCGGCCAAACCGGATCCAGGGGCACTGAAACCCGGATCCCCATTGCCGGTATCCCTGCCGCGGCCTCGAGAATCAAAGTGGGTCCCGAGGGAATCGTGAGGATCGTGTCAGGAACCAGCGGGTCGTTGAAGCGGGTGTCCGGGGGATTGCCGGAGGGTCCGAGGAAGCCAGACGATGCAATCGCGAGCAGCAGGAGACTGCGCCGGGGGCCGTGGCCGGTTCCGGATGCTGCCGTGCGCGTCACCGCAACAGTCCGCGGAGCTAGCTCCTGATGGGCCAGAGCAGGTAGTTGGAGGGATTGACCCGCCTGCCGTTCAGCAGCACCTCATAGTGCACATGCGGTCCTTCGCAACGACCGGTACAGCCGACCTCGGCGATGACCTCCCGCCGTTGAACGCGCTGGCCCACCCTCATGTGCAGCTTCGACGCGTGGCCGTACCGCGTGCGCATGCCGAAACCGTGGTCGATCTCGATCATGTTGCCGTAGCCGCCCCTCTGGCCGGCGAAGACCACCCGGCCCGGCGCAGTGGCCACGATGGGGGTGCCCGTCGGCGCGGCGAAGTCGATCGCGTAGTGCGGCCGAAGCTCGCCGTCGATGGGGTCTTTGCGACTGTGCGTGAAGACGCTGGACACGGTGCCGTTCACGGGAGCGATCGATGGTGTGGCCTCGAGCAGTTCTCCCCGGTCCCTGAGGCTTTCTTCGGATTCGCCGAAACTGCGGTCGAGCAGCTCCGCCTGGCGCATCAGATAGGCGAGGTCGTAACGGATCGCGTACGCGGCTTCGGAGGCCTCCGGATCCAGGTCCCACAGGTCGCCCTCGCCGGGCGCCTCGAGCCCGGGCCCGCCAATACCGACTTCGAACACCTCTTCGTCGATTCCCATCAGGCCCGCCACCCCGCGAATCCGGGCGTTACGCTCGGCCAGCCCTGCCATCGCCACGTCCAATTCCGCGACACGGCCCTCGATGGTCTCGATTTCGGCCCTGAGCAGTCGGTTTTCCTGCTCGAGCATGGCCGCGCGGCCCCGAGCCGCGGTGTCAAAGGCAAAGAAAACCGCGGCGCCCGCGATGAGGACCAGCGTCACGGAGATGGCCACGGCAAGGCGATGGACACCCGTTGCCGACAGCGAGAACTGTCGCAGGGGCGCAGTACCCCCCTTGAGGAGCACAACTGTCCAACGTTCGGTTTTCATGGAACCCCAAGCTTACTGCAGGACCGGGCGCCGGTCAACCGCGCTGAAGCCGGCCATGCTGCCGACTGTCAGGGCTCCACACGTGGGAAGAGCGGCGGGCCGACCGTGACCGGCATCCCCCGGACATCCGTGGCCGCGAGTTCGTCGAAGCCGGGAACGTCATACAGCCCCAGTCGGTGAGCCAGCTCCCGGGCCTTCCGCGGCGCAACCGGCTCGAAGAGGCTGGCAAGCGTCGCCAGGGTGTGCGCAAGGGTCGCCAGCGTGTCGTCGAGTTCCTCCGCCCCATCGCTCCGGCGGGCCAGCGTCCAGGGCTCCCGGGTCTCGATGTACCCGTTGGCCGTGCGCGCAAGATCCATCGCGGCCGCGAATCCGTCGTGGAGGCGGTGGCCCTCGAGGCCCCGCCGATACCCGGCAACCGCGTCCGACGTTTCCGGCGCCAGGCCGTCCGTGCGCCCGTGCGGCACGACGCCGTCGCGGTAGCGCCTGATCATCGAGAGGGTGCGGTGGACCAGGTTGCCGAAGATGTTGCGGAGCTCGTCGTATCGGGTCAGGAAGCGTTCGGGCGTGTACGACGCGTCCTGCCCGGTGGGCATTTCGCGCATGAGGTACCAGCGCACCGCGTCGGTCCCGAACCGGTCGATCAGGTCGAGCGGATCCACCACGTTGCCGATCGACTTGGACATCTTGGTGTCGCCCACGATCCACCAGCCGTGGGCGAGGATCTTGCGGGGCAGCGGAAGCCCGGCGCCCATCAGCAGGGTCGGCCAGTACACCGCGTGCGTGGTGATGATGTCCTTGCCCATCAGGTGAAGGTCGGCGGGCCAGCGCGACGGCCGGGGGGAGTCGCCGAAACCGCGCTCGCCGGGGGACGCGGCCGGATCGACCGCCCCGGAGGCGGTGACGTAGTTGATCAGCGCGTCCACCCACACGTAGGTCACCTGATCGGAGTCCCAGGGGAGCGGAATCCCCCAGTGGATGCGCGACCGCGGCCGCGAGATCGACAGGTCCTCCAGCGGCTGGCCCAGGAAACCGAGCACCTCGTTGCGGCGCGTGCGTGGCACGATCCACTCCGGGTTCTCCTCGATGTGGCGGATCAGCCGGTCCTGGAAGAGGCTCATGCGGAAGAACCAGTTCTTCTCCCGGATCCGCTCGACCGGGCCTCCGGCGATCGGATCGACCCGGTCCGGCCCGATCTCCTTTTCGGTGAAGTACCGTTCCTGCCCGACCGAGTACCAGCCCGTGTACTCGGACGCGTAGATGAAGCCGTTTTCCCGGAGCCGTTCAAGGAACGCGCGGACGACCGCGATGTGCTCCGCCTCGGTGGTGCGGATGAAGCGATCATGCGAGATGCCCAGCGTCCGCCACGCCTCCTCGAAGCGGCCCGCCATGAGGTCGCATAGTTCGAGCGGGCCCAGTCCCTGCGCGGCGGCCGCCTCCTGGATCTTCTGCCCGTGCTCGTCGGTTCCTGTGAGGAACAGGACATCTTCGCCCGCACGGCGGCGGTAGCGGGCCAGGACGTCGGCGAGGATCGTGGAGTACGCATGGCCGATGTGCGGTTCGCCGGAGGCGTAGTAGATCGGCGTGGTCAGATAGAACGAGGACACTCTCACCCGTTCTCCCGACGCCTTGCCAGCGCCCGATCCGACCCCGGCGGCGCGGCCTCCGCGTCGACCGCCGCGCCGATGGCCCGCGTGTACCAGGCGAGCGTCTCGACAAAGCCCGCGAACGCCTTCTCGTAGTGCTCCTCCACCGTTTCGCCGTCGTCGCTGAAGCTCCTGGCGACCTTCGACACCGCCATCCCCGCCACCGGCAGCGCCTTCAGTCTCAGGAAGAGCAGCTGGAGGTGATTGTGCAGCTGAACACCGCCGAATCCGCCGGCCGACACGGTGACGATCCCGACCGGCTTTCGGAACCATTCTCCGTAGATGTAGTCGAGTGCGTTCTTGAGCACGCCCGGCATCGACCCGTTGTACTCGGGACTCACGACCACCACGGCGTCGGCGCGGCGGATTGCGTCCGAAAAGCGCTTGAGCCCCGGGGGCGGGTCGTCGCGCTTGTGGAGCCGCTCCTCCATGATCGGAAGGTCGAACTCGCGGAGGTCGAGGAGAGGAGCGTTGGCGCCTGCGCGGGCCAGCCGGTCGCTCGCGAAGCGGGCTACGCGCATGGTCAGGCGGCCGCGGCGCACCGAGCCGACCAAAACGGGGATCTGCAGCGGGCGATTCATCGGGAACGCTTGAGCGCGCCGCGGTCCACCTTTCCCAGATGGGTGCGGGGCAGGTCGGGGAGGATGTGGACTTCGCGGGGGATCTTGTAGGACTCGATGCGCCCACGGGCGTGGTCGCGAAGCGTCGCGCCGTCGACGGCCGCATCGGCGGCCTCCGGCACCACGAACGCCACCGGCAACAGCAGGCCGTCTTCGTCAGGTATCCCCACCACGGCCGCCTCCCGGACGCCCGGGTGTTGCAGCAGGCACTCCTCGGCCTCGCGCGGCGAAAACCACTTCCCCGAGACCTTGAGCAGATCGTCGGCGCGGCCCTGATAGGTGAAGCAGCCGTCCTCGTCCCGGGTCATCATGTCGCCCGAGATGTACCAGTCGTGCGCGAAGGCGCGCCGGGTCTCGCGGGGGCGCTGCCAGTAGCCGTGAGCGCGGGAACCGCCCCGCACCCGCATTCGGCCCACCTCGCCGGGCCCAACCTCGCGGCCCGCATCGTCGCAGAGCCTTACCTCGAAGCCGGGGACCGGGGTGCCAAGGGTGCCGGGCCGCACGTTGCCGGGCCGGTTCGAGATGAAGATGTGCCACATCTCCGCCGTGCCGAGGCCGTCGAGCAGCTCGACGCCGAAGGTGTCGTTCCAGCGGCGGTGCAGCGATGGCGGCAGGGCCTCGCCCGCCGAGGTGGCCAGGCGGAGGCAGCTCAGGTCCTGCTCGGCCGCGCGTGGGTGCGCGAGCATGTGATTCACCATTGTGGGCACGTTGACGAGGATCGTGGGGCGGTGACGGGCGATCTGGCGGAAGAGCTCCCCGGCCGTGCAGCGGTCCGGAAAGAGCACCGCCGAGCCGCCCACCGCCATGGGGAAGAAGAGGTTCGAACCTGTAGCGTAACCAAAATACAGCTTCGGGACGGAGAGGGTGATGTCGTCCGCGGAGTAGCCGAGTACGCCCTTTGCGTAGCATTCCGTGGTATTTGCGAACGAGGCGTGGCTTTGGACGACCCCCTTGGGCCGCCCCGTGGTTCCACCTGAGAACAACCAGATCGCCGGGTCGTCGGAATGTGAAGTAAAGTTGACATAATGTAAAGACGACTTGTCAATCAAGGCATCCCCGTCTTCGGTTCCGAGGACGATCGGGCGGGGAACCTGCCGGGCACGCGGGGCGGCGGCCAGGAAGGCCTCCTCCTGGTTGACGTGAAGTACGACCGCCGCGGCGCGGGTGTAGTCGTACATCTCGACGATCCGATCCGCGTCGAGAAAGCAGTTCAGCATGACGCCGACGCCGCCCATCTTGAGGGTGCCGAAGAGGGCGGCGGCGAAGTCGGGAATATCGGGGAGCGCGATCAGGACGCGCTGTTCGGGCCGGACCCCGATGGCCTCGAGCGCGTTGGCGAACCGGTTGGCGCGCGACTGCAGCATCGCGTAGGTGACGATGTGGTCTCCGCTGCGCAGGGCGGGGTGGTCGCCGAGCCCGTCGCGGATGCGGTCGTCCAGGAAGTAGTCCGCGATGTTGAGGCTGGCGGGTGGGTCGACGGGCATGCGTGTGCGGCTTGGGGGGAAGGATGGTGGAGCGCATGCGTGCAGGCGCGGGGGGCATTCGGCGAAGCGTTTATGTTTAGTGACGAAGGAGGGACGGTCAATGGAAAACCACCCTCGCCGCTCCGAAGCCGCGCGGGATCCTTCCCCGGACCGCTGGGGACATGCGACGTGGACCGAGTTGGCGGAAGTCGGGATAGGGCGCGCGCCCACCACCTCACGCGGCGACCCGGTCGTCGCGGTGCTCCCGGTCGGCGCGGTCGAGGCGCACGGCCCCCACCTCCCCCTCGTCACCGACGTGATCATCGCGGTGGCGGCCGCGAAGGCCGCGCTGCCGGGTTTGCGGCGCCTCGGCTGCCGCCCCACGCTGCTGCCACCACTCGCCTACACGGCAGCTCCCTTCGCGGCGGGCTTCCCGGGAACGATCTCGGTGCGTCCGGCCACCGTCTCGGCCCTGCTCTCGGACATCGCGGAGTCGCTGGAGCAGCAGGGCGTGGCTGCGCTGGTTGTGGTCAACGCCCACCTCGATCCGGCGCACCTGGGGGCGATCGCCGAGGTTGTGGCCGGGCGGGACGCGGGACCGGGCGGCGCGGGCGGCCAGCCCGGCGCGGCAGATGGCCCCGGCGGGGCGCCGACCCCGTCCCGCCCCATGCCCGTCATCCACCCCGACCTGACCGAGCGGCGCTGGGCGTCGCGCCTGACCGACGAATTCCGCAGCGGCGCGTGCCACGCGGGTCGATACGAGACGTCGGTCGTGATGGCGGCGACGCCGGGGCTGGTCCGCGAAGATGTCAGGGCCGGGCTGCGCGAGAACCCGGCGTCGCTCGCGCGCGCGATCCACCGCGGCACGGCGACCTTCAAGGAAGCGGGAGTGGCTGAGGCCTACTGCGGCGATCCCGCCGCCGCGACCGCGCGGGAAGGTGAGGAAACGGTGGCTGCGCTGGCCGCGATCGTGGTGGAGGCGGTGGCGGAGGGGCTGGGGCGATGAGCGACGCCGGAAAGGGGGCCGTCGTGACCGGCGGCGGCCGCGGGATCGGTGCGGCCGTGGCGGAAGCGCTGGCGGTGTCGGGGGTGCCGGTCGTCGTGACGGCGCGGACCCCGGCCGAGATCGACGCGGTGGCCGACGGGTTGCGGGCGCGCGGCCGCACCGCGTTCGCAGTCGTCTGCGACGTAACCGAGCCCGATTCCGTCGCGGCGATGGCTGCCCGGGCGCAGGAGCTCCTCGGCAGTGTGGACATCCTCGTCAACAACGCCGGGGTGGCCCGCTCGGCACCCTTCCTCAAGGTGACGCTCGGGCAGTGGGAGGATGTGCACCGCGTGAACGCCACCGGGGCGCTGCTGGTCACGCAGGCGTTCCTCCCGGGGATGCTGGAGCGCGGCTGGGGACGGATCGTGAACGTGGCGTCGGTCGCGAGCCTCGGCGGGGCGCGCTACATCACGGCGTACGCGGCCGCCAAGCACGCCCTGATCGGGATGGCGCGCTGTCTTGCCGATGAGCTGGGCGGGACGGGAGTGACCGTCAACTCGGTCTGCCCGGGCTACGTGGACACGCCCATGACGGACGAGAACATCGAGCGGATCGCGGCCAGGACGGGCCGGGACGCCGACGCGGTGCGCGCGGGCCTCGCGGAGATGCAGCCGGGCGGGCGCCTCATCACGCCGCGCGAGGTGGCGTACGCCGTGATGACCTTCATGCCCGAGGAGGCGGCGGCGCTGCAGGGCAGCGAGCTGGTGGTGCGCGGTGGGGGGTGGGGGGCGGGCCCAGCCGGGGAAGGAGGCGCCGAATGACCTGCGAGATCGTGAATCCGGAAGCGCTGGGCCGTCCCCGCGGGTGGAACAACGGGATGCTCGCGCCGGAGGGGGGCCGCGTGCTGTTCGTGGCGGGGCAGATCGGGGTGGGGGCGGAAGCCGGGCATGGCGAGGCCGGGCGTGGCGAGGCCGGAGCCGCGCCGGGGTCGCGGGGCCGCGACGCGCCGGATCTCGCCGCGCAGTTCGGGGCCGCGCTCGCGAACGTGAAGCGGGTGGTGGAGGGGGCGGGGGGGGCGGTCGCCGATGTAGGACGCCTCACCATCTACGTGACCGACATGGAAGCCTATCGGGGATCGCTGGCCGAGATCGGGGCCGCGTATCGGTCGGTGTTCGGGAAGCACTTTCCGGCCATGTCGCTGGTGGCGGTGACCGAGCTGGTCGATCCGCGCGCGGTGGTGGAGATCGAGGGGACCGCGGTGATCCCGCAGGCGGATCCGGGACCATCCACGGCTGGCTGAAGGGTCGCCGATTGTCGCCGCCGTTCGCCCTGTCCGCGTTATATTGGTGCATCCATTTCTGACACTACCGGATCTCTGGGCGACCCGACCGTGAAGAGTCTTCCCGAACGTATCGTGGAATACGCCGAGGCCACGCCGGAGGCCACGCCGATCTGCCCTAACGCCCTGCTGCACCTCGGCAACCGGGCGGCGGTGAATCAGGCGCTCTCCCGCCTGGCGCGTTCAGGCCGACTGCTGCGGATCTGCCAGGGTGTGTACATGCGTCCGATCCAGACCCGCTTCGGGCGGTGTGCGCCTGGCATCAGCAAGTCGCTCCAGGCGCTTTCGCAACTCTGGGGCGAGACGATCGTCCCGAATGGCGGCAGCGCGGCCAATTGGCTTGGGTTGACAACGCAGAATCCGGTCCGTTCGGTGTATCTCACCTCGGGCCGCAACCGGCGATTGCACTTCGGCAACCACCCCGTTGACCTGCGCCATGCCCCGCGATGGCAACTGGTCTCTCCGCACCGGATGACCGGGGTGGTCATCCGCGCCCTGGCATGGCTTGGCCCGGAAGAGGTGGAGGACAGCCTGGACGCGGTGCTGCCTCGACTCTCCGAGCGGGAACTCCACGACCTGGCGACCGCGCGTGCCATCATGCCCAGGTGGATCGCCGAGCCGCTGAGCACGCGCCTTGCGAATGGCTGAGACGCAGTTTCAGGATCTTTCGGCGGAGGAACGCCGCCATTCCTTGCGCGCCGTCCAGGCCGAAGGACCGCACCCCGCGTTCCTGTTCGAAAGGGACGTATGGGTTGTAGCGACGCTGGGTGTCCTGTTCGACTCCCCCTTCGGGCGACGGCTGGTCTTCAAGGGCGGCACCTCCCTGTCCAAGGTGTGGCGGGCCATCCGCCGGTTCTCGGAGGACATCGACATTACCTACGATATCCGGGACTTCGCGCCGGATCTGGTCGCCGGTGCCGACGGCGCGGCGCTGCCGCCCTCGCGCAGTCAGGAGCCAACGCCCACACACCGAGGGAACAGCCATGACCGCCTTGAAATCCCCCAACCTCGCCCCCCCCAGCTCCTTCCTCCTGGACGTGGACACGGAGACCGCGGTCGCGCGGATCACCCTGAATCGCCCGGAACGGCTCAACGCGCTCACCTTCGAGGTCTACGACGAGCTCAGGAACACCTTCCGGGCGCTCGACACGGAGCCCGAGGTGCGCGCGATCGTGATTACGGGCGCCGGACGCGGATTCTGTACCGGCGGGGACGTCGAGGACATCATCGGGGCGCTCTTCGAACGGGACTTCGAGGGGCTGCTGGAGTTCACGCGGATGACCTGCGACCTGATCGCGGCGATCCGGCAGTGTCGGCAGCCGGTGGTGGCGGCGCTCAACGGGACGGTGGCGGGCGCGGGGGCGGTGATCGCGACGGCGTGCGACGTGCGGATCGCGGCGGAGTCGGCGCGGATCGCGTACCTGTTCACGCGGGTCGGGCTGTCCGGGGCCGACATGGGCGCGGCCTGGCTTTTGCCGCGGATCGTCGGGCTGGGCCGCGCGAGCGAGCTTCTCATGTCCGGCGCCTTCATCGACGCCGCCGAGGCCCACCGGATCGGGCTCTACAACCGGGTGGTGCCGGACGGCGATGCGCTCGTCGCGGCGACGGAGCTCGCCGAGGAGTTGGCGCGCGGGCCGTCGTTTGCGCTCCAGGTCACCAAGGACGCGCTTAACAGCGAGGCGCACATGGGGCTGGAAGACGCGCTGGAGGCGGAGGCGCGGGCGCAGGCGGTGTGCATGATGAACCCCAACTTCCGCGAGGCGTACAACGCCTTCGTCGAGAAGCGGAAGCCGCGCTTTGATTAGCCGCGAAGGGCTGTCGCTGGATCCGGTGGCGGCCTTCATCGAGCCGGGGCACCGGGAGTACCGGGAGCGGGTCCGGGCGTTTTGCCGGGAGGAGTTCGCGGGAGGGCGCGACCCGGACGGCGACGCTCAGGCGCGGGTTCGCGCACGCGAGCTGGTGGGGCTGATGGGCAGCGCGGGCCTCTTCGCGCCGATCGCCGGCGGCGACGTGCGCGGCTGTCTCGTGGCCCGCGAGGTGCTGGCGTGGTGGTCGCCGCTGGCCGACGCCGTCTTCGCGCTGCAGGCTTTGAGCGCGACGCCGGCGCTGGTCGCGGGGCGGGATCCGGGGGGGTGGGCGGCGCGCGCGGTGGCGGGCGACGCAATGGGCGCATTTGCCATGACCGAGCGCGGGGCGGGGTCGGACGTGGCCTCGATGACCACCCGGGCGGTGCGCGACGGCGACGAATACGTGCTCGACGGCGCGAAGAGTCTCATCTCGAATGCGGGCGTGGCCGACTTCTACGTGGTCTTCGCGGCGACCGACCCGGATGCGGGGACTCGCGGGATCTCCTGTTTCGTGGTGCCGGGCGACGCGGACGGGTTCGAGTTCGCGGGGGCGCAGGTGATGAGCGCGCCGCACCCTCTGGGCGAGCTGCGGTTCAATGGGTGCCGGGTGGGTGCGGACGCGATGCTCGGCGACGAGGGCGGCGGCTTCAGGACGGGGATGGCGACGCTCGACCGGCTGCGTCCAACGGTGGCGGCGGGGGCCTGCGGAATGGCGGGGCGGGCGCTTCGGGAGGCGGTGCTTCATGCGAGCGAGCGGGAGCAGTTCGGGCGGACGCTGGGATCGTTTCAACTGGTACAGGAGAAGCTGGCGGAGTCGGCCACGGAGCTGACTGCGGCGCGGTTGCTGACCTACCGGGCCGCCTGGGAGAAGGACCGGGGAGCGCCACGGATCACGGTCGAGGCGGCGATGGCCAAGGCGTTCGCGACCGAGGCCGCGCAGCGGATCGTGGACCGTGCCGTGCAGGTTCTGGGGGGACGCGGGGTGCTGGCGGATCATCCGGTGGACCGCCTCTACCGGGCCGTGCGGGCGCTCCGGATCTACGAGGGGACGACGGAGATCCAGCACCTGATCATCGGCGGGGGACTGGTGCGGGATTCGGGGCGGTGAGAATCAACGTGATCGGCGGGGGTCCGGGCGGCCTCTTCGCCGCGCTGCTCCTGAAGAAGGACGATCCGTCGAGAACCGTCGAAGTCTTCGAGCGCAACCGCCCCGATGACACCTTCGGCTTCGGCGTAGTCTTCTCGGACGCGACGCTGGACGAAGTCGGCGAGGCCGACCCGCCCACGCTCCGGGCGATCGAGGAGCGTTTCTACCACTGGGACGACATCCACATCCACTACCGGGACGAGCTGCTGCAGTCGACGGGGCACGGGTTTGCCGGGCTGTCGCGGCGGGCGCTGCTGTTGCTGTTGCACAGGCGGTGCCGGGAGGTGGGGGTGGGCCTGCACTTCGAGGCGGATGTCGCGCCGGCCTCGGGCGGGGTGCCAGCCGGCGGACCCTCCGACCGGGAGGCCCAAGGTGACACGGATCCGCCGGCCCACCTCGACGCCAATCCGCCGGCCCACCTCGACGCCGAACTCGTGATCGGCGCGGACGGGATCAACAGCACGGTCCGCGAGCGGTTCGCGGAATCGTTCGAGCCTGAAGTCGACCTTCGCCCCAACCGCTTCGTCTGGCTCGGCACGACGCGGCCCTTCCCCGCCTTCACCTTCCACTTCCGCGAGGACGCGCACGGGCTTTGGCGCGTGCACGCCTACCAGTACGATGCCTCCGGCAAGTCCACCTTCATCGTCGAGGCCACCGAGCGGACCTGGCGGCGTGCCGGGATGGACACGGCCAGCGAGGGGGATTCGGTCCGCTTCCTGTCGAGCCTCTTCGCCGACGAACTGGACGGCCACCCGCTGATCCGCAACCGGTCCGTGTGGCGACAGTTCCCGACCATCGCGAACCGGCGCTGGTCGGCAGGCAACGTGGTGCTGATCGGGGACGCGGCCCACACGGCGCACTTCTCTGTGGGGTCGGGGACCCGGCTGGCCATGCTGGACGCGATTGCGCTGGCGCGGGCGATGGAAGGGCTGGGTGGGACGGATGGCGCGGCCGGTGTGGACCGCCGAAACCTCGCCGACGCCCTCACCACCTACGAAGACGAGCGCCGCCGGCCGGTGGAGTCGCTGCAGCGGGCCGCCCAGGCCAGCCTCCAGTGGTTCGAGGACACCGAGCGCTACGTCCGCCTCGAGCCGACCCAGTTCGCCTTTTCGCTGCTGACCCGCAGCCTGCGCATCTCGCACGAGAACCTGCGCGAGCGGGATCCGGAGTTCGTCGACCGGGTCGACCGCTGGGTGGCGCGCAAGGCCGAGGAGCAGTCCGGCGTGACCATCGCGGAGAACGAGGCGGTGCTGGGGATCGAGCGGGAAGGAGCGAGTGCCCGCATTCCCCCCCCGCCCCCCCTCTTCACCCCCTTCCGCCTGCGCGATCTGGTGCTGCACAACCGGGTGGGCGTTTCCGCCATGTGCCAGTACTCCGCGGCCGACGGCACGATCGACGACTGGCACCTGGTCAACCTCGGGTCGCGGGCGGTGGGCGGCGCCGGGCTCGTCATGGCCGAGATGACCGCGATCGGGCGGGACGGACGCATTTCGCCGGGGTGCGCGGGCCTCTACATGGACCAACACGTCACTGCGTGGCGGCGGCTGGTGGACTTTGTGAAGCGTTTCACAAGCGCCAAAACGGGCATCCAGCTCGGCCACGCGGGCCGAAAAGGCGCCACCCGGCTCGACTGGGAGGGCCCCAACGAGCCCCTGGACGAGGGCGGCTGGCCCATCGTTTCGGCGTCCCCCATCGGCTTTTTCGAGCACAGTCCGGTGCCGGCGGAGCTGGACGAGGCCGGAATGGAAGCCCTGGTGCGCGACTTCGAGCGCGCGACCGCGATGGCGGCCGAGGCCGGCTTCGACATCGTCGAGATCCACATGGCGCACGGCTACCTGCTGGCGAGCTTCCTGTCCCCCCTGACCAACGCGCGCACCGACCGCTACGGCGGCGGCCTGGAGAACCGGCTCCGCTTCCCGCTGCGCGTCGTGCGGGCCGTGCGGACCCTGTGGCCGGACGAAAGGCCGCTGTCGGTGCGGCTGTCGGCGGTCGACTGGTGGCCCGGCGGGAACGAGCCCGAGGATGCCGTCGCGATCGCGCGGGCGCTGAAGTCGCACGGGTGCGACATCGTGGACGTTTCGTCCGGCCAGACCGTCGCCTGGCAGCGGCCCCGCTACGGACGGCAGTTCCAGACGCCCTTCGCCGACCGGATCCGCCACGAGGTCGGGATCGCCACGATGGCCGTGGGCAACATCTCTTCCTTCGAGGACGTAAACGGGATCATCGCGGCGGGCCGGGCCGACCTGTGCCTCATGGCGCGCGCCCACCTCTGGGATCCATACTGGACGAGGCACGCCGCGTACGCTCTGGGGTATCCGCTTCCATGGCCGCCGCAATACGAAACGCTCGACCGGTACACGCCGCGGTTCGGGGCCGCCGCGGGCGCCTACGGGCCGGACGCCGCAGATGAATGACGGGAGGTGACGACGGACGATGAGTGACGACGGACCGCCGATGGACTACCAGCGCTTTGCGATGCTCCCGGAGTTGCTGTCGCTGCAGAGGCCGCTCTCCGACCCGCCGGAGCACGACGAGATGCTCTTCATCATCGTGCACCAGGTCCACGAGCTCTGGTTCAAGGCCGCGCTCCACGAACTGGACCATGCCCGCGGCCTCTTCATGGACGGCGAAGGCGCCCGGGCCGCCGCCACCCTCAAGCGCGTCCGCTCGATCATGAAGGTGCTGGTGGGCCAGCTCGACATCCTGGAGACGATGACGCCCATCGAATTCGAGTCCTTCCGCGACCGCCTCGAGACCGCAAGCGGGTTCCAGTCGGCGCAGTTCCGGGAGCTGGAGTTCGCGATGGGGATGAAGCGGGCCAAATACCTCAAGACCTTCCCGGACGCGGTAGAGCAGCGGCGGCTGCAGCGGAGGCTGAACGAGCCATCGCTCTGGGATGCATTCCTGCACTATCTGGCCGGCAGGGGGTGCGCGATCCCGCAGAGGGTTCTCGCCCGGGATGTGACCCAACCCGTGCGCCCCGACCCCGAGCTGCAGAAGGTGCTGATCCGGCTGTACCGCTCGGACCCCGAGGCGGTCAACTTCTGCGAGCGCCTGGTCGACCTGGACGAGGGATTTCAGGAGTGGCGCTACCGGCACATCAAGATGGTCGAGCGCACGATCGGCAACAAACCGGGCACGGGCGACAGCGCCGGGGTGGCCTACCTGGTCACCACGCTGCACCCCATGTTTCCGGACCTGTGGGAGATCAGGTCGGAGCTGTGAGGGGGGGTGGGGGCGGGGGCCGTGAGGGCGGGGGCGGCATCGCGCCCGGGCAGCTCGCGCGCCACTACTCGCGCTTTCGGGTGTCGGAGCGGGTTCTGCTCACCGGGCATTCCCACCAGGCGTGGCCGGACGTGGCCTTCGAGGCGCAGCAGCAGGCGTGGCTGGACGCCGCCGAAATGGTCGACGACAAGTGGGGCCGGGCCTTCGAGGTCGCCGGCGAGGTGCGGGCCGGGTACCGGCTGCTGCTGGACGACCCGGACGGCCACATCGCGCTCGGACAGAACACGCACGAGCTCCTGATCCGCTTCCTGTCGGCGCTCCCGCTGCGGGAGCGGCCGCGGCTGGTCACCACCGACGGCGAATTCCACACGATCCGGCGGCAGCTGGACCGGCTGGAGGAGGAAGGGATCGAGGTGGTGCGGGTTGGGGCGGGCTTTGTTCGGGGAGCGAACAAAGTCGGGTTGGGTGGCCGGGGGGAGGCGGGCGACGGGGCTGCGGGCGGCGGGTTGGCGGGTGCAGGCGCCGCGGGCGGCGGGCATTCGGCAGGGGCCGCGGGCGATTCCATAGCCGAACGAGTCATCCGCGCGGTGGACGACCGGACGGCCGCGGTGCTGGTGTCGTCCGTGCTCTTCCGTGACGCCCGGATCGTGGAGGGGCTGGACGAGGTGGCGGCGGCGTGCGCCCGGGTCGGAGCCGAGCTGCTGGTCGACGCCTACCACTCGCTCAACGCAGTGCCGTTTTCGGTGGCCGGGATGGGGCTGGAGAACGCGTTCGTGGTGGGCGGGGGGTACAAGTACTGCCAGTTGGGGGAAGGGAACTGCTTTCTGAGGATTCCGCGGGACTGCAGGCTGCGGCCCGTGGCGACGGGATGGTTCGCGGAGTTCGGGACGCTGGCTGGGGCGGGGGGTGGTGGCGGGGGTGTGGACGACGGTGAGGGCGGCCGGGGCGCCGATGAGGGCGCGGGCGCCGATGAGGGCGCAGGTGACGATGAGGCCGGACGGCCGCGGGTGCACTACGGCGAGGGCGACATCCGCTTCGCCGGCTCGACCTACGACCCGGTAAGCCACTACCGGGCGGCGGCGGTGTTCCGGTTCTTCGAGGAGCAGGGGCTCACGGTCGACCGGCTCCGAGAGGTCAGCCTCGCGCAGATCCGGCGGCTGGCGGCGGGGGTGGACGCGCTGGACCCGGATCCGCGCGTGTTGCGCCGGGACCGTGCCGTGCGGCTGTCGCGCCGAGGCGGCTTTCTGACCATGGAGACGCCCGCCGCCGGGGAGATCTGCTGCAAACTCCGCGGGCGTGGCGTCTACGCGGACTATCGTGGCCGCGTGCTGCGCCTGGGGCCGGCGCCGTACGTGACCGGGCGGCAGCTGGATGAGGCGGTCGCCGTGCTGGGGGAGGTGGTGGGGGGGTTGGGGGAGGGTGGGGGTAAGGGCCTTTGATCGCCAGGCGCGTGGTGGAGGCCGTCGGCGCCGACTACGTCCAGTGGCGCGTCCTCACGCGTGTGATGCTCAAGAACGACTTTCGGTCGGCGACGGGGCTGTCGATGGGCCGCGCCGACCTGAGCATCTGGCGCTCCTTCCTCATCTACGCCGCCTTCGGGGGCTTTGTGGCCCTGGTCGCCGCGTCGGTGACGGTATTCCTGCCGGGGTTGATGCTGCCGGGAACGATCGTGGCCACCCAGGTGGGCGTGGTTCTGGCCATGATCGTTCTGATCGACTTCCAGTCGGTGGTGATCTCGCCGGACGACTACGACGTCCTCGCGCACCAGCCGGTCTCCTCGGGCACCTATTTCCTGGTCAAGCTGACGAACGTGCTCATCTTCACGCTGATCATCGGAGCACTGCTCGGGGGACCGTCGGTGATTCTGCTGCTCGTGGCCTATGGCCCGCTGGTGGCCGCTGGCGGCATCCTGGCTCTTGTGGGAATCACGACGGCCACGACGCTGGCGATCCTCTGCACCTACGCGGCGCTGCTGAACGTTGTACATCCACGCCGCCTGGTGCGCGTGCTGTCCACGGTTCAGATGATCGTGGTGGCCGCGGTGATGCTGTTCCCGATCTACATCGACAATCTATTCGGCCCGGCGCTGGAGCGAATGATGTCGGGCGACGGCGCAATCCCGACTCCGGCGTGGGTTCTTCTTGCGCCCCCGGCGTGGTTCGCCTCGCTGCTTCCTCTGTCGGCGGGCGATTGGAACCCGGGGTACGCGGCCGCGGCCGTCGCGGGCGTCGGATCGGTCGGCGTCCTCTTCTTCTTCGGGGCCGGGAAGCTGTCCGTTTCCTACGCGGAACGGCTGGGTGCGATCACGACGAGATCCGAGCGCCGCCGGCGTTTCAGGCGCCCGCGGCGTGCGACGGCCGTCCGCCCCCACACGCGCCGACTGGGCCTGCCGACCGACATCGGGGTCATTGCCACGCTGGTGCGCGCCCAGTTCCGTGACGACATGACCTTCAGGATGGCCGTCATGGGCCTGGTGCCGGCGATCCTCCTGTACTTCATCATTGCGATGGGCCAGGGACCGCTGCCCGATCCCTTCGTGGAACTGGGGGCGATATCGTACGGATCGGTCGTGATAAACGTCGTCGCGATCGGTTTTCCGCTCATGGTCGCTGAACTGCTTTCAATGACCAAAGCCTGGCGGGCCTCATGGATCTTCTTTGCGCTGCCGGCCGACCGTGCCAGGCTGGTGGTGAACGCCGGCCTCTGCGTCACGCTGTTCCTGGTTGTTCCCATCGCCCTCGTGATCGGCGGAGTCCTGGGCTGGTCGCTTGGAAGCCCCTGGCACGCGGCGGCGCACGCGCTGGTACTTGCCCTGCTGGCCCACCTGGCCGTTCAGGCACGGCCACTCATCGGTCCGCACCTCCCCTTCTCGCGGCCGCCGATGAAGGGCGGCACCGTGGCCCACACCCTCGGCGGGTTGTTCGGCTTCGCGGTCGTCGGCTTCTTCCTCCCCCTGTTCCTCGGTATCGTCTATTCCACCACCGCGTTCACGGTCACCTTCATCGGGTTGCTGCTCCTTGCAGCGGTGGCGGCACCGGCCGTGGTGCGGAGCGGCATCCGTTTGCGGATGGAGAGGCGGGAGTTCGCGGGATGAAGCGGGTGTGGACGGAGGGAGGTGCTTCGTCGAGTGGTTTGCGCCGACCGGCGGATGGCGCTGTGTAAGGTCTGCGGATCTCGCGGCCATATGATAATGCCTGCCTGGGGATTTTACAGGTTGGTTGGAGGGGGAGCGAGCTTTCGACTCCGGGACTTGCCCGGATGTAGCTGTGCCACTTTGGTGCCTGGGAGGCAACTGATGACAATCACTAGGAAGATGTACCTCTTCGTGGCCGCGCTGTTCGTGTTCTTGGTGGCGGGCATGCCGACCAAGGTGGCAGCGCAAGAGGGGCAGGATGGAGAGGAAGGGGAGGGGAATGGAGGCCTCACTTGCGGCTGGTGCTACTATAGCAGCTGGAACGATGAACACTGGTTCGACAACGGAGGAGATGGGTGCGGTTGGCCCAACCCCGGTGATTCCGAGTGCTCGCGCTGCGGCGGGACATCTAGCTGTCATGGGTTCGGCCATCCAGATTCGGATGGACCATGCCACATCGCCTGCGGTGGGACGACAACGCAACAGGCGTTGTCCGATGCCGTGTCCGATCTTCGGAGTGGACTGGACGCCATGGATCTGGTGAGAGTAGCGGAAGCCATCACATCCAGTCGCGACGGGGTTTCCGTCGAGTATTTTGCCGGATGCGGGCCGAATCGACGTGGTTCTGGCGTGTACTCCGAGCATTCCGTCAGGCACGGTTCCGGTGCCGCCGGAAGTACGGCCCACCCTTGATCGAGCACTCGAGGGATCCGTTACAGCCGCCGCCGTCCGCAATCCCGATGCGTGGTGAAGCTTAGCACTCGGCTAGGCGTGACAGCGGTGACCGAGGAAGCAGGCTATCCGCAGACGGCTACCGATGCGGCCGCGACCACGCCGCGGTGGACGAATGCTGCTACCCTGTGGGCGGCACGGGACGCGACAAGCATTGCCGTGTTCACGGCGTCTTTCCTGTTTCTTGGGTGCGACCGCCGGGATCCTGGTGACCCTGCAGCAAGAGAAGCGGGGTTCGCGGTGCGCGACTCTGCGGGCATCGAGATCGTAGAGAACTATTATCCGGAGTATCCTCCCGAACGGTTCTGGCGCATGGACTTACAACCCGAGATCGTGCTCGGCGCTAGTGATCGGTGGCTCGCTGGTGACTCCGCCCACCTTATATGGCGAGTCTCGGGGCTTGCACGACTCGAAGACGGGCGCGTCGCCGTCCTTTCCCGCAGCAACCGACAGCTCTATGTGTTCGAGCCCACTGGCGAGCTATCGCGGGTCATGGGCAGAGAGGGGCGGGGCCCCGGTGAATTCGGCGGGCCCGCCGAACTGCAGTACCTTCCCCCGGACACCCTGGTCGTGTGGGATTCGTGGTTCGGGCCGGTGAGCTATTTTGACACGGATGGAGATCACATCCGGACCCGGGCGGTGGACTTGGGCAGGGTGATTGCGGGCGCCAATCGCGTGACGGCCGAATCGCGCCGCATCCCGTTGGTGGACGGGAGTTTCGTGACCATTGTCGTCCAGGAGGACGTGCCTTTCCGGCCCTCGGCAGGTACGGTGTTCAGACCGTCCCTGGAGGTCGTTCGGGTCGACCAGGAATACGCTGCCCGCTCATTGGGGGTTTGGAAGGGCCGGGAAGTCGTAGCAATGGACATGCGGGTCGAAGGCTGGCCGGAGAGCTGGCCGCTTTATACCTTTTTAGACCTGTTCCTTGCAGTGGGGGCGAACCCCACAGCCATCTACATCGCCGAGGGGACCAAAGATGAGATCCAGCAATTCTCCTTTGACGGGAGGCTCGTCCGGATCATTCGCCGCTTGACAGCTCCGCTGCCCGTTTCGGACGAAGGACACCGGGCATGGGTAACCTATCTGGCGACCGCGCAGGGTTTGGGAGGTCGGAATCTCGACGAGGCGCTAGCGAGAGAGATTCCCAGGCGCGATTCCCATCCTCCCGTCGCAGGCCTGCATGTGGACCCCGAAGGATACCTGTGGGTTTCTGGGTGGTCTGCATCGGACGTTGGGGGACCCGACCAGTGGAGCGTCTTCAGCCCTGAAGGACGGTGGCTCGGAATGCTCGGGGCTCCAGTACTGGAAGTGCCGTGCAGTAGGCGTCGCCCATGCTGGATGGGAAACGACTTCTTCATCGCCGTTCGACGCGACGAGCTGGGACGGGAGCGGGTAGAAGGATACCGGATCCGACGTCAGTATTGACGAATCGACGTCATCCTTCCTTGCGACCGGGTCAGGGCTTTCGCAACCATACCAGTGCTGCCGCACACTCTCCCAGAGTTGGCGGCCGAGCTACAGAAGCCCCGGAGTGTCGCATCGGCATTGGAATCGGTGCCGTAGGTGTTCGATGGCGTACCCCGCGACAACCCCGCTCCCGAACCGGGACGAGTAAGTGAAGTGGCGAGAAGCGGCAGTCGAACTGTCCATTTGAGTCTCCTATCGGTCTTGGCTGCCAACTCCTGTGGCCCCGATCCAGTCCCCAGCCAGGTTGACGGGTTTGTGGAGCGCGATTCCGCCGGCGTCATGATCGTCGAGAACCACACCCCCGAATGGGGGCCCGGCAACTTCTGGACGGTAAATTCGGAGCCGGACTTCGTGATCGGTGGTCCTGTGAGACCGAATGACGTCTCCGCCGACTCGTCCCACCTGGTGTGGAGTATCATCAGCGTTGCGCCGCTCTCGGACGGAAGAGTGGCCCTTCTGTCCGCAGCCGAGAAGAGAGTCTTGCTCTTTGAGCCCTCGGGGATCTTCTCGACATCGATAGGGCGTGAAGGGCGAGGACCTGGGGAGTTCTCCGACCCGGAGCACCTGGAAGTACGGTCAGGAGACACGATCGTGGTGTGGGACTCGTATTTTGGCCGCATTAGCTATTTCGATGCTGCGGGAACTCTGCTGAACGAACGGACCATTGACCTGGGTGCCGTTGTAGCGGCGACTCGCACGAACGCTCATCGTGCTCCCGAGTCGGTGCATCGGCCACTTCCGGATGGGTCCTTTCTGGTCAAAGTGCACCGCAACCACTGGGAGGCTCCCCGAGAGGGAGAGCTCTACCGACAGCCGGTCAAGTACGCAAGAATCGATTCGGCCTACTCGGCTCACTCGTTCGGATGGTGGGATGGTCGGGAGTACGTGTCACTGCCAGACCCGGCACCCTGGGTGGTGCCCTTTCCGGCAGCATCCGCCGTTGCTGCGGGCGGAAGCCCATTCATGGTCTATGTGACCAACGGGGACTACTACCAGGTCCACCAGTTCTCGGCTGTGGGGTCGCTTGTCTCTTCCATTCTTGGGGATCCCCGCTTGATTTGCGGGGCCGGGTCAGGGGGAAGGCCTGGAATTTCGACCGCCCGCAGAGGCGAGCGTAGCGAGCCGGAGCGGGCGGTCGAAATTGGACGGTGGTCGGATCGCGA
>JAJDXM010000074.1 GCA_022823225.1 Gemmatimonadota bacterium
GTCTATGGACGCCCCCGGGAACGCAAGAGTTCCGTGGAACGGATCGGGGCGTTGTGGTCAGGTGCTGTCGTCTATCCGGCCTGTTGGTGCGGCCCGCAGTGCGCCGCTGGCCCGTATGGAGATGCGCGGATCGGGTCCATATCGACACGGCAGGCTCGAAGCCTTCGTTTTCGCCCTGGTTTTCCCGATCCCGTCTCATTGACCGTTTGCCCTTACTCGTTCGTACGTCCCTGCCCGCATGTCCCGGCGGCTGCTCTCCGTTTGCTCTTCTCCTTTCTCCGCCCCGCTCAGGCGGCGGCGCGCGCCCTGTAGGACTCCTTCTTCGTGGCCAGCGCCCAAGCGATCCGTGCCGTCCTGTTGGCCAACGCCACCGCGACCAGCATCCTCGGCTTGCGCGCGAGCATGCCGGCCAGCCACGGATCCGATGTCTCTCCGCGGCGGATCGCCTGTTGGACGACGGCCATGGCTCCGATGATCAACAGCCGTCTCAGGTCTCGCTGACCCATTTTCGATATCCTGCCCAGCCTCGGCTTGCCCCCGGTCGTGTGTTGCCGCGGCACGAGGCCGAGCCAAGCCGAGAAGTGGCGCCCGCGCCGGAAGGTCTCCATCGGTGGCGCGAAGGCCTGGATGGCCAGCGCGGTGATCGGTCCGATTCCGGGGATCGTCATCAGCCGCGCCGGCGGAACTCCAGAGGGCCGAATCACGGCAGGGAATCATCTAAAGTCATACAGGACTGCATGATCCGCCATTCCTGCCGTTGGGCTGGACCCTGCTGGACCGTACCCGAATGACCGGAAAACCGGAATCATTTGCCGGGAATTGCCGGGGCATCGCGAACGCATGTCCCGGCACGAGTTTCGACCAGCGACGCGTCGAAGACGTTGTGTTGGCTATTCGCCGGACAGGCGGTCTTCATCCCCCTACCATTTCCGGTGGCAATCCCACCGGTCGAGGCGCTGGTCGTAGAGACCTGCGCGGTTCCCGACCCGGTCGTCCCCGCTGATCCCCCCGACGATTGTTCGTGACGGAAGCTGTCGAAATCCAACCCCGATGGGAGGGGCGGGCGAGCCCGCCCCGGAGATCGGGGGGACCGGCGGACCGAAGTGCCGAACCACGCGAAGAGCGGTGTCCCGCCGGTCTACGCCGTGAAACTCCGCAAGGCTACATTTACCGTCACAGCTGCTTTGCCGCATTCGAGTACACGACAGGAGGCTGACCGGTGACGGCCGCAGAGATGCCCACCTACAAGGACTTGCTTTGGCCGACGCTGGAGGTGCTGAAGGAGAATGGCGGCTCGGCGTCGATCAAGGAACTCTCGGAACAGGTCACCCGACTCCTGGCTTTGCCGGATGAGGTTTCCGACCGGCTTCACGGTGAAGGCCCGCAGACAGAAGTCGGCTACCGCCTCGCGTGGGCACGGACCAACCTCAAGTGGGCCGGTGCTGTCGACAACACGGCTCGCGGCGTTTGGAGGATCACTCCTAAGGGCCGAGCGATGCGTTCGGACAAGGCGTTGCGGGATCTCGTCCGGCGGGAACGCAAGCGTCGCTCGCGCGAACGCGACAAGCCGGAGCGTGCCGAGCGGTCGAAGGAATCTGAGCCCTCGCTGGCAGGCGACTGGAGGGAAGGTCTGTTGGCCATCTTACGTGGACTGACGCCTGACGCCTTCGAGCGTTTGTGCCAGCGGATTCTGAGGGAATCGGGATTCACGAAGGTCGAGGTCACTGGCCGATCCGGTGACGGCGGTATCGACGGAGCGGGGGTGCTGAGGGTCAATCTCATTTCGTTCCACGTGCGATTCCAGTGCAAGCGATACGCTGGTTCGGTGGGACCAGGCGAGATCCGAGACTTCCGGGGGGCGATGGTCGGCCGCGCGGACAAGGGTCTGTTCTTGACGACGGGCCGGTTCACGAGGGCCGCCGACCGCGAGGCCGTACGAGACGGAGCGCCAGCAATCGACCTCATTGACGGATTGGCTCTGTGCGAGCTTCTGAGGAAGCTGGAGCTTGGGGTAAGCACGGAGTTGGTGACCAGACCTCAACCGGAGTTCTTCGCCGAGCTTTGACGACGGGGTGGAAGGTCCGGAGGCCACGCGCAATGCCCGACGAGGCGGTAGTCTTTTCCGACTTGGAGGTGAAGGCGACGCGGGGCGGAGTGAGGAGCGAAAACCCCAACCGCCACCTCCAAGGGAGGGGTAACCTCAGGGGGATCGAAGGGGGAGCGTAGCCACCCCTCGCCAGCCCCGTTGTATGACAAGGGGTAGGCTGGCTTGACCACCACTAACGATGGTCAGCCAGCCCCAGCGGACGCCTCCGAAACGCCACTCGGGCACCGCCCGGAACAGCCTCGGCCAGGCCGTCGCGGGCAATCTCTTCGGCCTCTTGGCCGCCAGCCACGCGAACGGGTGGGAGCGACCGGCCGCCGACCACGCTTCGGGTGACGGCGGCGCGCTGTGCCGCGCACCGATTTCCCCCCTACCCATACCCCTCGGAGACCGGAGATCGTCGATTCTGGGCGATCCGGTGGCCCGTAGATGCCCCGAAATGCCTCCGTGGTCGCCCGGAGACGGCTTCCGAACCCCTCAAGGCTCGATGACCCAGCCACACGCCCCCGTGACCATCGCAGCCGCCCGGCGCGGAATCGAGCGCTTCGGGAACGTCCTCTGGGGCATGGATGACGGTGCGGCCGAGGACGGCCTCAACCGCTGTCGCCGCCGCCTCGTCGAGATGAGGATCCGCTTCGTATCGACCGGTCATGAAGGAATGATCGACGGTGTGTTTCGAGCCGCGTGTACGCAGCCCGGATTCGAGCGTCGTTGGGTGGAGCCCGTTGCCGATCCGAAGGTGCGCATTTGACATCGGGGTGCTTGTGCAGGGAGAATCGCGCTCGGGCGTGCGAACCACGAACTCCTCAAGTCGCCGGACGGATTGAGGTTGGACCACGGCCCGCGCATCGTCGCTGTCGATCCGGGTTTCCGGGCCGTGGTCGGGAGCGACCCGCCCCTTCGGGATGCCCGGTGCGGCATCGGGCAGGTTCGGCATGTGCAGGTCCATGCCGAACTTCCCGGCGGGTCGCTCCCCGACCAGCAATCCGTCCCGGAAGGGTGTCGAGCGCCGCTTCGGGGCGGCGGAGGACCTGTTGGCCAGGACGCCGGACGTAGGGCCGTTCGGCATCGCCGGGCGAGGCTGAGACGCGGCGGGCTGGCGGACGAGCCGATCCGCCGCGAGCTTTCGGGCAGGCGGATCGTGCAGTCCATCGAATCGAGAGGAATCGAACGATGGCACGCACGAAACGAGGTCGGCGCAGTTACAGCGCCGGAGAATGGGGCCGGAACCGGGTCCGGGTGTTCCCGGACGCCAAGACCGGCCTGTACCAGATGGAGTGGCGCGAGAACGGGCGCAGGCTCACCCGGTCGCTTGGGCACCGCGAGTGGACTCGCGCCAAGCGGCAGGCGGACGAGTTCGCCGCAGGGTTCGCCCGGCCGGACCTGAACGGCAAGGCCGAAGCCGAGCCCGAGCCGCTCACCCTGGAAGGGCTTTTTGAAATCTACGGTGAGGAGGTGACGCCCACCAAGGGGGAGCGGGTCCAGTACCGGGACAGGGTCGCGACGAGGATGTTCCTCGACCTCCTCGGGCGCGATCGGAGGCCCGAGACGCTTTCGCAGCGCGATTGGGACCGCTTCATCCGGGAGCGCCGGGCGGGAAGGATCGGATCGAGCGGGAAGCCGGTTTCCAACCGAACCATCGAGTTGGACCTGAAGTTCCTGCTCGCGGTGCTCAACTGGGCGACGAAATCCCGGGACGAGGAGGGAAGGCTCCTTCTCGACTCAAACCCGTTGAGGGGCCTGAAGACGCCGAAGGAGAAGAACCCCACCCGGCCCGTGCTCTCCGAGCAGGAGTATCAGGCGATGCTCGGAGTGTCCCGCCGGGTCGATTGGCGGTTCCGCGTCGCGCTCGTGCTCGCCCACGAGACCGGACATCGAATCGGGGCCATCCGCAACCTTCGGTGGAACGACATCGACTTCGAGGGCCGCGAAGTCCGGTGGCGCGCGGAGCACGAGAAGACCGGCTACGAGCACGTCACGCCGATGACGGACGAGGCGGTCGCGGTGTTGGAGGAGGCGAGGGAAGCGAACCTTGGGAGCGGGGACGAGCTGATCCTGCCCGCGCCGAGGAACCCCCGGGCGAGCATCAGCCCGGGGCGGGTGGCGACTTGGTGGCGTAAGGCCGAGCGGCTCGCGGGACTGGAACACGAGCGGGGAAGAGGCTGGCACTCGCTCAGGCGCAAGTTTGCCAGCGACCTCATGGACCTCCCGCTCAAGGTGCTGTGCGAGTTGGGTGGATGGAAGGAGGCCCAGACGGTGCTGCGCTGCTATCAGCAAGCCGACGCGGTACAACTCAGGAAGGCTTTGGACAGCCGCCCCAGGGTCCGAGCCTGACCCAAAATCAATCGGCGGGAGTCAATCAGCGGGAACTCGATCGCCGAATCCCGTAAGCTCAATGCCTACAACGACATGTGAATCAAAAAGCTCATGTCGCGCCGTCTCTTCGTCCTGCCGTGCGCTCACCCGGAGCTTCTTGTCCACTCCGGAGATCTTCTCATCGAGTTCGTCGATCTGACCGAGCAGCAGCCTGCCCAGCTCGAGGACCGGCTCCGGCAAGCCGGGGTCCCCGCCATCGATCACCCCGGCCAGCCGCCCAACCTGGGCGGTGCCCTGCGGAGCCACGACACCGAACTCCGCCAAGTGGCCCCGTAGCGCATTGATCGTCTGCGTGCGCTGGCGCACCAGCAGGTCGCGTGTGCGGAAGAGCATCGCTTGCGCCTGCTGCGATTCCGTCTTGACCGCCACGAAGTGCATGGTCGGCCGCTGGGCCGCTTCCGAAATCGCCTCCGCGTCCGCCGCATCGTTCTTCTGTCTCTTGACGAACGGCTTCACGTAGATCGGCGGAACCAGCCTCACCTCGTGGCCGAGTTCTCGAATCTCCCGGCCCCAGTAGTGGGCGCTGGCGCACGCTTCCATCGCCACCACACAGCGCGGCTGCGAAGCAAGAAAGCTCAGAAGCTTCCCTCGGCTCAGCTTCTTGCGGAATGCCACCGACCCATCCGCGCGCGCGCCGTGTGCCTGAAAGCTGTTCTTTGCCAGATCGATCCCGATGACGCTAATCTCCTCCATTGGATGCCTCCTCCCTACAGATGGTCAGAAGTGCTCAGTACCATCTTGGCACATCGCGATGCCGTCGGGAGGGGGCGTCCATTCCATCGACATGGGGGTTCGATGCGCACTTCGACCGTCCGGCGATGCGCACCGGCCTTCCCGTTCATCCGCTGGCGCGGGAACGTTTTTCGGCCTCACCGGCCCGTGACGCTAGCGACCCCCCTCGCCGAAGGCTCGGTACGGGTTCGAGGCCGGGTGTGCTTGCGCACACCTTGCCTCCGCCCCCTGGGTCGCTAGCGGACCAGCGATCCCTGACGGGAAGGGGCGTCCAGTCCCCTTCCGGGGCTTGGCTGCGCCCGACCGCCGAACCCG
>JAJDXM010000001.1 GCA_022823225.1 Gemmatimonadota bacterium
CGCCCCGTTCAGCCAGGTGGGCGAGCAGGAAATCCTGTGCGATATCGAGCACGGCCACGTCGATTCCGATCCTGGAACCGGGTGGAACGTGACGGGCCACATACCCAGGCGTAAGCGCGTGATCGTCGCCGATCACGGTCAGCTCCTGACCTCCGTAGGATGGTAGGGCAGCACCGTGTCGGCGACGTTCCAGGTCGAATCGTGCCGTCGCAACCTCCGTCTCGGACCGAACCACACCTTCCCGGCTGGCTCAATCCCCAGCCGAGAAGACAATTCGGGTTCGACTCCGCTCGTAAGGTAGGCCAGACGTACATGGACGGACTTCGGCCGCCCCCGTAGCTCGGTCGCGATCTCATCGTAGCTCGAGAGTTGGATCAGGGCCGAGAGACAGTCCAGCACACCCGACCAGCTGCGGACGTCGGTGGGGCGAGTGGCCAAGTGGACCAGGATGGTGGCCGGCCGGTGGACCGGAAGGTCTCCAACGTGAGCCGGATCCAGATGGGCGGCGTGCCGCAGAACGCGGTACTCGCGTCGGAGTGCCGGAGGAATGGCTATTCCATAGGGCAACGCGACTTCATGCCGGTCAGGAGATCGGTCGGCCAAATCCTGGATCCACAGCGCCGACCCAAGGGCCAGGGCCGCGGGGAGATCTTCGTGGGAGGCCGAGAGAAGCGCTTTGAGGGGGAGGAGTGGGTCGGCGTCAGGGATCGCGCCGGCGCGCTCGGCCGGAGCGAACTCCCAAGTACCCCGCACCGGAGTGGGAAGCAGCCATCCGAGCCGAGCGAGGCGGTGCGCGATGATCCTCCCAGGGGTCTTGAGCCCCTGTTCCTCGGCAATGCGGGAGATCTCCTCAAGGGTGACGGTGGGTCTCCGCTCCAGTTCGAGGTACTCGAGGAGCGCGGCAAGCGAAGGCGGGATGGATCTGGCCATGACGTTGACCCGGCGGAGCGGCCTGGTGGATTAGGGAGAAGAAGGAAGCTAGGCCCCTGTAGGTCTCAGTGTCAACACAGGCATGATTGTTACTGAATCAGTAACACAGGCCGGTCGCGTGACACCTGCGAACTACGTGGCTGGAAGACGCCCCACACGATCCTTCTGCGCTACCAGCGGACGGCACCCGAGTCGTATCTGTTTGTAACCGTGTTACTTATGGGTTTCGTCGAGCCGGTTCCCGCTGTTTGATTCCCGCTGATCGGGATTCTCAGACCTGAACCCTGCGGCGACGCTCCAGCGCCTCCCTGAGTTGTCCCTCGTCGGCCCTCTGATAGCAGCGCAGGACCGTGTGGGCATTCTTCCAGCCGCCAAGCTGGCAGAGGACCTTGAGCGGCAGGTCCATGAGGTCGCTGGCGAACTTCCGCCTCAGCGAGTGCCAGCCCCTGCCGCGCTTGGGCTCCAAGCCCGCGCGCGTCTGCGCCCTGCACCAGAAGCGGTACGCCCAAGAGCTGTCCATGCACCGGGAAGGGTCCGTCCCGGCGGGCAGCACCGGATTGTCTCCCGTGCCGGTGGTCATCCGCCGCGCCTCCTTCAAGGCGGCGACCGCCTCGTCCGTCATCGGGGTGACGTGCTCGTAGCCTGTCTTCTCGTGCTTGGCCCTCCACCGGATGGTCCTGCCCTCGAAGTCGATGTCGCTCCACCGAAGCTGGCGGATGGCACCGATTCGGTGTCCGGTCTCGTGCGCGAGCACGAGGGCGACGTGGAATCGCCAGTTGACCTGCCGGGAAACCCCGAGCATCGCTCGGTACTCCTCCTCGGTCAGGAGGACCCTTGCGGGGTTCTTCGCCGTGGGCTTCCTGAGGCCCTTCAGCGGATTCCTGTCGAGGAACAGGCGGCCCTGATCGTCCCGCGACCTCGCGGCCCAATTGAGAACCGCCATGAGGAAGGTCAGGTCCCATTCGATCGTCCGGTTGCGCACCGGCTGGCCGGACGCACCGACCCTTCCAGCGCGGCGCTCCCGGATGAACCGGTCCCAATCGCGCTGCGAGAGTGTCGCCGGATCGCGGTCCCGTCCGAAGAACCCGAGAAACATCTCGGTCGAGTACCGGTCGCGCGATTGGGTGCGCTCGCCCTTGGTGGGCGTCACCTCCTCACCGTAAATGTCAAAGAGCGTGCCCAGCTAGTGCCGTTGGGCGCGCATCTTGTTGTGATCGTGCGATTTGTGGACATCGGAGCCTCGACTCCCGCCGATTGACTCCCGCCCTTTGGGGGATTTCAGGTGCGAACCCTCCGGCGGCCATCCAGAGCCTTCCTGAGTTGTCCCGGGTTGGCTTGCTGGTAACAACGCAGCACGGTCCTGGGCTCCTTCCAGCCTCCGAGTTCGCAGAGCACCTTTAGCGGCTGGTCCATCAGGTCCGAAGCGAACTTGCGCCTGAGCGAGTGCCAGCCCCGGCCGCGCTTCGGTTCGAGACCCGCGAGTTTCGCGGCCTTGTACCACCACCTCAGCGCCATGTAGCGACCGAGGCAATGCGAGGGCTGTTTCGGTGCGGGCAGCACGGGATCGTTCCCGCTTCCGGGGTTCACCCGCCGCGCCTCTTCAAGCGCGGCCACCGCATCGCCGGTCAGCGGCGTGACGTGCTCGTAACCGGTCTTCTCGTGTTCCGCCCGCCAGCGCACCTCCCGGCCCTCGAAGTCGATGTCCGCCCACCGGAGGTTGCGAATCGCGCCGATCCTGTGCCCGGTTTCGTGGGCGAGCACGAGCGCGACATGAAATCGCCAATCGACCTGCCGCGAAACCGCGAGCATGGCCCGGTACTCGTCCTCGGTCAGAACAACCCGGGTGGGGTTCTTCTCGATGGGCTTGCGGAGACCCTTCAGCGGGTTTCTGTCGAGAAGCAGGCGGCCCTGGTCGTCCCTCGACCTCGCCGCCCAGTTCAGCACCGCCATCAGGAGCGTCAGATCGCATTCGATCATCCGGTTGCCCACCGGCTTGCCTCTGGGACCGATCCTTCCCGCCCGGCGCTCGCGGATGAAGCGATCCCAGTCGCGTTGCGAAAGGGTCTCGGGCCTTCGGTCCCTGCCGAAGCACTTGAGGAACATCGCCATCGTGGCTCGGTCCCGACGCCGGGACTGAGGCGTCTTCGAGGGCGTCACCTCCTCACCGTAGATTTCAAAAAGCGCTCCCAGTGTGGGCGGCTCGGGCTCGGCTTCCGCCTTGCCGTTCAGGTCCGGCCCGGCGAGGCCGGCGGCGATCTCGTCGGCCTGCCGCTTGGCTCGCGCCCAATCCCGGTGTTTCAGAGACCGGGTGAGCCTGCGTCCGTTCTCCCGCCACTCTATCTGGAAGATGCCGGTCTTGGGATCGGCGAACACCCTCACCCGGTTCCGGCCCCACTCGCCGGCGCTATAGCTGCGCCGGTCCCGCTTCGTGCTTCCCATCATTCGATTCCTCTCGTGATGGGCCGCACGATCTGCGCGAACGAAAGCTCGCGGAGCGGCATGGCCCGCGCCAGATCCGGCCCTGCCGGAAGCCATCAGCGGCTCGGACCGAAATCGCGGTCGCGGTCGCGCCCGCGCCGGCTCAGCACCGTCACCATCCTCACAAGGTCGCGGCGAGCGTGCCGTACGATTCGGCCAAGCGTTCCACTTGCCCGTCCAGCCACTTGATCCGCAGCCGCAAGGTTTCGCTCTCCTCGCTCTGCCGCTCGGCGTGCTGCCTCAAGGCTTCGTTCTCCTCGCTTTGCCGCTCGACGCGTCCTCGCAAGGCTTCGACGTGCCGCCTCAAGGCTTCGACCTGCCCGTAGTGCCGCCGCCGTTCCGTCTCGTACTGCGCGGAGAGCCTCTTCAAGGCCTCCGTCAACTGCCTCTGCAACTCGCTCATACAGCTCCTTTACTTGTTCGACAGCTTCACGACAGGCCGATCGCGCCAAGTCAAGCGCGGATTCTCCAGCGTCCCCGCTGGCAGCACCACGACCCGCTCCCCCTCGATCTCCAGCAGCGCGACCCCCCAGGTGTCCACCTCCATCTGCGCGAGCGTCTGCCGTGCGTCGTAGATGTCGTAGTCCAGTTCGGCGAGCCTCTCGATCCGGTCCTGGATACTCCTCGACAACCACCGCATCGTCGCCCAGCTTCC
>JAJDXM010000006.1 GCA_022823225.1 Gemmatimonadota bacterium
CCGCGAGGACGTGGACGTGGGCGCCTCCGCCCTCCTCGCGGTGAAGCACGGCCGCCCATGCGTAGCGGTCGGGCTCCAGCCCCGCCCAGGCCGTCTTCTCGAAGGCGTCCAGTACCGCCTCGATCTGCTCGTCGGTGGGGCGGTCGTCCGGCGCCCAGGCGATCACGCCGGACGTGTACCTGTGCTCGAACTCCAGCGAATCGGCGACCGCGGCCACCATGTCGGGGTTCCCCCGCAGGACTTCGACGCCCTCGCGCGGCTTCCCGGACGCGTCCTGCTCTCCGAGGAGGTACTTGGCCGCAGCCCGCGCCGACCCGGTCCCGTGCGCGAGAAACTTAATGTGCATCGTCGCTATCCGGGCTCTCGAAGCGGGCCAGCGCCGTAAGCGCCCGCTCGATGGCGACGAGGCGGGCGAGCACCTCGACGGCCTCGGCCGCCCCCTTGTGGCGATTGGCCCACCGCGCGATCTGGTTCAGGTTGTTTCCGATCCGCGAGACCTGTCGGGTGCGCTCGCGCTCGACCTCGGCCGCGCGGGCGGTCCACGTCCGCGTGCGAGCCATGGCCCGCCGGATCAGCGCCGACAGGGGCACGCCGGCGGCCTTCGCCTTGGCCCGCCAGTCGGCGGACTCGGTCGCCGTTACGCGGGCGGTGACGACGGCGGTGCGGTGCTCAGGCATCACGCCGCACCGGCACGGGGGGAAGGGGGCGGAGCCCCCGTCCGCGACCTCCACGGGAGCGCGATTCGTGGGGGGATCGAAGGGGGGGCGGAGGCCACCCCTCGCCAGCCCCCGTGTATGACACGGGGTAGGCTGGCTGATCGACCTTAGACGCGCCAAACACCCCCTTGGGCGCCGCGCCCCGGACCCGGCACCCGCCGCCGCCGAAGCGGTGGCGGGGCACCTCCGCGAGCGCTCCGGGGAACCCGTTCAGACGCACCTCGCGAGACGCGGCGGGCGGTCGGACGAAGCCCGGCGGTGCCGGGCCGTCCATGCACTCCGGAAGCCGGAGCGGCGAACGATCTCGCCAGCGCCCATGTCGCTGGGCATGGGCAACGGTTCCGCCTTGAGGTGGATCAACCTGACTACTTGCGACTCCTCCGGTTCTTCGCCTCGATGCTTGGTCGTGCCGTCCTTCACCCTTCGGTGACCCGAAGGGCGGCATCTTACGAGTCTCATCCGCCATAGGTTTCAATTCCAGCCTCGGAGCCGAAGGCAGCGGAGGCCGATCCCGGCCCATGTCGAGAGCTTCCGGGGGGCGAACCGTCCGCACGGTTCGGATCGGGAGCTTCACCGCGAATGCCGTGGAAGACGGTGCGGAGGTGTCCATCGGGGATGTGCAGACCCGCGTTTCGAACGGGTGTTTCGGCGTCTCCATGCTTGGACGCTGACGGACCGCTCGCGGGGAAGTCAACCGGTCGGAAACGTCCTATTGTGTCAGGACGTTTCAAGACGTGTCAGAGGGTATCAGAGCCATTGGACGCCGCCGGCGGCGGCTGGTCGAGCGCTCCCGGCCGGGGCTTCTTTGGGGTTCAGCGTCGGTCAGATAGCGGCGTACGTTCCTGGCACCGCTAATCTGCTGAATCTGATTGAGTCCCGATCCCTTCCGATGTAGATTCCCTCATGCTCACGGCTCTCGATCCCATCGCAGGCGCGGGCGGTGCCACTCAAGGCCTCAAGGACGCGGGCTATCGGGTGCTCGCGGCCGTCGAGGAATGGTCTGACGCCGTCCGCACGTTCGCCGCTAACCATCCCGAAGTAGGGGGGCTGGAGCAGGACATCGGCTGCGTCGAGCCAAGAGCGTTGCGGACATCGCTGGAGCTGTCTGTGGGCAGCCTCGATCTCATCACTGCTTGCCCTCCCTGCCAGAGCTTTTGCACGCTCGGGAGGATGGATGCGTCCGACTCGCGAAACGACCTGATCGCGGAATTCGCCGCGACGCCGCCGGACGCCGGTGACGTGATCGACCGCGCCGGACCGAGCGAGGGGACGGACATCCGGGACATGGACACGGTCCACCAGATGGCCCATGTCGTCGCCGGAATGGTCGGACGGCGGGTGCTCTACCGGGATCTGACCGCCGACAACGGACGGTCGCGGGTGGCGGCGTGAACAAGAACGGTACGCTCCACCGGGCGAAGCGCGGCAAGTACGACGAGTTCTACACGCAGCTCTCGGACATCGAAAACGAGTTGCGGCACTACAAGCGGCACTTCCGCGGGAAGACGGTCTACTGCAACTGTGACGATCCCAGGGTCAGTAATTTCTGGCAGTATTTCGCTCTGAACTTCCAGCGGCTCGGTCTCAAGAAGCTGGTGACCACCTGCTACAAGAATCAGAGCGCGGACTTGTTCTCCCGGCACGACAGCGAGCGGGCCGTCGTGCTGGAATATGAGGGCTACCGTGACGGTGAGAATGTCCCGCGACCCGAAGACATTGGACTGACCCACCTCAAGGGAGACGGTGACTTCCGCAGTCGGGAGTGCATCGAGATACTGAAGAAAGCCGACATCGTAGTCACGAACCCGCCGTTCTCGCTGTTCCGGGAGTATGTCGCCCAACTGGTCGAGCAGGACAAGAAGTTCCTGATCATTGGCCACCAGAATGCGATCACCTACAAGGAGATCTTCCCGCTCATCCGGAATAACAGGCTCTGGCTCGGACGTGGGTTTCGCGGCGGGGCGACTCATTTTGTCAGCCCATACACGGATTACGCTACTGCTGCCGACCACAGGGAAGGAATGATTCGCGTATCAGGCGTGATGTGGTTCACGAATCTAGACCACGCCAAGCGCCATGAAGACCTGATCCTCTACAAGCGGTACACGCCGGACGAGTATCCGCAGTACGACAACTACGACGCGATCAACGTGAATCGGACTGCGGACATCCCAGAGGACTACGACGGCGCGATGGGTGTGCCGATCACTTTTCTCGACAAGCACAATCCCGACCAGTTCGAGATCGTCGGTGTTTCGTATCTCTGGGACGAAGGCCTTAGTAGCCACACCTTCTACGACGACTGGGTAGAGATGAGGCCGGATGGGTCCAGAACAGGGATGAAGGGTAGCAAGGCGAACGGTTTAGCCGTCTTGAAGGGCAGACCACCGAATCCTAGAGGGTACTACCTCGCTCGTGGTGATGACGTGGTCCATACTGTCTACAAGCGCCTGTTCATCCGCAGGAAGAAAGGAGAACATGAACGAGACCAGCGAATTGGTTGAGTGGATTCAGTGGGGCATCCCAATCGTCATAAGCACCATTGCGCTTGTTGTGACGCTGGTCCGGACGGCAAGCAGGCCAGACGTTATCGCATACGTAGAACTGGGCGACACGGTGCCTCATCTCTTCATTGAGAACGTGGGGCAACGACCCGCGTTCGATGTCCGGTTCGAGTCTGACAGACCTATCCGGGCTCTCGACCCGATAAAGGGATCAAGAGTGAAGCTGGTGGATGTGCCGTACCTTCCTCCGGGTCAGCGTCGCCACGTCTGCTGGTGGGGTGTGGGGGACACCCCGAGAGTGCCGGTTACGGCGATTACTGCTAGATGGCGAAAGCGTCGTGGAGGCCTTCGACAAGCTGAGGCCACCTCCCTGATAGAAACGGAGTCGATGAAGGAGCTGCTGATGTCGCGACACTCCGCCGACGTTAGGCAGATGATAGCGCTGGAGAAGATAGCGGAGATCGATGGCAACAGACGATCCACTACACGGCTACGTGATAGTCTTGCGACATCAGGGCCTGTTGGGTCAGGTGCAGCCGAATGAAGGTTGCCTTGAGGCAGGTGACCGTCCGCGACCTCGTGAAGAGCTATCATGACGACGGCGAGGGTGGCGTGTTCGGGTACGGTGGGAAGCTGGACATCCGGCCGCCGTACCAGCGCGAGTTCATCTACAAGCCCAGGGAGCGCGACGCCGTCATCCACTCGATCCTCAAGGGGTTCCCGCTCAACGTGATGTACTGGGCCGACCGGGAGGACGGCACGTTTGAGATCATCGACGGCCAGCAGCGTACGATTTCCGTTGCCCAGTATGTGGACGGCGAGTTCTCATTCGACGGTCGGTATTTCCACAACTTGCCGTCCGACACGGCTGACCGGATACTGGACTACGAGCTGATGGTCTATGTGTGCACCGGAACGGACAGTGAGAAGCTGGCATGGTTCCGAACGATCAACATTGCGGGCCAGAAGCTGACGCAGCAGGAGTTGCGCAACGCTGTCTACGCCGGTGCGTGGGTGACGGACGCCAAGCGGTACTTCAGCAGGGCGGGTGCCGTGGCGTACCGGGTCGGAGCCGATCATCTGAACGGCAGCCCAATCCGACAGGAATACCTGGAGACGGCTATCCGGTGGATCAGCGGCGGTGCCATCGAGGACTACATGGCGCGCCACCAGCATGACGCAAGCGCGAAGCCTCTGTGGAGCCACTTCCGGCGAGTGATCGAATGGGTCGAGTCATGCTTCAAGACGCGCCCGAAGCTCATGCGCGGAGTGGATTGGGGCAAGCTCTATGATCACCATCACGGTGAATCGGTCGATTTCGAGGCTGCCGAGAAGGAGACGTTGGAACTGATCGAGGATGACGATGTTCAGAGGCAGCGCGGCATCTATGCGTACCTTCTCACCCGCGACGAGCGGCACCTGAACATCCGGGCGTTCAGTCCAGCGATGAAGCGCCGGGCCTATGAGCGACAGGAAGGACGATGTGAAGTCTGTAGGGATGAGTTCGAGTTAGCCCAGATGGAAGCTGATCACATCACGCCGTGGGCCGAAGGTGGGAAGACGGTGCAGGAGAACTGCCAGGCGCTCTGCCGAGACTGCAACAGGCGGAAGGGCGCAAAGTGACCCCAACCAAGGAAAGAGGGTTTTCTGGACGCGTCGCCCCGGTCTGTAGCTTATTGGTGCGTTCGGTTCAACGCCGCTTCCAGGCGAGTAAGCTGTTCATCCCACCATAGTATCGCTTCCCGATACACGTCTCGCGCATCCTCGCCAACCCTAAAGCCCTCCTCCATCGGCCGAAACAGGTTGTCGTCGAGGATGTCTGTGGTGTATCCGGCTTCCGAGTCACCAACGACGACAGCCACTTCCGACGAGTCCAGCACATTCATTCGATACTCCTTCAGGATGTTGTCTCGTTCCCTCTCGATGAACTCTCGGAAGACCAGGTGCTCGGGCTGCTGCTCGGACTTCCAACTGTCGTACGCCGCCCTGAACCCATCGCGTGCCTCGGGGATGATCCGTCCGTCCACCTTCCAGAGGACATGTCCAACTGCGCGCACCAGTGCCAACGCGCCAACCCACAACACTCTCCACCGCTGTTCGTCCCGCTCATCCTCAAGCATGTCAAGCGCGGCTTCACAGTCCGCTAGAACCCTCCTCGCTTCTAACATCGTCGATTCTCCCTCTGCCAAGGCCACACCGGCCAAGCATCCGTGAAAACCCCGTGGCGGCATAGGAAGGCCTTGGGGCTGTCCAATGTATACATGAGACGTGGAATCGGCGCGAAAGAGGTAGCCTCGGTTCCCGCCAAACGATTCGGCTTTACCCGCCATCCTGACCCGTCGGAGTCGGATCTCGTCGAGAGGCAGGAGTGGCGGATCATGCAGTCCTGATTGAACTTACGTGATCTCCTGCCGTGATTTTGGCCTCGGGTGATCCGCATACTCCTTGTGGCCACACTCCGTGCGTCCCCTGCGGAGGCTGGCGGGGGGCTCTGCCCCCTCAGACCCCCGGCAAAGCAACGCCACGCCATGAGCCTTGGACGCGCCGTTTGGGTGAAGGTTCGCGCCAGCGAGGCGGAGCGTGCCGAGTGGCACGCCAAGGCGCGCTCGGCGGGCTTGACGCTGTCGGATCTGGTGCGCCGTGCGGTCGGCCGGACGCACACTTGGACCGTGGCGCACGCCGAGGTCGAGCGCGAGCGCACCCGGCAGGTGGCGCGCGTCGGGAACAACCTCAACCAGATCGCTCGCTGGGCGAATGCCCACAAGGAGGGCATCGAGGCCGTCGAGGTGATCGGCCACCTGATTGCCATCAGGCGGGCGCTCAGCGCCTTGGAGCCCGCCGAAGACCCGGACGCCGATGCACCTTAAGTTCCTGGCGCACGGAACCGGATCGGCCCGCAAGGCGGCCAAATACCTGCTCGGCGAGCTTGACGCGGCCGGGAAGCCGCGCGAAGGCGTCGAGGTGCTCAGGGGCGATCCCCACCAAGTGGCCGCCGTGGCCGATGCGCTTCCCTTCGAGCACAGATACACGTCCGGCGTGATCGCGTGGGCGCCGGACGACGAACCGACCGACAAGCAGATCGAGGCGGTCGTGGACGCCTTCGAGAAGACGGCGTGGGCGGGGCTGGAGTTCGACCGCTACGCATGGACGGCCGTCCTGCACTGCGAGCGCGGCGGCGGCGCCCACGTTCACGTCCTCGCCGCGCGGTGCGACCTGGAGACCGGGCGGAGCCTGAACATCGCGCCTCCGGGCTGGGAGAAGACGTTCGGCCCGCTACGGGACGCTTTCAACCACGAGCACGGCTGGGCCCGCCCGGACGATCCGGCGCGGGCCAGGGTGCAGCAACCGGGCCACCGCGCCTACATCGAGGCGACCCGGCTGCGGGCGGGCCTCCGGCTCGAAGCCTCACCCCGCGACCTGATCCGTGACTACCTGCTCCAGCGCGTCGAGCACGGGACCGTGCGGAACCGTCACGAGGTCGTCGACGCGCTGCGCGAGGCCGGCCTCGAAGTGCCGCGCCAGGGCATGGACTACATCACCGCGCTGGACCCGGAGACGGGGGACCGGTGGCGGCTGAAAGGAGAGCTGTACGGAATTGGATTTCAACGCGAACGATTTGACCGCCCGGCTGGG
>JAJDXM010000023.1 GCA_022823225.1 Gemmatimonadota bacterium
TCTCCGCGTAGCACCGAGGGCGGCGAGGCGCCGGGCTGGCAAGGCGCGACGACGGGCGCATAGCGGCGCTATTCGCCCGAGGAGCAACGCAGAGCAGGGCCTCAGGAACGTGCATAGTGAAGTAAACATGACAAAGTGTAAAGTGATCCTGACATCGCGAGTGCGAGAGCACTGCGGTTCAGCCCGGATGCATCGCTGCCCGAATGCAGCGGGGACTTATTCCACGGACTGCTAGTGTTTCGTCCCGGAAACCGCCCGGCATTCGAGCGGCGCACCGTCCGCGCCGGGTGCTGATGTCACGGCACCGTCGGTCGCGGCTCGGCGAGCAACTGCGGCGAGAACTCTCGATCAAGATCGACAGCGCAATGCGCGACCCGGAGATCGGGGCGGTCACCGTAACCGGGGTCGACGTGACTCCCGACCTGTGGCTCGCCCGCGTTTTCGTGGAGGCCCACGGCTCCCCCGAGGAACAATCCCGGTCCATGGCGGCGCTGCGGAGGGCGGCCCCCTTCCTCCGTTCGGCGATCGCCCGCGAGTTGCACATCCGGCGGATGCCGGAACTGCGCTTCCACCGCGATGAATCGATCGAGGCGGGTCAGAGAATCGAGGCGATCCTGCGCGAGGTACTGCCTCCGGACGCGAAGTCGGACCGCGGGAACCCCGGGGCCGGGGGCGACGAGACTTGAGCCAAACCGCATTGACGACCGGGATTCTGCTTGTCGACAAGCCGGCCGGGTTCACCTCTCACGATGTCGTCGCGATCGCGCGAGGTGCCCTGAGGGTGCGGAAGATCGGTCACGCCGGCACCCTGGATCCCTTTGCCACCGGCCTGCTGGTCCTGGGGGTCGGAGGCGCCACCCGCATTCTCGAATACCTGGTGGGATTGGACAAGCGGTACGAGGGCACTGCTCGACTCGGTGTCGCCACCGACTCGCATGATGCCGACGGAGAGCCGGTCGCGCGCGACGACCGCTGGGCCGGTTTGCCGCCGGAGCGCATCGGAGCGGTCGCGGCCTCCATGGTGGGACTGCTCACCCAGACACCGCCGCGGTACTCGGCGGTCAAGGTGCGCGGCGTGCCGGCACATCGGCGGGTCCGCCGCGGCGAGAGCGTGAGCCTCCCGCCGCGCCGCGTGACCGTGCGGCGTTTCGAAATCCTGGAGACGGACCTGCCGGAGGTGTGTTTCCGGGTGACCTGCTCCAGCGGCACCTACGTCCGCAGCCTGGCCGCGGAACTTGGAAACCGCCTGGATACGCATTGCCACCTCACGGCCCTCCGGCGCACCCGGGTCGGATCCTTCGACGTGCGCGACGCCGCCGGGCTCGCGGCACTGCGCGCCGGGCAACCCCCCGCTCAGGCGTGGCTGACGCCGCTTTCCGCACTTGCCCACCTGGGTACGGCCGAGATCGCCCCCGCCGAGGCGACACTCATGGCGCAGGGGCGCCGGGTCGCCGCGGGCGACCGGTCTCCGGGCGGGGCGGTTGTCCGGGGCCCGGTGGCATTCGTGCTTCCGGGTGGCGAACTCGTCGCGGTGGGGGAGGTGCGCGACGGGCTGATGATCCCCAGGAAGGTGTTTCTCGATGCCTGAGGGCAAACCCCGGACGAACGTGTTCCAGGAGGGTCCCTCGGGACTGCCCCGGGACGATCGTCCGGTGATCGTCACGGTGGGCACCTTCGACGGAGTGCACCGGGGACACTGGCAGGTCCTTGAGGAGATCGGGGCGCGGGCCGAGGCACGCAACGGCCGGAGCGTGCTGGTCACCTTCGATCCGCATCCGCTTCGAATCGTGCGGCCGGCCCACGCCCCGCCGCTCCTGACCACACCCGACGAAAAGAAGGCGGTGCTCGCCGAGAGCCGCCTGGACTACGTCGTATTCGTCGCCTTCACGCCGGAGTTGCGGGAGTATTCACCGCACCGGTTCGTGACCGAGCTGCTTCTCTCCAGGCTGGGGATGAGCGAACTGGTGATCGGCTACGACCACGGCTTCGGCAAGGGGCGGTCCGGCGATGTCGACACGCTCCGAGGAATCGCGGCCGAGTTCGGCTTCGCGCTGGATGTCGTGGACGCGGTGTACGCGGCCGGCACCGCGATCTCGTCCACATCGATTCGACGGGCACTCCTCGACGCCAGACTGGGCGATGCGAATCGTGCGCTGGGCCGGCCCTATCCGATGACCGGCATTGTCGTGCGGGGTGACGGCCGCGGGCGTCGGCTGGGCTTTCCGACCGCCAACATGCGGGTCTCGGGGGAGGGGAAGCTGGTGCCGGCCCCGGGAATCTACGCGTGCTACGCCGCGGTGGCCCGGCAGCGGCTCCTGGGGGCCCTTCACATAGGTCCCAGGCCGAGCTTTCCGGGCGCCGATGCCTCCGTGGAGGTTCATCTGCTCGATTTCGACGGCGTCCTCTACGGTCACGAAGTCAGGCTGGAACTGGCCGAATACCTGAGGCCGGTCGTGGCCTTCGACACGGTGGAAGCGCTGAAGGAACAGATGAAAGCCGATGTGGCGCTGGTGCGTCGGCTGCTTGGAGTCGCATAGACCGGGACAAGCCTGGCATTGGAACTTGTGTTCCTCGCAAACGGCGCTATCGTTAAAGGCTGTCCGCTTGATGGCCGCGCCGCGCAAGGGCGGCTGCCTCTCCGCGCGGGAGCCCCGGCGAACCTCGGCTTGGCGACGCCCGGCGCTCACCGCCTCCGGTCCCGGGCGGACACATGGAAACACGGAAACGACTATGGGAATCGACAGACAAGAGATCGTACGGAAATACCAGCCCCACGAGAACGGAAGTGGGAGCACCCAGGTCCAGATCGCCCTTCTTACTGCGAGGATCAACCACCTCCGGGGCCACTTCGATGCCCACAAGCACGACCATCACAGCCGCCGCGGCCTCCTCAGGATGGTGGGGCGCAGACGGAGGCTCCTCGAGTACCTGAAGCGCAAAGACGTGGACGGCTACAGGGAATTGATCAAAGACCTCGGATTGCGCCATTGATTGGCAGAAGTGAAGACGGCAGCGATGCCGTGACTCTTCCATAGGCCGTCCGTGAACCACCCCGCCGCGGGATCCGAAGCGGCAGTATCGGAAGAGAAGATGACAGAGAGAATCGAACGTGAATTCGCAGGCAGACGCCTGATCCTCGAAGTGGGCCGCATGGCCCGGCTCGCGCATGGCTCATGCCTCGTTCAATACGGTGACACCGTCGTCCTGGTAACGGCGACGGTGCAGAACAGACCGACCCACCTGCCGTTTTTCCCGCTCACCGTCGAGTACCGGGAAAAGTCCTACGCGGCGGGCAAGATCCCGGGCGGCTTCTTCAAGAGGGAAGGCGCCCCGCAGGAGAAGGAGGTGCTTTCGGCGCGTCTCGTCGACCGAACCCTCCGCCCCCTGTTCCCGAAGGGCTTCGCCAATGAGACCCAGGTGCACGCCCAGGTCCTGAGCGCCGACCAGGAAAACGACGCCGACGTCCTGACGCTGATCGGGGCCTCGGTGGCGCTGAATACGTCCGTGATCCCCTTCGGCACGCCGGTCGCGTCCGTCCGGGTGGGCCGCATTCAGGGGAACTGGGTGATCAACCCGACCTTCCACCAACTGGAATACGCCGACGTCGACATCGTCGTCAGCGGCACGGCCAAGGCGATCGTAATGGTCGAGGGCGGGGCCATTCAGGTGCCCGAGGACGAGATCCTCGAGGGCCTGGTCACGGCCCACAAGGCGATCCGCGAGCTGATCGAGATCCAGGAGGTGCTGATCGCGCCCCGCCGGGTGCCCGATATGTCCTGGGAACCGCGCGAAGCGCCGGCCGCGCTGCGGGACCGCGTAGAGGAGCTGGCCGCGGACCGGGTCGCAGACGCGGTGCGCATCGGGGACAAGCAGGAGCGATCGGCGGCGCTGGCGGCCGTCGCCAGCGATGTCGGAGATAAGCTTCTCGAGCAGGAAGTTGCCGCCCCCGGCGATGAGGGCCACATCGAGGACGTGATCCGGGCCATCGAGAAGCAGTGCGTCAGGGGACGCATCCTGGACGACGGCGTACGCGCCGACGGCCGTGCTCCGGACGATGTCCGGCAGATCGACTGCGAAACGGGCGTGCTGCCCAGAACGCACGGGTCGGCCCTTTTCACACGGGGCCAGACCCAGTCGCTTGGCGTGGTGACGCTGGGGACTTCCAGGGACGAGCAGCGCATCGACTCGATCGACAGCGCCGAACAGATCACCAAGTCCTTCATGCTGCACTACAACTTCCCGCCCTTCTCGGTGGGCGAGGCGCGGCCGATCCGCTCCACGTCGCGGCGCGAAAAGGGACACGGCGCACTCGCGGAACGGGCCATCCAGCCGCTGCTCCCCGAGTACGACGACTTCCCCTACACGATCCGCATCGTGTCCGACATTCTCGAATCGAACGGATCATCGTCGATGGCTTCGGTCTGCTCGGCGTCGCTCTCGCTCATGGACGCGGGCGTCCCGGTCAATGCCGCGTGCGCCGGCGTGGCCATGGGGCTGGTGACCGATGGAGAGCGCGCCGTCGTCCTCACCGACATCCTGGGCCTCGAGGACGCGCTGGGCGACATGGACTTCAAGGTGGCCGGCACCCGCAGGGGCGTCACCTCGATCCAGATGGACATCAAGATCGACGGACTGACCGTCGAACTGCTCCAGGAAGCGCTGGAACGGGCCCACAAGGGTCGAATGCACATCCTGGACTGCATGCACGAAGCCATCACGGCCCCGCGCGACGATCTTTCGCCGTACGCGCCGCGGATCGTCTCGATCCGGATCAACCCCGAGAAGATCGGGGAGGTCATCGGCCCCAAGGGCAAGACCATCCGCGCGATCCAGGACGAGTCCGGCGCCACGATCGAGATCGACGACGAGGGAATCGTGAAGATCGCTTCCGTTTCGGCCGAGGCCGGGGAGAGGGCCCGCGAGATGGTGGAGGCCATCGTGGCGGAGCCCGAGGTCGGCCGGATCTACGAGGGGCCCGTAAAGAACACCACCACCTTCGGCGCCTTCGTGGAGATCATGCCGGGCGTCGAGGGGCTCTGCCACATCTCGGAACTGGCGAACCATCGGGTCGGCAAGACCGAGGACGTCGTCAACCGGGGCGACCTGGTTCGGGTCAAGCTCCTGTCGATCGATGAAAAGGGCCGCATGCGGCTGTCGATGAAGGCGGCCGCCGCCGAAGCGGAAGGGGTCCCGCAAGGGCGGGAGAACGCGGCCCCGGCCCGCCGTTGAGCAAGTCGCCTCGGCGGACGGGGGCGACACGTTCCCGGGTGGCGAGAGCGACAGGCATGAAGAGTCCCGCGATGGGCGGGCTCCATCGTTCGACATCCCTTGGCAACGGCGTGCAGGTCGTGACCGAGACGATGACGGGGATCCGCTCGGTCGCAGCCGGCGTCTGGGTGCGGCAGGGGGCGGCGCTGGACCCCGCAGGACTGGGCGGATCCGCCCATCTCCTCGAACACGTGGTGTTTCGCGGCACGCGACGGCGCTCCCGCCGCCGGATCGCCATGGCATTGGAGAGTCTCGGCGGTTCCCTGAACGCCTACACCGCGCGCGAGCACACCGGGTTCGAGGCGCGGGTCCCGAGCCGCCACCTCCCGGCGGCCGTGGACGTGCTCTCGGACCTGGTGCGGGACCCGCTCCTTCGCAATGAGGATGTGGAGCACGAAAGGAAGGTGGTCTTCGAGGAGATCGCGGCCGTGGAGGACACTCCCGAGGATCTGGTCTTCGAACTGCACGCGCGCCGGATGTGGGGAGGGCATCCCTACGGCAGCCCGATCCTGGGGACGCGCGAGTCGGTGTCGGCGATCACGGCCAGGGACCTCGCGGCGCTTCATCGGCGGACGTACACGGGTGCGAACCTGGTCGTCGCCGCGGCCGGCGATGTGGACCATGACCCCTTTGTCGAGCTGGTCGACCGGTGGTTCGGTGGAATCGACCCCGCGCGGGGAACGGATCCGGTGGCGCTTCCACCGCCGCCGGGGCGGGGCGTTGAAGCGGTGACGCGAGACTCGGCCCAGCTTCACATTGTCCTCGGGCATCCTACCCCGGGGCAGTCCCACCCCGATCGCTACGCGCTCATCCTGTTGTCGTCGGCACTCGGGGGAGGAATGAGCTCCAGACTCTTCCAGCGGATTCGCGAAGAACTCGCCCTGGCCTATTCGGTATACTCCTACCAGTCGTTCTATCGCCGGGCCGGTGTCTGCGGATCGTATCTGGGGACGCGCCCGGGGTTCGGACCCGCCGCCCTCGACGCGATCCGTGAAGTCTACGGCGCACTGGGCAGGGAGGGTCTGCCCGGCGAGGAGTTCCGGAGGACGAAGGAACAGGTAAAGGGGGAGATTCTGCTGTCGCTCGAGTCTTCGGTGGCGCGGGTGCACCGGCTCGCCGGATTCGCGCTCGCCGGCGAACCGTTCATCCCCGTGGATGAACTGCCGGAGCGGATCGACCGGGTCTCGCGGAACGATATCAGGCGGGTGGCGTCGGAGGTGATGGACCCGCGGAGCCAGTACATCCTCTGCCTCGGGCCGGACGGGCCGCCGGGCGGATAACCCAACAGGAACCGAGAACATGCGCATAGGCATTCCTTCGGAGGTCAAGGACGACGAATACCGCGTTGCGCTGACCCCTGCCGGAGCCGAGGCGCTGAGCAACGCCGGCCACGAGGTGCTTGTCCAGGCGGGGGCCGGCGAGGACAGCGGCTTCACCGACGACTTCTACCAGAACGCGGGCGCCCGGATCGCGGGCGCGGCCGAGGAGGTGTGGGCCCGCTCCGAGATGATCATGAAGGTGAAGGAGCCGCTGCCCGCCGAGTGGCCGCTCATTCGCGAGGATCAGATTCTCTTCACCTATTTCCACTTCGCCGCGTCCGAGCCCCTGACCCGGGCGGTCATGGAGAGCGGCGCGGTGGCGATCGCCTACGAGACGGTCGGTCCGCAGCACGGAGAACTTCCGCTGCTGACGCCGATGAGCGAGGTCGCCGGCCGGATGGCCGTCCAGCAGGGCGCCAAGTACCTTGAGCGCCCCTCGGGAGGGTCCGGCATCCTTCTCGGCGGCGTTCCGGGGGTGCTGCCCGCCAAGGTCGTGATCCTCGGGGGGGGCGTCGTCGGAGAACACGCCGCACGGATGGCCGCCGGGCTCGGCGCCCGGGTCTTCGTGATGGACATCTCGCTTCCACGCCTCCGTCACCTCTCAACGGTCATGCCGGCCAACGTCAACCTGCTGTATTCGACGCGCTACGCCGTGCGCAAGCAGCTCACCGACGCGGACCTTGTCATCGGCGCGGTACTGGTGCCGGGCGCGAAGGCCCCGAAGCTGATCACCCGCGAAGACCTTTCGTCAATGCGGAAGGGATCCGTCATCGTGGATGTGGCGGTGGACCAGTGCGGATGCGTCGAGACGATTCGGCCGACCACCCACTCCGACCCGGTCTACGAGGTCGACGGAGTCATTCATTACGGTGTCGCCAACATTCCGGGTGCGGTGCCGCGCACATCGACGCTCGCACTCACCAACGCCACGCTGCCGTACGCCCTGGAGCTGGCCGGGCTCGGCTGGCAGCGGGCCTGCGCGGCAAACCCGGATCTCGGCCGCGGGATCAATGTGGCCTGCGGCAGCGTCACGCATCCCGGAGTGGCCGAGGCGTTCAGGTTGCCGCATCTGCCGGTGGACCTGCTGCCGGGAGGTCCGCCGGCGGAGGCACGCGACGTGGTGCGCTTCCAGCGCCTCCCGTCAAACCCCGACCTGCCGCTCCCGGGGCGTGCGACCGATGGGTCGGCCGGACACGACATCCGAAGCTGCGAAGACGTGCGCCTTCCGCCGGGCGGCATCCATGCGATCGCCACGGGGTTGATCATGGAGCTGCCGCTGGGGGTGGAGTGCCAGGTGCGCCCCCGGTCCGGCCTCGCCTTTCGGCACGGCATCACCCTTCCGAACAGTCCCGGCACGATCGATCCCGACTATCGGGGCGAACTGAAGGTGTTGGTCCAGAACCTCGGTCCGGACGCGGTGGACCTCCGTCGTGGAGACCGGATCGCCCAGCTGGTTTTCAGCCGTTTCGTGGCTCCCGCCGTCGAGGACGCCCCGACCGTGTCCCCGACGGGAAGGGGTTCCGGGGGTTTTGGCAGCACGGGCGTGAATTGAGCGGTCTCTTTCGGTAGGTTAGGTTGAGACCGATCACCGACCAAGCCATCCCAAGGAAGAGCGCCCCGGCCACGCGGCGCAAACGCCATTGTCTCCGTTTCTCAACTGGTTCAGTTCCAGGCGCCTGGTGCCCACAAGCGATATCGGCGTTGACCTTGGTACCGCCAACACGCTGATCTGCGTGCGTGGCGAGGGCGTCGTCCTCAACGAGCCTTCCGTGGTGGCCGTGGAGCGCGGAACCAGGCGCATCATGAGTGTGGGGCTGGAGGCGAAACGGATGCTCGGCCGGACTCCCGGGGGAATCGAGGCCGTGCGTCCGCTGAAGGACGGAGTCATCGCCGATGTCGACATTACGGAGCTGATGCTCCGGCATTTTCTCAAGCAGGTGATGTCGAAGCGGATCTTCCGGATCAAGCCCAGGGTGGTTGTGGGGGTGCCTTCCGGGATCACCGAACTGGAGCGCCGGGCGGTGCGCTCCTCGGCGCAGGCTGCGGGGGCCAACGATGTGTACATGGTGGCTGAGCCGATGGCGGCCGCGATCGGGGTCGGCCTGCCCATTGACACGCCGCGCGGCAGCATGGTGATCGACATCGGGGGCGGAACCACGGAAATCGCCGTGATCTCCCTCTCGGGAATCGTCTCCGACACGTCGACCCGCATCGGGGGCGACGAACTCGACCAGTGCATCGTGGCGTTCCTGCGCAAGAACTACAACCTCCTCATCGGGGATCCGACGGCGGAGGCGATCAAGATGCAGATCGGGTCCGCAATCGAGACCGATGACGAGCGGGAGATGGAGGTGAAGGGGCGGGACCTGGTATCGGGGATTCCGAAGCTCGTTCTCATCCACTCCCAGGAGATCAGGGAGTGCATCCAGGAGCCGATTCGTTCGATCGTGGAGGCCGTGCGGTCGGCTCTGGAGATCACGCCGCCCGAGTTGGCGTCGGACATTTTCGATTTCGGGATCGTAATGACCGGCGGCGGTTCCCTGATCCGCGGACTGGACAGGCTTCTGGCGCTCGAGACGAACCTTCCGATCCAGGTCGATGAGGAACCCATGACCTGCGTGGTTCGGGGGGCCAATACGATTCTGGAGGATTTCAACAAGTACCGGACTGTCCTGACCGCGTGAGGCGCGGGGCACAGTTCACGGCTGCCGGGGAGTGAAATGGTGGGCCAGGCGCGGGCGCGCCGGCGGCATCGGCGCACGGATTTTCACATCGTCCTGGGTCTGGTATTGCTTTCCCTGATCTCGGTCAATCTTCCGGCGGACGCGCAGCGATCGGTCCGCGGCGCGGTCAGGCAGTCCGTTCTGAGGCCCTTCATCGAGATCCAGGTCATGGTCACCCGGGCCCGGTCACAAGCCCGCAACTACCTCACGGTGCGGGCGCAGCTGGACACGATGCTGACCTTGATCGCGTCCCAGAGGACCCTGGCCGAAGAAACCCGGCAACTCAGGGGCCTCCTGCAGCTGGAGGAACGGTCTCCCAGCCGCCTGGTGCCGGTCACGGTCACCAGGTCCGGCACGGCCGGATCCGCGAGCGTCTTTCGAATCGACAAGGGGTCGGCCGCCGGGATCGCGCGCTTCGATGCCGTGAGAACGGACCGCGGCCTCCTGGGACAGGTACTGGAGGTCAACCCCCACAGCGCGCTCGCCATCGATTGGTCCCATCCCGAATTCCGCGTCGCGGCGATGACCGCCGACGGCCAGTCGCACGGGCTCGTCGAGGTTGTGCAGGGCCAGTATCGCGAACAGGACCGGCTGGTACTCTCCGGAACCGCCTACCTGTCGGATCTGGCACCGGGCGTTGAGGTGCTTACCTCGGGCCGGGGAGGGCCATTCCCCCGCGGCATCCGGATCGGCTGGATCGCGGGTGTCGCCGGAACCTCGGCCGGCTGGGACATCAGCTATTACATCGATCCGGCGGTGTATCCCGGAACGGCGACCTACGCAAATGTCGACATCGGGCTGCCGGACGACACCACTCGGGCGGCCCGGGAGGCCACGGACTCGCTCGCCGCGGCAAGCGGCTCCCGGTGACCCGCCGGGACGCGGTGGTGGCCGGGGGGCTGATCTTCACCCACCTCCTGCTGAGGGTGGGATTCGGGTTGGAGAACCAGGTTCCCGACCTGATGCTGCTCGCTCTCCTCCTGGCGAGCCGTTCCCTCAGCCTCCGGGCCGGTGCGGGGCTGGGATTCGTACTCGGTGTGGTCGAGGATTCATTCTCCATGCTCTCCTTCGGTGCAAGCGTGTTCGCGATGACCCTTGTGGGCGCCGCCGGGGCGCAGGTTCGGCACCTGTTCGTGGGGCGCTCGATCTTCTTCCATTCCACGTACTTCCTGCTCGGCAAATGGGTGCGTGACTTCCTGTCCTGGATCGTTTCGGACGCGTCCGGCCGAGGCGGCTTTGTCGATTACGTTCTCATCGAGTCGCCGCTGGCGTCCCTCTACGTGGCGGCCGCCGGTGTGGCGATCCGTCTCCTCCTGACCAGGGAGTCCAATCGCAGATGAAAGCCTACGACCCGCAAATGCAGAAGACGCTGGCCACACGGGCCCGGGTTGCCGTATTCGTGCTGCTCGGACTGCTAACGGGAGCATTCTTCCGGTCTCAGGTGTCGGGATCGTCGGATTGGCTCCTGCAGTCGGAGTCGAACCGGCTGCGCTCGCTGACGCTGCCCGCGCCGCGCGGCATCATCCGTGACCGGGCCGGACGGCCGATGGCGGACAACATTCCCGGGTATTCGGTCTCCATCCTTCCGTCGGAACCCGATTCGATGCTCTCGACGCTGAACCGATTGCGCGAACACCTGGAAATCGGCGACGAGCGGTTCCGGCGCCTCGCCGAGCAGGTCGCGTCGGGTGGTCCGAGGCCCGTGCTCGTCTCGGTGGACGCCTCCTTCGACGCGGTCGCCGCAATGGAGGAACGCGGGACGGCCTTTCCCCGGCTGCTCATCGAAACCCGTCCCAAGCGCCGATATCCGGCCGGCGAGGGCGGCGCCCACATCCTGGGGACCGTCGGGGAGGTCAACGAGGCGGAGCTGAACTCGCCGGAGTTCGAGGGGGTCGAGCCGGGACGGATCGTGGGACGCTCCGGGATCGAGGCGCAGTACGATCCGGTCCTGCAGGGCCAACCCGGCACCCGCTTCGTGGAGGTGGATGCGGTGGGGCGCATCGTGGGTTCCTTCCGCGGTGTCCGCACAATGCCGGAGGAGCCGGGATCCGACATCGAACTCAATGTCGATCTCGGCCTTATCGAGTGGATTCACCACATCTTTCCGGAGGGAGGGCGCGGCGCGGTGGTCGTGCTGGACGTCGCGACCGGCGGCGTTCTGGCGCTTGAGTCCTTCCCCTCGTATGACCCGAACGTGTTTGCCGGCGTCGTCGACCCTGCGGAGTGGAATCGGCTCGCCGGCGATCAGGACACGCCGCTATACAACCGGGCCATCATGGGAACGTATCCGCCCGGTTCGCCCTGGAAGCTCGCAACCGCCGCCATCGGGCTTGAGACGGGCGCGATCACGCCGACCGACCGGATGCCCGTCGCCTGCACCGGCGCGTTCAGGTTCGGCAACCGCATCGCACGCTGCTGGGATGAGGAGGGGCACGGCTCGCTGGATCTCCCGGGTGCGATCGCCAACTCCTGCAACGTCTACTTCTATCAGCTCGGCCTGAGCATCGGACTGGAGCAGCTTCTGGCGCGCTCCAACCGGATGGGCTTCGGAGACCAGTGCGGAATCGATCTGCCCAGCGAGGGACGCGGGATCTTTCCGCAGGGCGTGGAATTCTGGGAGGAGCGGTACGGCTACAGGGCGACGCAGGGCGAAGTGCTCAACCTCGCGATCGGCCAGGGCCCGAACAGCCAGTCGCCGCTCAAGATGGCCCAGTTCCTCGTGGCGATCGCCCGGGACGGCTCGGCACCCGCGCCCACCCTGAATCGCGCCGCACCAGCGGAGGAAGCATGGCGCCTCGATGTTTCGGAGGAGAGCCTGGCCGAGATCCGCAGCGGCATGAGCCGCGTGATGGCGCCCGGGGGGACGGCATACATGTCGTCGCTCGAGTACTTCGAGATGCTTGGCAAGACCGGAACGGCGGAGAGCGGCGAGGGGCGCGAAACCCACGCGTGGTTCACGGGGATGGCGGGCCGTTTCGGGGGACCCCCGGAGATCGTGGTGGTTGTGCTCGTCGAGTTCGCGGGGACAGGTTCGGCCGTCGCCGCGCCGCTCGCGGCAAAGACTGCCGACTACTACCTGAGAGGGGAGTACGACATCCCCCGGGACACGATCCAGACCTTGCGCGAGTACCTGGCCGCCGGCAGAAGCACCGAGGCCTGGGCCGGCAGGCAGGGCCGATGAAGCGGCCGCTCCTCCCCTGGCTGGGCCACCTCGACTTCGTCGTTCCCGTGCTTGTGCTGTCGCTCTTCGGGGTCGCGATGATCTATTCGGCCGGCGTGCTGAACATCCCAAGCCCGGTCACGCAGGGTCTCTGGATCCGCCAGGGCGTGATTCTGACCGGATCGATCGTCGCCCTGATGGTGGTTTCCCGGATACCGGTCAGGTGGTGGGAATGGACCGCGATACCGGTGTACATCGGCGCAGTGGGCGTGCTCGCGGTTACGCTGGTGATCGGGACCGGTTCAGGGACCGCGGAGGGCGTGAAGAGCTTTCTGGACCTGCCCGGCTTCCGGTTCCAGCCGGCGGAAGCGGCCAAGGTTGCGACCGTGCTCGCTCTGGCCAGGCTCCTCGCGACGCGTGAATCGAGCCCCCAGTACCTGCGTGAACTTCTCGTCCCCGCAATCATCGTCGGGATTCCGCTCGCGCTCGTGGTGCTTCAGCCCGACCTCGGTACCGCAATGGCCTTCGTGGCGATCTTCTTCGCCATGATCTACTGGGCGAGAACGCCGTGGCCCCTGATCGTCTTCGCGGCATCGCCGGGACTCGCGCTGTTTCTGTCCTTCAACACCATCGCGTGGTCGGTCGGCTTCATCGTCCTGCTGATCGGCCTGTACCTCTATCGCTACCGGCTCTACCTGGTCGAGTCCCTGAGCGTGATCGTGGCCAACCTCGCCGCCGGAGCGATCGCCCAGCCTCTCATCTGGAACCGCGTGCTCAACGAGTTCCAGAGGAATCGCCTCCTGGTCTTCCTGAATCCCGAGATGGACCCGCAGGGTGACGGCTGGAATCTGGTCCAGTCGAAGGTTGCGGTGGGGAGTGGCGGGATACTGGGAAAGGGGTTCACGGACGGTACGCAGAAGAGGTTGAATTTTCTGCCCGAGCAGCACACGGATTTCATTTTCAGCGTTGTGGGCGAGGAGTTCGGGTTCGTCGGGACCTCGCTGACGCTGCTGCTCTTCGGCTACCTCTTCTTCAGGATGATTCAGATCGCTGAGGACTCGCGACACCTCTTTGCCGGGCTGTTCGTCTTCGGTATTTTGGGAATCTGGATGACGCATGCGATCGTGAACATCGGAATGACGATCGGGGTCGTTCCCATCACGGGCATCCCCCTTCCCTTCATCAGCTACGGAGGCTCCTTCCTGTTGATGTCGTGGCTGGCTGCCGGCATGGTGGTTGCGATGGCCAGCGACAAACCCTGAATCGGCGGCGCTTCGGCGCTCTCGGTGCTCTCGGGGCTTCATCCACGGACCGCTGATGAAAGGGCGGGAGTCGGCAACTTGGCCTGGTTCAAGAAACAGAAGAAGCGCCTCACCTCCGAGGACCGTCGCGATCTGCCGCGCGACGTCTTCGAGAAGTGTGGCGGGTGCGGGGAGATCCTGTACCGGGAAAGGCTTGCGCGAAATCTCGGTGTCTGCCCCGAGTGCGGGAATCACTTTCGCATCTCCGCGGGGCGCTACATCGAGATTCTGGCCGATCGGGAGAGCTTCGAAGAGCAGGACGCGGGAATGGAGAGTGGCGATCCGCTCGGGTTCACCGACCTGAAGGCCTACGGCGACCGCCTCCAGTCGGCTCGGCGCCGCACGGGGCGCAACGAGGCCGTCATTACCGGCCGGGCACGCGTCGAGGGGATTCCCGTGGTCCTGGCCGTCATGGATTTCGGCTTCATCGGGGGCTCGATGGGTTCGGTCGTCGGCGAGAAGATCGCGCGCGCGGGAAGGGAGGCGCTGGACCGTGAAATCCCGCTGATCGTGGTGAGCGCTTCCGGGGGCGCCCGGATGATGGAGGGCATCTTTTCGCTCATGCAGATGGCCAAGACCTCGGCCGTGCTGGCCCGGCTGCACGAGCGGGGCCTTCCGTACATCTCGGTCCTGACCGACCCGACGACGGGAGGTGTCACCGCGTCCTATGCGATGCTGGGCGACGTGAACCTCGCCGAACCCGGCGCCCTGATCGGGTTTGCCGGGCCGCGCGTGATCGGCGAGACGATCAAGCAGGAACTGCCGCCCGGTTTCCAGAGCGCCGAGTTCCTCGAGGAACACGGCATGGTGGACCGCGTGATCGACCGGCGCGAGCTCAAGGGCGCCATCGCGCAGCTGCTGCGCCACTCCAGGGAAGGTTGGAGACCCTGGGGCTGACGGGTCGCCCTCCGGGGCCCGATCCGTTGATGGCCGCGCTATTCCCGCGCGCTCCCGCGGTCGTGGACTGGGGACTGGAGCGCATGCGGGCCGCGCTGGAGGAACTGGACAACCCCCACCACCGGTATCGCTGTCTCCACGTCGGCGGCACCAACGGGAAGGGCTCGGTCGCGTCGATCTGGGCGTCGGTGCTCAGGCAGCGCGGCGACCGCACGGGCCTGTACACGTCGCCCCACCTCTGTTCTTTCCTCGAGCGCATCATGATCGATGGCCGGCCCCTGCCGGCCGAAAGGATCGTCCACGCGGCCGAACGGCTGCGGCCCCTCGCGGACGGTCTCGGCATGTCCTTCTTCGAGGCGACGACGCTGCTGGCACTGTACGTCTTTGCGGAAGCGGGAGTGGAGAGCGCGTGCATCGAGGTGGGCCTCGGCGGACGCCTCGACGCCACCAACGTGATCTCGCCCGAGGTGACCGCGATCACCAACGTGGCGCTCGACCACCAGGAGTACCTCGGCGACACGCTGGAGTCGATCGCGAACGAAAAAGCCGGGATCATCAAACCCGGCGTCCCGATCGTAACCGCGGAGGGACGGCCTGCGGTTCTGGGCGTCCTGGAAGCCCGCGCCGAGAAGGTCGGCGCCCCCTTCCACCGGGTCGAGCCCTGGCGGGACATTTCGAATCTGCGCCTGGGGCCGAACGGTACCCGCTTCCAGGTGCGCGCGGCCGCGGCCCCCATGGACCTCGAGACCCCGCTGCCGGGCGCCCACCAGGCGACCAATGCCGCGCTCGCGGTGCGCGCGCTTGAACTGCTCCGCCGCCCACCGCCGCCCGCAGCCCTGCGAAGTGGGGTCGCGGCGGTCAGGTGGCCGGGAAGGGGTCAGATCCGGCGGGTGGGCGACAGCCTCTTCGTCTTTGACGTCGCCCACAACACGGCGGGCGTCGAGGCGCTGGTGCGGGTGCTCGCGGATTTCGCTCCCCCGCGGCCCCTCGTCCTGCTCGCCGGCATCCTGGGCGACAAGGACTGGTCACGCATGCTGCCGCCTCTGGTGGACCTGGCCGACCGGGCCCTGTTCACGATCCCGTTCTCGGCCCCGCGCGGCCGCAGCTGGAATCCCTCGGAGGTCGCCGCCCGCGTCGCCCGGGGCACACCCGTGGACGTGGTTCCCGACCTGGCCGCGGCGCTGGCCCTCGCCACGGAGCGCGCGGGCGGGGGCACCGTCGTGGTTACGGGCTCATGCCATACCGTGGGAGATGTGCTTCTGCTGATGGGCCTGAGCCCGTTTGCCCGCGAACGTTATTGATATTCCATCTCCCCGGATTAGATTCGCCGCCATGCCTTCCGACCAAACCTTCGCGAAGCTGCCCGGCTTCCGGGACTTCGTGCCCGCGGATCTCGCGCTGCGCAACCACATCTTCGCCGCGTGGCGCGACGTGTGCCGCCGCTTCGGCTTCCAGGAGTACGACGGGCCTCCGCTCGAACCCCTTGGACTCTACGTCGAGAAGAGTGGGCCGGAGATCGTGGAGCAGCTGTACTGTTTCGCCGACAAGGGCGGCCGCGACGTGGCGCTGCGGCCCGAGATGACCCCGACACTGGCAAGAATGCTGGCCGGCCGCAGCCGGGGCATGGCCAAGCCGATCCGCTGGTTCTCGATTCCTCAACTCTTTCGCTACGAGCGCAGCCAGAAGGGACGGTTGCGCGAGCACTTCCAGCTGAATGCCGACATCGTCGGCGAACCGGCGGTGAGCGCCGACGCCGAGGTGGCGGCCGTCGCGATCGACGCGGTCCGCGCTCTCGGACTCGGCAGGCAGGACTTCGTGGCCCGGGTGAACGACCGGCGCCTCGTCACGGCGGTGCTGGACGCCCTGGGCGTCGCCGCAACGCAGCGCGGCGGGTGTCTCGCGGCGATCGACAAGGCGGGGCGGGCGGGCCCGGAGAAGACCGGGGCGGCGCTCACGGCGCTCGGAATCGGGGCCTCGGCCGCGGCGGCTCTGGCGGAGCTGGTCGAGGACGGATCCCGCGAACACATCCGGAGCCGCTTCGCCGGGGACGACCGGGTGCAGGCGGCCATGCTCCCCCTCGAGGAGCACCGGGGCATCCTTGAGGCGATGGGGCTCGGCGACTACCTCCAGTTCGACTTCACCGTGGTGCGCGGGCTGGCCTACTACACCGGCATCGTCTTCGAGCTTTTCGACCGCGCCGGCGAGATGCGCGCGATCTGCGGGGGCGGGCGCTACGACCGGCTCCTCGAGCTGGTCGGGGGCGAACCCCTGCCCGCGGTCGGCTTCGGAATGGGCGACGTCGTCCTCGCCGAGCTTCTGCGCGACCGCGGACTCGCGCCGGACGCCCCGCCCGGCTGCGACGATTTCGTGATCTGGGTCGAACCGGCGCAGCGTCCGCTGGGGATCTCGGTGGCGCGCCGTCTTCGCGGCGCGGGCCGCACCGTACTCTACGATCTGAGGCACCGGGGTGTCGGGAAACAGCTGCGCAGCGCGGCCCGGGCGGGCGCCGCGCGAGCCGTCATCATCGGACCCGAGGAAGCCGCCGGGGGGGCGGTTACCTTGCGAGACCTTGCATCGGGACGGCAGCGCACCGCCCCGATCGACGCGATCCCCGGCGCCCTCGACGCGGATTCCACGACATCCGGAACCGGAGGAGGAGGATAACGTTGACCACCGGAAACGGCCCGTTGGAGGCCACACCGGAAGAAACGCGCGAGGCCCGCGAAGCGATCAGGCGCGCCATCAAGCGACTCAACGTGCTGGAGACGATCATCATCGGAGCCGCCGTCGTGATCGCGCTCGGGGGTGGCTGGCTGGGGGCCCTTCTCGCCCGTGGTATGTTCGATCTTCCGTTCAGGACCATCTGGATGGTGCTCTCGGTGCTGTTCTTCGTGGTCCCGGCCGCCGTGGCCTGGACGATCGAGCGGCGGGGCAGGCGAGCCGGGCGCCGGAAGAAGGAGGAGGCGGATCGTGACAACCGGACAGACGGGCCCGAGGCCCGCGGACGAGGCTGAATGAGCAAGAAGAGAGCAGGGAAGAGAGGGCTGACCTCCAGAGGGGAGGACTTCAGTGCCTGGTACAACGAGGTGGTGCAGCAGGCGGAGCTGGCCGACTACTCCCCGGTCCGGGGGAGCATGGTGATCAGGCCGTGGGGCTACGGCATCTGGGAGAACATGCAGCGCGCGCTGGACGACATGTTCAAGGCGTCGGGACACCAGAACGCCTATTTCCCGCTCCTCATCCCGATGAGTTTCATCGAGCGCGAAAAGGAGCATATCGAGGGCTTCAAGCCGGAGCTTGCCGTCGTCACCCACGCCGGCGGGAAGGATCTGGAGGAACCCTACGTGGTCCGCCCCACCTCGGAGACGATCATCTACTCGATGTACGCGAAGTGGGTGCAGAGCTACCGCGACCTGCCGCTCCTCCTGAACCAGTGGGCGAACGTCATGCGCTGGGAATTGCGCACCCGCCTCTTCCTGAGGACCGCCGAATTCCTCTGGCAGGAGGGCCACACGGCCCACGCGACCGAGGCCGAGGCGGAGGAGGAGGCGCGCCTGATCCTCGGGATCTACCGGCGCTTCATGGAGGACTGGATGGCCATGCCGCCCCTGACCGGTCTGAAGAGCCCCTCAGAGACGTTCGCGGGTGCCGACAGGAGCTACGCGTGCGAGGCGCTCATGCAGGATGGAAAGGCGCTCCAGGCGGGGACCTCGCACATGCTGGGACAGAACTTCTCCCGGCAGTTCGGCCTGACCTTCCAGAGCGAGGAGGGGAGGGAGGAGTACGCCTGGAATACCTCGTGGGGGGTATCCACCCGGCTGGTGGGCGGGCTGGTGATGACCCACGGCGACGATGTCGGGGTCGTGGTTCCGCCGAAGCTGGCGCCCACCCAGGTGATCGTCGTGCCGATCGCGCGCACGGACGAGCAGGCCGCGGCCGTCATGCAAAAGGCCGACGCGATCGTGGAGCGGCTGAGGGACGGCGGGGTCCGTGCGGCCGCCGACGGCCGCCGTCACCTGTCGCCGGGCGCCAAGTTCTTCGAATGGGAGCGCAAAGGGGTGCCGCTCCGGGTGGAGATCGGCCCGCGCGACGTCGAACGGGGGCAGGTGGTCCTCGTTCGCCGGGTCGCGCCGGAGGGGGAGAAACGCAAGGAATTCCTCGCGGAGGACCGTGCGCTCAAGGAGGTGCCGGCTCGGCTGAAGGCGCTCCAGGCGCAGCTTCTCGATGCGGCGCGGGACCGGCGGGAGAACATGACCCACCGTGGCGAGGTCTCGTCGATTGACGAGCTCGGGGAGATTCTGGACGCGGGCGCCGGCTTCGTGTATTCGGGGTGGAGCGGCGATGCGGCGGTCGAGGACCGCGTCAAGGAGGCCACGAAGGCGACCATCCGGGTCATCCCCGGCGAGGAGTTCCGCTCGGACGCGGCACCCTCGCGGTGCGCGGGCGGCGGCAGGGCCGCCATGGAAGCGGTATGGGCGAGAGCCTACTGACCCCCGCCCGGCCGCCATTCCCGCGCATGGGGGGCGTACTGCACTGCGGCCCCCTGGCGCTGGACGATCTCGTCGAGGAACACGGGACTCCCCTCTACGTCTACGACGGAGACCGCGCCCTGGAGCGGCTGCGCACCCTGCGCGAGGCCTTCGCGGAGGCGGCCCCCGGCCCCCCGGCCCCCGGCCCCCTGGCCACCCGCTCCGCCGCCCCCGGCCTTCTCGTCGCGTACTCGGTGAAGGCCAATCCCAACCTGGCGCTGCTGCGGCTCTTCGCGCGGGCCGGCGCCGGCGCCGACATCGTGAGCGGCGGCGAGCTCTACTGCGCGCTCAGCGCCGGCTTTCCCCCGGGACGGATCGTCTTCGCCGGCGTGGGCAAGACCCGCGACGAGATGCGCTACGGCCTCGAGACCGGAATCCGGTCCTTCCACGTCGAGAGCGCGCAGGAGCTGGAGGCGCTCGCCGAGGTGGCCGCCGAGCTGGGCCGGCCGGCGCCCCTCGCGATCCGCGTCAACCCGGACGTGGACAGTCCCACCCACGAATTCACCCGCACGGGACACGCCGCCGCCAAGTTCGGGGTGTCGCCGGACGTGGCGCTCTTGCTCTACGCCCGGGCCCGCGAGCACCCGCTGCTGCACCCCGTCGGCGTCGATGTGCACATCGGCTCGCAGCTGCGCGAAGGCGGCCCCTTCCTGCGCGCGCTCGACACGATGCTCGCCCTGGCCGGCCGGGTTGGCAGCGAACTCGGGATCGATCTCCAGTATGCCGACCTGGGGGGTGGCTTCGGCATCGCGGACGCGGAAGCGGGCGAGCTCGACGTGCGGGCGCTGGGCCGCGAGGTGGCTTCCCGGCTGCGGGGCAGGGCGCTCGGCCTGATCATCGAGCCGGGGCGCTTCCTGGTCGGCGACGCGGGCGTGCTCGTCACGCGGGTCCTGTACCTGAAGCGCAGCGGCGGCAAGACCTTCGTCGTGACCGACGCCGGGATGACAGAGCTCATCCGGCCGAGCCACTACGGCGGCGTCCACGAGGTGACGCCGGTGCGCGAGGACGGTCACGGCGGCGTCGAGGTGGTGGATGTCGTCGGCCCGGTGTGCGAGCAGGGCGATTTCCTTGCCCGGGAGCGGCGGCTCCCCCTCCCGTCGCCGGGCGCGCTGCTCTGCGTGCACCAGGCGGGCGCCTACGGCTTCACGATGGCGTCCAACTACAACTCGCGGCCGCGCCCCGCCGAGGTGCTCGTCCACGATGGCCGCGCCGCGCTGGTGCGCCGCCGCGAGCGGTACAGCGACCTGATCCGGGGCGAACTCGGGTGACCGGAGCCCGCCCGGACGCGGCGAAGCGCCCCGCTCCCGCCGGCGAAGGCGCGCCCGGCAACCGGGTCCTGGTCATCGACTACGGCTCGCAGTTCACGCAGCTGATCGCGCGCCGCATCCGGGAAGCCGGGGTCTACTGCGAGATCCACCCTCCCGCGCGCACCGAGGAGTGGGTGCGCGAATGGTCGCCCGGCGGCATCGTCCTCTCGGGCGGGCCGTCCTCGGTCTACGGCGACGACGGTCCCGGCCTCGACCCCGGACTCCTCGCCCTGGGCGTGCCGGTTCTGGGCATCTGCTACGGGATGCAGCTGCTGGCCCACCACGGCGGCGGCCGGGTCGTGCCCGGCAAGCGCGAGTACGGCCGCGCCGCGCTGCGGATCGCGGAGAGCGAGACCGACGGCGGCCTCTTCCACGGCTTCCGGAGCGGCGAAGAGCTGGCCGTCTGGTGCTCCCACGGCGACCACGTCGACGAGCCGCCGCCGGGGTTCACCACCGTGGGCGCCACCGCCGACCTGCCCGTGGCGGCGTTCCGCTCGCGCACCCGGCCGCTCTACGGCGTGCAGTTCCACCCCGAGGTGGCGCACACGCCGCGCGGCCAGGAGATCGTCGAGAACTTCCTCTTCCGGATCTGCGGCCTGAGCCCCGACTGGACCTCGGGCGCCTTCGTGGCGAGGTGGGTGGAGCGTATCCGCCGCCAGGTGGGGAGCGAGCAGGTCATCTGCGGCCTCTCCGGCGGCGTGGACTCCTCGGTGGCCGCCGCGCTGGTGCACCGCGCGGTGGGAGATCAGCTGACCTGCGTCTTCGTGGACACCGGCCTGATGCGGATGAACGAGCGCACGAGCGTGGAGCGCACCTTCCGCGAGCACATGGGGATCCGCCTGGTGGCGGTCGAGGCCGGGCCGGAGTTCCTCGGGCCCCTGGAGGGCGTCTCCGACCCGGAGCGCAAGCGCAGGATCATCGGCGAGACCTTCATCCGCGTCTTCGAGCGCACGACCCGCGAACTGGGTACACACGCGCGCTTCCTCGTGCAGGGAACGCTCTACCCGGACGTGATCGAGTCGCTTTCGGTGCGCGGTCCCTCGGCGACCATCAAGACCCATCACAACGTCGGCGGATTGCCGGACGACATGCCCTTCGAGCTCGTCGAACCGCTTCGCGAACTCTTCAAGGACGAGGTGCGGGCGGTCGGGCGCACCCTGGGCCTCGACAACGCCTTCATCCGGCGCCATCCCTTCCCGGGGCCGGGCCTCGGGATCCGGGTGCTCGGGCCCGTGACCGCCGAGCGGGTGGAGGTCCTGCGCCGCACCGATGCGATCTACCTGGAGGAGATCGAGGCCGCGGGACTCTACGACGAGATCTGGCAGGCGTTCGCGGTGCTGCTTCCCGTCCGGTCGGTCGGGGTGATGGGGGACAGCCGCACCTATGAGCACGTCGTGTCGCTGCGCGCGGTCACCTCCCGCGACGGGATGACCGCCGACTGGTACCCCTTCCCCCACGACTTCCTCGCCCGCGTCTCGACCCGCATCATCAACGAGGTCGCGGGCGTCAACCGGGTCACCTACGACATCAGCTCGAAGCCGCCGGCGACCATCGAGTGGGAGTGAGGGCCGGGACCGGGCGGTGCGGGGCCCCCGCACGGTCCCGCGCGCCCGCCGCGCGCGGCCCCTACCTCACCGTGTCGGGCCGGCTGGTGTATTCCTCCAGGCTGTCCTCGACCTCGCCCCAGAGCCTCGCCATGTAGACCGGGTCGTCGCCGTGAAGTTCGGCGAAGGTCGTCAGGTCCTCCTCGGTGACCCCGCGGGCGGCGAGCACGCTGTCGCGGACCTCCGGGGCGATGACCTGGTCGCTTCCCCGGAGCTCGGCCAGCCGGAGCCCGACGTAGGTGCCGACGAAGTCGTCGCGGCTGATCGTCTCCGGCTCGCTCCCGCACGCGGCCACGCACGCGACCGCCACGCCGGGCAGCAACCCGGTCCGCCACCTGACGCTCACGAATGCCCCTCGCGCGTCGCAGCGCGCCACAGCAGCCAGCAGAGCGCCGCGAACGCCAGGGTCCCGACCACCCAGGAGCTGAAGGGCACCAGGTCGTCCATCCACGCGTGGCCGAGCTGCCACACCGATGCGGCCCCGGGGTCGCCCGTGAACCAGGTGACCGCGTAGATCGCGCCGCCGATCACCACCCCCAGCAGCGCCGCCCCGGCGATCAGCCCGGAAGCGTAGAGCACTCCCTGCTCGCGCCGCTCGGCCAGCACGCTCGCGCCGTCTTCGGTTTCGCCCGCGTTCTCGTACTTGCGCGTCAGCGCCCTGCGCAACAGCCCCCCGACCAGGATCGGCGTCATCAGCGACACCGGCAGGTAGACGCCCACCGCGAAGGCCAGCGACGGGAGCTTGAAGACGAACTCGACCACCAGCGCCAGCCCGATCCCGATGAACACGAAGGTCCACGGCAGCGACGCGTTCAGGACGCCGTCGATCACGAGGCTCATGAGCGTCGCCTGGGGCGCGGCGAGGCCGTCCACGGTGCCGATCCCGTACGACTCGTTCAGCACGATCAGCACGAAGCCGATCGTCACCGCGCAGGCAAGCACGCCGAGCATCTCGCCGACCTGCATCCGCGCCGGGGTGGCGCCCACCAGGAACCCGGTCTTGAGGTCCTGCGAGGTGTCGCCCGCCGCGGCCGCCGAAATGCACACCACGGCGCCAACCGCCAGCACCGCCACCTTGGCCGCGGCGCTCCCGTCGTTCAGTCCCAGCGCCACCCAGATCAGCGAGGTGAGGAGGAGGGCCGCGATCGTCATCCCGGACACGGGGTTGGACGACGACCCGATCAGCCCGACGATCCGGCTCGACACCGTGACGAAGAAGAAGCTGAAGATCACGATCAGAATCGCCCCCAGCGGACCGACCGGGACCCCCGGCCAGAGCCACAGCGCCACCGCCATCAGCACCGCCAGGCCCAGCACCAGCTTCATCGGCAGATCGCGCTGGGTGCGGAGCACTTCGCCGCCCACCGCGCCGCCGACCTGCCCGACGCCCAGGCGGATCGACTCGACGATCGTCGGGAAGGACTTGATGAGGGTGACGATCCCGGCGCACCCCACCGCGCCCGCGCCCACATACCGCAGGTAGTAGCTCCAGATCTCGCCGGAGGCCAGCGACGACATGGGTGCGTCGGCGGGGTACACGATGCTGTCCCCGCCCCACAGGTTGATTGCCGGGATCATGATCAGCCACGCCAGCGCGCTCCCCCCGAACATGATCGCCGCGATCCTCGGCCCGATGATGAAGCCGACGCCCAGCAGCTCCGGGGTGAAGTCGCCGCCGAGCTGCGCCTTCTGCGGCAGGGGCACGTAGGGGCTCTCGTTCCAGAGGCCCAGACCGTTGCCGTTGGCCAGGGTCTGGTACAGCGCGCCGACCCCGAGGCCGCTGAAGAGGAGGCGCGCCTTGCCCCCGCCCACATCGCCCGCCACCTGGACCTCGGCGCAGGCGGTGCCCTCGGGGTAGGGAAGCCTCCCGTGCTCGCGCGAGATCAGATAGCGCCTGAGCGGGATCATGAAGAGAACCCCCAGCAGGCCCCCGAATGCGGCGATCACGGACACCTGCAGCAGGTCGACCACGATCGTCGGGTCCGTGCGCTGCCAGATGAAGAGTGCGGGAATCGTGAAGATCACTCCGGCGGCCACCGATTCGCCCGCCGACCCGATCGTCTGCACCATGTTGGTTTCGAGGATGGTCCCGCGCCTGAGCACCCGGAAGACCGCGACGGCCATCACGGCCGCGGGGATCGACGCGCTCACGGTGAGCCCCACCCGCAGCCCCAGGTACGCGTTGGCCGCGCCAAAGACGACGGCCATCAGGACGCCGACGAGCACCGCCTTGAAGGTGAACTCGGCCATCGACTTGCCGGCCGGCACGTAGGGGCGGTACTCCCTGCCCGGGACGACTTCGTACGCTTCCGGCGGAAGGCCTCTTCTGGCCGGGGGGTCGACCGATGCCATCTGGATTTCTCCTGGAGCCTCGTGGGGTTCGTCAAGTCCGGGCTGGCCCGGTTCTTTCATCATGTAGGGCACCGCCTGCCATTTTGGCAGTCCGGCCTGCCATTTTGGCCGACTCCCGCCGCGCCGTGAGCGGGCACCCTGCCAAAGTGGCAGGATCCACGACAAAACCGCAAATGGAGCATGGACGAGATGTTGGACGCGAGCCGTATGACCGTGAAGGCCGCCGAGGCGGTTGCAGCCGCCGCGCAAGCGGCGCTCGGGGCGGAGCACCCGGAGGTGGACGGAGTCCATCTGCTGAAGGCCCTTCTGGAACAGGAGGGCGGTGTCGTGGCGCCGGTGCTGGGCAAGATGGAGGTGCGCTCCGAGGAGGTGGCGCGGGCGCTGGAGGCGGAGCTCGGGCGGCGCGCCAGAATCAGCGGCGGGGCCGCGCCGCGAGCCTCGAGGGACCTGAGCCGGGCGCTGAGCGCGGCGGAGGAGGCGTCCAGGGAACTCGGCGACGCGTACGTCTCGACCGAGCACCTCCTGCTGGGGCTGGCGGCGGGGAAGGGGGACGCGGGCCGCATCCTGGCCGACGCCGGCGCGACGCCGGACCGCCTTGAGCGCGCCCTCGACTCGATCCGGGGCTCGCACCGGGTCACCGACCGGACCCCGGAGGACAAGTACCAGGCGCTCGCCCGCTACTCCCACGACCTCACCGAGCGGGCCCGCAGCGGCAAGCTCGACCCCGTGATCGGCCGGGACGACGAGATCCGGCGGGTGATGAAGGTCCTGGCCCGCCGGACCAAGAACAACCCTGTGCTGATCGGCGAGCCCGGCGTCGGCAAGACCGCCATCGCGGAGGGGCTCGCCCAGCGCATCGTCGCGGGCGACGTCCCCACCTCGCTGGCCGACAAGAAGCTGGTGTCGCTGGACATCTCCGCCATGCTCGCCGGCGCGAAGTACCGGGGCGATTTCGAGGAGCGGATGAAGGCGGTGCTCAAGGAGGTCACCGACGCGGACGGGCTCTACATCCTCTTCATCGACGAACTGCACACGGTCGTGGGGGCGGGCGCCGCCGAGGGGGCGGTCGACGCGGGCAACATGCTCAAGCCCGCGCTGGCCCGGGGCGACCTGAGGGTGGTCGGCGCGACGACCCTGGGCGAGTACCGCAAGCATGTGGAGAAGGACCCGGCGCTGGAGCGGCGCTTCCAGCCGGTCTACGTGGCTCCGACCTCGGTCGAGGACACCGTCACCATCCTGCGCGGGATCAGGGAGCGCTACGAAGTGCACCACGGCGTGCGGATCACTGATGATGCGCTGATCGCGGCCGCCAGATTGTCGGACAGGTACGTGGGTGGCCGGTTCCTCCCGGACAAGGCCATCGACCTGATGGACGAGGCGGGGAGCCGGCTCCGGATCGAGATCGATTCCCTGCCGGAGGAGATCGACGAAGTGGAGCGGCGCATCATTCAGCTGGAGATCGAAAGACAGGCGCTGGGACGCGAGGAAGACCCGGGCGCGCGCGAACGCCTGGGCGGCATCGAGGAGGAGCTCGCGGCAGCCCGGGAGTCGAGCCAGGCCATGAAGGCGAGCTGGCAGGCCGAGAAGGTGCAGATCGCCCGCATCCAGGAGCTCAAGGAACGGGTGGACGGGCTGCGCACCGAGGCGGAGCAGGCGACCCGGGAAGGCGAACTGGCCCGCGCGGCCGAGGTGCAGTACTCGGAGATCCCGCAGGCGGAGTCCGAGATCGGAAGGGCCGAGGAGCGGCTCGCCGCGCTCCAGGCGGAGGGGAAGTTCCTGAAGGAGGAGGTGACGGGGGAGGATATCGCCGAGGTGGTGGCGGAGTGGACGGGGATCCCCGTGACGCGGCTGATGGACTCCGAGCGCAGGAGACTTGCAGGGCTGGAGGAGCTGCTGGGGAAGCGGGTGATTGGGCAGGACCGGGCGCTTAGTGCGGTTTCCCGGGCCGTAAGGCGGGCAAGGGCCGGAATCCAGGACCCCAACCGCCCGATCGGTTCGTTTCTGTTCCTCGGGCCCACCGGGGTGGGGAAGACCGAGACCGCCCGCGCCCTGGCCGAGTTCCTCTTCAACGACGAGCGCGCGATGGTGCGCATGGACATGTCCGAATACATGGAGGCGCACGCGGTGTCGCGCCTGCTGGGCGCGCCCCCGGGCTACGTCGGCTACGACGAGGGCGGCCAGCTCACCGAGGCGGTGCGGCGACGCCCCCACGCGGTCATCCTCTTCGACGAGGTCGAGAAGGCGCACCCCAAGGTCTTCAACGTCTTCCTGCAGATCCTCGACGACGGCCGCCTCACCGACGGACAGGGCCGCACGGTCGACTTCCGCAACGCCGTGATCATCATGACCTCCAACATCGCGGGGCCGGAGATCCTGGCGCACGCCGAGCGGGCCGGCGCGGGCGGGATTGGCCGCGCCGGCAGGGGCCCAGGGGGACGAGGCCGCGCGGATCCGCACGATCCCGGAGCCTGGCGCGAAGTCGAGGAGATGGTGCGCGGGCGGCTGAAGGAGCACTTCCGTCCCGAATTCCTTAATAGAGTGGATGAGGTTGTAGTATTCAAGCCGTTGTCCACAGAAGATTTAGAGAAGATTGTCGAGATTCAGTTGGCCCGGGTTGCGAAGCTGGCGGAGCAGCAGGATGTGCGCCTGGCGGTTTCGGACGGGGCGAAGCGGGTGATCGCCGGCGAAGGATACGATCCGGCGTTCGGGGCAAGGCCGCTCAAGCGGGCCGTGCAGCGCCTGGTCCAGGATCCGCTGGCGATGGCGATGCTGGAGGGCGCGGTGGTACCGGGGAGTGCGGTGCGGCTGGAAAGGGAGGACGGTGGTGATGGACTGGAGTTCGTGGTGGAGGCGCCAGGCGGGTAGGGGGGCGTCGGGCTGTTGCGGCGCGGCGGTGCTTGTGGGGGCCCTGGGGTGCGGCCGAGCCCCTGACATCGCGGCGCCGGCGCCCGAGGGGGGGCCGGCCCGCATCGTGGAGGCCTTCATGGACGCGGCGGCGCGCAGGGATCACGCCGTGATGGCCGGACTCTTCGGAACCGGGGCCGGGCCGGTCGCGGAGCAGGGGAGCCCGTTTGCGTGCGGTCTGCGCCGGCTGGGGTCGTGGATCGGGTTGGGGGCGCGGTGTCTCGCCGCTGCCGAGATCGAGTTGCGGATGGACCTCATGGCGCGGGTCCTGGCGCACGCGTCGTACCGCATGGGCGCAGCGGTCGAGGTGGTGGGGCGCGGCCGTCCCGCGTCCCGTATCGAGGTGGCGGTCGATGTAGGGGACGGGAGGGTGGTGGCGGTGCCGTTCGTGGTGATCCGGGCGGACGACGGACGGTGGCTGGTCACGGAGGTGGGGCTTGAGCGGCTGACGGGGTGATTCCGGGAGCGCGCCTCGGTCCCGCGGTGCGAAGGTGGGCATTATATGCTACCTTATCCGGCGCTCACACCCGACGCCGCACTTCAATCTGGGGGTACCGCCCGGATGGTCCCGCCGAACTGCAGAACCCGCTCCCGAGACTCGCTGCTCCGCCTCGCAGTCGCGCCGCTCCTCTTGATGGCGCTCGGCGCATTGTCCGCGCCCCGGGCCGCAGCCGCCCAGGGGCCCGGACAGACCTTCCAGGATTGCGAAAGCTGTCCGCTGATGGTGGTCGTTCCTTCGGGCAACTTCACGATGGGGTCTCCCGACGGAGAAGATGGGCGGTACCGGCTCGAGGGGCCGCAGCACACGGTCGCGATCGCTTCGCCGTTTGCCGTCGGCGTCCACGAGGTGACCTTCGAGGAGTGGGATGCGTGCGTTCGTGCCGGCGGGTGCGGCGGCTACAGCCCCGGGGACGAGGGGTGGGGGCGGGGCCGGCGTCCGGTGATCAATGTGAGCTGGGAGGACGCGAACGGCTTCGTGGCGTGGCTTTCGCGGGAGACCGGAGAAGACTATCGCCTGCCTACCGAGGCGGAGTGGGAATACGTGGCCCGGGCGGGGACGGAGACGGCGCGGCATTGGGGTGAAGACGCCTCGGAGCAGTGCAGGTACGCCAACGGCCTCGACCAGGATCTCGCTCGAACGGACGAGGGACGCGCCTGGATGCAGGAGTACAGTCGGTTGAACCCCGCGCCGTGCGCCGACGGGCACGGGCGGACCGCGCCGGTGGGAAGCTACCCGGCCAACGCGTTCGGCCTGTACGACGTCATGGGCAACGTGAACGAATGGACGCAGGACTGCTGGAACAACAGCCATTCCGGTGCGTCCGGCGACGGAAGCGCCCGGCAGTCGGGCGATTGTGCCGCGCGCGCGTTGCGCGGCGGCGGTTGGATGGGCGGCTCGCGCGTCCTCCGCTCGGCCTTCCGGCTCGGATACCCGGCCGGCAACCGGTACTTCCTCGTCGGCTTTCGCGTCGCCCGGGATTTGAACTAGCCAGTCAATCCGGCCAGTCAGTCTCCTTCGACCAGCTCCACCAGCACCCCCCCGGCGGTCCGGGGGTGCATGAAGGCGATCCGGTGCCCCCGCGCCCCGGTCATCGGGGCTTCGGAGGTGAACCGGTAGCCCTGCGCCGCGAGCAGCTTCATCGCCCGCTCCACATCCGGCACCCGGTAGGCGATGTGGTGGAGGCCCGGCCCGCGCCGGTCGAGGAAGCGGGCAACCCCATTGTCCGGGCCGAGCGGACGAATCAGCTCCACATTCCCCACGAAGCAGATCTCGACGCCCTGCGACTCGACCCTCTCCGGGCGGGTTGCCGGGGCGCCCGAAAGCTGCTCCAGGAGCGGGACCGCATCGTCGAAGGAGCGCACGGCGATGGCCGCGTGGTCCAGAGTCGGGGTCTCCGCCAACGCTGCGGCCGAGCGTTCCGGCGGGCGTGCGGCCAGGGGTTCCGGCGGGAGTCCGGCCGTGTCATCCGGCGGGCCTTCGGCCGAGGTTTCGGGCTCCCCAGGTGGCATTGTGTTCAACTTCGCGGGTCGGTGAGTGTAGAATAGAAGGACAGGATCCTTCGGCAGGACCGGTTCGTCCGCGTGAGGCGGGTGTCCCATGCGGACCGGCCCGGTGACCCCGCCGCTCAACTTCACTTTGAGGGTTACTCAATAATGGCTGACAACACGAACCTCGTCACCATCACCGACGACAACTTCAAGGAACAGGTCGAGGACCACGAGGGCCTTTCCATGATCGACTTCTGGGCCGAGTGGTGCGGTCCGTGCCGGATCATCGGGCCCGTGGTCGCCGAGCTGGCGGACGACTTCGCCGGCCGGGTCAGGGTGGGCAAGCTGGACGTGGACGCGAACATGTCCACTTCGATGCGCTTCGGCGTACGCTCCATCCCGACCATCCTCTTCTTCAAGGGCGGAGAGCATGTCGACACCGTGATCGGCGCCGTGCCGAAGGCACACCTGGAGCAGAAGATCGAGCAGCACCTGTAGCAGCCCGTGGACAGAATCCCCCCGGCATTCGATCGGCGATGCATCCGGGCTGGACCGCTCCGCTCTGCGTTGCTCCTCGGGCGAATGGCGCTGCCATTCACCTCTCGTCGCGCCTTGTCAGCCCGGCGCCTCGCCGCTCTCGGTACTCGGGCGGCTCTGTCCACCGACTGCTAGCAGCCCGTGGCGGGCAGGCTCTTCGTGGTGGCGACCCCGATCGGGAATCTGTCGGACCTGTCCGTCCGCGCGGGCGAGGTTCTTGCCGCGGCCCGCCACATACTCGCGGAGGACACGCGGCGCGCACGGGTCCTCCTCTCCCATATCGGGGTGGCCGGGCGTCCGGTGTCGCTGCATGCGCACAACGAGGCGTCCCGGGCCGCTCGGGCCATTCGGTGGCTGGCGCGCGGCGACGATGTCGCGCTCGTATCGGACGCGGGCACGCCGCTCCTCTCCGATCCGGGCGAGCGGCTGGTGCGCGCCGCGGTGGACGCGGGCCACGAAGTCGTGGCGCTCCCAGGCCCGTCGGCGGTGCTCGCGGCACTGGTGGCCTCCGCCTTACCTTGTGTCCCGTTCACCTTTGTGGGCTTCCTGCCGCGCAAGGCGGGGAAGCGTGCCCGAGCGCTGGAGCGGATCATCGACGCAACCGAGACCACGGTGCTCTTCGAGTCTCCGGCGCGCCTGCTTTCCCTGCTGGATGATCTAGCCGGGATGGACGCGGGCGCTGCGCGGCGCGTGGCGGTCTGCCGCGAGATCACCAAGGTGCACGAGGAGGTCGTGCGCGGCACGCCGGACGAGGTGGCCGGCCACTTCCGCGAACGTCGGCCGCGGGGCGAGGTGACGGTCGTGGTGGAGGGGCGGAGGGGCGGTGGTGGGCGGGTGGCCTCCGAGTCGCTCGACGTGCTGGCCAGGGAAGCGGTGGACGCCGGGCTGGCGCCGTCTGCGGCCGCGCGCGAGGTGGCCCGGCGGGCCGGCGTGCGCAGGGGCGAGGCGTATGAAGCCGTGATGAGGGCGAAACAGGCGGATGGCGGGGACGCGGGCCGGCCGGCCCGCGGGGAGGACGGGTGACCGGGCGGCGGGCGTGCCGGGCCGCCGGGTGCGCGGGAATGGCAGGCGTGCTTGCGGTGGCCGCATTCGCCGCCGCCGTGCCGGACACCGCGACCGCCCAGGCGAACGGCCCCGTCACGATCGCGCGCCTGCAGTACGACGGCGGCGGCGACTGGTATGCCAACCCGTCCTCGCTTCCCAATCTGCTGGCCGAGGTGGAGGCGCGGACCGGGATCGAAACGGCGGAGCGCGAGGTGGCCGTGCGTCCCACGGATCCCGCGCTGCGCGATTTCCCCTTCCTCTACATGACCGGACACGGCAACGTCCGCTTCACCCCGGACGAGCGCCTGGCGCTGCGCCGGTACCTGCTTGGAGGCGGGTTCCTCCACGCCGACGACAACTACGGCATGGACGAATCGTTCCGGGAAGAGATCGCGCGCATCTTCCCGGACCGGGAACTCGTTGAGCTTCCGGACGAGCATCCGGTCTTTCACGCTCCGTACGAGTTTCCGGGCGGACTGCCGAAGATTCACGAACACGACGGTGCGCCGCCGCAGGCTTTCGGTATATTCCATAATGGCAGGCTCGTGGTGATATACACTTACGAGACGGACCTGGGTGACGGGTGGGAGGATCCCGATGTGCATGATGATGCTCCCGAGGTCAGAGAGGATGCGCTCCGCATGGGCGTCAACATCTTCATCTTCGCGATGACGCAGGCCGTCCCGTGAGCGCAGCCACCCGGATCGCCGTTGCCGTCGAGGGCGTGCGAGGTCACTTGGCCAGATCGATCGCCCTCACCGTGGGCGCGTGGTGCGCGACCGGGCTTCTCGCCGTCCTTGTCACGGCCCCGGCACTGGCCGGCGGGGAGGGATGGAACGCGGGCAGTCCCGTCCCGCTTCTGATGGTGGGGCTCATGCTCGCACTGGTGTTGGCCGGCGTCTGGTACTGGCGGAAGCAGGGGCGGCGGTGGTGCGCCGAGCACCGGATCACGCGCGCCATGGACGGGACCGCGGGGCTGGAGGAGGGCGCGGTTCTCGGGGGCCTCGAACTGTCGCGCTTCGCCCCTCCGGGGACCTCCGCGGGACTGCGCGAACTAGCCCTCGAGCGGGTCGGAAGCCGCCTCGACGGCGACGCCAGGTCTCTTTCCGGGACCCTCGGAGAACGGGTCGGCCGGGATCAGCGCCGCGGGGTCATCGCCTTCCTTGCCGCGATTCCTGCCGCCCTGCTGGTGATGGGCCTCGCTCCGGCCCGCACCTTCACCGCATGGGACGGGCTGTTGCATCCCATCGCGGTGCTCGCCGAGCCCACCCTCCCCCCCATCACCGTCGCGCCCGGCACGGTCGAGGTCGCCCGGGGCGAAGTGGTCGAGATCTCTGCGCACGCGCCACTTCGTGACACCGTCACGCTCAGCTGGGACATCACGGGGCAGGTCACGCGGTCGCGCCCGATTGCGCTCACGGGGGGCACCGGCACGGCGCCGCTTCCCCCGCTCGCGGCCGAGACGCGGTACTGGATCGAAGCCCCCGACGGCGCGCGCAGCGATGTCCATACCCTCACCCCCGTCGACCCGCTCTTCGTCAACACCTTTTCGGTGGAGTTGACATACCCCCCCCACACGGGGATCCCCCCCGGCGAATACCGGAACGAGGTTCCCCCGCTTGTCATCCCGGCGGGCACGCACCTTCGTCTTCGCGGCCATGGCAGCCGCGCGATCGGCACCGCCGCCCTGACGGCCGACGACGGCAGCCAGGCCGTGGCTTTCGAGGTTCGCGGCATCGGCTTCGAGGCCGGCTGGGTCCCGGTGCGCGGCGGCAGCTACCATTGGACCTTCACGGACGCGGGCGGAGGAGAGGCCGCCGCCTTCCCACCCCCCCTCGAGGTGGAGGTCGTCCCCGACCAGCCCCCGGAGATTGCGATCGTCTACCCGGGCGTGGACACGGTGATGCCCATCGATCTCCGCCAGCCCCTCGTCATCCGGACGCAGGACGACTACGGCATCGCGCGGGTGGAAATCGTGGTGCGCCGGATCAGCGCCACCGGCGAGGCGGGCGAACCGGTCGTGCACGGCGTCGACCTGGCAGGCTCGGCGGGGGCGGTCGTGCGTCCCCTGCTCGACATGTCGTCCTGGGCCCTGTCGCCGGGCGACACCATCCGGTACCTGGCGCGCGCGGTGGACAACAACCCGTCGCCCCGGACGCGCGAGAGCGAGGAGTATCTGCTGTGGATCGGGGGCGTGACCGAACTTGGGCGGGCCGCGCAGGAGGAACTGGACCGCGCCGCCGAGGGCTTGGAGGAACTCGCGGAGGAGGCGCGCAGGGCGGAGGAGGAGGCCCGCGACCTCCAGGCGCTGAGCGAGGCGGAGGCGAGCCGCGACGGGAATCGCCAGGATCAGGTGCGGTTCGAGGACAGGGAGGAGATCGCGCAGGCGCTCGAGCGCCAGGACGAGTCGATGCAGGCGGTCGATTCGCTGCGGCGCGAGCTGGAGGAGCTCAGGGACGCGCTCAGGGACGCCGGACTGGCGGACCCGGAGCTGCAGGAAGAGCTGCAGGCTCTGGAGGAGTTCCTTGAGCAGGCTGCCCCCGACGAGAAACGGGACGAACTGGCGGCGCTGGAGGAGCAGCTCTCGCAGATGGATCCCGAAGAGTTGCAGAGGGCGATGGAGCAGTTGGTGGCTGACCGGGAACGCCTGCGGGAGCGCCTCGAGGACACGCTCGAACGATTTCGGGATGCCGCCCTGGATCAGGATTTCCGGGCAACCGGCAAGGAGGCCGAGGAACTGGCCGAGGAACAGGAGATCCTGGCCCAGGCGATGCTGGAGGGCGGCGAGGAAGAACTCCGGGCGCGGCAGCAGGCGGAGCTCGATGCCCAGGCGGAGCAGTTGCAGCAGCGGTTGGAGAACCTCGAGCAGAGGCTCCAGGAGGCCGGCGAACAGAATGCTCAGGCCGGTGTTCAGGAGGCGCGCCAGCAGATGCAGCAGGCCCGCCAGCAGATGCAGCAGGCCGCCCAGCTATCCATGCAGGGCCAGCAGCAGGCCGCGGGCGAGCAGGCCCAGCAGGCCGCGGGCGACCTGTCGCAGGTCTCCCAGCAGCTGAACCAGGCGCAGATGCAGATGCAGATGCAGCAGATGGAGGCCATCCGTGCGGCGCTGGGCCGTACCGCGGTGGACGCGCTCGCGCTGGCGCGCCGGCAGACGGATCTGCGCGACGAGATGCAGAGGGCCGGTCCGTCGGAGCTCGCCGAGATGCGCGGTGACGAGGCGGCCATCGCGCAGGGACTCCGCAACCTCGCGGAGAACTACGCGGAAGACACCGAAATGGCGGCCCCGGGCGCGCGCGACCTCCTGGAGGCGATCGGAAGGGCCATGGAGGAACTCGACGCCACCATCGATGCGATGGAGAGGCCCAGGTCCCAGGGGCCGTCGCCGTCGGCGGAGGCCGAGAAGGTGGTGCGCACCCTCAACGAGGTGGCCCGCATGGCCATGACCGCGGGGCAGCGGCAGGGCGAGGCCCAGAGCGCCGCGTCCGCGTCGCAACAGATGATGCAGCAGCTCCAGCAGCTTGCTCAACAGCAGGGCGAGATCATGGAGGACGCATCTGCGCTGACCCCGATGCGCCTGGGCGACGAGACGATGTCGCGGCAAGTGGAGGAGATGGCGGACCGCCAGGAGCAGGTGGCCGAGGAGCTCGGCGAGATGTCCGGGGAGAGGCAGCAGGAGGAGGGTCCCCTCGGAGATCTGTCGGCGCTCGCGCAGGAAGCGGAGCAGCTTGCGGAAGCGCTCGCCCGGGGCCGCCTCGATCCGGAGGTGCTGCGCCGTCAGGAACGTCTCTTCCACCGCCTTCTCGACGCCGGACGAACCCTGGAGCAGGACGAGGAGTCCGAGGAGCGCGAATCGGAGCGGCCCGGGGCGTTCACGCGCGAAGGGGCGAGTGCGCTGACTCCGGGCTCCCTGAACGCGCTGCGCTATGAACTGCCCGGGGCCGCGGCGCTGAGGGCGCTCTCCCCCGCCCAGCGCGCCCTCGTGGTGCGGTACTTCGAGCGGCTGAACGGTACGGCACGGGGCGGGTCCGTGCCGCCGGGCGTCCCGGGTCCGGCCGACGCCGGGGGGCGCCGGTGATCAGGCGGGCCGGGCGGCGGTTCGGCCTGGCGGGGATCGCGCTCGGCGTCGCGCAGCTGGCGCTGGCCGTTCTGCCGCTTGCCGCTGTACAGCGCACCGACGGCCGTCAGGAGAGCCGGATGCTCCGCGAGGCATCGGGGCATGAGGCGCGCGGCGATTTGAAGGAAGCGGAGGCCACGCTGCGGGAGCTGCTCGGGCTGCAGCCCGGGTCGTCGTCCGCCGTTTTTGCGCTGGAACGTGTACTGCGCCTGGACGAACGCCTGACCGAGGTGCTGCCGGTCTTCGACCGATACCTGGCCGAGCGCCCCTCCGCGAACCGGGTCTGGGAGCACAAGGCCCGCGTTCTGGTGGAGATCGATTCGCTCTCCGCCCTGGAAGTGACCGTGGAGAACTGGATCAGGGCCGTACCGGGGTCGCCCGAGCCCTGGCGCGGGGGAGCACGGGTCGTTGGCGAAGCGCTCGGCGCGGAGAAGGCCGCCGCATTGATCGAGGAGGGACTGCAGGTTCTCGGTGACCCTCCTCTATTGCTGGTGGAGTTGGGAGAGATGGAGTTCGCGGCGGGACGCCCGGAGGCGGGGGCGTCGGCCTGGGCTCGCGCATTGGGCCGGGACCGGGCGAGGAACGGTCAGATCTTCCGGCTGGTCGAGGATCTGGGAGACCGGCGCGGGGTGGTTGCCGGGTTGATCGTCGCGGAACTGGGCGCTGAACCGACCAGCGTGGGCCGGTTGGAGGCCGGTGCCGAGCTTGCGTTGCGCGAGGGCATGGAGGACGAGGCACGCGGGCTTGCAGAGGCTGCCCGCACCCTTCTGGACGAGGGGGAGGAGCGCGCTTTCCTGGAAGGGTTTGCGCGCAAGGCGGAGGATCTGGAGCGGTACGAGAGCGCGGTCTGGGCATACCTCCGGGTCCGCCAAATGTCCGGCGACTTCGTGGAAGGGCGCGCTGCCGACGAACGTCTCGCGATCGCCGCCCTGGCGACCGGCGACACGGCCGTCGCGCTTGCGGCGCGGCGCCGGATCACCGAATCGCATGGGCGCGGCACCGCCGAGCGGCGCTCGGCCTGGCTCGAAGAGCTGGACATCCTGGTGGGATCGCCGGACACCGGCGCCGCTTTTGAGGCGGTGACCGCCTTCAAGGACGAGTACCCGGAAGCGGGTGAACTGGACGTGCTTTCAGCCGCCCTGGCTTCCAGGCTGCTCGGCGAAGGGAAGCGCGCGGAGGCGATGGAAGTGCTGAGCGGGATCGAGGGTCCCGGCTCGGCTCTGGAGCGCGCCTTCATTCTCCTTGAGGGCGGCGCGCTGCCCGAAGGCGTCGCGGTGCTCCAGGCCGCGCTTCCGGAACTCGAACCCGCCCACGCCACCGAGATTCTCGAGTTGACCCTCGCGCTCAGCGAACTGAGCTCCCCCGGGGCGGCGCTGGCCGCCGGGATCGCGATCGCGCGTCACCGCGGCCACCCCGCGGAAGGGGTCGCCCTCGTGCGCATTGGCGTCGACGGGATCCCCGCACCCGACCGCCCCGCCATCCTGGCGATGGGCGCTCGCGCGGCCGATCACGCGGACCTCGCCGCGGACGCCACGGCCTTTCGGCGGCGCATCGTCGCCGAACACCCCGACGCGCGGGAGTTTCCCGAGGCGGCAATCCGTCTGGCGCGCGCGGTCGCGGCCGACCCCGGGGGCGTGGAAGAGGCCGTAGGCATTCTTGAGGCGCTGATCGTCAGCCGCCCGGACAGTCCGGTCGTCCCGGGGGCGCGCCGCGAACTGAGGAGGATCCGGACCGGCAATACCGGCGGGGGGCGGGAAGGATGACGCCGGGCCGGGCCCGTCGGTGCGTGGAGGGATGCCGAGGTTCAGCCCGGGCGCCTCGCCTCCCCATCGCTGCGCCGACCCGTTCCACCCTCTGCAGGGTGGTGATCTGCACCGCAATCGCGGGGATCGCCGCCGTGGGTGCGGACCGCGTCGCCGCGCAGATGCTTCTCGTGCCGATGGACCACTTCCAGGAGAACCACCTGAAGGCGTACGGCCTCACCTACCGGGTGCTGGAGGATGGGGGGACCGCGGAGTGGCTCCTGAACTTCCAGGGCGGGTCCTTTCTCCTTCCCGACACCGAACGGACCCGGCGCCAGGCGGCGCTGATGGGTGTGACGATTCAGCCGGTGGAGCCGGCGGACGAGGCACGCATCCGGGGGATCATCGCGGCATCGAACATGGAATCGGTCGTCCTGGAGAAGGCGACCCGGATCGCCATCTACACCCCTCCGAACAGCGCGCCGTGGGACGACGCGGTCACGATGGCGCTCGACTACGCCGAGATCCCCTACGACAAGATCTGGGACGACGTGGTCCTGGAGGGTGATCTGGACAGCTACGAGTGGCTGCACCTTCACCACGAGGACTTCACGGGCCAGTACTCGAAGTTCTACATCACCTATGCGGGTTCGGCCTGGCTGGAGGAGGAGGTGGCGCGCAACGAGGAAGCTGCCGCGGCGCTCGGCTACCCGGACGTGCCCGCGCTGAAGAAGGCCGTAAGCCGCAGGATCCGGGAGTATGTGGATCAGGGCGGCTTCCTCTTCGCCATGTGCTCGGCACCGGAGACCCTGGAGCTGGCGCTGGCCGCACAATCGGTCGATATCGCCGCGGCCTATTCGGACGGCACGCCGCCCGATCCCGACGCGGATTCACGCGTGGACTGGGGACTGGCGATGGCCTTCGAGAACGCCCAGATCCAGGTGTCGCCTTCCGTGAACGCCTTTTCGGATATCGACGGACACCAGGTCAACACGCCGTGGAACAAGCAGCTGGGCGCCTTCACCCTCTTCGACTTCTCGGCGAAGTTCGACCCCGTCCCGGCCATGCTCACCCAGAACCACGAGTCGGTGCTGCCCGACTTCTACGGGCTCACCACTTCGTTTTCCATCGACCGGCTGAAGCCGGGGGTTGTGAAGCTCGGGGTGGAGGGGGATTGGGCCAAGTACATCCACGGCAGCCTGGGACAGGGGACCTGGACCTACTACGGTGGACACGATCCGGAGGACTCGGAACACCAGATCGGTGATCCGCCGACCGACCTGGAAATGCACCCCAACTCGCCCGGCTACCGGCTCATACTCAACAACGTCCTCTTCCCGGCCGCGAAGAAGAAGAAGCTGAAGACGTGACGCTCCTGCCCCTTCGGCTGTCGCCGGAGGCCGCGGGGGTCATCCGGGACGAGATCGCCCGGGCCGGGGGCCGCGAGGTCTCCTTTCTGGCCGACGTCACCCGCGACCGGCTGATCGTGAGCCCCCGCGCGGTCGCGAGGGGGAATCGGGCGGCGGTGATCGCCGTGGCCCGCGATGCGCCCGAGGGCGGCCTGATGATCCACAATCATCCGTCCGCGCAGCTGGAGCCTTCCGACGCGGATCTGTCGGTGGCGGCGCGCCTCTTCGAGCAGGGGCTGGGCACGGCGATCGTCACGAACGCGGCCGATCGCATGTACGTCGTGGTGGAGCCGCCCGAGCCCCGCACGATCGAACCGCTGGCGGTGGAAGGGCTCTCGGCGCTGCTGGCACCGGGCGGGCCGCTGGAGGCGATCCCGGGCTACGAGGACCGGCGCGGGCAGCGCGAGATGCTCCGCTTCACGGCCGGCCGGTTCAACGATGGCGGCGTCGGGCTGGTGGAAGCGGGAACCGGCACGGGGAAGTCGCTTGCGTATCTGGTTCCGGCGGCGCGGTGGGCCCTGCAGAACGGCGAGCGCACGGTGGTGTCAACGAACACCATCAACCTGCAGGAGCAGCTCGTGAGCAGGGACCTCGAGACCGTGAAGGGGATCCTGGGCGAGGACCTGCGCTGGGCGCTGGTCAAGGGCAGGGCCAACTACATCTCGATCCGGCGGACGCGTCTGGCCGCCGACTCGGCCCCGGAACTCTTCCCGGACGACCGTTCGGCCGAGATCGAGGACCTCCTGGCGTGGATCGACAACACGGAGGACGGTTCCCGCAGCGACCTGCCCTTTGAGCCGAGCCGGGAGGTGTGGGAAGAGGTGCGGAGCGAGACCGACGCCTGTCTGCGCGCGAAGTGTCAATTCTTCCAGCAGTGCCACTATCAGCGAGCGCGGCGGGCGGGCGCGGCGGGCGACCTCCTGGTCGTCAACCACGCGCTCTTCTTTTCGGACCTCGTCATACGGATCCGCACGGAGAACTTCGGGGACTCGGCGGTGCTGCCCCCCTACAAGCGGGTCGTCTTCGACGAAGCCCATCACCTGGAGGACGCGGCGACCCCCCGCCTCGGCGTCGAGGCCACGCGGGCCGGGATCCTGCGCGCGCTGTCGCGCCTCGACCGCGGAGGGAAGGGGATCCTGGCGTCGACGGCGGCCGCGCTCAAGGCTCTGCCCACCTCCATCACGGCACGCCATCTTCGCGAACGGGTCGGTCAGCGCACGCAGCCCCTCGTCGGGACGCTGCGCGGCGCATTCCAGGCGTTTTTCGGGCTCATGGAGCCGTGGGCGCTGGCGCACGCGCGGCAGGGGAGTCTGCGCCTCGGGCGCCCGGAGGGTCCCGGAACGCCCGCGGGCCCCGAACCCGCCACCGATCCCGGGATCGGCGAGACGCTGGGCAGCGCCCTCATCGCGCTGGGAGATCTTCGCCGCGAACTGGAGAGCCTCATCGACCGCGTTGGGGGCGATGGCGATCTGCGCACGGCGCTCGAGGGCCGTCTTCTCGATCTGCGCAGCACGGGGAACCGGCTGGATCGAATCGACCGCGCGCTCCGGCTTTGCGTCCTCGGGGAAAAGGGCGACGGCGAGATGGTTCGCTGGCTCGAAGTGCGGACTTCGCCGCGCCGGCGCGCCAGGAATCTCGTGTTCTCGGCGGCTCCGGTGGAGCTCGGTCCGATCCTGGCGGAGCATCTCTTCGGGAATCTGGAGACCGCGCTGCTGACGTCGGCCACGATGGCCGTCAAGGGAGATTTCGGATACCAGAAGCGCCGGCTGGGACTGGAGGGCGGCGAGGCCGGCGACGACCTGGAGGTCCGGGAAGCAGTGTTCGGGTCGCCCTTCGACCACGGGCGGCAGAGCGTTCTGATCGTGCCGACCGACCTGCCGGGGTGGGGGCGGCACGCCCCGGGGGCGGGGGGGGCGGACGCCTTCAACGACGCGACAGCCCGGATCGTCTTCGAAGTTGCGCGGATGAGCGGCGGGGGTCTTTTCGCGCTCTTCACCTCCTTTTCGGCGCTTCGGGCCGTGGCTGCGGGCTTGCGCGAAATGGGCGCAGAGGAGCACTGGCCGCTCCAGGTGCAGGGCGAGGCCGACCGGTCGCGGCTTCTGCGCCGCTTCGCCGAGTCGGGAGACGCCGTGCTGCTGGGCACCTCGTCGTTCTGGGAAGGGGTGGACGTCCCCGGCCGCCCGCTGCGCGCGCTGGTGATTCAGAAGCTGCCCTTCCGGGTGCCCACCGAGCCGCTCACCGAGGCCCGCATCGAGGCAATGTCGGCGCGTGGCGAAAACGCCTTCTGGGGACTGATGGTTCCCGACGCGGCGGTGCGCCTCAAACAGGGGATCGGCCGCCTCATCCGGTCTCGCACCGACCGCGGAGTGGTCCTCCTCCTCGACGACCGGCTCCTGACCCGGCGGTACGGGCGCGCCATCCGCGAGGCACTTCCCCCGATGCCCCTCGTAAGGGGCCCGTGGGAGGAGGTCAGGGCGAGCGTCCGCGAGTTCTACCGCGAATGAACCCTGGCAGTCCGTGGAACAGGTCCCCCCGGCATTCGAGCGGCGATGCATCCGTGCTGGCCGCTTCGCCTCACCTGTCCACGCTGTAAAGTACACATTACATTATGTCATGTCCACTATACATTTTGCCACTCCGAGGCCGCGCTCTGCGTTGCTCCACAGCCCAATAGCGCTGCTATTGGCCCCTCGTCGCGCCTTGCCAGCCCGGCGCCTCGCCGCTCTCGGTGCTCGGGCGGCTTTATCCACGGACTGCTTGCCGGTAGATTTCCTGGTGAGCCCGTGCCGAGCGCGGCGGGTGCAACCCGGTTCGAACACTCCAACCCGCAAGAGAAGCACATGAAGAAGGCACTCGGTCTCCTGGCTGGACTCTTCCTCCTGTCGCTGGCGGCGCGCGCCTTCCAGACCGCGTCGCTGGGCTGGTCCGAGGGTCATCCCGACGTGGGTTTCTGGTGGTCCGTGATCACCGGCTTTCTCACGATTGCCGGCCTCGGCGCGGTGATCGGCACCCTCATCCATACCCGGAAAGCCGGGTAGCGGTGACGGCCGCGCCCGGAAAGATCGTCTGCGTGGGGCGCAACTACGCCGACCATGCGGCAGAGCTGGGAAACGAAGTCCCGGTGGAGCCCCTGATCTTCCTCAAGCCGCCCTCGGCCGTGATCGCCGCCGGCGAGCCCATTCGGATTCCGCCGGACGCGGGCAGAGTCGACTATGAAGGCGAGATCGGGCTGATCATGGGGAGGCGCTGCCGCCGCGTTTCGGAGGCCGAGGCCTGGTCGCACGTGGGCGGGGTGGTCGCGGTCAACGACGTGACCGCGCGCGACCTGCAGGAGAAGGACGACCAGTGGACCCGGGCCAAGGGGCTCGATAGCTTCTGTCCGGTGGGCAACGTTGTGGATGCGTCGGCTGTCCAACCGGATGAACTGGCCCTCACCACGCGGGTCAACGGGGAGGTGAAGCAGCAGGCGGAGGTGGCGGGCATGGTCTTCTCGCTCGGCCGCCTGGTCAGCTTCATTTCGCATGTGATGACCCTCGAGGCCGGGGACCTGATCGCGACGGGCACACCGGAGGGCGTGGGCCCGGTGTCGCCCGGAGATGTCGTCGAAGTCGCGCTCTCATGCGGCTCGGAGGTGTGCAACTCCGTCGAAGGAGGCGAGATGCTGGCGCCCGCCGGGTAGCTTGCCCGCCGGCGCCTCGTTTGGAAGGCGAATGATGCCACAGGCACAAGAACAGCGCGGAAACCGCCCGGACGGTGTTCCTCAACGCCGGGGACTGGGTCGACGGCCCGTCCTGGCCGGCCTGGGGATCTCCGTTGCCGTGCACGCGGCGCTGCTCCTTTCCTACGCCTGGCTTGCGCGAATGCCGGAGACGAGGGCGATCATCGTACCGGTGCCGCCCGTGCCGGCGGAGGCTACGGGAATCGAGGTGCTGAGAGTCGTCGAAGTGGCCACAGCGGACCTCGGCGACCCGCTCGAGCCCGATCCGATCGCCGAGGTGGAGGCGCCGGAGGTGGCCGTGGAGGCCCCGCAACTGATCGACGGCCGGGACGTCTTCATCCCGGAGCGCTACCGCAGCGCGGCCGAGCGGCTCAGGATGAGCGAGGGCGATCCGCGCCTGTGGGCCTCCATCGCGCCGGAGTTGCTCGAAGCGAGCGACCAGGACCTGCTGCAGGCCAGGCTCGCGATCCTCATCGCCGAAGGCAACGACTCCGTGCGCGCCGAGGCTGAAGCGCTTGCAAGGTCCCTGGACTGGACGTACACCGACGACGACGGCAAGCGATGGGGCCTGTCGCCGGGGATGATCCACCTCGGCGACTTCGCGATCCCGCTGCCCTTCGGTTTTGGAGCGCCCTACGACTACAACGGTGACCGCGCGGAGATGGCGTTTCGCTTCAACGACATTCAGCGCGCGGCGGGCACGCTGGCGGCACGCCAGAGCTGGCGCCAGCGCGCCGAAGTCATGCGCCAGCGGCGGGAAGAGCGCCGTGCGGAGGAACAGGCCGCCAGGGCCCGGACGGGCGCGGTGGTGAAGCCCGACACCACGTCGCGCGGACGCCGGCCCCGGTAGAAGGACCTCTTGGAAGCGCAGCGAACCCGGGACATCCACCTCCCGAAGACCTTCGACCCGAAGGCGGTGGAGTCCCGCGTCCTGCGCATGTGGGAGGAGGGAGGCCATTTCGGCGCCTCCGCGCGCAGGGTGCAGGAGGGCGGGGATCCCTACGTGATCGTGATCCCGCCTCCGAACGTGACCTCCGTGCTTCACATGGGGCACGGGCTCAACAACACGATCCAGGATGTCCTGATCCGCTGGCGCAGGATGCAGGGTCGGGTGACGCTGTGGGTTCCCGGCACCGACCACGCGGGCATCGCAACGCAGAACGTCGTGGAGAAACGCCTGGCGGCCGAGGGGAAGACCCGTCACGACCTGGGCAGGGACGCCTTCATCGAGCGGGTGTGGCAGCATGTGCACGACACCGGCGGCCGCATCCTGAACCAGCTCAAGGCGATCGGATGCAGCTGCGACTGGAGCCGCACGCGGTTCACGCTCGACGAAGGGCTTTCGCGGGCGGTGCGCGAGATCTTCGTGCGGCTCCACGAGGACGATCTGGTCTACCGCGGCGAGTACATCATCAACTGGTGTCCGCGCTGCCTGACCGCGCTTTCCAACGAGGAGGCCGAGGGCGCCGAGGTGCGGGGGTCGCTCTGGCACATCCGCTACCCCCTTGCCGCAGAGCATGCGGAGGCTGCGGCAACCGCGCGGGCCGCCGGCGCGGATGCGGTGGTCGAACGGTCCGGCGGCCGCTGGCACATCACCGTCTCGACCACCCGGCCGGAGACGATGCTCGGCGACACCGGCGTGGCCGTGAACCCCGCCGACCCCCGTTACGGCGCCCTTGTCGGCGCCGGCGTGGAGCTCCCTCTCACGGGGCGCACGATCCCGATCGTCGCCGACCGGCATGTGAGCGCCGAGTTCGGAACGGGGATGGTGAAGGTGACGCCCGCCCACGACCCCAACGACTTCGAGATCGCGTCGCGCACCGGCCTGGACCTCCTCAACGTCATGACCGAGCGGGCCGTGATGAACGAGAACGCGCCCGAGCCCTTCCGGGGGCTTGCCCGCGAAGACGCCCGCGAGGCGGTGGTCGCGGCGCTCGCCGCCGAGGGCCTGCTCGCCGGAAGGGACGACCACGACCACGGGGTTCCGAGCTGCTACCGCTGCGACACGGTGGTCGAGCCGCGGCTCAGCGAGCAGTGGTTCGTGCGCATGCAGCCATTGGCCCGCCGGGCGCTGCAGGCATCGCGCGACGGGACGATCACCTTCGTTCCGGACCGGTGGACCCGCGTCTACGAGCACTGGATGGAGAACATCCGCGACTGGTGCATCTCCCGGCAGCTGTGGTGGGGACACCGGATCCCGGTGTGGTACTGCAGCGACTGCGGCGCGGTGATGGCGTGCCGGGAGGATCCCGAAGCGTGCGGCGAGTGCGGAGGCGCCTCGCTCGAGCAGGACCCCGACGTGCTTGACACCTGGTTCTCTTCGTGGCTGTGGCCGTTCTCGGTCTTCGGGTGGCCGGAGCGCACTCGCGACCTTGGAGCCTTCTACCCGGGCCACACGCTCTCGACGGCGCCCGAGATCCTCTTCTTCTGGGTGGCCCGCATGATCATGTCGGGATACCACGCGATGGGCGCCGAGCCATTCCGGCGGGTCTACCTGCACGGCACCGTGCGCGACATCCAGGGCCGCAAGATGTCCAAGTCGCTGGGCAACGGGATCGACCCGCTCGAGGTGGTGGAGCTGTACGGGGCCGACGCCCTTCGCTTCACGCTGATCGCGAGTGCGGGGGTCGGCGCGGATATCCGGCTCGACCACACCGACCTGGAGGCTTCCTTCTCGCCGGGGCGCAACTTCGTCAACAAGCTGTGGAACGCGGGACGCTTCGCGCTCATGAGCCTGGGCGACGAGCCGGTGCCCGCGCTCACGGAAGTCGCGGACGACTTCGCCCTGGAGGACCGGTGGATCCTGTCCCGGGCCCAGCGCGCGATCCGGCGCACCGACGAGGAGCTCGAGGGATTCCGGATTCACGGCGCGGCCGAAGTGCTCCGCGATTTCTTCCGGGGCGAATTCGCCGACTGGTACCTGGAGTCCGTCAAGCACCGGCTCCGCTCCGGCGGCCCCGGCCGGGAAGCCGCCCGCGCGGTGCTCCTGCACGTCCTGGATGTGGTGTGCCGGCTGCTCCACCCGATGGTCCCGTTCGTAACCGAGGAACTCTGGGGGCTGCTGCCGCGTTCGCCCGGCGGCGCCGACGCGCTGATCGCGGCACGCTGGCCCGAGGTTTCGGCCGGGCTCGTGGACGCCGCGGCCGAGGACGCCTTCGGCCGGCTGCGAGATCTGGTCGTCAGCGTTCGCAGCATGCGCAAGGAGTACGGCGTGGCCGAGGGCCGCGAGGTGACGGTGCACGTGACGGGGGGCGGTGGGGCGGGTGGGGTCGGCGACCGGGGGGAGATGCTGAGGCGGCTGGCCAGGATCGGCCGCGTCGAGACCGCGCCGCCGGAGACCGGCACGGTGGGTGCGAGTGCGGTTCTTCGCGACGGGACCGAGCTGTTCCTGCCGCTGTCCGGGGTCATCGACGTGGAGCGGGAAGTGGAGCGGCTGACCCGCGAGACCGGGCGGCTGGAAGGACGGCTCAAGGGGATTCGCGCCAAGCTCGCCAACGAGAAGTTCCTGACCCGCGCGCCGGCCGAGGTGGTCGCGCGCGAGCGCGAAAAGCTGGCGTCATGTAAAGTCCAGTTTACAAAACTACAAGAGAAGTTGACATCCTTGGGGAGACGGGGAGGGTGAAGACGGGCGCTGGCGGCCGATTTCCGGCGGGTGCGGTCGCCGCGGCGGCGCTCCTCCTGCTTCCGGCGTGCGCGCAGCTCGAAGCGCCGCCCGGCGGCCCGGAGGACCGCTTCCCCCCCTACGTGATCGAGACCATCCCCGACACCTTCAGCGTGATCGAGCCGGGACAGCGGGAGATCTTCGTTCGCTTCAGCGAGCGGATCAGCGAGTCGACCGCCGCCGGATCGCTGAGCGCCGCCGTCATCGTCTCGCCGCCGGCCGGCGAGGTGCGCGCGCGGCACCGGCGCGACGGGATCTCCATCCGGCTGGGCGAGGATCTGCGCGAGGACGAGGTGTACCGCATCACCCTCCTCCCGATCATCAACGACATGTTCTCCAATAGCCTGCGGGACCCCTTCGACCTGGTCCTCTCGACGGGCGCGGAGTTCACGCCCAACGTGGTTGCCGGGATGGTCGAGGACCGGGTGACCGGCCGCGCGGTCGGCGGCGTGCTCGTCCAGGCTCGCTTCCCGCGCGGCGACGACACCGTCACCCACTGGAACCTCAGCGACTCCGAGGGTTTCTTTTCGCTCCGCTATGTGCCGCCCGGGCCCTACGAGCTGCGGGCCGCCGAGGATCAGAACCGCGACCGGGAGGTGGGCGAGCGGGAGCCGCAGACGGGATTCAACCCGGGAGAACTGGCCGGGCCGGCGGACACCAGCTTCACCATCCTCAGCGTGATCGCGCCCGATACGACGCCGCCCGTGCTGCTCCGGGTGAACATCGCCGATTCCGTGACGCTCAGGTTCGAATTCGACGACTACCTGGAACCGGAGGTGAGTGGCGACGCATACAGCGGGCTACTGGTTCGGGTGCCGGTCGCGGATACGGCGGAAGCGGGGGCTGACCCGGGCCAGGCGGCGGACACGGCTCCGGGCGTGGCGGAGGACGTGGCGGAGGTGGCGGGGCCCGCGGAGGACACCGTGCCCCCCATCGAAATCCGCGACACGATCCAGGTTCGCTTCTTCCTGGAGTACGAGTACGAACGCTGGGAGGCGGCGCAGAGGGATTCCCTCGAGCGTGCGGAAGCGGAGGCGGGTGACTCGGTCGGCGATGCGGGCGAGGACCCGGACAGCGCGCGGGCGGCCGAAGATCCGGATCCGGCGGGGGCCGCGGGGGCCGGCGCACCCGAGGCGGCCGAGTCCGGGGACGCGGCCGGGGAAGAGAGCGCCGCCGCCGACTCGGTCGAGATTCCGCGCGGACTGTCGGGCCTCATCCTCCCGACGCGCACGATCGTCGGGGTGCTCGACGGGCCGCTGCCACCGGAGATCCCCTACGAGGCGATCGTCATGGGAGCGGTGAGTATCGCGGGCACGGTGGGGGGCGGCGGCAGGGACACGGTGATCGCGGAGCCGCCCCCGGAGGACAGCGTGGCCACGGACACCACGGACGTGGCCACGGACACCACGGACGCGGCCACGGACACGGCGGACGCGGCCGGCGATACCCTGACCCCGCCGGATACGCTGACCCCGCCGGATACCGTCACGCCGCCGGATACCTTGGCGACGCCGACGTTCTCCGGTCCGGCACGTCCGTTCGGCGGGGGCCATGGCCGGCGAGCGCGCAGAACCGCCGCGGCGGTGTCGAGGCCCCCGAGGCGGACGCGGCGAAGGCGCCGGCCCGCGGATCATGGGCACTAGCGATCCGCGCCGTGCGATCCCGGGCGTCGACCGTCTGCTCGAGCGCCCGTGGTGCCGGGAACTGACCCGGTCGAGAGGCCGGGCGTGGGTCGCGGCGCGGCTCCGCGACCTGCTGGAGGAAGTACGCGCGGGGGGCCTGCCGGTCCCCGATTCGGACGAGGGGTACGCGGCGCTGCTGCGCTCCGCGGTCGCGCGGGCCGAGACCCGCTCGCTCAGGCGTGTGATCAACGCGACCGGTGTCGTTCTTCACACCAACCTGGGCCGCGCCCCCCTCGCCGAGGAAGCGCGGGCGGCCATGGCGGCCGCGGCGGGTTACGGCACCGTGGAGTTCGACCTCGGCACGGGGCGGCGCGGCTCGCGCTACGACCATTGCGTCGAGCTGGTCAGGGAGCTGACCGGGGCGGCGGAAGGCGTGGTGGTCAACAACGGGGCGGGAGCCGTCGCGCTTGCGCTCACCAGCCTCGCCGCAGGCAGGGGGGTGGCCGTTTCGCACGGCGAGATGGTGGAGATCGGGGGCGGGTTCCGGATTCCCGAGGTGGTGGGCGCGGCGGGCGCGGAGCTGGTCACCGTCGGCACCACCAACCGAACGCGGAGAGGGGACTATGCACGCGCGATCGAGGGCGGGGGCATCGGCGCGATCCTGAAGGTCCACCGCTCCAACTTCGCGATCTCCGGCTTCACCGGGGAGACGGAGCTCGCCGAGCTGGTCGCGCTGGGGGCCGAGAGCGGAACCCCGGTGATCCACGACCTGGGCTCCGGGCTCATGATCGAGAGCGCCGCCCTCGGGCTGCCGCCGGAGCCCACGCCGGCCGACAGCGTCGTAGCAGGCGTGGACCTGGTGGCATTCTCGGGGGACAAGCTGCTCGGCGGCCCCCAGGCAGGCGTTCTGGCGGGGACGCCGGACGCGGTGGGGCGGGCGAAGCGGCACCCGCTCTGCCGGGCGCTCAGGTGCGACAAGGTCACGCTGGCGGGGCTCGGGGCCACGCTGTCGCTGTACCGCGATCCGGATCGCGCCAGGGAGCGCATCCCGGTGCTGCGCATGCTCGGGGCGCCCCGCGAGCAGCTGTCCCGCCGGGCCGGCGCGGTTCTGGCGAAGGCGCGCGAGGCGGTGGGGGCGGCGGCGCGCGCGGGCGGTCCCGAGGGGGACCGCGCGGAGGACGCGCCCAGGGCGGAGGTCGCCGACGGGTGGTCTCTTGTGGGTGGCGGCACCTTCCCGGACGCGCGGCTCCCCAGCGCGGTGATCCGGGTGCGGGCGGGCGAGGACGTGGATGCGTGGCAGGCGGCGCTGCGCGCGCATGACCCGCCAGTGGTGGCGCGGAGCCGCAAGGGTGAGGTCGTCCTCGATCTGCGTGCGGTCGACCCGGGCGAGGACGAGGTCCTGGCAGCGGCGCTCGGGTCGGTCTTCGCGCGGTTCCTGCGGAGGGGCGGCGCCCCGTGAGGGAATCGCGGGCGGCGGCGCGGGTCGGGCGCGGGAGCGCCGAAGAGCGTCCCGCGAGGGAAGGGGCCGGTGAGTGGGGCGGTCGCCGCGCGGTTTTCGCGGACCGGGACGGGACGATCATCGAGGACCGCAACTACGTCGCGGATCCGGCGGACGTCGCCCTGATTCCAGGGTCGGCCGAGGCGCTCGCACGCCTTCGCGGCCTTGGATTCGCACTCGTCGTCGTCACGAACCAGTCCGGGATCGGACGCGGTCTCTATACCCTGGCGGACTACCGCCGCGTGGCAGCCGAGACGGACCGCCGGCTGGAGCGCTCCGGCATCGTCGTGGACGCGACCTACTTCTGTCCGGACGCACCGGGCGGGGACCCGGAAGTCACCTGTCGCAAACCCAGCACGGTCATGTACCGCAGGGCCGCCCGCGACCTGGGACTCACGCACGCCGGATCCTATTTCGTCGGGGACAAGCTCAGCGACGTGTTGCCCGCGCGCGAGCTGGGAGGGACCGGAATCCTGGTCCGCACCGGGCACGGCGCAGCCGAGGAGCGGAGGGCGGCCGCCAGGGGGGACCTTTTCGCCGGCTTGCGGGTTGTAGAGGATCTGGCGGCGGCGGCAGGGCTCATCGTGGGCCTCGAAGGCGGAGGCTGACCCGCCGCCAGGGCTGCGTTGACCCCTTTTCCGAGGTCGGATAGCTTTCCTTTACGGGCCATTCTCCCCGACTGAATCTGAAGTGCGCCGGAGTGCGGAACGGAATCGATGGATCTGAATCTCACGCCTGAAGCGGCGACGAAAGTGCGCGGATTCCTGAAGGAATTCGGCGAAACCCCCGAGGCCGGACTCAGGGTCGCGGTACTTCCCGGCGGATGCTCCGGGTTCCAGTACGAAGTGGACATCGACAAGGGCCCCGAGGGTGACGACGAGATCCTGGAGCGCGATGGAATCCGCATCTTCGTCGACCCGTTCAGCGCACAGTACCTGGAAGGGATTGAAATCGACTACATCACCTCGCTGATGGGGTCGGGATTCACCTTCAAGAACCCGCAGGCCACCGGGGGATGTGGCTGCGGCAGTTCCTTCACGGTCTGACAGTGTTTCGGAGCCGGCGATAGAGATCCTCACCTTCACCGGAGGCGACTTCGTGCAGAACACCGTTCTGGTGGTCTGCGCCGATGGCCGCACGGGCCTCCTGGTCGACCCGGGAGCCGCCACCGCCGAAGCGCTCGCAGCCGCGCGCGCCAGGAGACTCGATGTCGCCGCGATCCTCCTGACCCACGCCCACCTGGACCATGTCGAGGGCGTCCCCCTGGCCAGGTCGGCGACCGGGGCACCCATCCATCTTCACGCGGAAGACCGGATCCTCTATGACAACGTGGCGGTCCAGGCCGCCACCTTCGGCGTGCCCGGCGTGGCGCTGCCGCCGCCGGACCACGACATCGTTCCCGGCGTCAACCTCTCCTTCGGCGGCACCGAGTTCGAGGTCCTCTTCGCCCCCGGCCATGCTCCCGGCCACGTGATCTTCGTCTCCACCACCGAGCCGGTAGCGCTGGTGGGCGACGTGATCTTCCTCGGCTCGATCGGACGCACCGACCTTCCGGGCGGAGACTACCACACCCTGATGGATTCCATCCGCACCCAGGTGCTGACCCTGCCTCCGGAGACGCGGCTGGTCACCGGGCACGGACCCGAGACCACCGTCGGCCACGAGATGCGCACCAACCCCTTCCTCGTCCCCGTGTACGGGGGCGAGTACGCATGAGCGTCCCCTTCGCGGTCCTCGCATCCGGTTCCGGCACCAACATGCAGGCGCTTCTGGACCATGAGCGCGACGGTGCCGCCTATCGGATCGAGCTCCTCATCACGGACCGCGAGTGCGCGGCCGAGTCGCGGGCGCGGTCGTGCGGGAGGGAGGTGTACCGGGTGCCGTTCCCGGCGGGCGGCGCCACGACGGGGAGCGATGTCGGCGCCGGAGCTCATCGCGATCGAAACGGCACGCCGCGGGACACCTGCGCCGCCGAACTCCTCCGCCTCCTGCAGCGTCACCAGGCCCGGGGGATACTCCTGGCCGGCTTCCTCCGCCTCGTCCCGGCCGAGGTGTGCGCGGTGTACCGGGACACGATCCTGAACATCCACCCCGCGCTGCTGCCCGCCTTTGGGGGCCGGGGCATGTACGGCCACCACGTGCACGAAGCGGTGCTGCGTTCGGGGGCCGCGCTGTCGGGCCCGACCATCCACTTCGTCGACGAGCGGTATGACGAAGGCCGGATCCTCGCGCAGTGGCCGGTTCCGGTGATGCCGGGAGACACCGCCGACTCTCTGGCGGCCCGGGTGCTGAAGGTCGAGCACGCTTTCTATCCCGCAGCCGCGGACGCGCTGGCGCGGGCGGTGCAGGGTGGGTGGCCGGGTGGCGGGCCGGGCCCGGAGTTCTGCTGGCCGGGCGGCGGGCAGCCGGTGGGTGCGTCCACGGAGGGCGCCCGATCCTCCCCGGCGGCCGAGCTCCAACAACGAATCCAGCAAGCCTTCGGAGGCGCGGGTGACTAGCCGCAGAGCGCTGCTCAGTGTGTCGGACAAGACGGGAATCGCCGAATTCGGCAGGGCCCTCGCCGAGCGCGGCTGGGAGGTGCTTTCCACCGGCGGGACGGCGCGGACGCTCGCGGCTGCCGGGGTCCCCGTGACCGAGGTGTCGGTCGTGACGGGCCACCCCGAGATGATGGACGGCAGGGTCAAGACGCTGCACCCCGCGATTCACGCGGGACTGCTCGCGCGCCGGGACCGTCCGGGCGACATGGCCGAGGTCGCGGGCCAGGGCTACGCGCCCATCGACCTGGTCGCGGTGAACCTGTACCCGTTCCGCGAGACCGTCGCCGCGCCGGACGTCACCCTGGCCGAGGCCATGGAGAATGTGGACATCGGGGGCCCCACGCTGATCCGCGCGGCCGCCAAGAACCACCGGGATGTGTGGGTCGTGGTCGACCCGGATGACTACGGGGCCGTGCTGGAGGCGGTTGCGCGCGAAAGGGTCGCCGGGTCGGCTGCGGATTTGAACGGGCTTCGGCGCCGGCTCGCGGCCAGGGTGTTCCGGGAGATTTCGTCTTACGACCGGGCTGTGGCGGACTACCTGGAGGGCGCCACGACAGAGGACGCATCCTCGCCACCGCCGGACTTTGTTCGCCAGCCGAACAAAGTGGAGGGCAGGATGCCCCCGGAGGTCACGCTGGCCCTGACCCGGCTAAGCCTGCCCCGGTACGGCGAGAATCCGGGCCAGGACGCCGGATTCTACGCGCCCACAGATCCTCCAGGAGGTATAGCAGCACTTGAACAGTTGCATGGCAAAGAGTTGTCCTACAACAACCTGCTGGACCTGGACGGGGCTCTCCTCAGCCTCGCTCCCTTCGCCTTCTCGCTCGAACCGGCCGTCTGCATCGTAAAGCACACCACGCCGTGCGGCCTGGCCATCCGTCCCACCCTTGCCGCCGCCTTCGAGAGGGCCCGCGCCACCGATCCGGTGTCCGCCTTCGGGTCGGTGATTGCCTTGAACCGACCCGTCGACCGGGAGACGGCGGCCGGGATCGGGGGAATGTTCGTGGAGTGCGTCGTGGCGCCGGGGTTCGCCCCCGATGCACTTGACCTCCTCACCGCCAAGAAGAACATCCGGCTGCTGCGGTTCGCGGGTTCGGCGGACCCGCATCCCGCCGAGCCGGTCGGGAATCCCGCGTGGACGGAGCTGGATGACACCCTGCGGGCCACCGCCCGGTTTCTGGCATGCTCGGCGGGCTCCACGGCCCCGGCAGGTGGGCAGGGGTCCGCAGGTGCAGCGGGACCTGCGGGCGCCGTGAGCTTCCGCTCCGTCTACGGCGGCGTGCTCTTCCAGTCGCTCCCCGATCCGCCGTTCTTCGGTCCGCCGGCCGCCGACTGGAAGGTGGTCACCGCGCGCACGCCCAGCGAGGCCGCCCTCGCCGACCTGTCGTTCGCGTGGGCGGCCGTCGCCGGCGTCAAGTCCAACGCCATTCTGCTTGCAAAGGGGTTGGCCACAGTCGGAATCGGTGCGGGTCAGACGAGCCGCGTGGATTCGTCGCGGCTGGCGGTCCAGAAGGCCCGCGAGCACGGGTTCTCCCCGGAGTTGGAGGGCTGCGCCCTGGCATCCGACGCCTTCTTCCCCTTCCGCGACGGGGTCGACGCCGCCGCCGAAGCAGGGGCCGGCGCCATTATCCAGCCGGGCGGCTCGATCCGCGACGACGAGGTGATCGCCGCCGCCGACGAACACGGCATCGCGATGGTATTCTCCGGCCGGAGGCTCTTCCGGCATTAGCCCGCCGGGGCCATCTTGAGGGGCAAGGAGGGGTGGCAGAGCGGTTCAATGCACCGGTCTTGAAAACCGGCGTCCGAAAGGACACGTGGGTTCGAATCCCACCCCCTCCGTTGAGCGTCAGCGATCGGAGGGGGCGAATAGTGCAGATCTTGCGCAGTCCGGTCGGTCTTTTCCTTCTGATGGCTGTCGGGCTGACCCTGGTGGCATGGGACCGCAAGACAGGCCCAGTTCCCCGGCTGGAGTCGAGCGCCTCGTATGGGCATCCCCCACTCCAGGAACGCCGGATTCAACGAACCATCGCGATACCCGGCGAGCTGGCCAACGCCTACGCGGCCGGCACGCGCAGCCCCGGCGGCGACCCCGGACCGGACTACTGGCAGCTGCAGGTCGACTACGTCATCCACGCCACCCTCGACCCGTCCACCTCCGTGGTCACCGGCCGCGAGTCCATCGTGTTGCGCAACACCAGCGGCGACGTCCTCGACGCAGTGCGGATGCGGTTCGATCAGAACCTGTTCCGCGAGGACGCGGCGAGCCGCATGGACATTCCGAACCATACCGAAGGCATAATCGTCACTGCGCTGTCGATCGATGGGGTCGCGATGCCTGCCCCGACCGGACCCGCGACTACCAGGCGCTTCCCCCTCCCGGAACCGCTCCTGCCCGCCGATTCCAGCCTGATCGATGTGGAATGGCACTTCGAGGTGCCGCTCGATGACCGTTCTTCGAGCCTGCGGATGGGGCGCTGGGCAGATTCCGTTTATCAGGTGGCCCAGTGGTATCCGCGGGTGGCGGTCTACGATGATCTCATGGGGTGGGACACGGCTCCCTATGACGGGGTCTGGGAGTTCTACAACAACTTCGGCCGCTTCGAGGTCCTGGTGGACGTTCCCGCGGGGTGGCTCGTCGGCGCTACCGGGGCCCTCCGGAATGACCCGCGTCCGGATGCGTCGGAGCGGCACGTCTGGCACTTCGTGGCCGACACCGTGAGCGACTTCGCGTGGGCGGCGTCCGACCGGTACGAGTGGCAAGTCGCATCCGCGGAGATCCCGGGGCGCGGGGCGGTTCCCGTCTACCTCTTCCGCACCGCCGCCACCGCGGCCGGCGATCCGGGGCTTGAAGAGAGGGTCTCAAGGAGCCTGGAAGTCTATTCACAGCGTCTGGTCCCCTATCCGTTCCCGGCGTTCACCGTCGTGGAAGGTCCGGAGGGGGGGATGGAATACCCCGGGCTGATCATGTCGGCCGGAGACGGCCGCCTGTTCCATGAGGTCGCGCACCAATGGTTCCCGATGACGGTTGGCAACGACGAGACCCGTTTGACGTTCATGGACGAGGGATTCGCCAACGCGATGCCCGCCCTCGTTTCCCCCCCGGGCGACCCTGAGTCCGGATCCGTCCGACTGCAGCGGCGGTACGGACCCCCGGTGCGATTCGTGAGTTTTCCGCCCCTCCTCCCCGCCGACGATCCCGATTCGCAGATGACCAGCTACTGGAAGCCGGAGCACATGCTGCGGATGCTCGGCGGCGTCGTCGGGGACAGCGTGATGTGGCGGGCCATCGGCGACTACGCCGCCGCATGGAGATTCAAGCACCCCTCCCCCTGGGACCTGATGGCATTCGTGGGCAACGCGGTCGAGCGGGACCTGGGGTGGTTCTGGCACTACTGGCTGTTCACGCACGCCGGGGTGGAGGGTTCGATCGTCGGTGTGGAGCCGGATGGGCGGGGCGGCAGCGTCACCGTGCGACAGGATGGCGACATGCCGTCGCCGGTTGTGCTGGCGGTTCAATGCACGCCCGGCAGTGGTCCGGTCCGGCTGTCCGGACCCGGCTACGTGCTCGATGAATCCACTGTCGTAGTCACCCGTCCCGTGGACGTGTGGTATCCGGGCAGCCGCGAACTCACCTTCGATCTCGATGTCGGCTGCGAGATCGCCCGGGTGACCTGGGATCCGGCCCGGCGCTTCCCGGATCAGGACGCGTGTGACAATGTCTGGCCGCGTGGGAGCAGGCCCGTCCTTGTGCGGGAATGGCCGCCGGCCGCCTGGGTCGATGCGGAGCTGGGCTGCGGCTGAAACGGGCCTTCGGTGGGTCGCGGTGGTTATCCGCAACCCACTGGCGCCGGTCCGAAAACCGGACCAACTTCGCTAAGCCCACTCCGACCATCCACGAAAGGTGCCCACCGTGCGAAACTCCCTCCTTCTCCTCCTCCTGCCCGCCCTCCTCGCCCAGCCGTCCCCGACCTTCGCGCAGGGCTTCGGCGGCGCCGCCGCAGTCAGCGGCGACGAGGTGATCGTCGGGGAGCCCTTGAACGAGCGCACTCCCGGGTATGTCTACGTCTACCGCAAGGGCGCCGGCGGCTGGGCCGAAGCGCAGCGCCTCTCCGCCACGGATGCGGCCATCGGCGATGGTTTCGGGCAAGCGCTCGCTGTTGTGGGGGGTGACCTCCTCGTGGGGTCATCGGGCGCGGGCGACGGCCTCGGGGCCGTTTACGTCTTCCGCATGGACGGTGGGGGGGGCTGGACGGAAAGCGGCAGGATCATGGCTGGCGACGGCGAGGAGGGGGACGGGTACGGTCGCGCAATTGCGGTTGGCGGCGGCGTTGCGATGGTCTCGGCCGCGGGAGGCCGGGAAGGACGCGGCGCGGTATACGTCCTGGCGAGGGGCGAGGACGGCCGCTGGGCGGAAGAGGCCCGGCTGACCGCGAGCGACGGCCAGCCGGGGGACGGTTTCGGAATGGCCGTGGCTACCGATGGCGAATTCGCCCTCGTAGGTGTGCCGGGGCGCGACCAGGCCACAGGAGCCGCATACGTCTACCGCCGTGGGACCGACGGAAGCTGGACGGAGATGGCGACGCTCGGACCCGAAGGCGAGGCGCCGAGCGCCCGATTCGGCATGGCTGTGGCTGTGGCTGACGGCAGGCTTCTGGTGGGCGCGCCCGAGCAGGACAGGTACACGGGGGCGGTCTACGGCTACGCGCTCGACGAGTCGTCGGGCGAGTGGCTGGCGGACGGGCACTACCGCGCCTACGAAGGGGGATTGACGGGTTTCGGAACCAGCATCGTGATCGACGGCCGCGATATCTGGATCGGCGCGCCGATGGCGGGTGTCCTCGAGGGCCGCTTCTACGTGGCTTCGGCGGAAGTCGGCGGTGGGTGGGGGGCCTTGAACAGCTTCGCCGTTGACGGTCTTGCTCGCCGCGATCAGATGGGGTCGGTGCTGGCCCTCGGCGCTAGCGCCGGCGTCGTCGGCCTTCCGGAGGACGACTTCGGGATGGGCACGGCGGTGATCATCGAGCGGCAGGGCGACGGCTGGACCCGGGGCGTCAAGGTGGCCAGCGAGGTCGCCGGTTTCGACGCCATCACGGGCGGCGACGTCGCCTGCGAGGACGGATCCGCGGACGTCTTCGGCTGCGACCATGTCGACATCGTCTCGTTCCTTCCGGTGGGCCGGATCGGCGGCGCGCGGGGCGTCGAGGTGAACGACATGTGGGGCTGGACGGACCCGGTCACCGGCACGGAATGGGCGCTGGTCGGCCGCTACGACGGAACCTCGTTCATCGACCTGAGCGACCCGGGGAACCCACGGTACGTCGGCGATCTTCCGCTGACCGAGGGCGCGAACCCCAGCGTCTGGCGTGACATCAAGGTCTACCGGGACCACGCCTACATCGTCTCCGACGGGGCGGGGGAACACGGCATGCAGATCTTCGACCTGACGCAGCTGCGCGACGTAACCGGCCCTCCGGTCACCTTCGAGGCGACGGCCCTGTACTGGGGAATCCACAGCGCCCACAACGTCATCATCAACGAGGACACGGGCTTCGGCTACACTGTGGGGTCGAACGGCGGCGGCAACACCTGCGGCGGCGGGCTCCACATGATGGATATTCGCGACCCGCTGAACCCGACCTTCGTGGGCTGCTTCACCTCCCGGTCGGGAGCGCCGGCCAGCCACGACGCGATGTGCATCACCTACGCCGGACCGGACGAGGAGCACCGCGGCAGCGAGATATGCTTCGGCTCGAACGGAAGGATGTTCAGCATCGCCGACGTGACCGACAAGTCGGCGCCCGTCGAGCTCTTCGCGAGCGACTACCCCAATACGAGCTACACCCACCAGGGATGGATCGACGAGGCCCACGAGTACTTCTACATGAACGACGAGATCGACGAAGTCGACGGGAGCGTCCCCAGCACCCGCACCCTGATCTGGGATGTGCGCGACCTCGACGACCCGATCCTCGCCGCGGAGCACTTCTCCGAGAACCGGGCTTCCGACCACAACCTGTACATCCGCGGCGACCTCATGTACCAGTCCAACTACCGGAGCGGGCTGCGCATCCTGGACATCTCGGACCGCGAGAACCCGGTGGAGATCGGCTTCCTGGACACCGTGCCCTACGGCGAGGACGAGCCCGGATTCGCCGGGTCGTGGAGCAACTACCCGTACTTCGAGAGCGGAATCATCGTGGTGACGTCGGGGAAGGAGGGCGTGTTCGTGGTGAGGAGGGTGCCGCGGGTGCTGATTCCGTGATGGAGGCGTGCGCCGCTCCAGGGAAGACGCGCTGCCGGCCATGATCCGCCGCATCGAGGCGCGGAACTTCCGCTCCCTCCGCCATGTCGACGTCCCGCTGGGCAGGCGACAGGTGCTGGTGGGGCCGAATGGCAGCGGAAAGAGTTCGCTGATCGCGGCGTTCACCTTCCTGCGCGACCTGGTGCGAAAGGGGCCGGGTGCCGCGGTCGCCAGGCACGCAGGCGCGGTCCGCGAAATGGCGCGCATGGGATCGCGCGCGAACGTGGGCCGGAACGGTGACGCCTTTCGCGACCTGGTCCGGGGAAGGCCGGAAGTGGACCCGCGCTTCGAGCTGGCCATCGAGCTGGAGTTGCCGGAGGAGGTCCGGGATCAGCTGCCTGCGGAAAAAGGGTATCGGACGTACCGGTATGAAGTCGCGGTTGGAGGGGGCGCGGAAGGTGTGGGCATCCAGGCGGAGAAGGGGATCCTCGCGTCGCGAAGGGAAGCGGCGGACGGGGATCAGACGTACCTCTTTCCGGATCTTCCGGAGCCGCCCAAGACGATTCTCGCGGCGCCGCGGGCAGGCGCACGGACCGTGGTGAGCAAGTCGGCCGGGGGAATGGACCGGTTCTACGTGGAGCAGGACCGAAGGGGATGGATCACGGATATCGTCCTCGGCCCGAAGCGGTCGGCGCTGGGCAACCTGCCGGAGTCGCCCGAGACCCTGCCGGCGTCCACCTACGCCAAGCGGGTGCTCGAGAGCGTCGTCACGCAGCTTCATCCGCGCGTCGCGGCCATGAGGCGTCTGTGCTGGCCCACACTGCCCGATGAGGCGCTGCTCTCCTCAGGGACGAATCTGGCCTGCGTGGTCCGCAGGCTGCGCGGCGAGCACCGCGACGCCTTCGACGAGTGGCTCGGGCTGCTTCGCGGCGTGCTTCCCGGCCTCGAGGACATCCGCGTCACGCGACGAGAGTCGGACCCGCATCGCTACCTGACCCTCACTCGCGGCGGGCTCGACACGCCCTCCTGGCTCGTCTCCGGCGGCATCCTGCGTCTCCTCGCCCTCACGCTGCCGGCGTTCCTGCCCGGGGCCGAAGGGGGGATCTACCTGGTGGAGGAACCCGAGCGTGGCATCCACCCCGACGCCCTGGGCGCGCTTCAAGCCTCCCTGTTCTCGATGCCCGGCTCCCAGGTCGTCGCGACGACGTATTCTCCCGCGCTGCAGCGGCTCTTCGATCCGGCCGACGTGCTGTTCTGCGAACGGGGCGAGGATGGCGTGGCGCGGGTAGGGCGGCGCGAGTAAAGAGGACGTTACATTTTGTAAGGTCGGCTTTACAGCTAGTGCAGGATGTTCAGCGACCTCAGGTGCGCGACCACAGGTCCCACCACAAGTGGCCGCACGCGGTAGATCGTCTCCGCCGCGTCCGACGCCGGTGAGGCCTCGACCGGGTCTTCCGCCCCCTTCGAGGGCTCCACGACCCGCAGATCGCAGAGCGCATGGAAGAGGTGACGGCCCTGGGGCAGGGGGACGCGCACGATCCCGCAGTACTCGGGCACCGTCAGCGTGCCGTGGTCGAGGAGTGCCTTGAGTGCGAAGCTCTGGTCGATGTCGAGGGCTCCCGCGAACGGTTGCAGCGGCTCCAGGGGCTGTACCAGCAGACTTCCTTCTTCGGTGCGGAAGTCGGCGGAGCGCAGCCAATGGAAGAGCGCGAGCCGGATAGAGCCCAGCGACGTACGGTGCAGCTTCTGGAAGTAGTCCGCCTCGATCTGTTGCTGGTGCTTCCGGGACCCGCCGGTGCCCTTGGCCCGGCCAGGCAGGAGGTGCCGACCCGTGCGGGGCTCCACGTACTGAAGCGGCAGGCCGCTGAGCCGGTGCCGGGCCAGGACGGCCTGTTTCAACTCCCCGGCCGTCAGGCTGTCCAGTTCGATGGACTCAAGGTCCCCGAAGCTTGCCGGTGAGCGCTTTTTCGCCAGCTGCCACGCGGATGAAATCATCGAGAACACCCAGAAGACGCGCGGTTGGGTTCGGGAGGCGAAGGCGAGCATTCGTTCCAGCAGATCGGCACCGTCGGGGACACGCAGGTGCAGGTGCTCGGCTCCTTCGAGGATCGCCACGCGGGGCAGGGAGTCCGCCGGGGCTTCAAGGATCCGCACCGCCAACTCATCCAGATCCGGCGCGCCACCCAGTCCCAGCCAGCGCCCGAGCCGGCTTGCGAGGGCTGACTCCGTGCGCATGCGCTCCCGCAGTGTCCGGCGCACCACCGGCGGCGCTTCGGACAGCACCCGTGGCGCCTCGGCCCGCAGCCGGTCCGCGGCGATGTTCAGGAAGCTGGTGATGCCCGACCCGGGCGGGGCCACGACCATCAGCGACCGGGTGCGTTCGTTCTGCCACCTGGCCCAGGAGGACTCGACCGCGTCCACCGCGTCCTCTCTGCCGGCGAGGAGTCGGGGGTCGGAGAGCGGTTCGAAGGCGAAGAGCCGGCGGTAGACGACGGGAAGCTGTGCGGGGACCTCTTCGGCGAACGCGAGCGAACGATCCCTGAGCTCCGCCTGGCTGCGCAGGTCCGCACCGATTCCCAGGGCGCGCTTCACCGGCCACAGACGGGTGCGAAGGAAGCGCCACGCCGCCGTTGCGCGGCCCACCGCGCCTGCAAGCCGGCGACCCCACTTCTTCTGGTCGCGGGCGGCCTCGGCGACGACGTGGGAGCGGGCGTCCAGGTAGCGCGCGGTCAGCCGGTCCGCGGTGGCGCGCTGGACAAGGTGCTCGGTGCCTTCGGCGACTTCGAGGTTCGCGCTCGCCTCGGTCGCCGCGAGAGCGTCGAGGAGGATCGCGCGCGCGTCGTCCACCTTGCGGGCCGCGCGGGAGAGTCCGTTCACGACCATGACGGTGGGTTCGACCTCGGCCGGATCGGCGGCCTCGGAGAGCTCGGCGATCGCGGCCTCGTATCCGTACGCGGACACTTCGCGCAGCTCGGCGACCACGGTGTGCACGCGTCCCATCGCCTCCGAGATGGCCGTCGGGGCGCGCCGGATCCGCTGAGCCCGGAGCGCATCGAAGGCCTGAAGCGCCGCCTCGCGCAACCCCACCTCGTGGCCCGGACCGCCCGGCCTGCGCATCGGGGCGTCCGCACGCGGAACACGGTGCACGACCAGCACCTCCGGCATTCGCTCGACGGTCTCCTCGAAGCGGGCGAGCGCCTCGTCGACCGCGCCGGTCAGCGTGTCGAGCAGCCGCGGCGGGTCGGGCAGGGCGCCCTCGATCCGGCTGACGTCGTCGACCGTTGTGGCCTGCTCGCGCTGGAGTGCGTCGGCGAGACCGGCGGCCTTGCCGTCCAGCTGCTCCGCCCTTTCCCGCCCCCAATTCAGGCGCGCCCTCACCTCGCTCAGCGCGGCGTCGATCTCCCCCACCACCCCCGTCCAGCTCGCAATCATCTCCCGGCGGGTCCGGTCCACCGCATCGCACGCGTCCAGGAGGACCGCGCAGAGGTCGAGCCGGGCCGCGCTCTCGGCCGCCCACCGGTCCCACTCGGCTGCGGCTTCCTCGTCGCGCCGGGGAGCGGTGTCTCCATCGGCATCGATCTCGGCGAAGGTGCCGGCCACCGCGACGGTCGCCAGCAGGATCTTCTCGCTCCGCTCGGCGTCCATTCCGGCGCCCCGTCCCCACGGGGAGGAGTCGCCCGCGGCCAGCGCGCGCAGCTCGCGGTCGAGCCGTTTGGCCGCGTCGAGGTCGACCGACCCCAACACCTCCGGCACCCACTCGGCCCAGGCGCGCTCGAGTCCCCCCAGCCACAACGCCCGGCTGCGCTGGCTTTCCCGGAAGGCGCGCAGCTGGCCCGGCAGCACCACCCGGCCGAGATGCCCGCGCGCCACCTGCGCCACGGCGACCTCGTGCACCTCGCGCCGCCACACGAGGGGGCGCAGCGCGCTCGCCACCCCGCGCTTCACCGTCGGCCAGAGCCCTGTTCCGGGCTGCCGTTCGAGCGCCGACGGGGAGACCGGCACGGTGGCCATCGTGGGCAGGGCGTTTACCCCACGCGCCACCTGTCGCGCAGTCACCGCCAGCGCCGCGTCCAGCCTCACGGCGTGCTTTGCGTCGCGCACGGCGGACCGCAGCGGGCCCAGCACCTCGGCGGCCACGCGCCGGCGGTAGGTGGCGGTGGCGTCTTCATCATCCCCACCCAACCCCCCCATCGCCCCCTCATGCGCCGCCAGCACCTCTTCCAGCACCGCGAGCACCGGCGCCCACGCGTCCCGCTCATACCGCCTCCACAACTCCCGGAACGGCTCGTGAACCGTGGCCGAGATCAGCGCCGCAATCTCCCGGTCGGTCGACGGCGATGCCCCCACACCACTGTGGGCAGGGGGCGCCCTACCGCTCGCCCGGCCCCCGCCTCCGCCGATTCCGTCGCTCACCCGGCCCCCGCCTCCGCCGTTTCCATCCCGTCCCCCTCTACCATCGGGTACCAGTCCCGCTCCGGCATCAGGCCTGCTTTGCGGAACCCGTCCCGGGCCCGCTCGGTGACGTCGCTCTGGAAGACGAACTCGAAGCGCGGGTCCAGCACGTAGGCGCGGACCTTGATCCGCGTCACGAAGGTGGTGCGGAAGTCGTCCTGCACCAGCACCACGATCGGTTTGTTCAGAAAGACGTACTTGGAGGTCACCGCGGCCTCGAAGGCGATCTTCTTCGCCAGGCGCTCGTCGACCCTGCCGGGCAGGTACAGGTTCGTCGCCACCTGGCAGTTGAGCTGGCCCGCGTTCGAGTTGGCGACCTGCTCCTCGACGAGCTTGGCGTTCGGGATGGACACCATGTCGTCGTCGGCGGTCACGATCCGCGTGGAGCGCAGGCCGATCGAGACCACTTCGCCGTAGGTGCCCCCGACCGAGATCTTGTCGCCGACCTGGAAGGGCTGGTCGAAGACCACGGTGAGGCCGCCCAGCACGTTCTTGAGCACGTCCTGCGCCGCGACCGCGATCCCCACGCCCAGCGCCGCGCCCGCCGCGATGAGCCCCTGGGCGTCCACCTGAAAGATGTTGTTGACGATCAGGAAGACCGCGATCGCCCAGAACACCATGCGGGTGATGGGGATCAGCCACTTGAACGACAGGCGGCGCGCGGTGCTCCGTTCGGCGAGCGTCTCCAGCACCCAGATCACCGCCCGGATCAGGAAATGGAAGAACAGGATGACGAGCAGCGACAGCGCGATCCCGAGCCCGATGCTCTGCACGTCCTCGGTGGCCTCCTCGAGATCGGGCAGTTCGAGTCCGCCGGCGGTGTCCGGGGGTTGCTGGGTGGTGGGGGGCTCGCCGGGGGCCTGGAGGGGAGTCGCGGGGGAAGCGGCGCCGGACGTCTGGAGCGGGGTGGCGGGCGAGCCGGCCACGGGCGCGGCCGCGCCCTGCAGCGAATCGAGGCGGGCCAGGATGAGCTGCTGGGTGGCGGCGATTTGGGCGAGCTGTGCCGCGAGGGTTTCGGTGGGGGTGGGGACGGGGGGTTGTTGCGGTGAGGACCGGGTGAGCGCGCCGAGGTCGGCGGGGGTGGTGGGTGTGGCCGTGTCGGTCGTGGTCCGGACGGTCTCGGCCGGGGCGGCCTGCACGGGGTCGCCCTCGACCTCGGGAAGCGGCTCCCGGTTGCAGGCCGCCAGCGTGAGGAGGAGGGCGGGCAGCAGGGGGGCCGCGCGCGCCAGCAAGAACCACCGGCGTGGCGGGCGGCGGCGGGGTGGGGTGGGGGGGCG
>JAJDXM010000086.1 GCA_022823225.1 Gemmatimonadota bacterium
CCCTTGAAATGCGAAGGAAAGCGGCTTACACTGTGTTGGCATCGGTCCTCCGGTGTCGTCGCTGTCAAGTTGTTCGCCCACATAAACTTAACAGCTCCCGGAGGCCGGTGCCGCTCTATCGGTATGAGAAATCCGGGCTAGTGGTTCTGGTGGTGGTGCTGGTGGCGACGGCGTCCGGGTAGCGGCACGCGGGCAGGACTCCGCGTCGCTCGCCAGCGCGCGCAGAACCGGTTCCAGCGCGAGTTCGGCCAGCTGTTCCAGCTCCTCGGGGCGGCGGTTCTGGATGGGGTGGGCCACCCAGACGACCGCCGGGTCGAAGCCCAGGGACCTTGCCTGGAACGCGGCCGCTTCGCGAAACGCGTCGGTGGCGATCAGGAGGCCGGGAAGGCCGAGGTCGTCGAGCGCCCTGATGTCATGCAGACCGCATGATACGCACGATCCTCAGTCGGCGAGGGCCTCCACGACCGCGTCGGCGCCGGACGCGATGTCTGCCAGGATCGCGGCGGTGGCGGGCTTGGCGTTGGTCGGCTTCGCGAAGCGCGCCGTGGTGACGCCCCTGGCGCACAGCCGGGCCTCCAGGTGGTCGAGAAACTCGCCGGCGCGCGACTTGCCGATGTCGAAGAGCGCGACGGTGCGGCCGTGCAGGGTGGGAAGCGGGGGGCGGCGGGGCCGGGAGGCGGGGGCGGCCTCGGAGGTGGGGTCGTGCAGCGTGACGGGTGCGATGCTCATTCCGCGATCTCCCTTGTGACGGGGTGGGATTCTTCGAAGAGGCGTCCCCCGGGCCACCCCGACAGGATGGCCGAGAAGAGGCCTGCCGGACCGCCCGCCCGAACGAGCAGGAGGGCGCCGGGGTGGAACTTGGAGATGGTTTCGTGGGCGCGCGACGAGGGCATTCCTTCGGCCACCCCGCCCGCACCGGCGGCCACCTCGGCGCCCGGGCGGCGAAGCCGTTGGTGGAGCGCCGTCGTGATCCGGGCCCGGCCCCACCCCGCGTCGCGGTAGATGGCGTAGTGTTCGGGGGATAGCACGAGCAGCGCGGGAGCCCATTCGCACAGCCTGGGATGCCCCACCGCGAGCAGCGACATGGCCAGGGAGCGGGTGAGTTCGTCGGGACTGCGCGCCTTCTGGTCGGTCACGCCCTGAATGCCGTCTCCGGCGAATACGGTCACGGCGCTCCGGCCCGGGGCCACGCCGCGCGACACGGCGAGCGGCTCCCACCCGGCGTCGCTCTCGTCCTCGGCGAAGCAGAAGGTGTACTTGCCCGGCGATCCCAGCGTCGCCCGGTCGATCTCGCCCGGGCGCGCGCCGCCGACGTTGCGCACGACCAGGTTGACCGCCCGGCCGATGGTGGCGTTGGCGCGGTTCCCCTGGCCGAGCGCGTTCAGCCCGGAGTTCATGCCGAGGCGCGCGGCGATGGGGCCGTTGACGATGATCACGGGGCTCGAGAAGCAGGTGCTGCACGTCACCCCGTGCAGGGTGAAGCCGGGATCGAGGGCCGCTTCCAGCGCCGCGAGGACGACGGGCATGTGCTCGGGCAGGCAGCCGGCCATCACCGCGTTGATCGCCACCTTCTCGACGGTGCAGGGTGCCATGTCCGGGGGGATCCGCCCGATCACTTCGGCCCGGTCGCGGCGGGTGCCGCCCAGCATGCGCAGGATGCGCCCGGACGTCGGGGGCACGACCGGCAGTCCGTCCGTCCAGCCGCGCTCGTAGCAGGCTTCGACGGGGTCCGCACCGGCGGCCAATTCGATCTGCCGTGCCCGGATGCGATTGGCGCCGAAACGGGCATCGAGCGCCTCGGAGACGCCCGGTTCCACCGACCGGGAGCCGCAGCCGGGCCGGTAGGAAGGAAGCTCCGCGCCGAGTCCGGGAAGGCCGGTCAGGGCGCGCCAGTCGTCCCGGGACCAGCCCGCCACGCGACCGGATTCGTCGCCGCGATCGTGTCGAATCAGCGTCGGGACGGCCTCGATTCCCAGGCGGAACGACTGCTCCAGCTCGCGGTCGTCGATCGACGCGCCGGAGAGGGCGGAGCCGAGGAAGGCACCGTCATCCTGCCAATACACGGTGAAGGAGTGGCCCGCCGCGGCGATCTCCCGCAGGACGGGGACCACGAGGTGGCAGGTCTCGCACTCGTCCTTGACGATGACCACGAAGGTTGTCGACGCGCTCATTGCCGTGGGAAGATGGCCCCCCGCATTCCGGGCGGCAACGGCGGTGGCGCTGCCGGCTCGCCACCGCCGCTGCGCGTCAGCTGCCCCTCAGCCGATCCAGTAGCTCGCCTTCAGCATGAAGACGTCGTCGCCGGGCTGCCGGAGCAGGGTGCCCAGGTCGCTGCCGAAGGAGAAGTCGCCCTGGCGCGTGTAGTGATCCCGGCCCTGCGACCACACCGCAAAGAGGGTGGAGCCGGGACGGTACTCCCAGCGGAGCACGAGGTTCGACCTGAACTGCTTGACGTTGAAGTCCGGGGCTCCGTACGACTCGGTCCTGCCGTCGCCGTCGATGTCGGCGCGGACCGTGCCATCCTCGCCGGCTTCGGTGGGCACCGGGGCGAACCGCTCGGCGTAGGAGCGCGCCCGCGGATCGGCGACGCGCTTGAAGTCGCCGTAGGAGCCTGCCGACACGAAAGGCTGGGCGTACAGCTGGAGCGACAGGGAGGGCGAAAAGGTCCAGTCGGCGCGGGCCGTGATTCCGGCGGTGGTCTGCGCCAGCCGCCCGAAGAGGTACACGGGGTCTTCCGGGTTGAAGCGGCCGACCCACTGCAGGTCCTCGCGCCGCCAGTTCACGAACGGGCCGGCCGACACGGTCGCCCGGGAGGATGGCCGCAAGCGCAGGCCCATGTCGGCCCCGTAGCTCCACGACCCGGTCTCCGGGGTCACCTGCCAGTTGTTGCCGGTTTCGATCTGCAGTGGCTTGCGCGAGTCGGAGAAGAAGCCGAACCAGCCGCCCCAGAAGGGGTCCTGGCGGAGCATGGGGCCGCCGCGGAGCGCGACGTTGCTGTATCCGCCGGTCTGCCGCATGACGCCGGCGAACCCGCCCCAGAAGTTCTTCAATGTGAAGCTGCCGTTGACGTTTCCGCCTTTCCGGAAGGGCTCGCCGCCGAAGCTGTAGGGCGCCCACGCGTTCACGTTGAGGTTCCAGCGCTGAAATGGTCCGGACGGCCGGAAGCGGTTGTAGCCCGCCCATATCCAGGGAGCCACGAAGTCCGCCTCGCGCATGAACCCCAGGTCGTTGGCCTCGAAGCCGGGCGAACGCGCCATGACGCCGCCGCCATAGCGCCAGTAGCCGCCGGAGATCTTCGCGAAGGAGGCGGCGCCGGCCCACCCGCTCAAGCTCGTGCGGCCAGGGTCGAAGTCGGTGTGGTCCGCGTCCGGCCGCTGGAAGTAGCGCGCCGGAGAGCGCTGCGTGCGGGTGACCGCGGCGGCCGAACCCCGCACGGCCGACCCCAGCACATAGCCGGATACGATGAAGCGGTCGTCGCCGAAGCGGTGACGGGCATCGAGGCCCGCCGTGTAGGCCTGGTCATGGAGGGCGAGGGACCTGGCGGCGCCGGACTCGCGCACGGTCCAGGTTGAGATGACGCCGAGGGCGCTCCGTCCTTCGCGGAAGTCCCGGCTGACACGCGCCATTCCGTACTGCGCGAACGGCTCGACGAGCTGTTCGCCGAGCGGGCCGGACCCGTCCGCCAGCCGTGCCTCTTCGGAGTTGGTGAGCGCGTGGAGCAGCCCCACGGTCCACCCGGAGCGGGTCTTGCCGGAGAGCTTCATCGCGCCGAGGATCCGCGTCTGCTCGGGCGAGTCCGCATACGGCGCCGGAGCGTGCCCTCGCGGGGCCCTCCCGATGCGGCGGGAGTAGAACAGGCCCTCGCTGGCCATGTCGCCGTCGCCTTCGGAGAAGCGGAAGGTGAAGATGTTCGAACCCTCGACGAAGAAGGGCCGCCGCTCGGGGAAGAAGGTCTCGAAGGCCGTGAGATTGACCTGAGCGGGGTCCGCCTCGACCTGCCCGAAGTCCGGGTTGACAGTGACGTCCAGGGTGAGATCGGTGGTGATGCCGTACTTGACATCGGCCCCCGCCGTGGCGGAGAGGTCGTTCGGGCTGTGGAAGGGATCGCCCGGGCTGCTCGGGGCGCGCTGCAGCCGCGCAAGCGAGTATGGCAACACCTCGAGCCGGGTGGGCGGGGAGAGGTCTCGCAGACCGTGGAGATCTCCGAAACGCGAGACCAGGGCCCCGTCCCCGCGCGAAATCGGTGCCCACAGGCTCCGCTCCAGGTGCCTCCCGATGAAGCGCGCGAAATTGATCCCCCAGGTCTGCACCGCGCCGCCGTCGAAGCGGAGCTGGGAGTAGGGGATGCGGAACTCGGCGGTCCAGCCCTCTTCGTCGATGCGGGTCGCGACGTCCCACACGGCGTCCCAGGAGTCGTCCTCCTCGACGTCGTCGTAGAGGTATCCGTCGGACTTCACGCCGGCCGGGTTCACGCCGAAGCGGAAGGCGGTGCGCCGGTCGTGGTAGCTGTCGATGACCACGTCCAGCCAGTCCGAGTGCGGCCGTTCGTCGCGCCGGGCCAGCCGCGCCACGATGGAATCCGGCGCGCTGTCGAAGGCCCGGACGCCTACGTACAGGGCGTCGTCGCCGTAGAGTACACGCGCCTCGGTGGCCTGGGAGGCCGGCATCCCCTCGTTCGGTTCGAACACGATGAACCCCGCGGCTACCATCGCCGACGTCCAGTCGGGCTCGTCGAGTACGCCGTCGATCGCCGGTGCCGGCCCGGTCAGGCGCAGGGCCTCCAGTGAAGGCGGAACGGCGCGTCCGCCCTGGCCGGCGGGCGGAGAATCCGCGCCGAGGGCCTGTCCCTGGAGCGGGGCGGGCGCCGCTCCCCAGATGGCTGCGATCGCGGCCAACAGCAGTCCCGTGTTGGCCCCCGACGCGGTTGTGGCGGCCGCGGGCGGTCCTGCGTTGGCCTCCGCTCCGTGCGCGGCGGCCTGTCTTATCGTCATCCCCATCGTCCCCTCCTCGTTGACGGTCCGCCTCGGGACCGATTGGTGGTGGTTGCGTGACTTGCTTGCGGGGCGCGGTAGATTTCCCGAACCCGCGACGCCAACCTTTGACGAGACGAGTGTCGAAAAAGTTGCGAGAGCCCCTGCGGATCCTGCCCGGCTTCTTCAAGGCCCACGGCCACGGCAACGACTATCTGGTCTTCGAGGAAGGGAACGGAGTCGCGTTGACGGCGGGGCTGGTCCGGCGGATCTGCGACCGGCATCGCGGTCCGGGGGCCGACGGCATCGTGGTGGTGGAGGCGAGCGGTGGTGGGGCGGCGAAGGGCGAAGAGGTGCGGCTGCGGATGTTCAACCCCGACGGGGGCGAATTCGAGCGCAGCGGGAACGGTCTTCGGATCGCGGGGGTGTTTCTGCGCCGCCGCGGGAGGGTGGGGGAGGGTTGGTTCCCGGTGGTGGTCGGGGGGGAGCGGGTGCGGGTGCGCGTGCCGGGGACGGGTGTGGGCGGGGTGTGGGACGCCAGCGTGGAGATGGGGAGGGTCGCTTTTCCGTCCGGGCCGCCGTTCGTTGCGGTGGGAGCGGTGGGCGAACGGGGCCGTGTGTCGCTGGCGCTGCCTTCTCCGGACGGGGCGGGCGAGGTCCTAATGCGGGCCGTTCCGGTGTCGGTGGGCAACCCCCACGCGGTGGTGTTCGGGCGGCGCCGCAGCCGCGCCGAAGTGGAGCACTACGGGCCGCTGATCGGGGGCGCGCCGGCGTTTCCGCGGGGCACCAATGTGCAGTTTGTGGAGGTGGGGGGTGGGATCCGCGCGCGGATCTGGGAGCGGGGGGTGGGGTGGACCTCCGCGTCGGGGACGTCGGCGTGCGCGGTCGTGGCGGCCGCCGTGAAGACCGGGCTGATTCCGTTTGGGCGGGTCGCCGTGCGGATGGAGGGCGGCGCGATGGAGGTGGAGCTGGACGACGACTGGGCGGCGCGTCTCCACGGGCCGGTCGAGGAGGTCTGCGAAGGAGTGCTCGCCGGGGGGCTAGACTAGGTCCGCACCCGCCACAAAAGGATGATTCCCACTGCCAGGAAGAAGAAGTTGGGGGTCCAGGCGGCCCAGAAGGGTGACATTCCGCCCGACGCGCCGATCGCCTGGAAGAGCCGCAGCAGCATCATGTAGAGGATCGTGGAGCTCAGCGACAATCCCACGCCGACCGATGGCCCCCCTTTCTTCACGGTTGTGGCCAGGGGCGCGCCGAAGAGGACGATGATCAGGGTGGCCGCGGGGATGGACAGCTTCTGGGCGCGCTTCACGAGGAGCTTGTCGGGGTTGCCCCCGGAGCGCTCGAGGGCGTTCGCGCGCTTCCCCAGCGCCAGGTAGCCCAGTTCCTCGTCCTCCGGGGGTTCGTCCAGCATCTCCTCCGGGGGAACGTCCAGTCCGCTTCGCCAGTAGCGCTCAAAGCTGTAGGAGGTTTCCGTGCCCTCGGGATGGATGACCCGGAGCCAGCCTTCCCGCAGCGTCCAGCCCTGGCCCCGGGAGTAGTCGCCTGCGCGGGCCCACACATGCTGCAGGGCGCCATCGTCCCCGCGGCCCTCCACGGCGATGACGTCCGCCGATCGGTTGGAGACCCAGAGCTGCTGCACGCTCAGAGTCTCCCCGTTCTCGGTCTGATGCACGAAGTCGGTGCGGAAGTCCCCGCTGACCTGCCTGTCCCGGTGAACCTCGGCAGCCTTGCGGTTGGTCGTGGGGACCAGGGTGCTCAGCATGAAGGTGCCCGCGGTAAGGAGGATTCCCACGGGCAGGAAGGGCAGGACCAGCCGATGGAAGGAGACTCCCCCCGCCTTGGCAGCCATGATCTCGCGGTGCACGGTCATCGAATGTACGGTGAAGACGGTCGCGATCAGGGCGGCAATGGGTGCCGACCACACGATGAAGTGCGGAAACTGGAAAAGGTATCCCAGCGCGATCTCGCCGATCGACAGACCGCGTTCAAGGAACTCCTCTGTTCGCTCGGAGAGGTCGCTGAGCACGAAGATGACCGGGACGCAGGCGATGAACACAAGGAAGAGCGTGGTGAAGCTCCTCGCCACCATCCGGTCGAGCGTACGGATCATGCCGCGGCTCTGCGCCGGCGCCCCACAATCCGGAAGCGGCTCAACAGGTTCCTGGTCGCCAGCCAGATCTCGCGCCAGTCGCTGCCGCGCACGGCCGCGGTCCATTGGCCCATGCGGGAGACCAGGAACACGCCAAGAACGAGGAAGATGATGCTTGGCGCCCACATCGTCCAGAACGGATTCGCCATTCCGCGATCGGCCCACTTCTCTCCGGTCGTGAGGCCGACCTGGTAGACCCCGATCACGACCGACGAAACCACGATCACCATGTTCACCCCGCCCCGCGGAAAGCGGATGCCGATCGGCACGCCGATCAGCACGAAGATCACGCAGGCCGTCGAAATCACGATCTTCTTGTTGATCTCGACCCCCACCTGATTGGCGAAGCGATAGGTGGTCGAATAGCGGCCCATTTCGGCGCGCGAGGCGCTGGCCGTCGACCGCACCAGCTCGTCGCGCGGGAGCAGGGGCCCTCCCGGGACCACGCCAATCGGGGGCCGGCCGGCCCCGGCGCGGGCGGAATCGGAGACCGCCCCCAGGCCCAATGCGCGTTCAACCGCCCTCTTTGCCGTCTCGCGCGACTCCGAACGGATGCCCTCCAGTTGGCCCAGCCGCTCCTCGCGCGCATCCAGGAGCATGGCGACCGACATCTCCCTGTCGCTGCGCTGGTCGCTCCCGGCGTCCTCGAAGAGGTTGCCCACGCCGCGCATCACATAGAGCTGCTCTTCGAAGTTCGTCCGGCGAAAGCTCCCTTCCTCACGGCTGTCGAATTCGTACGAGTATCCGTCGAACAGTCGCAGGTGCAGGTCCGTGAACGTAGAGTTGAGATCCATCGTCCCGCGTACGGCGTAGGTGGTGCGCCGGATGCCATATTGGCTCATATCATGGATGCGAACGTTGCCCAGCTCCGAGGTCTCCGGATCGATGACATCGACGAACAGGAAGTATGGACCGACGCCGTCCTCCGCTTCGATCCGGTTGACGATCTGTTCCTTCAGCTGGAAGGTGGGACTCTTCTGCTGGATGGAGAGGCGAAGGTTCTTGAGTTCGTGGTTGGCTTCGGGAAGGATCCTGTCGTTGAAGAGGAAGGTCACGCCGCTGGTGAAGAAGCCGAGCAGCAGAATGGGGAGGAAGAGCCTGCGGGGCTCGGTGCCGGCCCCGGACATGGCCACGATCTCGTTGTGCGTGGCCAACTCGCTGAAGGTGTAGAGAACCGCCGTGAGGAGTGCCATGGGCAGCGTGACCGCGATGGTGTGGGGCAGCACCAGCGCCACGGCCTTGAGTATGATCTCGATCGGCAGGCCTTTCCCGACCAGGCCCTCGAGGCGCTGCGCGACCGTGTTGATGAAGAGCAGTCCCGTCAGCGCGGCGAAGGCGAACAGGAAGGGAGCCAGGTGCGCGCGCAGCAGGTATCGGGTCAGTATGGTCATGATGAATCGCTTATGGGATGCGCAGCCGGCTCGGTCCGTTGCCTGGGACAGGGCCCCATGGCCATGAAATATATAGTGGCCGGGGCGACCGTTGCGCTGCTGGTCCCGGCGGGCGCGGCCGGGGCGGCCGTCCAGCAGGGGGGACCGCCGCGTCTCGACACCGTCCTGTGGGTCATTCCCGAATTGCGGGCGCCACCTCGCCCGCTCCTTTCGGCGCCGCCCGTCCCGGTGCCGTTCGTACGGGTCGGAAGGGCCCGCATACCGGTAACGCGCTTTGGCACCGGGCTCGCTCCGCTCGACCCTGGGCCACTGCTCCCCTGGATCCGGGGCGATGGCCTGCGCGACTACGGGCTCTCCGATCCGGCCCCGCCGCGACCCTTGCCGGTTCTGGACTGGCGACGGGATCGGTCGTTGCGTTTCGGAGCCCTGGGACGCCCGATCGGCTATCGGGACGTGCCGGACCGCGCACGGGGTGGGGCGATGCGGCCCTCGCCGGGGGTGCCGGGCCGGTTCGTGAACGAATACGCGGACCTCGGTTTCGAGTTGCAGGGGATCGGAGACATGCAGGGCGACTGGACCGCATTCCGGCCCTGCGACGAGACCGTCCAGGTGACCTGCGAGGTGTCGCTCGTCCCGCAGCTGACTCCCGACATCCGGTTCGTCGCGCGGGCCGACGGGACGATAGCGGACCGAATCCTCGTCGACGTCGACTACGACCAGAGCCGGGAGGAGGCCGGCGCGAACCGGCTGAACATCCACTACCGGGGCCTGCCCGGGGAGATCCTCCAGCGATTCGAAGTGGGCGACGTCCAGTTCGATCTTCCGTCCTCCCGCTTCCTGCGCGAGGGAGTGCCGGCGGGCAACTTCGGATTCCAGGCGACGATGCGCGCAGGACCCGTGGACATTCAGTCGGTCTGGGCCCAGCAGGCCGGGGAGGTCACCTCCAGACGGTTCCGCCTCGAGGGCGCCGGGAGGGGGTATTCCAGGACCGATACGCTGGTTCTCGACGATGCGGACCATGTCTCCGGGCAGTTCTTCTTCCTTTTCGACCCGGTGGCGCTATTCGACTATCCCCATGTCGACGTGCTGGCCCTGTCCCGCTCCGACGCGCCGCCCGCGATCTCGCCCGGCGCGCTGCCGGTGCAGCTCTACCGTTCGGAGATCGACCTGTACGCGCGGCAGCAGGTGGAGGGATACATCCAGGCCGACGCGATCGCCGGCGCCGGCGCGGACACCGTGAGCGAGGCGGGCTGGTTTCGCTACCTGCGTCCCGGCGAGGACTACGTGGTGCACCCGAGTGGGCTGTGGGTGGCCCTGCGGGTGCCGCTCGGCCCCGGCGAGATCCTGGGGGTGACGTACTTGACCGAGGCGGGGGACACCGTTGGCACGTACAATCCCGAGCAGCTCTACCAGGCGGGTGGAAGGCCGCGCCTGAGGATGCTCAAGGCGTCGTCCGCCCTGCACCAGCCCGGCCGGCCCACGTGGCGAACCGAGATGCGCCAGGTGTACCGCGTCACTTCGACGGGCGACGTGGCTCCGGGCTCGGTCGAACTCTCGATCTCCCTGGGCGAAATCAGCGCCGGGCGCACCTTCGCACGCCGTTCGAACGGGGACGACATCACCTATCTGCGACTCTTCGGACTGGACGAGGAGACACCGACGGACCGCGTGGACGAATCCCAGATTTATCGTCCGGCGCTCGATTCGTTCGAAGACCTGCCCCCGGTCGCCGGCACCTTCATCGTCTTCCCCACCCTCGAGCCGTTCGCATCTCCGGCGCCGCTGCGCAGTGTCCAGGTCGATACGGTGGAGGTGAGCCGGATCCTCGGCTCGAACCGGAACGAGCGCATCTACCGTGATCCCGACCCCTTCGAGCGGGAGAACGGCGCCGTCTTCAGGCTCAACCTGTCCTACGAAGTCGAGGGGGACGGTCCGGTATCGACCTTTGTCCTCGGCGCGGTCGGAATTCGCGAGGGAACGGAGCGCGTTGCGCTGGCTGGCCGCGCGCTGATCCGGGGCGTGGACTACACGATCGACTACGACACCGGACTGCTCACGCTCCTCGACCCGGAGGCGCTCCTTGCCGCCGACCCGGGGCCGTTCCTGGACGTCTCGTGGGAGCAGCGCACCTTCTTCCAGGTGGCGTCTTCGTCGGTCTTCGGGATGAATGCGCGCTACGACATGGGCAGCTATGGTGCGCTCAACATGGTCGGGCTGTACCAGATGGAGGATGCCCTGGTCCGGCGGCCCCAGCTGGGTGTCGAAGCGGGTGCGGTCGGCCTCGGGGGCGTGAACGCCAACCTCAACGTCGGCGCACCACTCCTGGACCGGCTCCTGAATGCCGTCCCGGGACTCGATCCCGGCGGCGAAGCCAGCTTTCACCTTACCGGAGAGGCGGCGGTCTCCCTCCCGAACCCGAACACCCAGGGCGATGTCTACCTGGACGACTTCGACGGGCTCAACGCGCGCCCGCTGTCGCTGCAGAGCCAGGAGTGGCGCAGGGGGAGCGCCCCGGCCTTTCCGGACGGTGCGGAGGAGCTGCTCCCGCCGGCCATGTCCGCCGAAACCCTGGCCGGACTCACCTGGCAGCACACCTGGGTACGGGAGGATGTGGGAGGTGACAGCCTGGGCGTCTTCCAGGGCTTCAATCCCACCGCCGAGATCGACCGGCAGATCCGGGCGACCGGGAGCCTGCTACGTGAAACCGGTCTCTTCGTACGGTTCATGCCGGCGAGCGGAGATGTGCAGGCGGAGCAGGGGTGGGCTTCGGTCACAACGGTGCTGAGCCCGACCGGATCGGATCTGACGAAGAGCGACTTCATCGAGTTCTATGTCCGTGACGGCAGCTTCCTCAATCTGGTCCTGGATCTCGGGATCGTGAGCGAGGATGCCTTTTTCGCCGACACGACCGGCGCGGTCAACGGGTCCAAGGCCGGGTCGGGTGTCCCGTGGGGTCTGGGGATCCTGGACCAGGAGGCGGATCCGCGCCGGCGGGAGGTGTGGGGCACCGTCACCGACGGGCGCGGCGTGTGGGACGAGGACTGCTTTGCCGAGCGGGGGCGGATCTACCGCCTCGGAGACCCCAACGCCAACTGCACCCGCGGCAACGGCAGGCCGGACTCCGAGGATCTCGATGAGGACGGGAACCTCGACACGCTCGAGCGCTACCGGCGCTTCGTCATCCCGCTGGACGGATCGTCTCCGTTCCTGGTCCGCGACCGGGACGAAACGGGGACCGATTTCCGGCTCTACCGCGTACCCGTGCGGGACCCCGGGGGCATCGACGTGGGCGGGGCCATCTCCGATGCGGAACTGCGCGCGGTGCGGCACCTGCGGCTGACGGTGACCGGACGCCGCGCGGACTCGTTCGTGCTTGCGCGGATGTCGATCGTGGGTTCGACCTGGATCAAGCGTTCCGCAAGCGGGGTGCTCGCCGGGATGGCCGGTGACACGGCATCCTTCGCCGGACGGGTGGAGGTGACGCCCGTCTCCAGGCTGACGGCGGGCGACGACTACGCTTCGCCGCCCGGCGTGATCGAACAACTCGACGATCCCACCGCGGCGTTCGGAGGACAGGGGATCGAGTTCAACGAACGGTCGCTGTCCGTGCGCTTCGAGGACGTTCCCGCGGGGGACCGGGTGGAGGTGTACAACCGGTTCTCGCAGCGCCCCAGGGATCTCCTGTCGTACCAGGAGGCCCGCATCTGGGCGGTCGCCGCGAACGGCGACTTCGGGCTGTCGAGGCCGCTGTATTTCTTCGTCAAGATCGGAACCGACGACAGGAACTTCTACATGTACCGCACCCCCCTGGAGTTGGCTGACTCTCCAGGCAGGGTGCACGAGGGCGACTGGCTGCCCGAGATCGTCGTCCGATTCGAGGAATTCCTGACCCTGCGGAGGGAGGCCGAGGAGCGCCTGATCCTGGAACCTCCGAGGCCGGGCGATCCGCCGCTGGTGCTGTGGTCGGCAGACTCCACCTATTCGGTGATTCTGCAGGACAGGGGCCGCGCACCCAACCTGGCCTCGGTGCGGGAGATGAGCGTCGGGATACTCAACGAGACGGGGACGCCCGTTTCGGGGGAGTTCTGGATCGACGAACTGCGCCTGTCACGCGGGATCCGCGATGCCGGGATGGTGTCCGCGTTCGACGCGGAGCTGCGCGGCGGGGAGTTCCTCCTGTCCCGGGCCACCCTGCGCACCCGCGGTGGCTATTTCCGCCAGCTCCGGACGGCTCCCACCTTTCAGAACGACCACGCTCTGGACGTGCGCACAACGCTGCAGCTCGCCCGGCTGGCCCCCTCCGAATGGGGACTGCAGGCGCCCCTGTCGATCAGCTATGAGCGAGACGAGCAGGCTCCGCTCTTCCTGAGCCGGAGCGACGTGCGCGCGGACCAGCTCCAGGGGTTGCGCGATCCCGGGTTCGACCGGACCCGGGTGGACCTGTCGCTGCGCCGATCGGTTCCGGACGCCGGCAGCGCCTGGGACGCCGTCCTCGGTGGCTTGCAGTTCAGGGCGGGCTGGGTCCGGTCGTCGCTGAGGACGATCACGACCGAGAGCTCGGGCGACGGAGTCGACGCGTTTCTCGGTTACAATGCCAGTCCGGTCCGCCGGGACGTGCCGCTGTTTCCCGGTCGGGCGGGTTCGATTCTGCGTGCCTTCCTGCCGTCTTTCCTGGAGGACCGGATCGCCGGCGCCAGACTTCGCTGGACACCGGAGAGCGTGAGCTTTCAGAGCGCCATGACGAACCGGGACCTCAGCACCTTCCGGTTCGACCGGATCATCCGCAGCGACGAGGATTCCCTCGCTGTAGCCGCCGAAGCCCCCTACCGCAACGTCACTGCAACGGCGGGCGTCACCTTCCGTCCCCTCGAGTCGCTGGGGGCCGAGGCCCACCTGGTCAGCGGGAGGGACCTGCTGGCAGTCGAGGAACTGGCCTCCGACCCGGATACGAGGGAATTGCTTGCCAGCGAGCGATTGATGATGGGGGGATTCGATCTGGGCTGGGAGATGGAACGCCACGTCAGAACGGGGGTGTCGTTCCAGCCCCGGTTGTCCGACTGGGCAAGCACCAGCGTCCAGGTGAACACGTTCTTCCACACCAATCGAAACCCGGATCTGATCGGCACGCGCCACACCCCCTGGGACACGACCCTGGTGCTGCTGCGGAACGTGGACGGCCACAGGGATATGAGCGCGAGCTTCTCGCTGGACCCGGGTCAGATGGGACGTGCCGACCCCGCGAGCGAACCCGGCTGGTGGACTCGGGCATTCGACCCCGTGGTCATCACCTATTCGAACGGCATCACTTCGCGCTTCAACCGCGATGCCGTCGACCCCGGGGCCATCTACGAACTGGGCTGGGGCGGTCGAGGGGATTTCCTCATGATCGGGCAGGACTCCGCTGCGACGCTCAATGAGCGTGACCGCATCCGCGTACGCGGCGGCGTCACCTTTCCGGGCTCGGGTTCCGTCACGGCCAGGTACGACCGTAGCCTGAGCCAGACGCTTGACACCCGTTCGGACCGCGAAGTGCTGGAGAAGAGGTGGCCGGATCTGACCGGTGCGGTGAGGAATGTGCCGCTTCCTTCGTTGCTGAAGCCCGCAATCATGCGGCTCTCCGTCGGGTCGGGGTATACCAGGCGGACCCGTGGGCTGGAGTTCGGTGCGCGAACGCTGCAGGACCGCTATCGAGAGGACCACACCGTTCCGTTTTCAACCGGCCTCACTCTGGCCGGAGGCGTGATCCTGGACTATCGGGGAAGCGCGGGCTGGGGGAACAGCCGCGATCCGATCGGCAAGACGAGCCGGAGACGGGACTCGCACCAGCTCGAGGTATCCGGCAGACTGCGCTCGCCGATCAGGGCGTTGCACGAGCGAGGAGCCCCGATGCGGATTTCGGTGATCCTGAGATACCTCGAAGTGGAGGAGTGTCGCGTGCCCGGCGTCATTGGCGAGTGCGTGGCGTTCATCGACGAGCTGGAGCGGGATGCATCGCTGTCAGTGGATTCCACGGTCCGTGATCTTCGGCTCGGCGTCCGGCTCAGGTACCTGGACCGGCGGTCTTTCGTGGGCCAGAAGGCGGGCTCGACGCAGTTTCAGCTCAACATCGAAGGGCAGTTCAAGCTGACTCCCGCATCGCTCCCGGACGGGGTTGCCGGAAGATAGTCCCAATCCGCCATGGAGGCGCCCACCCGGTCGGTGCACTGTTGTCGTCAGACAATCCACACCACCAAAAGGGGGCAGACGTGACGGACAGGGAGCGAAAGAGCATGATGGGAGCGGCGGTCCTGCTTCTCGGGGCGGCTGCGGTTCGGTTCGCGGTGGCCGCGCCCGGTCCGGCGGATCCACTCCTCGGAGACCGGCCCTCCATTGCGGACAGCCTGCTCGTGGCCGGCGACTCCGCCGTGCAGGAGAAGGAGCGGAGGAGTCGCCCGTTTGAGTCCGGCGAGAGGATCGATCCCAACCTGGCGGGTGACGAGGAACTGGACCGTCTGCCGGGAGTGGGGCCGGCCCGGGCACTGCAGATTGTGCGTGAGCGGGAGGAGCGCGGACCCTTCGCAAGCATCGACGACCTGGCTCGCGTGCGGGGGATCGGTTCGAGCTCGGTGGAGCGAATGCGACCGTTTCTGCGCATCGATCCAGCGGTGGTCCGCAGGGCGCAGCCGGCCGCCGCGAGCGCTGTCGGGCGGTTTGCCTCGGGCGCCGAGGCGGGGCCGCGCGCGGGGTCGGGCCGTACCGGCCGACTCGACCTGAACCGGGCGACCGTGGAGGAACTCCAGGCCATTCCCGGGATCGGGCCGGTGATCGCACAGCGGATTGTGGCCTACCGCAACGAGAACGGAGCCTTTCGCGAGCCCGGGGACCTCATGGAGGTCGCCGGCGTTGGCGAAAAGACATTTGCGCGGATTGCGCCGCTGGTCACGGTGGGACGATGAGCCAGGACGCAGGAGATCGGTTCGTGGGCCCGATCGAGTCGCTCCTTCGGGAAATGGTGCGACGAGGTGCTTCCGACCTCCACATCACCGCGGGCCATCCGCCGATGTTGCGCGTCGACGGAGCCTTGGTGCATTCCGACGAAGGGGAGCGGATCCTGCCCGGCGACGCCGAGCGCCTGGCCGGTTCGGTCCTGACGCCTGAACAGAAGGCACGTTTCGAGAGGGAAAACGAACTGGATTTTTCCTTTGTCGTGGACGGATTGGCGCGGTTCCGGGGAAACTGCTTCCGTCAGCGCGGCGCTGTGGCCATGTCGCTGCGGCAGATCCCCTTCCACGCCGGCTCCCTGGGTGAGCTGGGGCTCCCGCCGATCCTCAACCGCCTGGCTCGGCGGCCGAGGGGTCTGGTTCTGGTCACAGGACCGACGGGGGCCGGGAAGTCCACGACGCTGGCGGCCATGGTCGACCAGATCAACGGTCGTCAGAGGGGCCACATACTCACCGTCGAGGATCCGATCGAGTTTGTTCACGGCAACCGGCGGTGCATCGTCAGCCAGCGTGAGGTCGGTACCGACACGCGCAGCTTCGGCGTCGCGCTGAAGCACGCGCTGCGCCAGGATCCGGACGTGATTCTGATCGGGGAGATGCGGGATGCGGAGGCGATGGGGGCGGCGCTCGGCATTGCAGAGACCGGGCATCTCGTCCTTTCCACGCTGCACACGAATTCGGCGGCCGACTCGGTCAATCGCATCATCGACGCGTTCGAGTCGCACCGTCAGCCGCAGGTCCGTGGCCAACTTGCCTCGGTCCTGGAGGGGGTCGTGACGCAGATCCTCCTGCCGCGCGCCAGCGGACCCGGAAGGGTGGTCGCGGTGGAGGTCATGGTGTGCACCGGCGCGATCCGGGCGGTGATTCGCGACGACAAGGTGCATCAGATCCGCTCTCTCATGCAGGCTGGAAGGAAGCATGGCATGCAGACCATGAACGACGCGCTAGCCAGACTCTATCTGAATGGTGAGGTTGCCCTGGAGGCAGCCCTGCAGAGGAGCTCTGATCCGTCGGAGCTGTTGCGGGCCGTTGGGGAACCGGTCCCCGAAGGGATCGACTACATCGCGCGGGGCGGATGATTCCCCTGACGCGCGTGAGCCAGAGCGACGTGGTGATCTTCACGCGCCTGTTCGCGACCATGATCGGCGCCGGACTGCCACTTGTGCAGAGCTTGCGCATCCTGGGGCGCCAGACCGACAACAAGGCGTTCCGCAAGGTGATCGGAGACCTGGTCTACGACGTGGAGACGGGCCGAACGCTGGCCGGAGCGATGGGCCGTCACCCCAGGGTTTTCTCGCGGCTCAGTGTTAACATGGTGGCCGCCGGCGAGGCCGCCGGGGCGCTCGACACCATCCTTGGCCGCCTGTCGGATTTCCTCGAGAAGAGCAGCGCGCTCACCCGCAAGGTGCGTTCGGCCATGGTATACCCGGCGATGATCCTCGGCGTCTCCGTGCCGACCGTGGCGATCCTGCTGGTCTTCGTGATCCCCACCTTCCAGACGATGTTCGCGACATCGGGCGTCGCGCTGCCGCTGCCGACCCGCATGGTGATCGGCGCCTCCGCCGCGGTCCAGGACTTCTGGTGGGCAATGCTGGCGGGTGGTCTGGCCGCGTTGTTCGCGCTTGACCGGGCGCGCAGGACGCAGCGGGGCCGGCTTCTGGCGGACCGCCTGCTCCTTTCCATCCCGGTGCTGGGCAGTCTCCTTCGCAAGGCTGCCGTGGCCCGCTTCACGCGGACTCTCGGGACCCTGGTCGCCTCCGGCGTGTCGATCCTGGAAGGACTCGAAGTCACGGCCAAGACCGCGGGCAATCGCGTCATCCACGACGCGGTGATGAAGTCCCGGGCTTCGATTGCCAGCGGGGATACGATCGCGGGTCCGCTGGAAGAGTCGGGGGCCTTCACGCCGATGGTCGTCAGGATGGTGGAGGTGGGCGAGCAGACGGGTGGTCTCGACGAAATGCTGGCGCGGGTCGCCGACTTCTACGATCAGGAGGTGGACAGCGCGCTGGAGGCGCTGATTGCCGCGATCGAGCCGCTGATGATCATCGTCCTGGGTGTACTGGTCGGTGGCATGATTGTGGCGATGTATCTGCCGATTTTCGACATGATCAACGCCTTGTGAGGTCGTGAAGCCCTGCGGTCGGCTCCGTCGCGCGGCGCGCGAGCCCGGGCCTGTTGCGATGCCGGGAACCGGATCGCCCCGGGCAGCCGCGCCGGTTGTCCAAATGGTGGCGATGGCGGTAGTTTGCCCGGCGCAATCCGTCGGCCCCGCGACAGGGCTGCCGCAACCTCCGCAAAAGGACCCGACCAGCCATGGATTTCCTACAGAGCGTCACCGACTTCCTGACCACCTACGTCGTCGAGGCGGGCATCCCGATCGGAGGCGAGCGGATCCCCTACATGGTGATCATCCTGCTGGGGATCGGGACCTACCTGACCCTTCGGCTGGGATTCGTCCAGGTCAAGCGACTGGGGCACGGAATCGCCGTCGCGTCCGGCAAGTATGACGATCCCGATGACGAGGGCGACGTCACGCATTTCCAGGCGCTGACCACAGCGCTATCGGCGACGGTCGGCATCGGCAACATCGCCGGTGTCGCGCTTGCCATCCACTGGGGTGGTCCGGGTGCGCTTTTCTGGATGTGGGTGACGGCGGCGCTTGGGATGGCGACCAAGTACTCGGAAGTCACCCTCGCGCAGAAGTACCGGGTGAGCGAACACGAGGGCGAGTGGGCCGGTACGGTCTCCGGCGGTCCCATGTACTACATCGAGCGGGGGCTCGGGCCAAACTGGAAGTGGATGGCCGTCTTCTTCGCCTTCATGCTGGGCGTCACCGCCTTCCTCACCGGGAACGCGGTGCAGGCGAACACCGTCGCGGACAACCTCGAAACCCAGTTCAGCATTCCGACCTGGGTGAGCGGACTGATCACTTCGGGCGTGGTGGCAGCGGTCATCCTCGGGGGAATCAGCCGAATCGGCCGGGTGACTTCGATCCTGGCTCCGGCAATGGCTGTGATCTATGTCCTGGGCGCCCTGATCGTCATCTTCCTCAACGTCGGCGAGGTCCTGCCGACCTTCGGCCTCATCTTCCGGGAGGCGTTCAACCCGACCGCCGGGGTGGCGGGAACGGGGGTGGGCGCCTTCCTGGTCACGCTCATGTACGGCGTCCGCCGAGGGCTCTTCTCGAACGAGGCGGGGCAGGGGTCGGCGCCGATCGCACACTCTGCGGCAAAGACCGACGAGCCCGTGTCGGAGGGCGTCGTCGCCCTCCTGGAACCCTTCATTGACACCATCCTGATCTGCACCATGACCGGAATGCTGATCGTTATGACCGGGGTATGGCACGAACGCTTCGACACCGAGATCACGCTCGTCGGCGGCGACCTGTCGTACAGAGCCGTTCAGGCGGACGGGGGCTACGTCGACATGACACCCGACGCGGGCATCCGCTTCGAGGACGGTGCGCACACTGCCACCGGCCCATCGGATCCCCAGGTCTCCTGGCACGAAGTCCCAGTGGAGCGGCTCTACGTGGACGCGGAGCGGACGCAGCCGTTCACAGGCGTGGTCGATCCCGCGATGGGGGTCGCGAACGGCGACGACGGACAGGTCTACTCCTCACTGTACGGCATGGCGGTGGAGAGCGGCGCGCCACTGACGATGGCGGCGTTCCGCGAGGGGCTGGCCCCGCTCGGCGACTGGGGACACTACATCGTGGTGTTCTCCGTTCTCCTCTTCGCCATCTCGACGGCGATCGCGTGGAGCTACTACGGAGACCGGTGCGCCAACTACCTCTTCGGGGCGAAGGCCGTGATACCGTACAAGGTCATCTTCGTGGCCGCCCACTTCGTCGGGGCGACACTTCCGCTCGCCGTGATCTGGAATATGGGAGACGTGTTCCTCGGGATCGTGATCTGGCCGAACCTGATCGCTCTCGGGCTCCTGGCGCCGAAGGTGGTGGAGATGACGCGCGACTACTTCGAAAGGAAGCCCTGGCGGGAGAAGTAGGCGCCGGCGCAGGACCCCGGGGGAGGTTCGGTGGCTCGCAGTCTGCCGACGGGTCGTTCACCTGTCGGGCCGGTCCAGAACCCGGGCAGGCCGCAGCGCCTCGCTCCCGTACCGGTCGCGGATCCGGTCCACCGCTCGCGCGACAATCCGGTCGCGCTCGGATTCCCGCGCGTCCTGCCCGCCGAACAGATCGAGCTGGTCCGCCGGCACCTGGCGAACGAGGTTGGACACGCCCACGCCCAGGAGCCGGGCCGGGGTCCTCCTGCGGTGTCGGAGATCGTGTAGCAGGGTAGCCGCCACCGCAAAGATCGCACGGTCGGTTTCGACGCCGTCGGGCTGGGTGCTGCCTGCCTGGCGCGTCTTGTAGTCGTGGTCCCGGATCTTGACGGTGACCGTTCGCGCTCGCAGCTCCTTCGCGCGAAGCTGGCGGCCGACGTTGCCGCTCAGTTCCAGGATCCGCCGCTCCAGTTCGTCGTGATCGTCGATATCCTCGAAGAAGGTTCGCTCGGAGCTGATCGACTTGCGCGACTCCCTGGCGTCCACCTCGGTCGGGTCGATGCCGCGCACGCGCTCCCACAGCCAGGCGCCCCGGCCGGGGCCGAACCACCGGGCCAGCCACTCGACTTCGACCGCGGCCGCGTCCTCCACGGTACGCAGCCCCTTCTCCTTCAGTTGGCCAAGGAACGCGGGACCGATACCCGGGAGGTCGCGCAGGCGAAACCGGGACATGAATTCGGCCTCCTCGCCCGGCGGCACCACATGGACGCCGTCGGGCTTGGCCAGTCTTGTGGCGACTTTGGCGACCACGCGCTGGGTTCCCCCGCCCAGCGAGACCGCGATCTCCGTTCTCTGCCGCACCACCCGGCGTATCCGGTCGGCCGTTTCGTCCAGACCTTCACCCTTCAGCATCCTCTCGGTTCCGGACAGGTCCAGGTAGAACTCGTCGATGGACGCCGACTGCACAACCGGGGACAGCTCCTTCAACACGGCACGCACCGCCCGGCTCCGCTCCACGCACGCCCCCCTCGGCACCGGCACGACCACGGCCTCGGGGCAGAGCACTCGCGCCTGCCGCGTGGGCATGCCGGAGCGAACCCCGAACTTCCTGGCCTCGTACGAAGCGGAAGTGATCACACCTCTGTTGCTCCGGCCCCCCACGAGCAGAAAAGGCTGGCTTCCCGCGCCATCGGGGTCCTCCAGCCGCGCGACCTGCACGAAAAACATGTCGCAGTCGACCAGCAGGATTCTGCGGGGACCTTGCGAGGGCGTCCCGGTTTCTGACACGTTCTACCTCCCGCCCGGCGCTACGGGCTGCCAGGCAAGGTAACCGCGCTCAGGAGATTGCACAGATGGCCTATCCCTTTCAGCTCCCCGACCTGGGGTATCCGCACGACGCCCTCGAGCCCCACATCGACGCCCGCACGATGGAGATCCATCACGGAGAGCACCATGCGGCCTACACCGCCAACCTGAACGCCGCGCTTGCGGCCCACCCCGGACTTCACGGAACCGCCGCCGAGGCCCTGATCGCGGATCTTGAAGCACTCCCTGAAGGAATCCGGACGGCCGTGCGCAACAATGGAGGAGGCTACGTCAATCACGACTTCTTCTGGCGGCTCATGACTCCGGGCGGAGCGAGCGCGCCGCAGGGGGAGCTGGCGGCTGACATCGATGCGACCTTCGGTTCCTTCCAGGAGTTCCAGAAGCAGTTCGCGGCTGCCGCGGTGGGACGCTTCGGCTCGGGGTGGGCCTGGCTTGCCGCCGGAGAGGGCGGAGCGCTCGAAGTGTGCTCCACGGCGAATCAGGACACGCCGATCATGGAGGGCAAGGTCCCGGTCGTGGGTGTCGACGTCTGGGAGCACGCCTACTACCTGAACTACCAGAATCGCCGCCCGGACTATGTGGCGGCCTTCTGGAACGTGGTTAACTGGAACGTCGCGGCGGACAATTACGCGGGGGCGCTCTGACCGGTTGACGCGGTGGCGGCGGGTGCCCCGGTCGCCGCGACGCGCGAGCCACCACCCCGACTCCCTCGAACCGCATTCAGGCATGCAACAGGATCTGGCCTTCGCCGTAGTCGCCTTCACGTCGCTCCTGATTGTCTACAATCCGCTAAGCGCGATGCCGATGTTCGCGTCGCTCACGGCGGAGGACAGCTACCGGCAGCGCTTCAGGACGGCGGCCGTGGGCGTCCTCACCTCGGTGATCGTGATGGTGGTCTTCACCTTCGCGGGATTCGGGATCCTGAGATTCTTCGGGATCACGACCGAGGCGTTTCAGATCACTGCAGGCGTGATCTTCTTCGGAATCGGTTCCGACATGCTTCAGGCGAAGCGCTCCAGGCTGAAGACGACGCAGAGGGAGCAGGACGAAGCGGCCGAGCGCGAGAATCTCGCTGTCATTCCACTCGGCCTGCCGACGCTCGCCGGCCCCGGGACCATCGTCACCGTGATCACGCTCGCAGGCCAGTCGGTGAACCCGTTTCAGCTGGGGTCGGTGTACGTCGCCGCGCTTCTGGTCGGTGCGGTGACGCTGCCGTGCCTGATGCTCGCGCCGACGCTGCTGGGCGCACTTGGGCGGACCGGCCTCAACGTGGTCACGCGGATCATGGGACTGCTGGTCATGGTCGTGGGGGTACAGCTGGCCATCAACGGCGTGGGGACGGTGGTCCGGTCGTGGGGCATCGACGCCTGATCCGCCCGGGAACGCGGTGCAGGTGGCGCGGGTTTCCGTATGTTCATATGTTTCGTTGTCGTGCGAACCAGGATGAGGAGGCGGCGAGTCTTGAGAGTTCGGCCTTTGGCGCGTAACGTGCGGTCGGCGGCGATGGCCGTCATCAGGTCGCGGGTGCCTGCCGTGGCGGGCGTTCTGCTCGCAGTGACGGTGGCGGGGTGGCCCGGTGTTGCGTCGGCGCAGAGTCTGCGCGGCGGAAAGGGCGCGATGGCGGAGCAGTACCGCCAGGCCCAGATTCACGACTTCACCAAGCTCAGGGATCCGTCGCACGTCCACCGGTTCGTCGAGTTGGGACTTCTGGTCCCGCTGAAGGGGAACCGGGACTACCGCCTGCACGACGTGTCGTTTCCGTACGCGCGCGAGGAGGTTCGGCTGTTCGTCGAACGGCTCGCGAGACAATACCGGCTTGCCTGCGGGGAACAGCTGGTGGTGACCAGCCTGACCCGGCCCGTGTCCCACCAGCCCGGGAATTCGTCCGAGGACTCCGTACATCCCATGGGGATGGCTGTCGACCTGAGGTACAGCACCACGCGGGCATGCCGGGTCTGGCTCGAAAACGAGGTGCTTCTTCCCCTGGAGAGGCAGGGGGCGCTGCAGGCGACCCTCGAGTTCCGCCCGCTCCACTACCACATTGCGGTGTATCCGCGGCAGTACGCCCAATACGTTGCGCAGTTGGAGTCGCGCCAGGCGGATGTGGCGGAGGCCACGGCCCAGGGCGAGTCGGGCGCGTCCCACGCTCCACCGACGCATCACACGGTCCGCTCGGGCGATTCGCTTTGGGGGATTGCCAGGTCCTACGGAACCACGGTGGACAAGCTGAAGGCCGCCAACAATCTCAGGAGTTCGCGCATCTACGCCGGTCAGCGGCTCCAGCTGCCGGTGGGTGCCTGACGGCGCCGGGCGCAACACCGCCGCCGCACTGACCGCACCCGCGAATCGATGAAAGAGGATGCGGGAACCGGGTCTGGACTCGCGCGATCGGCGAGGCCCGGGATGACCGTTTCGATCGTGGTTCCGGTCTACAACGAAGCTCGCACGGTCGAGCGCCTGCTGCGGCGGGTCGCCGCGGTCGATCTTCACAAGGAGGTCATCGTCGTTGACGACGGGTCGACGGACGGTACGCGCGATCTGCTGCCGGAGCTGCAGAGCCGGGGTCTGATCGACCGCCTGTTCCTCCACGACCGGAACCGGGGCAAGGGCGCGGCGGTGCGCACCGGGTTCGGGAGCGCCACCGGGGACGTGACGGTCGTGCAGGACGCCGACCTGGAGTACGATCCCCACGAGATTCCCGGGCTGCTCGTTCCGATTCTGGAAGGGAAGGCGGACGCGGTCTACGGATCGCGGTTCCTGGGGGGGCCTCGCCGGGTCCTCTTCTTCTGGCATACCGCGGGGAACAGGTTCCTGACGCTGCTCAGCAACGTCCTGACGAACCTGAACCTGACCGACATGGAGACCTGTCAGAAGATGATCCGCACCGAACTTCTGCAGTCCTTGCCGCTGACCGTGAACCGCTTCGGGATCGAGCCCGAGATCACCGCGCGGCTGGCGCAGGCGGGAGCGCGGGTGTACGAACTGCCGGTCAGCTACGACGGGCGGACCTACGCGGAGGGCAAGAAGATCGGGTGGAAGGACGGAGTCTCCGCGATCTGGTACATCCTGCGGTGCAATCTTGTGGGCCCCAGGGCACGCCCGTGGAAGGGCGGCTCGGCCGAGGGTCCGTCCAGAGGCGAGTCGCGGTAGGACGGGCTTCGGCTCCTGCGGCCGCGGCCAGAAAAATCAGGCCGATTCCACCATACCAGCGCCCCCCCGTTCGCCCGATCTTGGGAACGACCATTCGATGTCCGCCGTGCCCGACACCTGTTTCTGTTGTCGACACACGGCGATAAACAACTAGAAGGAAACCAGATAAATGATTGACAAAAAAGGCTTTACACTAATCGAACTATTGATAGTTCTCGTGATCATCGGAATCCTGGCGGCGATCGCGATCCCACAGTTTTCCGCGACAAGGGAGAAGGCCTACTTCGCAGCGATGAAATCGGACGTGCGCAATCTTGCCGCGCAGCAGGAACTCTACTACGCGACCAACTACGCGTACAGCAATTCCCTGACGGACCTGGGCTTCGTGGCTTCCGAAGCCGTCAACGTCACCGCGACTGCGACGCGCGCGGGGTGGAGCGCGGTAGCGACGCATGATGCCTTGAGCGATGCGGAGGGTTGCGCTATCGACTACGGCGACATCGCAGCGCCAACCATCGGTACCGCGACTCCGGAGGCGGAGGGGCATGTCGCATGCACCGGCTAGTCGCGGATGCGTTGGCGCGCCCGGCTGCCCACCCCCGGGCCGGTCGGGCGTCCGGCGCGGATTCGCCCAGGCAGACCGGAACGGCGACACCTCGGTCCGGATACTCGATCATCGAGATCGCCGCACTGCTGGCCATTCTCGCAGCGCTGGCCCCCCCACTCCTCGCCTCCGCCACTCGACTCCGCACCGCGTTCTACCTGAGCCGGTCCCAGGAGGACGCCGCGCGACTCTTCGCGGAGGCGAGGTGGGTCGCGATCGGGGAGGGAGGGGCGACGCTGGAATTCGTAGCCGACCCACCACGCGGGATCGTGATCTCGGCCCTGGGAGATACGGTGGCAGAGGCGGGGGTCGGGGAGGGAGGTGTGGTGCTGCAGTTGTCGCGTGGCAGGTCCACGGCCCGGATCCGGTACGGTCCATTGGGCCTGGGGCTGGTTTCGAGCCAGACCATGCGCTTCCATCTCGGTGGAGAGGAACGCTCGCTGGTGGTATCCTCGCTCGGCCGGGTTTCAAGGCGTTGAGCCGGTCAGGGGTCACGATCGTGGAACTCGTCGTGGCGGTTGCCATCGTCAGCCTGGGTGTGGCCGGAGTGGCATCTCTCACGGCCGCGGCGGCGCGCAGCCTGGTGCACGCACGTGCTCTGGACGAAACGCACGTCCTGCTGCGGAACTTCGTGGATTCGGTTTCCGCGGAACGCGAATCGGGATCGGGGAGTTCCGTGCTGGCGTCCGGCACACTGAGCTGGAGCGTCCCGCAGACCCCGGGGCTGGGCGCGTGGGTGAGCTTTGAGCATGTGGCCCTGCCGACCGCGATTCGCCTGGATTTCATTGTGCCCCCCGTCGTGCCGGCGGTGAGCGAGGAGGGCGGATGACGCGTTCCTCATCCCGCCGGGCGGGAGTTGCCCTGACGGAGGCGATCGTTGCCGCTACTCTGCTTCTGCTCGTGGTACAGGTCAGCTGGTGGGTGACCGCGGTGCAGAGTGTGGTGGCCACGAGGGTTGTGGCGGGTGCGAGGGTTCTCGACGAAACCCGGCTGATCCACCATGTGCTGTCTGCGGAGGTCGGCCAGGGCAGGGCCGGGGTCGACTGGGTGTTGGATAACGGAGAGCTCCACCTTCGGGCCTTCCGCGGTACCGGCTTCCGCTGCCACACGCAGCCGGCCGACGGGTTGGGAGTGGCCGTGTCCGGGTACCGGGAGCCCGATCCCGACAAGGACTCGGTTCTTGTGCTGAGCGCCGACGGGCGGTGGGAACCCTCAGCGCTCGTCGGCCGAAGACGCAACGCGAGCATTGAATGTCAGCGTCTGGCGGGATTCCGAACGGAAGTATGGCATCTTGATCCTCCGCGGCCGGAGGGTCTCATCGGCACGTATTTCGAGCGGGGAGCGTACCGTTTTTCGGCCGGGGCGTTTCGCTATCGCCGCGGCAACAGTGGGTGGCAGCCGCTGACAGGCACCGGGATTGCGGTGGACTCCACCGGGCTGGAGGCGGCGGGGACGGGGGCGGTCTCCGCCGTGCTCACCTGGGAGGGGTCCAACCCGCTGCCTCCCTCCTTCCATTGGACGGTTTGGGGGCAGCGCTGATGCGGTGCGGGGCGGGGGACCAGAATGGCTTTGCCCTGGTGCTGGCACTTCTGGCGCTGATGGTACTGGCCGGGATCGTCTCCGCGGCTCTGGCCGCGGGATTGGGGCAGGTTCGCGCGGCCAATCGGGCGGGTGAGGTGTTGGCGCGGCAGACATGGGCCAGGGCAAGCGTGGACGAGGCCATCCAGGGAACGCGCGGATGGTCGCCGGCGGTGCTCGGGGATTCGGCCATCGAGGTCGCCCGGGACATGGTTGGCGCCCACGGCGAACGCCGTGTTCTCGACCTCAGGATCTCTGCGGAGTTCCACCTCTTCATCGGCGAGGCGGCGGTGGGCAGCGGCGTTCCCATGCGATCCGTCAGGGTCGTATGGTGGATGGATCCCGAATACCGGGTTGGCGTTCAGCGCGCCGTGGTGGAAGCCCGATCGGTCACGATCTCCTCCGGTGGCCGGATACGTTCGGACGCGCTCCTGGGAGCACGACCGGGGGTCCCGGCGTGCGGGCTCTCCGAGATCCTCCGGAACGCCTTCGCGGATTCGGGCATTCCGGCCAGCGGGCCGCTCCCGAATCCGCCCGAGTGGGGCTCCACCGCGGATGCCGTGCACAATGGCGGCATGAGGCTGGGGTGGTTCGATGCCGCGATGCTGGAGGAGTTCGCGAACGCCAGGGTTTCCTCGGGCGCCAACCCCGCACCGGGCTGCCCGGGGTGCTGGTCGGGTCTCGTCTTCGGTGGTGGCGGCACTCGGGTGGACGACCGGGGCGCGGGCGTGCTGATCGTCAATGGAGACCTGGTGGTGTCCACAGGATCGTCCTGGACGGGCCTGGTCATCGCGGCGGGGGATGTGACACTTGCCGGCGGTTCACTGGTAACGGGTCTCTTGCGGGCGGGCGGATCGATCACTGTGGAAGCGGGTGCGTCGGTGGACGGGTCCGCCTGTGCGGCCCTCGAGGCCCTGCGCAACGCAACCGTTCTGGCGCGGCCGGTTGACCTGTCCGGGCGGGCGTCGGCCGGGCCGGTGGTACCGGCGGGGGGTTGGTAGAGATGGGACTGTTCGGGGCAAGGAGAACCACGGTCGGTCTCGACATCGGAAGTGGTTTCGTGAAGCTCGCCGAGGTGGGGCACGATGGCGACCGGCCCGAACTTCGCCGGGTGGCGGCAGTGCCTACGCCGGCGGGCGCCATCGTTGATGGTGAGATCACGAACCCCGGACTGGTCGCGGATGCAGTTCGGCAACTGGTCGATGAGGCGGGACTCGGGATGCGGGAGGTGGTTGCCGCGCTCGGTGGGCACCATGTGTTCATCAAGAGGCTGCGACTTCCCCGCTCGAAGGCACGAGAAGCACGTGACGCGGTTCGCCGGGAGGCCGAACGGCATGTGCCCTTCGATATCGCGGGGGTGCAACTGGACTTTCAGATGCTTGACCCCCGCGGCGATGGTCCGCACATGGACGTGTTGCTTGTCGCCGCGAAGCGGCGGCAGGTGGAAGAGCGGATCACCCTGTTGCAGGACGCTGGAATCGGTGCGGTGCTCCTGGATGTCGAGGCGCTGGCGCTGTGCAACGCTTTCGCGCACAACTACCCGTCCACGTCGCAGGGGCTCGTGGCGGTGGTCGATTGCGGTCACGAAACGACCGGCATCAACGTTCTCCAGGACGGAATCCCGATTGCGGCCAACGATCATCACTTCGGCCTTGGACAGTTGACCGAGTCCATGGTGGGTGACCGGGCCCAGTCGGTCGAGCAGGCGGAGGACGTGGCGGAGGGTCGGCTGGAGCCGTCGTTGCCCAATCCGGTGCTGGAAGAAGCGGCCAGGCAGATCGCCTCCGGTCTGGAGCGGGCAGGTGCGATGCTGCGTACGCGATTCCCCGGCATCGGCATGGGCAGGGTCTATCTCGGTGGCGGAGGAGCCTGCGTCCCGGACCTGGCGGCCACCGTCGGTCGCCGCATCAAGGTGGAGACTCGGGTTGTCCATCCCTTCGAAAGAGTAGCTGTGCGGACCGATCCCGCAGCTCAGGCCCTGCTTGCGCGATCGGCGCCACTCTTCCTTCTCACCCTTGGACTCGCCTTGCGGACGGCGTGAGCGGAGCGGTGGTCGAACGTGATTGAAATCGATCTGTCACCGGGCGGTGGACGATCCGGAAACGGCGCGGCTGCCCGGGCGTCAGCCGGGCGGATGCCACTGCGCATTTACCTGCGGGACGCCTGGATCGTGGCCTCGGGGTTGGTCGTCGTCCTGTGCATTGTCGTGTCGACCGCGCTGCTGGTTTCCGGGCGTGGACGCGCGGCGTTGGTTGCGAGCGCGCTCGACAGCGCGGCTCGGGATTCGCTTCGAATCGCCACGGTCGTGTCCGAGTCCCGTTCGATGGAGTCTCGTTTGGACTCGCTCGGTGATCGGGCGTCGGCCATCAGGCGGCTGGACTCCCGGCGATACCTGTGGCCGCGGCTCCTTGACGAAGTGGCGAGAGCGCTCCCCGACGAAGCCTGGCTGGTTCAGATCGCCGAGCTGGATGCCGACGAAGGCGCAACCCGCTTCAGCGTCGAAGGGAGGTCCATCGGCACGATCGCACTCTCCCGGTTCTGGGACGGGCTCGAAGTGTCGGACTTCATCCGGAACGTGCGCTTGCTGAGCACCGAACATCTGGAGGAGCCACTCTCCGGGTTGCGACCGCCCCGGACCCGATATTCGTTCGTGCTTGAGGCCGAATACGAGGCCGGAGCGTCGCATTCAGCGGATTCGCTGCCCCTGACGGCGCGACCGGAGTTTCCATGACGCTGCTCCCGCGAGACCCCGTTCGGAGAACCGCCGTGCTGTTGGCGTTTCTTTCCGCCGCGGCCTTGTACTTTGTGCACACCTACTCCTATGGGCCGCGGATGGAGAGCCTTGTTCGGCACGAATCCAGGCTGCTCGACCTGGAAGACCAGGGCCTGAAAGTCGAGCGGGCGGAGCCTGCAAGCCGGGAGGACCTGGAGCGGCAGCTCGCGGTCGCCGGACAGGTTGTGGAGCGTCTGGAGGCCCTTGTCCCTTCCCGTGACCAGGTCCCGGGTCTGATCGAGGAAGTCACAGCCGAGGGGCGCCGCTCCGGGGTCGAGCTGACCATGCTGCGTCCCGAGTCCACGGAGCCGGACCCGCCCTATGAGCGGTGGACCTACCAACTGGCGGTCAGGGGAAGCTATCATGCGATCGGGTCCTTTCTGGCCGCCGTCGGGTCCCTGGATCACATCGTCGTCACCGACGACCTGCTCCTGGCCGCCGAAGGAGAGTCGCCCGTGCCCCGGGGTGGAGGACCCGTACCCGTCGTTGCCAGCATCCGGGTCCACATTCGCGTCGCCCGGCCGAGTAATACCGAACCACCAGCTTCCAACGAAGGAAAGTGAGGTTTGCACGGTGAGGAGAAGATTGGTTGCTCACACCCTGTTCGCACTCCTGGGCGTGGCGGGAGCGGACATCCCGGACCCGGTCCGGAGCCCGCAAGCCATCGAGGCACAGCGCTCAAGCGGAGGCCCGGCCTGGCTCTATCCTCCGCCGGAAAGAGAAGTCTTCACCTATGTCGTGGCGGGGCGAAGAGACCCGTTCCTCCCGCTGTCGCCTCCCGTGGCCGCTGCTACCCGCTTCCACAGAGTGAGGCTGCTGGGGATCATCAGTCACCATGACTCTCGCCGGAGCATCGCGCTGATCAGGTTTCACGCGGAGGAGGAGCAGTCGCGTGCCGACGGGGACGGGTCAGGCCCGGGATCGAACGCTGGCGAGAGTCATCGAGCGAGCATCGGGGACCGTATTGGCAACCTCCGCATCATGGCCATCGGCACGCAGCAGGTGGTCGTGGCACTCGACGGGCCCGCGGGTACGTCAATGCGAATCATCGAGCTTGACAGCGAAGCGCGGAGCGACTCCCGATGAACCGGACCACAGTCTGCACGATGGTTGCGTTCGCGGTGACCGCGGCCCTGGCATGCGTTACGCCCCGGTCCGGCGCCGCCCGGCAGGATGAGGAGGCGCCGCCGGTGGTTGCGGAATCAGTGGGAGACTCGATCACGGTGTCATTTCACGACGCGCCGATCCGCGATGTCCTCTTCGCTTTCGCGGAGTTTGCAGGACGTTCGATCGTGGCCGGAGAAGCCGTAGACGCGACGATATCCGCCGAAATCCGCGACCAGCCCTGGGATGTGGCACTCCGAACGCTTGTCGAGGCGCACGGCCTCGTGATCCGGGAGCGTGAAGACGGAATCATCCTGGTGGAGGACGCCCGGCACCTCTTCGATCTGGAAGCGGTCTTGCCCTTGCACACCAGGTCTTTCCGGCTCAGCTACGTGGAAGCGGTCGAACTGGAATCCCTGGTGGCCGCGCTGCTCACCCAGCGAGGCACCACGTCGATCGGGTTTGCCACCAACGCCCTGGTCGTCACCGACGTCCCGCGCGTGTTGGACGCCGTCGCGGAACTGGTGCGCGAACTGGACGTGCGTGTCATGCAGGTTGATATCGCCGCCAAGATCGTATTCGTCAACCGGACCGCCCTCGATGGATTCGGGATTACGTATGACCTCAAGGACGCGGGGGGAAACCAGCTCAACCTTCTGACACCGGGAGTGGTGGACACGGACGGGGACGGCGTGATCACCTACCCGGATGAGCAGCTCCCCGACCGGGCCGATGTCGTACTGGTTGGCGGCAATTCGATCGCCGCGCTGGGGAACGCCTCAAACCGGATCGCGGGCCCCACGATCTCGCTGCTGACGTCTCTTGTGCTGGGGAGAAGCACGCTGGTCGGATTCGTCGATGCGCTGGAATCGCTGGAACTTGTCGATGTGGAGGCCCAGCCCTCGGTTCGCGTCATGGACAATCGGACGGCCAGGATTCTGGTTGGCGAAGAGACACCGGTCCGCGTCATCGATGCCGGGACCCAACTGCAGTCGGGCACGAGCGATGGAAGTGGAGGCGGCCTTCCTGTCGCGACGGTGGACTACATGGAGACGGGGGTCATTCTGGAAGTGTCGCCGCGCATCACCGACGCCGGCGACATTCTGCTCGATCTCTCGGGCCGAGCGGTCGTCGGCGGACCTGGCGCCCTCCGATGTCGGGCTGATCTTTCGCAGGCAGAAGGCTGAGTCCCAGGTTCTGCTCGAGGATGGGGAAACCGCGGTGATCGGTGGGCTTACCGTAACGGAGGCGGGAGAGGTGCGCTCGGGGATTCCGCTGCTGATGGATCTTCCGCTGGTTGGGCGGCTCTTCGCCACCCGGAGGAAGTCCTCCGTCCAGCGCGATCTTCTGATCATGGTGACGCCCAGGATCGTGCGTGGAGCTTCCCCGTAGGCTGGCCCTTTGCTATCTATGGACAATCGCGCGTCCGTCGATCGCAACTCAGGAGCGGCAATCCCCGTCACTTGCCAATGTCACTGAAGCACCTGTCGTTTCGAACGGCCGGGGAGTCCCATGGCCGCGGCCTGGTTGCCGTGGTCGAGGGGATCCCCGCCGGTCTGCCGCTGGATCCGTCCGCGGACATCGACCCGGATCTCCGACGCCGGATGGGAGGATATGGGCGGGGTCGGCGGATGAAGATCGAGTCGGACCGGGCGGAGATCATGTCGGGGCTGCGGCTTGGCGTCACCCTCGGCTCCCCGGTCTCCATGATCATCTGGAACCGCGACTGGCGGAACTGGACGACGGCCATGGCTCACGCCCGGCCGGACGCGGATGTCAACCCGAAGGCGCTGCGTCCGGTCTACCTGCCCAGGCCCGGACATGCGGACCTGACCGGGGTCCTGAAATACGACCGCCGCGACGCGCGCGATGTCCTGGAGCGGGCTTCAGCTCGCGAAACCGCGGCACGGGTCGCCTGTGGCGCGGTGGCGCGAAAGCTGCTCAGTGAACTGGGGATCACCGTGGGCAGCCACGTGATCCGGATCGGAGACGTGGAGGCGCGCACCCGGGACGACCTCCCCGGCGACCTCAACGCCGCTGTCGACGATTCACCGCTGCGCACCCTGGACCACGATGCCGAGAACCGGATGATCGCCGCGATCGATGCCGCGCGTGAGGAGGGGGACACCGTCGGCGGGTGCTTCGAGGTGGTCGTCCGGGGTCTCCCGGTGGGGCTCGGCAGCTACGTGTCCTGGGATCGCAAGCTGGACGGCCGGCTGGCGCAGGCGGTGATGTCGGTGCACGCGATCAAGGGCGTCGAGATCGGGCCCGCGTTCGTCAACGCGAGTCGTCCGGGCTCGCGCGTGCACGACCCGATCCACCGGGATCCGGCGGAAGCGCGCGCCGGAGGGTTCGGGAGGGCCGGCAACCGGGCCGGGGGCCTGGAGGGCGGGATCACGACGGGGGCGCCGCTGGTAATGCGGGGGGCGATGAAACCCATCTCGACGCTGCTGAAGAAACGGCTGCCGAGCGTGGACCTGCGGGACGGAAGCACCAGGGCCGCCACGGTCGAGCGAAGCGACGTCTGTGCCGTGCCTGCGGCCGCGGTCGTCGCGGAAGCGATGGTCGCGCTCGTTGCCACCGATGCGATCCTGGAGAAGTTCGGGGGCGATTCGCTTGGCGAGCTGCGAAGAAACCTCGATTCGTACGTGGAGCACCTGGCCGCGAGGGGCTTCCGAGGCCGGGAAGCGGACGGCGAATGACCAGGTTGGTGCTCATGGGGTTCATGGGCGCGGGCAAGTCCACCGTTGGCCGGCTGCTTGCAGAAGCGCTCGGTTGGAGTTTCGTTGACCTGGACGACGAGGTGGCCCGGCGCGAAGGGAGACCTGTTGACGAGATCATCCGCCGTGACGGCCTCAAGCACTTCCGCCGCGTCGAATCGGCGGCCGGCCGCGAAGCGGTCAGGCAGACGCGCGCGGTGATCGCGGTGGGCGGCGGATGGCCCGCGGAGCCGGGGAATCTGGACCTGCTCGATGGCGGCACGGTCTCGGTCTGGTTGCGGGTGAGACCGCGGACCGCCCTGGCCCGCATCGCGGCCTCGGGAACGTCCAGACCTCTGCTGGAGGTCCCCGACCCGGTCCGGCGGGCCGAGGCGCTCCTGCGCCGCCGCCGCGCATACTATCGGTGTGGCCATATTGGAATCGACACCGACGACCTGTCGCCGGACGAGATCGTCCGGGGCATCCTCGAACGAGTGACCCCGCGCAACGGGGACAAGGAAAGGGAAGAAACCGCGTGAAGCTGGTGATTGTGGAGTCGCCCGCCAAGGCCAAGACAATCAAGAGGTTCCTCGGGCCGGAGTACACGGTCGAAGCTTCCTTTGGACACATTCGTGACCTGCCCCGGACCGCGACCGAGATTCCCAGCGCCATTCGCGACAAGGCCTGGGGCCGCATGGCCGTGGACACGGAGGGGGATTTTCGGCCCTACTACATCGTCCCGGCCGAGAGCAGGGAACACGTGCGGCAGCTGAAGAAAAAGCTGTCCAGGGCGGACGAGGTGGTGCTCGCCACCGACGAAGACCGCGAGGGCGAGTCCATCAGCTGGCATCTCCTCCAGGTTCTGAAGCCCCGCGTGCCCGTGCGGAGGATCGCGTTCCACGAAATCACGCGGCCGGCGATCCGGGAGGCGCTGCGCCATCCGCGAGACGTGAACGAGAGGCTCGTGCGGGCGCAGGAAGCGCGCCGGGTGCTCGATCGTCTCTACGGTTACAGCCTCTCGCCCGTCCTGTGGAAGAAGGTGCGGACCAAGCTCAGCGCGGGCCGCGTCCAGAGCGTGGCGCTCAGGCTCATCGTCGATCGCGAGGAGGAGCGTCGCCGCTACAAGGTCTCGGAGTATTGGCGGGCCAAGGCGACCCTGGCATCCGAAGCCGGAGAATTCACGGCACTGCTGACGCGCGTGGGTGACCGCCGCGTTGCCATGGGCAACGACTTCGATTCCAGAACGGGGGAGCTTTTCCGTTCATCCCGGGCCCTCGCCCTCGACGAAACCGCTGCCACCGGGATTGCCGAGGCATCCTTCCTGGCGGTTCCTTGGCGGGTCGAACGCGTGGAGCGTCGCTCGAGCCTGAAGAGGCCCGCGCCCCCGTTCACCACTTCGACTCTCCAGCAGGCCGCGAGCAGCAGACTCAACATGTCGCCGAAGAGGACGATGCAGCTTGCACAGCGCCTGTACGAAGGCGTCGATCTCGGAGGTGGAGACCGCGAAGGACTGATCACCTACATGCGGACCGACTCGGTGACACTCTCCAACAAGGCGCTGGGGGATGCCGGACGAACCATAGAGCGCGCGTTTGGCGCCGGCTACTACGGGGGACCCCGGCGGTACAAGACCAGATCCAGGACGGCCCAGGAGGCCCATGAAGCGATCCGTCCCACCGAGATCAGCCGAACTCCGGACCAGCTCGAGAAGTTCCTCGACGGCCCCGAGCTTTCGCTCTATCGGCTTGTCTGGAGCCGAACGATGGCGTCCCAGATGACAGATGCCCGCCTCGAGCGGACGACTGTGGACATGGCGGCCCGCTTCGACGGCCCCGAGCACACCTTCACGGCGAAGGGCACCGTGGTGCGCTTTCCCGGCTTCATGAAGGCCTACGGAGAGTCCCGCAAGGATCAGATCCTCCCGCGCCTGGAAGAGGGTGACCGAATCCACGCCGCAGGCAGCGGGGTGGCGGCGCCGGGGTTGCCGGATGCCTCCGGAGACACACGCACGGCTGTCGTCGTGCGCTCGGTCGAGCCTGATCGGCGCGAGACCAGGCCCCCTTCCCGCTACACCGAGGCCTCGCTGATCAGGAAGCTGGAAGAGGAGGGAATCGGCCGCCCGTCGACCTACACCCCGACGATCTCCACCATCCAGGAGCGTGACTACGTCCGCAAGCGCGGCGGAAGCCTGGTCCCGACCTACACCGGAATGGCGGTGAACCAGCTGCTCCGCGCCCATTTCGAGAAATATGTCGACATCGAGTTTACGGCCCGCATGGAGGATTCGCTCGACGACATCGCAACCGGACAGGTGGATTCGGAGCGTTTTCTCCGGGACTTCTACAACGGCGCGGGCAAGAGTGCGGGCCTCGCGCGCGAGATCGAAGAAAGATTGCCCGAAATCGGCTACCCCGCGGTAAAGGTCGGTGACGATCCCGACACCGGGCAGCCGATCCGGATCCGGATCGGAAGAAACTCCGTCTATGCCGAGCGCGGCGATGCGGAAGGGGTGGCGCGCGCCACGATTCCCGGCGACCTGCTGATCGATGAATTGACGCTCGAACGCGTGACGGAGCTGCTGAACAGGCGGCCTGACGCGGAAGAGCCGATCGGCACGGACCCGGCCACCGGGCTTCCAGTCTTCATCAAGGTCGGCCAGTACGGCCCGTATGTGCAGCTCGGGACGGCGAAGCCAGGCAAGAAACCCCGCTGGGTCGGCTTGCCCCAGGGGATGGAGCCGGCGGACGTCACGCTGGAGTACGCGCTCAGGCTGCTCGCTTTGCCGCGGACCCTCGGCCGGGACCCCGGGAGCGGGGAAGAGATCAGGGCGGGGCTCGGGCGCTACGGTCCCTACGTGCAGCGGGCCCGCGAATTCCGCAACCTCCAGTCCGCCGACCAGGTCTTCACGGTGACGCTTGACGAAGCGCTCGACCTGCTTGCGCGAAAGAAGGTCGCAAGGCGTGCGGGCAGAAAGGTCCTGAAGGAGTTGGGACTCCACCCCGAGACCGGCCTGGAAGTCCGGCTCCTGGAGGGGCGCTACGGGCCCTACGTCTCGGACGGCACGACAAACGCGAGCATTCCCAGGGGCCAGGACCCGGCCGAGGCGACGATCGACCAGGCCGTGCAGTTGCTGGCCTCGGCGGCGCGGCGGAAGAAGACGCACCGGACGCGCGGCCGGCGACGGGCCTCGGCCCCGCGGCGGTGAGGGACGTTCCCCTGGGCAGCGTGGCCGTCGTTGGCGGAGGGTTGGCCGGCTGTGAAGCTGCGCTGGCCCTCGCACGGAGGGATCGAAGGGTGGCGCTGTACGAAATGCGTCCGATGCGCACGACCCCGGCGCACCGGACGGACGCGCTCGGGGAGCTGGTTTGCACGAACTCCTTCAAGAGCGAGGCGCCCACGACGGCGCATGGCCAGTTGAAGCGCGAGATGAGGTGTCTCGATTCGGCGCTGCTCGACGCCGCGGACGAGAGCCGCGTGCCCGCCGGAGCCGCGCTGGCGGTCGACCGCCACCTGTTTGCCGCGGCGTTGACGAGGTGCGTGCACGCCCATCCCGCCATCACCATCCTCCGCGAAGAGGTGACGTCGATCCCGGAGGGGCCCGCGGTCGTGGCAACCGGTCCGCTCACTTCTTCCGGGATGACCGCCAGCATCGGGGCGGAGTTGGGCGACGAGGAGCTGGCCTTCTACGACGCCATCGCGCCGATCGTGCATGCGGATTCGCTCGACCGCAGCGTCGTCTACGCGGCCGGCCGCTACGGGCAGGAGGCCGACTACCTCAACTGCCCCATGACCGGGACCGAGTATCGCAGCTTTGTTGAGGCGCTCCTCGAGGCCGATGTCTACGAGGGACACGATTGGGAGGAGATCCCCTACTTCGAGGGGTGCCTGCCGATCGAGGTCATGGCGCGGAGAGGGCTGGACACGCTGCGCTTCGGACCGATGCGGCCGGTGGGACTCCGGGATCCGCGCACCGGCAGGCGCCCCCACGCCGTCGTGCAGCTGCGGCGCGAGGACAGGGCCGGACAGATGTGGAATCTGGTCGGATTCCAGACTCGTCTGCGCACGGGTCACCAGCGCCGGGTGTTCTCCATGATTCCGGGGCTGCAGGACGCGGAGTTCCTGCGCTGGGGGTCCATCCACCGCAACACCTACCTGAATTTTCCCGGGTGCCTCACGCCTTTCGGGACATCGCGCCGCCGCGAGGACCTGTTCCTTGCCGGTCAGCTTACGGGTGTGGAGGGGTATACGGAATCCGCGGCCTCCGGTATCATGGCCGGGATCAACCTGCACAGGGTGCTGAACGGCGAGAAGCCCGTGCTGCCCCCGCCGGTCACCATGCTCGGCGGCCTCTACCGCTATCTGCGCGAAGCCGACCCCGCGAACTTCCAGCCGATGAATTCCAACTGGGGACTGGTGGACCCGCTCCCGGGAGCGCCCCGGAAGAAGATCCAGCGCCGTGAGGCGCTCGCCGCCCGTGCCGACCGTCACCTCAGGCGGTGGATCGCCGCGGAGAACATCGCGCCGCTGGCGGCGGCGGCGGTTCCATGACCGCCGAGGCCGCGCGCTTCCTGGCGCACATGGAGACGGGACGCAATCTGTCCCCGCACACGATCGCCGCCTACCGGCGCGATCTCCGCGACCTCGAGACCTTTCTCGGCGGCCATCTTGGCCGCGACGACTGGCGCTGGAGCGACATCGACCGGCGCGATCTCCGCGCATTCCTCGGCGATGCCGGGCGCCGCGGCCTCGCCCCGCGAACCATCACGCGCAAACTGTCCGCGGCGCGCGCATTCTTCCGCCACATGCACCACGAGGGGGAGATCCCCGCCAACCCGGCGCGCCTTGTGCGCGGGCCGAAGCTCGACCGCACCCTCCCGGGACACATGCACACCGAGGAGATGGCCGCGCTCTTTCGCTGGGCGGAGGAAGCGGCCGAGCAGCAGGGCGGCTTCACCGAAACCCGGATTCTCGCAGCGCTGGAGCTGTTTTACGGAAGCGGGCTGCGGCTCTCCGAACTGACCTCGCTGGACACGGGCTCGCTGGACCTCGCGACAGGACAGCTTCGCGTGCTCGGCAAGGGCAGGAAGGAGCGCATCGTTCCGGTGACCGCATCGGCCGTCAGGGCGCTCCGCAACTACCTTCGCCACCGCGTCGAGATGGCCCGGCCGGGGTGCGACGCGCTCTTCGTGGGACGCCACGGGCACCGGCTCTCCAACCGGTACGTGCAGAAGTCGATTCAGCGCGTGCTCGATGGCTGCGCGTCGGCCAGGGGGCTCTCGGTCCACTCGCTGCGCCACTCGTTCGCCACGCACCTCCTTGACGCGGGAGCGGATCTCATGGCGGTGAAGGAACTTCTCGGCCACGCGTCGCTGGGAACCACGCAGATCTACGCGCATACCTCCCGGGAGCGGCTCCGCAGAGTATACAGGGATGCGCACCCCCGCGCCCGGGAGCCGGGGGACAAGCCGGGGTGAGAATCGGGGAGCGGCGCAGCGGGCAACCGGCCCTACCCGGCGCTTTCGGACGTATCTACCTTTAATGGCTTGACAGGTAACGGCCTTCTCACTGCCAGGCCGTTCAGGCCCAGGCTCCCGGAATTGGATCTGCCGATCTCGCCCTATCAGCGCACCACCGCCGCCGCCCTTCAGCCCGGCACTCCCGTGCATGCCACGACCGTCATCGCCGTGGCCCGCGACGGCCGGGTGGCCATGGCGGGCGACGGACAGGTGACGATGGGGGAAACCGTGGTGAAGGGTGCGGCGCGCAAGGTGCGCCTGCTTCGCGACGGGAACATCCTTGCCGGCTTCGCGGGGGCGGTGGCGGACGCCTTTACCCTCTTCGCGAAGCTGGAAGGCAAGCTTGAACGCTGGCCCGCGAACCTTCCCCGCGCCTGCGTGGAGCTGGCGAAGGAGTGGCGCACCGACCGCTACCTTCGCCGTCTCGAGGCCCTGCTGGCGGTCGCCGACAAGGATCACCTCTTCCTGGTCGGCGGCGACGGAAACGTGATCGAGCCCGACAAGCCCGTCCTGGCGATCGGCTCGGGCGGTGCCTACGCCCTCGCGGCGGCGCGCTCGCTCTACGAATCCACCGAAATGGACGCCCCCACCATCGCGCGCCGCTCGCTGGAGATCGCTGCCGACATCTGCGTCTTCACCAATCGGGAAATCACCGTGCTGGAGCTGGATTCCCCATGAAGTCAACATCCGTTTCCGCCCCTTCCCCTCCCGCTGCCACACCGGCCGCGCCGGCCCGCGACGAGCCCCCCCACTGGCTCGACCAGCTCACACCGCGCGAGGTCGTTGCCGAGCTGGACAAGTACATCGTGGGACAGTCCGAGGCGAAGAAGGCTGTGGCGATCGCGCTCAGGAACCGATGGCGGCGCCAGCAGGTCGAGGACGAGCTGCGCGACGAGATCCTCCCCAACAACCTGATCATGATCGGGCCGACCGGGGTGGGGAAGACCGAGATCGCGCGGCGGCTCGCGCGCCTGGCCGGCTCGCCGTTCGTCAAGGTGGAGGCGTCCAAGTTCACCGAGGTGGGGTACGTGGGCCGCGATGTCGAGTCGATGGTGCGCGACCTGGTGGACACGGCGGTCGCCATGGTAAGGGCCGCCCGCGAGGACGAGGTGGAGGAGGAGGCCGTGCGCCGCGCGGAGGAGCGAATGCTGGATCTGCTCCTCCCGGATCCCAGGCCGGCGGACAAGCCGAAGCAATCCGGAACGGAAGACGGCGAGGTCGCCGAACACGTCGATCCGGTGGACGCGTCCGCGCACCCCCAGGTTTTCGTCGCGGGCCCCCCGGGGGGCGCCGGAAAGACCGAGCGGGTAGACCCGAACGGCGACGCTTCGATGGCGCAGCGGAGGGCCCGCACGCGCGAGAAGCTGCGGCGCCTGCTCCAGGACGGCCACCTGGAGGACCGGACCGTGGACCTGGACGTGCAGCAGGGCTCCTCGATCAGCGGCATGATGTTCCCGGTCGGGGGCATGGAGGGAATGGACCTCAACTTCACCGAGATGCTCCAGGACATGCTGCCCAGGCGCTCAAAGCGGCGCACGGTCACCGTCGCGGAGGCGCGCCGAATCCTGATCCAGGAGGAGCTGGAACGTCTGGTGGACATGGACGAGGTGGTGAACGAGGCGCTGGACCGGGCCGAGGAGATCGGAATCATCTTTCTCGACGAGCTCGACAAGGTTGCCGGCCGGCGCGGCGGGGCGGGTCCCGACGTGAGCCGCGAAGGTGTGCAGCGCGACCTCCTCCCCATCGTGGAGGGGTGCAATGTCCAGACCAAGTACGGCTTCGTGCGCACGGACCACATACTTTTCATCGCGGCAGGTGCCTTCCATGTGGCCAAGCCGGCCGACCTGATCCCCGAATTGCAGGGACGATTCCCCATTCGCGTGGAGCTGCAGAGCCTCAGCGCTCCGGAATTCGTCCGGATCCTGCGCGAACCGCGCAATGCGCTCGTGCGCCAGTACGCGGCCCTGGTCGAGACCGAGGGTGCCGCGCTGGAGTTCACCGATGGCGGTATCCGGGAGATCGCGCGCATCGCGGCCGACCTGAACGACCGGATGGAGAACATCGGGGCGCGGAGGCTGCGCACTGTGCTCACCACCCTCCTCGAAGATCTGCTCTTCGGCCTCCCGGACGACGGCGTCGGCGAGAAGGTGGTCGTCACCTCCGACTTCGTGCGGTCCCGGCTCGAGAAGATCGCGTCCGACGACGACCTGAGCCGCTACATCCTCTGACCGGCCAGGGCGGCATGCGATCCGATCGGGCACGCCACTTCATCGACCTCTCCCGGCACGATGGCGACCACCTCCGCCATTTGCTGGACCTCGCCGGGCGCCTCAAGTCCGGTGCGCCGCCGGGACGCCCCCTCCGGGGCCGGTGCCTCGCGATGATCTTTCGCAAGAGCTCGACCCGGACCCGGGTCAGCACCGAGGTGGGGATGGCCCAGCTGGGGGGACACGCCCTGATGATCGCCGACCGGGACTCCCAGATGGGGCGCGGCGAGAGCGTGCGCGACACCGCGCGGGTCCTGAGCCGGTACGTCGACGCCATCCTGATCCGCACCTTCGCCCACGACGAGGTCGTCGAGCTGGCGCGCGAGGCCACCGTTCCGGTGATCAACGGCCTGACCGATCTCCTCCACCCGTGTCAGGTCATGGCCGACCTCCTCACCGCGATGGAGGAGTTCGGCGGGGACCTCCGGCGGCTGCGGGTGGCGTGGATCGGCGACGGAAACAATATGGCCCACTCGTGGCTCAACGCCGCGGCGCAACTCGGGTTTTCCCTCCGTCTCGCGTGTCCGTCCGGATACGGCCCCGATCCGGAGATCCTGGCGCACGCCCGCGCGGCGAGCGACGTGGAGCTCTGCCCATCCCCGTCCGAGGCGGCGGAGGACGCGCTGGTGGTTGCGACCGACGTGTGGGCGTCGATGGGACAGGAGAACGAGCAGCGCGCCCGCGGGAAGGCGTTCGCGGGCTATCGGGTGGACGAGGGCGTGATGGCGCGGGCCCATCCGTCCGGTATCTTCCTGCACTGCCTTCCGGCACACCGGGGCGAGGAAGTCTCCGCCGGGGTGATCGATGGGCCCCGCTCGCGCGTATACCGGGAAGCCGAAAACCGTCTGCACGTGATCAAGGCGATCCTGCTGGACCTCATCGGCCACGCACCCCGTGGATAATCCCCGCTTGGCACCGAGGGAGGCGAGCCGCCAGGAGCGAAAATGGACACGACGCTGATCAGCACACCTCTTCACGACATTCACGCCGCGCTCGGGGCCAGGATGGTGCCCTTCGCCGGCTACGCGATGCCGATTCAGTATCCGACCGGCATCCGTGCGGAGCACGCGGCCGTGCGTATTGCCGCCGGGATCTTCGATGTCTCCCACATGGGAGAATTCACCGTGCGCGGACCGGGGGCGGAGGCACTGGTGCAGTACCTCACGGTGAATGACGTGTCCCGCGTCGCGGTCGGGCAGGCCCAGTACTCGGCGTTCTGCAACGAGGACGGCGGCGTCCTGGACGACCTCCTCGTCTACCGATTCGCCGACCGGTTCATGCTCGTCGTGAACGCCGGCAACCGCGCCCGGGACTGGGAGTGGGTGACGGGGCACTCCGCCGGCTTCGACGTCGCCCTGTCGGACGACTCCGACGATACCGCCCTGATCGCGGTGCAGGGGCCGGCAAGCCAGAGGATCCTCGATCCGATTACGGACATCGACCTCGGCGGCGTGGGCTACTACCGGTTCGGGGAGGGGTCGGTCGGTCCCGGCGAGGGGGTGATCAGCCGCACCGGGTACACGGGCGAGGACGGGTTCGAACTCTACGTTCCGGCGGAAGCGGCCGAAGCCGTCTGGAACGCGGTCTCGGACGCGGGAGCCGCGCACGGACTGACGCCCGCCGGACTTGGCGCCCGCGATTCACTGCGCCTCGAAATGGGGTACGCCCTCTACGGCAACGATCTTGACGAGGAGCACACCGCTCTGGAATCCGGCCTGGGCTGGATCGTCAAGCTGGAAGCCGGCGATTTCGTCGGCCGCGATGCCCTCGCGGCCGAGAAGGCGCGGGGCGTTCGCCGGCGCCTTGCCGGAATCCGTCTCACGGAGCGCGGTTTCCCCCGTCCCGGCTACCCGATCGTGCTGGACGGCGAGGACGTGGGCACGGTCACCTCGGGCGTGGCGAGTCCTTCGCTCGGCGAGGGAGTCGCGCTCGGCTACGTGCCCGCCGCAGTCGCTCGTCCCGGCACCGGAATCGGGATCCGCATACGGGGCCGCATCATCGGGGCGCACATCCAGCGGCCCCCCTTCTACACCCAGGGATCGATCCGGAGGTAGGCGGCGGAACCGTGGCCAGGACACCCCAGACCGGCGAGACCGTCCTCGTAACCACGCACGATCTTCCGCTGGCGGGGCGGTTGCGAGACGGCTTCCGTCATGGGGGATACCGCGTCGAGCTGTTCACCTCCGGCGAGGATCCTTCCCGTGCCCAGGATCCGGTCCTGCTCGTCATGACGGGCGGTGTCCGGACGGAAGCGGGAAGGCGCCAGGCCGGCCTGGCCGCCGGGCTGGGTCTCCCCGTCTTCGCAGTGCGGGACCCCGGCAGCGCCGCCGCGGAGATGCCGCGCGATGTCTCGCAAGCCTTCCGCGCCCCGGCCGATCCCGAGGAGATCGTCCTGATGGGGACGCGCGCGATCGAGCGCGGGCGGCTCAGGAGAGCCACCGGGATCGTGGGCGAGACCGATGCGATGGTCGAGGTACTGGAGAGGATCGTGCAGATCGCGCCGGTCGACGCGACCGTCCTGATCACCGGCGAATCGGGGACCGGCAAGGAGCTCGTTGCCCGCGGCCTCCATGCGCTGTCGCGCCGGCGGCACCGATCCTTCATCCCGGTCAACGTCGCCGCGCTCTCGGAAACCCTTCTGGAGAGCGAACTCTTCGGGCACGAGAAGGGGGCATTCACCGGGGCGATCGACACACGCAAGGGGCTTTTCGAGCTCGCCAACGGAGGCACCATCTTCCTTGACGAGATCGGCGAGATGCCGCCGCAGACCCAGACCCGCCTGCTCCGTCTCCTTGAACAGCAGGAATTCCACCGGGTCGGCGGACAGAAGCTGATTCAGGTGAACGTGCGCATCCTGGCCGCAACCAACCAGAGGCTCGAGCACCTGGTCGTCTCCGGCGATTTCCGGAAGGACCTGTACTACCGGCTCAACATCCTCACGATATCGCTGCCGCCGCTGCGCGACCGCCGCGCCGACATTCCCCTGCTGGTGGAGGCCTTCGTGCGGGAAGCCGTCGAACGGCACGACCGGGGTCCCTTCCGCGGCCTCTCACCGGACGCGATGGAGATCCTGCTCCGCCACCGCTGGCCCGGCAACGTGCGCGAGCTGCGCAACCTCATCGAGAGCATGGTGGTGCTCGCCCCCGGCCGCGAGATCCGCGCCGAAGACATCCCCGAGGACGTGCGCTCCGGCGAGCGTTCCCGCGCGCTGGTCCCGGTCGGTGCGGGCCGCCCCGGGGGCGCCGATGGGAGCGTGCAGGCGCTCAGGCCGCAGCTCGAATTCATCTTCCGGACGATGATGGAGATGAAGGTGGACATCGAGGATCTCAAAAGGGAATTCGAGGCGTTCCAGACCGAGGAAGAGAGGGGCAGAGTCCTCGTCATTCCCGGCGCCGAGCGGCCTGACGCCGACGTGGGCGCCGAGCCCGCGGCCCCCGCCATCCCGGCCACCGGGAGCACCACGCCTGCCGAGGCCCCCCGTCCTGGGCCCGCCACCGTCACCTACCGTCCCGGGATGACCCTCGACGACCTCGAACGCGAGGTCATCCGTGCCGTGCTCGATTCGGTGGACTGGAATCGGCGGCAGGCCGCGGAGATGCTCGGCATCGGCGAGCGGACGCTCTACCGCAAGGTGAAGAACTACGGCCTGGAGGAGGAGCGCCCGGGGGGCGAATGAGCGCGGCGGCGCACGTTGCCCGCGGTACGGGCCGAAGCCCTCGGAAGCGTTCGCCCGATCCTCACCCGCTCAGCTTCGATCACCGTCAACCTGGCCGACCAAGACGAGTCCTCGGTCCCCTGGTACGCGACGGTCAGGTCGCGGGTCAGGTCGATCGCGTCCCCGTAGGCGTACACCGCCGTCTCCGTGGACCTCTGCGCCAGCCGCTGCCGTCCCCAGCCGGGCGTGATCGCCCGGATTGCAACGGGTCTTTCCCGCAACCCCCTCGAAAGCAGATGCAGATCGCCGGGCTGGAATCCGGCCCCGGGCTCGCGGCTCGTGAACGAAACCAGGAAGAGTGCCGGCTCCTCCACGCCCGACCGGCGGACGAGCTCGGCCCGGTGTGTCTCGGCGACCCGCCGCAGCCGGTCCCGCGTGTCCGGGGCGGCGGTGGCAAGGATCCACTCGGCGAGGGGAGTCACCTGGATCTGCACCGGACCCGCGGTCACGCGCACCGAGATCTGGTCCTGGCGCAGCGATCCGGAGCCTGCCGGATCGGCCTCGGCGCCGGGACGGGGCGCCGGGCCGGGACGCGCGCCCGCCGCCGGTGCCGGGGGCGGCGCGCATCCGGCCCATACGAGCATCGCGGCGCCCAGCAGTCCGGGGGCCGTCCGGTCAATCCGTCTCACGATCCGTCCTCCGTTTCCAGCAGCGCTGCGATGGCGTCCAGCAACTCTTCCGCGCCCTCCCCGGTGCGTGCCGAAGAGGTCACGACCTGGTCCGCGGATATGCCCAGTTCGTTCAGTACCCCGGCCGCCGGAAGGCCGCGGGCACGCGCGCTCGCCTTCAGCTTGTCGACCTTGGTGAGCGCAATCAGCGTCGGGGTTCCGGTTTCCGCCAGATACCCGACGAATTCACGGTCTCCGGCCGTCGGCGGGTGCCGCGAATCCACCAGGTAGACGACGCCGCGCAACTCCGCGCTGCCGGCAAGATGGCTGCGCACCAGGTGCTGCCACGAATCCCGCACCGCTGCCGGGGCCTTCGCATACCCGGATCCGGGCAGGTCCACCAGAAGAAAAGCGCCGTTGACTTCGTAGAAATTGAGGGTCTGCGTCTTCCCGGGTGACGACGAGACGCGTGCGATCTTCTGGCGCGGCCTCCCCAGCAGGCGGTTGATCAGCGACGACTTGCCGACATTGGACCGCCCCGCGAAGGCGACCTGGGGGAGCCGGGAAGGGGGAGGCTGGTCCGGCGAGGCCAGCGAACCGACGAATTCCACGCTCCGGATGACCAACGGGCGGTCCTCACGTGATCCTGGTGCCGAGACCGTGGGTCCCGGGCGACAGCACGTCGGAGGCGCGCCCCTTCGAGGCCCGCCGAACCAGCGCTTCGCGGAGCACCTGGTCCATGGTCTCGACGGGCACCATCTCGACGCCGGCGCGAACCTCGTCGGGCAGCCGCTCGATGTCCATCGCATTCATCGAGGGAAGCAGCACCCGCTTCATGCCGCTCCTCAGCGCCGCCACCGCCTTCTCCTTCACCCCGCCCACCACGAGGACCCGTCCCCGCAGCGTGATCTCGCCGGTCATCGCCAGGTCGGCGCGGGTCGGCGTGTCGGTGAGCGCCGAGATCAGCGCCACCGCGATCGTGATCCCGGCCGAGGGACCGTCCTTCGGGGTCGCCCCCTCCGGGATGTGGATGTGGATGTCCACCTCCCGGTGGAATTGCTCGCTCAGCCCGAGCCAGCCGGCGCGCGACCGCGCGTAGGTCACCGCCGCGAAGGCCGATTCCTTCATGACGTTGCCCAGCGTCCCGGTGAGCTGGATCTTCCCCGAACCGGGCACGACGGCGACTTCCACCTCGAGCACCTCGCCCCCGACGGCGGTCCAGGCCAGCCCGCAGGCGATCCCGGCGCGGTCGCGCTCGCCCTCGCGCCGCTGGGGAAGATGCACCGGCGGGCCCAGGAGTTCCGGCAGATCGGCCGCCCCCACCCGTCCGGGATCGGCGTTGCGGTCCCCGGCAACCTGCCGGGCGAGCTTTCGCGCAACGCGCGACAGCCGCCGCTCGAGTTCACGCACCCCGGCCTCCCGCGTGTACTCCGCGATCACCCTGCGGATCGCGCCGTCGGAGATGCCCGGGTCGAACGGCTCGAGTCCGTGCCGGGCGACCTGCTTGGGCCACAGGAACAGGCGCGCGATCGCCAGCTTTTCGGTATCGAGGTAGCCGGGAAGCCGGATCACCTCCATCCGGTCGCGCAGGGGCTCGGGGATCTCGCCCAGCGTGTTCGCGGTCGCGATGAAGAGGACGTCCGAAAGGTCGAACTCCAGCTCCAGGTAGTGATCGGTGAAAGTCCGGTTCTGTTCGGGATCGAGCACCTCGAGCAGCGCGGCCCCGGGGTCGCCGTGGAAGTCCCTGGCCAGCTTGTCGATCTCGTCGAGCAGGAACACCGGGTTTCGGGATCCGCCCCGCCGCATGCCCTGGATGACCCGTCCCGGCAGAGCGCCCACATAGGTTCGGCGGTGGCCGCGGATCTCGGCTTCGTCGCCCACGCCCCCGAGGCTCACCCTCACGAACTCCCGTCGCAGGCAACCCGCGATGCTCCGTCCCAGCGAAGTCTTGCCCACGCCGGGAGGGCCGACCAGGCAGAGGATCGGCCCCTGGAGCTTCCCCACCAGCGAAAGCACCGCAATATGGTCGAGGATTCGTTCCTTGACCTCGTCGAGGCCGTAGTGTTCGGCGTCCAGCACCTCCGCGGCGCGGTCGGCATCGAGGCTGTCGGTCGTCTCGCTGGCCCAGGGCAGCGCGAGGATCCAGTCGAGGTAGGTACGGATGACGGAGGACTCGGGCGCGACCGGATTCAGCTTCCTGAGGCGGGCGAATTCCTTCTCGACCCGGTTGCGCACCTCGCCCGGAAGCGTCGCCTCCTCGATCGTGACTTCGAGTTCGGCCCATTCGGGATCGAGGGGACCCGTCTCCGGACTGAGCGATTCGAGCTGCTCCTCCAGCGGCCGCGTACTCCTGCCGGTCTCCATCTCGAGCCGGATCTGCTCGTCCAGCTTGTTCTGGATGCGCAGCACATCGACCTCCCGGATGAGCAGCGCCAACAGCATCTCGTAGCGGGCCGCAATCTCCCCGGCCTCGAGGATCTCCTGCTTCTCCGAGCTGGCGACCAGCAGGTGCCCCGCGATCAGGTGGGCCAGGCGCACGCGGTCGGAAGCCTCCGCGGCCGTTGCGATCAGCTCGTCGGGGATCTTTTCGGAAAGCTGCACGTACTCGCGGAAGAGCTCCTCCACGCCGCGAGCCAGCGCGTCGAGCGCGGAGTCCGGGCCGCCCGCCGGATCGTGCTCGCGCGGCGTCACCAACTCCACCTCGGCCGTGAGCGGGCCCTCCCCGGGAACGAAGCGCTCGATGTGGGCCCGCCCCAGCCCCTCCAGCACGACGCGCGCGGTCCCACCCTTCAGCTGCGTCACCTGAACCACGCGCACCACCGTGCCCACGCGGTAGAGATCTTCCTCGCCCGGCTGGTCCACGCCCGGATCCTTCTGGGCGGCGAGCAGCGCCAGCCGGTCTCCGGCGGTCGCCTCGTTGAGTGCAGCCACGGAGGGCCGCCGCCCGATCAGAAGCGGCAGCACCATGTAGGGGAAGAAGACGATGTCGCGCAGCGCGATTACCGGGAGTTCGGCCGGGATTTCAAAGGACCCGTCGACCCGGTGAAGCGTCGCCATCGCGCCCGTCAGGCCTCCTTCCTCTGTGCCTCGGGAAGGAGAACGAGCAGAGGAGGAACCTTCCCGCTCACCGATTCGGGGGTGACGACCACCTCGCGTACGTCACCGCGGGAGGGAAGCTCGAACATCACGTCGCGCATCGCCCTCTCCAGCACGGCGCGCAGGCCGCGCGCGCCCGTTCCGCGCTCGAGCGTCTGCCGCGCGATCTCGCTTAGCGCTCCCGGATCGAAGGTCAGCCCGACGCCCTCCAGCTCGAACATCTTCTGGTACTGCCTGACCAGCGCGTTCTTCGGCTCCCGCAGGATCTGCACGAGCGAGTCCTCGTCGAGGTCCTCCAGCTGCACGGTGACCGGCAGCCGTCCCACCAGTTCGGGGATCAGCCCGAATCGCTGCAGGTCCTCCGGTTCGAGCCAGATCATCGGATCGTCCTCCCCGGCATCGGCCGCGGAAATATCCGGTTCCTCTTCCGGCGCGTCCGTCCCGGTCACGTCGACGAAGCCGATCTGCCGGCGGCCGAGACGGTGCTCGACGATCTTGTCGAGCCCCTCGAAGGCTCCTCCGCAGATGAAGAGGATGCTCGTGGTGTCGATCTGGATGTACTCCTGCTGGGGGTGTTTGCGGCCTCCCTGGGGCGGCACGTTCGCCACCGTCCCCTCCAGGATCTTGAGGAGCGCCTGCTGGACCCCCTCGCCGGAAACGTCGCGCGTGATCGAGGGGTTCTCCGATTTGCGGGCGATCTTGTCGAGTTCGTCGATATAGACGATGCCGCGCTCGCAGTCGGCGATGTTGAAGTCGCTGGCCTGCAGCAGGCGCACCAGGATGTTCTCGACATCCTCGCCCACGTATCCGGCCTCGGTGAGGGTCGTGGCGTCGGCGATCGTGAAGGGGACCTGGAGAATCCGCGCCAGCGTCTGCGCCAGCAGCGTCTTCCCGACCCCCGTAGGCCCGACCAGGAGCACGTTCGCCTTGTCGATCTCCACGCCGCCGAGCTTGTCGCCCTGGTGCACGCGCTTGTAGTGGTTGTAGACCGCGACCGAAAGCGCCCGTTTCGCCTGCTCCTGCCCGATCACGTACTCGTCGAGCGCCGCCTTGATCTCCTCCGGCTTGAGCGTCTCGATCGACGCGTCCTGGTTCTCGCGCTCCTCCTCTTCGGCGAGGATTTCATTGCACAGCGAGATGCACTCGTTGCAGATGTAGACCGAGGGGCCGGAAATGAACTTCTTGACGGACTCCTTCGACTTTCCGCAGAAGCTGCACCTGAGGTGTCTGTCGCTCGACATTGGGCCTCCTATTCCGACGGCTCGCCGCCGTTGCGGCTCACGCCCTTGCGCAGGACCTGGTCGACCAGCCCGTACTCGACCGCCTCCCCCGCGCTCATCCAGCGGTCGCGGTCGACGTCGGTGTTGATCTTGCCGATCTTCTGGCCGGTGACGTCGGCCAGGATCCGGTTCAGCCGCTCGCGGGTCCCCAGGATCTCCTTCGCGGCGATCTCGATGTCGGCCGCGGTGCCCTGGTAGCCGGAAGACGGCTGGTGGAGCATGATCCGCGCATTGGGCAGCGCGTTGCGCTTTCCCTTGTCCCCCGCGGCGAGCAGCAGCGCCCCCATCGAGGCGGCCATCCCGACGCAGAATGTGGAAACCGGGGCGCGCAGGTGGTTCATCGTGTCGTAGATCGCCAGGCCCGCGTACACGCTGCCCCCGGGGGAGTTGATGTACAGGTAGACGTCGCGGTCCGGGTCGTCGGCGTCGAGGAACAGCAGCTGCGCGACGATGATGTTCGCCACGTGGTCGTCGATCGAGCTGCCCAGAAAGACGATGCGGTCCATCAGCAGCCGGCTGAAGATGTCGTAGCTGCGCTCGCCGCGGCTGGTGCGCTCGATCACGTAGGGCGGATAGATCGCCATCCTTGAAGGCTCCTCCGTCACGGCAGTCAACGTTCTCTCATTGGGCGTCCGTGATGTCCGACCGGCTCTTCAGGAAATCGAAAAGCCGCGCCTCGGTCAACGTCCGCTCGATGTTGCGGATTCCCCCGGACTTCCTCAGGCGGGCCAGCAGGCGTCCGCGGGACTGGTTGGTGCCCTGCGCGAGTTCGTCCACCCTCGCGTTCACATCCTCCTCCGTCGGGCGCAGGCCATGCTCGTCCAGGATCCGCTCGACCAGCAGCTCGCGCTTCACCGCCAGCTGCGAGGCCGGCAGGAGTTCGTTGCGCAGCTCGCCGAGCTTTTCCGGGTCCACGCCCTCCGCTTCGCCGATCACGACGTCGGTATAGCCCTCCACCATGGAGTCGGGCACCTCGAAGTCGTTGGCCTCGACGACCAGGCGCAGCAGACGGTCGCGAAGCTCGGACTCCGCCCGCGCCCGGGCATCGCTGTCCAGGTCCTCTCCGATGCGGGCCCTCAGCGCCTCGAGATCCTCGAAATCGCCGACCGATCCGGCGAAAGCGTCGTCGAGTTCGGGCAGCTCGGGGACGCGCCGGGAGAGCAGGTCGATTCGGATCCGGCGGCTCTGGCCGCGCCGCTCCTCGTCGGGGAAGTCCTCGGGGAAGGCGATGTCGAACTCGCCGCCCGCACCGGGCTCCAGGGCGCGGATGGCCTCTTCCACGTCCGGGAGCGCGTGGCCCTGCCCGAGGACCAGGTCGTACCGGCGGTCCACGTCCGAATCGTCCGCGTCCGCGGCGTCCCCGTCCAGGCGGGTGAGCAGCACCGTCACCGAATCTCCGGTGTCCGGCCTGCCGGTCCCTTCGGTCCGCCAGGCGGCGTGCTCCCGCTGCAGCCGGGCCAGAATCTCGTCGACCGCCCCGTTGGGAACGACCGGCCGGGGCCGCTCGACCTTGAAGCCGCCGAGCCTTCCCAGGGGAACATCCGGGCGGTTGTCGAAGGATGCCTCGAAGGAGAGATCCTCTCCCGGCTCGAAGCGGAGCCCCTTCACCTCGACATCGGTGACCGGGTGCAGGCCGTTGGCCGCGATCGCGCCGTCGCAGGCCTTCCGCACGGACGCCTCCACGGTCTCCTCGTCGATCGCGCGGCCGTAGTGCCGCAGGATCACGCGCGACGGGATCCGCCCCTTCCTGAAGCCCCGCATCTTCACGCGGGACGCGTACCTGCGCACGACGGCCATCCGCTCCGCGTCCACCACCTCGGTTGGAACCGCCACCCTGATCGTGCGCCGGCAGCGCTCTCCCTCGGTGACCGTCACGTCGAGCAAGGACGCGTCGAACCGCTCGGCGGCCCGTCCCGCCGTCCCCTTCGCAGCCGCGGTCACGACTCCCGCCCCCGCGCATGCGAAAGGGGGGACTCGAACCCCCACGGCCAGGGGCCACAAGATCCTAAATCTTGCGCGTCTACCAGTTCCGCCACTTTCGCTCCTCCTCGGGATCGTTCCACGAACCCTTAAGGTAACGTAGCGGCCCGTGGAACAGGTTCCCGCTTCCTTCGGGTGGCGATCCCCCCTTCTACCGGGGCACGCGGAGGTTGACCATCGTGGACTGCCACTGCGACTCCCCGACCGGGCAGGAGGCGATCATCGAGACCACCTCTCCGGCGTCCACGCCCCTCAGCGCGTCCTCGTAGTCACCGGTGCCGCCGATCGTCCGCCCGTCGATCTCCTGGATGACGCACGGCCAGCCGAGCCCCTTACGGTGGGCCGGACCCCCCATCTGCACCTCTCCGATCACGACGCCGGCGGTACTTTCGAGTCCCCAGTCGCGGGCGATGTCGGTCGTAATGTCGGCGACCACGACGCCGATCTTGTCGGCGGTGCTGGTCGCCGGCGCGACGGTCTCGGCTACCGGGCGGGGGTATTCCAGCTCTTCCAGCCGCACCGTCACGTCCATGGGTTCACCGTCCCGGTAGAGGGTGATCCGCACCCTGTCTCCCGGCTCCTTGAGCGCGACGATGTGCTGCAGGTCGTTCGCCTGGCCGACCCTCTCGCCGTCGACGGCCACGATCACGTCTCCCATCCGGATCCCTGCCCGGTCCGCCGGACCTCTCGCCGCCACCGTCTGGATGAGCGCACCGGAGACGTCCGGCAGACTCAGCGCCTCGGCGTCCTCGGACGCGACGTCTTGCAGGCTGACGCCCAGCAGGGCGCGCCGGATCCGCCCATGCGCGATCAGGTCCTCCATGACCCCGTGGGCGAGGTCGATCGGGATCGCGAAGCCGTACCCCTGGTAGACCCCGGTCCGCGAAACGAGCGCCGAGTTGATCCCGATGACCTGTCCGCGGAGGTTCACCATGGGGCCGCCCGAATTGCCCGAATTGATCACGGCGTCCGTCTGGATGAAGTCCTCGACCGCGTAGCGCGGGTTCACCTCCCGGAAGGCGGGGTTCTGCCGCAGGCTCTCATCGATAAGGTCCAGCGACCGGCCCACCGCCGAGACGATCCCGGCGGTCACCGTGTAGTCGAGACGGGTCGAACTCCGGCGGAATCCCGGGTTTCCGATCGCCAGAACCCACTCTCCGACCTCGACCTCGGCGGACGATCCCAGAGACACGGCGGGGAAGTCATCGCCGTCGATCCTGATCACCGCGACATCGGTAGTCGGATCGGCCCCCCCCACCCGAGCTCCGAATTCGCGTCCGTCGGGCAGCGTCACGCTGATGCGCTCGGCGTTCTGGATGACGTGGTTGTTCGTCATCACGTATCCGTCCGGGGAGATGATGAACCCGCTTCCGCTGGCCGGCTGGATCTCCGGCAGGCCCCGCTGCGGCTGCTGGCGCTGGCGGAACCAGTCCCGCGTGTCCGGTTCCCGCACCAGCCGCCGCGTGGTCTCGATTCTCACGACCGAGGGCGTTACCGCCTCCGCGACGTTCACGAACGCTTCGCTGAGGTCGAGGGCGGGGCGCACGGCCTCCTCGCCGACGGCCGGAGCGGTCTGGACCGCCGGCAACCTGCCCGCCGTCTCCACGAAACCGAACTGGGACGCCAGCCCCAGTCCGAAGAGAAAACAGGCCGCCACCGCGAGCGCGGCCCTGGTCTTTGCCTTCAGCGGGTCGTACATCTTTCCCCTCATCGTTCTCTGCTACCGTCCTTCGTCCACGATTTCGTAGTCGGCCTCCACCACGTCCTCGTCCTCCTCCGCGGCGGCCTCCGCGGGCTCGGCCGGCGCCTCGTCCGCCTCCGCGCCCTCCTGTGCCGCCTCGGCCGCCTGCGCCTGGTACATCTCCTGGCCCGCCGCGCTGAAGGCCTGCATCAGCTCGTCCCGCGCCTCGTTGATCTCGGCGGTGTCGCTGCCCTTGAGCGCCTGCCTGCCGCGTTCCAGCGCCGCGTCGAGCCGCTCACGCGTCTCGGACGACACCTTGTCTCCCCATTCGGCCGTGTCCTTCTCGACCTGATACACCAGCGAGTCCAGATGGTTGCGGGCCTCGACCTCCTCGCGCCGCCGCTTGTCCTCCGCCTCGTTCTTCTCGGCGTCCACGACCATCTTGTCGATCTCCGCGTCGCTCAGCCCGCTCGACGCGTCGATCCGCACCTTCTGCTCCTTCTCGGTCGCGCGGTCCTTGGCGGTCACGTGCAGGATGCCGTTGGCATCGATGTCGAAGGTGACCTCGACCTGCGGCACGCCCCGGGGCGCCGGCGGGATCCCGGTCAGCTGGAACTTCCCGATGGTGCGGTTGTCCAGCGCCATCTTGCGCTCGCCCTGCAGCACGTGGATCTCGACCGTCGTCTGGTTGTCCTCGGCGGTCGAGAAGACCTCCATCTTGCGCGTGGGGATGGTCGTGTTGCGCTCGATCAGCGAGGTCATCACGCCCCCGAGCGTCTCGATGCCGAGCGACAGCGGGGTCACGTCGAGCAGCAGCACGTCCTTGACGTCGCCGGCCAGCACGCCGCCCTGGATCGCGGCGCCGACCGCCACCACCTCGTCCGGGTTCACCCCACGGTGCGGCTCCTGCCCGAAGAACTCCTCCACGACCTCCTGGATCTTCGGGATCCGCGTCGAGCCGCCGACCAGCACGACCTCGTCGATCTCGTCCGGGTTCATGCCCGCGTCCTCGAGCGCCTTGCCCATGGGCGGGATGGTCCGCTGGATGAGGTGGTCGACCAGCTGCTCGAACTTCGCGCGCGAGAGCGTGTAGTTGAGGTGCTTCGGCCCCTCCTGGGTGGCGGTGATGAAGGGCAGGTTGATGTCGGTCGAAGTGGTCGACGAGAGCTCCATCTTGGCCTTCTCGGCGGCCTCCTTGAGCCGCTGCAGCGCCATCGAGTCCTTCGACAGGTCGATCCCCTGGTCCTTCTTGTACTCGGCCACCAGCCAGTCGATCAGCACCTGGTCGAAGTCGTCGCCGCCCAGGTGGGTGTCGCCGTTGGTCGCCTTCACCTCGAAGACCCCGTCGCCGATCTCGAGGATCGAGATGTCGTAGGTCCCGCCGCCGAGGTCGAAGACGGCGATCTTCTCGTCGGTCTTCTTGTCGAGCCCGTAGGCCAGGGCGGCCGCGGTCGGCTCGTTGATGATCCGCTTGACCTGAAGGCCGGCGATCTTGCCCGCGTCCTTGGTGGCCTGCCGCTGCGCGTCGTTGAAGTACGCCGGCACGGTGACCACCGCGTCGGTGACGGACTCGCCCAGGTAGTCCTCTGCGGTCTGCCGCATCTTCTGCAGGATGATCGCGGAGATCTCGGGCGGCGTGAAGCTCTTGCCGCCGTTGGGAAGGTTGACCACGACCCTGTCCTTGCTGTCGCGCGCCACCTTGTAGGGGACCCGCTTGCGCTCGGTCTCCACCTCCGAGTAGCGCATGCCCATGAAGCGCTTGATCGAGAAGACGGTGTTCTCGGGGTTGGTGATCGCCTGGCGCCGCGCGACCTGTCCGACGAGCCGCTCCCCGTCCTTCGCGAATGCGACCACCGAGGGGGTCGTGCGGCCGCCCTCCGAGTTGGCGATGACCGTGGGTTCGCCGCCCTCCATGACCGCGACCACGGAGTTGGTGGTGCCCAGGTCGATTCCTATGGTCTTGCCCATCTGTCTTCCTTGTTCGGTGCCGGCGCGCGGCCGGCGGGGTCTGTTTCGGTGCATGTGGATGCACCTTCGAAGCTAACCGGAATACGGGGAGCAAGTAGTGTGCCGGAACGGTGGAGGCCGGGAGCGGCCGGGAAGTCTGCCATTTTGGCAGGTTTCGCGCCGGGGTCTGCCATTTTGGCAGGTTTTCGAGGGCGCGGATGACGGGGACTGCCATTTTGGCAGGTTTCACGGGGGCGGGCCACGGGGGCTGCCATTTTGGCCGCTTCCGAACCGGGCGGGGAACCGGCGGCGGCCATTTCGGCGGCCCGAGTGCTGCGGAACCCGCAACGGAATGGAGAGCGCCGGTGCTTCTCCGCAGGAAGCCAATCGGGTGTTCATTGAGAGGTGTCGCAACATGATCCACTCTCCGCGCACCCTTCGGCATTCATTAAGGGTGAGCGCCCGTGTAACAGGCTCGCATGGGCGGCCCGCCTGGCCGGCGCCGAGCACCGGATTGCACGGCTGGGCGGCGGAGAGGAGTCTATTGCTGAAGGAGGATGGTTCGCACATGAAGCCCAGGGAGACGGACGATATGGTGAAAGGCGTCCAGATTGCGCTGGTGGACGGTGAGCCGAAGCTGGTGTTCTGGCGCATTGAGGACTTCCTCAGGGCGCTGAACGCGCGCCGGGACACCGGTCTGCCGCTAACCAGCCCCAAGAGGGTCTGGGACGAGATCCACGATCGCTTCTGGCATTTGCTCAAGGACCCGGAGTTCAGGGAGGAACCCGAGTGACGGACATGGACGACACGCCAAAGCCGAACCCACCGACCGTGAGCTTCACCGCCATGGCGGACGGCACCCGCGAAGACTACGAGCTGCTCGATCGGCTGGAGGAGGAGTTCGCCGCCGGCACCGCCGACCGGGTGCTGGCGCACCTCCGCGAGCTGTCCGGTTCGCTGGCCGGATACCAGGTCGACCGGCTGGAGCATTCCCTGCAGACCGCGACCCGCGCCTGGCGCGACGACGCCGACGAAGAGATGGTGGTGGCGGCGCTCCTGCACGACATCGACGACCTGCTGGCCCCGCACAGCCACGGCGAGCTGGCCGCCCTGCTGCTCCGCCCCTTCGTGACCGAGCGAACGCACTGGATCGTCCGGCACCACGGCCTGTTCCAGTACTACTACTACGGCCACCACGTCGGTGGCGACCGCAACGCGCGCGACCGGTTCCGCGACCATCCCTGGTATCAGGACGCCGTCGACTTCTGTCACCGCTGGGACCAGTGCGCTTTCGATCCCGACTACGATTCGCTGCCGCTGGAGTTCTTCGAGCCGATGGTGCGGCGGGTTTTTGCGCGGAAGCCGTTTGGTTTGGTGGGGCGGGGGGGATTCATGATCACGGCGCCCGGTCGCCTTGATCGGCCAACCGACTCCACGTAACATCCGTGTCGGCGCCGGTCTCGCGAGACCGGATATCGTCCGCGGGGTACGGGAGAGCGAAGATATGGCCCACCTGATCGGTCTTCGACGATCACATGCGTGCGTGCGCGCGCCGATGGGAGCGGCCATTGCCCTTTCGCTGCTCATGGTAACCGCCGTCGAGGGGTCCCACACGCACACGGAGGACGAGCTGCCAGCCGTGTGTGCCGTCTGCGACCTCGGTCACCAGAGTGTGCCGACATCCGCGATGGGCACAGCGGTCATCGTCGAACCGGGCCTGGTGCACGCCCCCGCGTTTCCCGGGCGCCGGTCGGTTTCCGGGACGGTCCATCTCTCCGCTCACCGCAGTCGCGCTCCGCCGCCCACCATCTCTCTGTAGCGACAAGCCCCTCTGCCGGCCCCGTGCGCCGGCAGCAGACCTGTCCAGCCGGTGCGTCGATGACGGCGTACCCAACACGAGAGATGGAAACCCATGCACACCGCCGAATCGCGGGCGGGGCACGCGCCCCTTCTGGAGGCCCGCGGACTCAGCAAGGACTACGGTGACACGCGAGCCCTTGACTCCCTCGACCTGGCCATAGCGCCGGGAGACGTCTATTGCCTCCTCGGCCCCAACGGCGCGGGGAAAACCACCACCATCAACCTCTTCCTCGGATTCGTGGCGCCCTCGGGTGGCCAGGCCCTCGTTTCCGGCCTGGACGTATCCACGCACGACCGCGAGACGAAGCAGCAGCTCGCCTACATACCCGAGCAGGTGATGTTGTACCGCAATCTCAGCGGACTCGAAAACCTGGAGTACTTCGCCGCGTTGGGCGGGAGGGGATCGCTGGGCCGGGGACGGCTCGCCGACATCCTGGTCGAAGCCGGCCTGGAGCCTGACGCGGTCGACCGGCGCGTATCCGATTACTCGAAGGGGATGCGGCAGAAGGTCGGCATCGCGATCGCCATGGCGAAGGAGGCCGCCGTGCTGCTGCTGGACGAGCCGACCTCCGGCCTCGATCCCAAGGCCTCGAACGAGTTCTCGGCCCTTGTCGAGCGGCTCAGGGAACGAGGCGTCGCAGTGCTCATGGCGACTCACGACCTGTTTCGCGCCAAGGACACCGGGACCCGCGTGGGCATCATGCGATACGGGCGCCTCGTCACGGAGCTGAGCACCGACGAGATCGGCCACGCCGACCTCGAGCGCATCTACCTGGAACACATGCACGATTAGGGGACACCGATGATCAGACACATAATCCGCAAGGAGTTCACCGACATCGTTCGGGACGGGCGCTTCCGCTGGTGCTCGATCCTGGTGGGCGCGCTGCTGCTGGTCGCCCTCGGCCACGGGTGGGTTCAGGCCCGCAACGCGCAGCAGGAGCACGCGGCCGCGCAGGCCACCGCCCGCGACCACTGGGAAACGCAGGGCGAGAAGAATCCGCATTCGGCGGCCCACTACGGCATCTACGCGTTCAAGCCCCGCCTGGCGCTGTCCTTCGTCGACGAGGGGGTTGATCCGTACACCGGTACGTCGGTCTGGCTGGAGGCCCACCGGCAGAACGACTTCCTCCTGCGCCCGGCCCAGGACGCGACGGCCGCACAGCGGATCGGCGTGCTCACCGCTGCCCAGGTGCTTCAGCATCTCGTGCCCTTGCTCATCATCCTGCTCACCTTCGGCGCATTCGCCGGCGAGCGGGAGAGCGGCACGCTTCGCCAACTGCTGGCCAGCGGGATCGGTCGGCGCGAGCTGGCCGCGGGCAAGGCACTGGGCGTCAGCGGGGCGCTGGCGTTGATGCTGGTGCCCGCCGCCCTGGTAGGAGCTGCGGCCCTGGTCGTCGGGAGTCCCGGTCCGGCGGCATCCCCCCTGGCCCGGGGCGTGGTCCTGGCCGGTGTCTACCTGGCCTACTTCACCGTATTCCTCGCGCTCTCCCTGGCCGTGTCCGCCTGGGCCCGCTCGGCGCGCACCGCGCTCGTGATCCTGCTGGGCGTGTGGGTGGTGAACGGGTTGGTGGCGCCGCGCGTCGCGGTGGATCTGTCGAAGTGGCTGCACCCGACGCCGTCGGCGATCGAGTTCGCCCGCACCATCGAACGCGAAATGGCCTCCGGCGCGGGGGACATCTCTCCTCCCGACCGGGATGCGTCCACGGAACGCCTGCTGGCCGAGTACGGAGTGGAACAGGTCGAGGATCTGCCCATCAACGCTGTGGGCGTCTACCTGCAGGAGAGCGAGGAGTTCGGCAACCGGATCTTCGACCGGAACTACAGCGCGTTGTGGGACACCTTCGAACGCCAGGGCGTCGTGCACGAGACGCTGGCGGTGGCGGCGCCGCTGCTCGCGGTGCGCACGCTTTCAATGGGACTGGCCGGGACGGATGTCGAACAGCACCGTCACTTCGCCACGGCCGCGGAGACGTACCGCCGGGACCTGATGCGCAGGATGAACGGCGACATGGCCGAGAATTCCCGAACGGGCGACTTCTCGTACGCCGCCGACTCCGAGCTTTGGGAATCGGTGCCTCCGCTGCAGTACGCCGCCCCGACGCTGGGCTGGGTGCTGGGCAACCGCATCCTGTCACTCCTGGTTCTGGGGACATGGCTGGTCGGGACCGTCCTGGTGGCTGCGGCGCGCGTCCGGCGCGCGGAGGTCGGATAGCATGGCCGCGCGCACTGTGCTGCGGAACGAGTGGCGTCTGCTCATGGCCGACCGGGCGCTTCGGATCGTGCTGGGGCTCTTTGCCGTCCTGCTCCTCTACGCGCTGGCCAACGGCGTGGTCTGGTTGCGGTTTCAGGAGCGCATCGTGGAGACCGTGCAGACCGGCAACGCCGAGCGCGCCAGCGCCATCGAGCAGGAGCTGGCCGCCATTGCGAACGGCGCCGAGCCGGCTTCGCGCTTCTCCGATCCCCGGGACCCCTACGTGCTGGGCGGGGGCCGCGGCACCCACACGGCAGTCCTGACGCCGGGTCCGCTGACGGCCCTGGCGGTCGGACAAAGCGATCTGCTGCCGTACTACTACGATGTCAACATCTACACGAACGAGTCGTCGTTCCAGCAGAACGGCGAGGTCGAGAATCCGCTCAACCTGATGGTCGGACGCTTCGACCTGGCCTTCGTGGTCATCTACCTGCTGCCGCTACTCGTGCTGGCGCTCGGCTACAACGTCCTGTCGGAGGAGCGCGAGCAGGGGACGCTGGCGCTGACGCTTTCGCAGCCGGTGTCGGCCCGCGGCGTCGTAGTGGCGAAGCTGGCTTTCCGGGCGCTTCTGGTCGTGGGAATGGTGCTGGCGGCCTCGCTGCTCGGCACTCTTGTCACCGGGGGCTTCGGCTCGCCCGGCCGGGTGCTTCTCTGGTGCGCCGCGGTCGTCATCTACGCGCTCTTCTGGTTCGTGCTCGCGGCGTGGGTGAACAGCCTGCGGCGTTCATCCGCCTGGAACGCCACGGTTCTGGTGGGCGCCTGGCTGGTCCTGGTGGTGGTGCTGCCGGCCACCATCAACATTGCGTCGGGACTGTTGCACCCGCTGCCGTCCCGCGTTCAGATGGTCTCCGCCCAGCGCGAGGCATCGAACGACGCCGTGAACCGCCGCAGCGAACTCCTCGCCCGGTACCTGGAGGACCATCCGGAGATGGCGGAGGGCGTGGTGGCCGACGTCACGTTCTCGGGCGCGCTTGCCTGGGCCGCCACGGACGCGGTGAACAGCCGCCTGGAGGAGGTCACGGGGGAACACGATGCCCGCCGCGCCGAGCAGATCGCGCTGGTGCGCCGCTACCGGTTCCTGTCGCCGGCGCTCCTGGCCCAGGAGGTCCTCGTCGACGCCGCGGGGACGGGCGACGCGCGCTATGCCAGCTTCCAGTCGCAGGTGCGCGCGTTCGCGGAGCGATGGCGGGGGTTCTTCGTGCCCGCAATCCTCGCCGGCGAACAGATGGACGCCAGCGTCCTTCCCGATCTGCCCCGGTTCAGTCTCGCGGACGAGGAGGGCGCCGACGTTGCCCGCCGCGCGGCTGTTCCGCTGGCGGTCCTGGGCGGACTCCTCGTGTTGGTGAGCGCTGGCGCGGGGGTTGGCCTCGGTCGGGTGCGAGGCGCGGACTGATCCGGATGACCGCATCGAATGTCTGGCCCGCAAGGGCGGAGCCGGGCCAGGTCAGGGCTGCCACAACCACGTCCCCTTGACGATGAGCTGGCGGCGGGTCGGGAATGGATCGAGAGCCCCGTCGTGCGAGGCGTTCTCGTTGTAGACGACGTAGAGGAACGAGAGCGGCCGGAACTCCCACGAGAGGCGTGCGTTCAGACTGGAAGCCTCGACCGCGGTGTTGTATTGCCAGATGCCGGAGACTTCGAAGCGGGGGTTCGGGGCCAGGCGGAGTTCGGGCGTGAGGAGGTGGGTGGTGCCGTCCGAGCCGCCGACGCCGCGGAACCGGTTGCGCTCCCAGGAAGCGAAGCCGACGACGTGCGGGGAGAGGATGACCTTCGCCGAGAGCTCGCTCCTGTCGAGAGAGCCGTCGTAGAAGGGTCCGGTCGTGAAGCTTGCGCTGCCGGTCACATTCGCGGAGGGGTCGTACGAAGCCGCCGCGGTCCACCGGGTGAAGCTGTAGTCGCCGGGGGGCACGGTGATCCCCGGGATGGGCCGGAAGGGCCGCTTGAAACGCTGCCATTCCGGCCGCAGGGAGACGGCCACTTCGCCCCCGTTCTCCAGGAGGAAGGTGAGCGGCCGCACATTCCCGTATCCGGAGAAGAAGTCGCCCGAGGACGCCTCGTTGAAGAAGTAGAAGATGGCGGCCGGGGCGTAGGACCGCACCCACTCCGGCAGCCATTTCGGGCGGAGATCCAGGATGACGGCCGGACCCGTCAGGATGACGTCGTTCGCGAAGCGGAAGCCGGAGCGCGGCTCCCACTGGGGGCCCACGTACTCCTGCAGCCACCCGATGTATCCCCAGGGCGCGTAGTTTCCCACGAGCGCGTGCGCCGCCCAGCCGTCGCCTCCGTTTCCCTCGGTGAACGAGCGCGAGACCATCCCCCGCGCGACGAGGTTCGTCGTCGGGCGCAGGAACCAGTCGGCGGCTGCGACGGTGTTGAGCGCGGAGGCGCCAGCCGGCAGGCCCTGATCGTGCCGGGTGGCGACCAGCCCCCCGAGGCGCCCCATCGCGCCGACGTTTCGCACGTAGCGGCCCACGCCGAAGACGCTGCCGTCAACCGGCCCGACGCCCTCCTGCCGCAGGAGGAGCGCGCCGGCGCTGGACCTCGTCGATCGGTGCGTCACGCGGGCCCCGGCCGTTACCGGAACCGGCCGCCCCTCGCTGTCGAGTCCGATGCGGCGGCTGTAGAAGGGCGAGATGAGGTCGAGGCCCGTGTGGAAGAGGCCCGCGCTCTCCAGAAAGAAGGTGCGCCGCTCGGGGAAGAAGACCGGGAAGCGGTCGAGGTTGACCACCTGCCGGTCCACCTCGGCCTGGGCGAAGTCCATGTTGTAGGTCAGGTCGAGCACCGTGTTGGGCGTCATCGCCCACTTCAGGTCGACGCCTATGTCGCCCGTGGACGAACCGTCGCTGAACAACGCGCTTCCGGTCGACTCGGTGCGCCCCGCCATGTACGGCTGGATCTGCGCGTTGATGCCCGGCGGCGGCGGCGCGATCCCTTCGAGGCGTCCGGCGAAGGCCATGTCCCACGGTTCGACGCCGCGATGCCAGGGAGACCAGCCGCTCGTCTCCTGTATGGCGCGCGCCTCCCGGATGAAGTTGACCCGCCACCCTTCGCTGCCCGCGTAGCGGAGCGTCTTCCACGGGATGAACATCTCCACGGTCCATCCTCCTTCCACACGGGCGGTGCCCACGCGCCAGATCCCGTTCCACGACTCGTCAGCGTCACGTCCGTCGAAGACCAGCAGGTCGCGCTGCACCCCGTCGGGGGTCGTCATGAACGCCATGGCGAAGCGGCCGTCGCCAAAGCCGTCGAGCAGTACACCGAAAACGTCGCTGGTCTCGTAGGCGAAGTCGCGGCGCAACCCTTCCGCCCGTGTGGCTCCGGGGGCGTCCGGTTCGGTCATCTCGGCCCCGACGTAGAGCCCCGCGCCGTCCCAGAGGAGTCGCACGACGGTGGGGGCGCGGCTCGGGGCTCCGGCCGCCGGGTCGACCTGGACGAAGGAGCCGATTCCCCGGGCCGCATCCCAGGTATCGTCGTCGAGACGCCCGTCGACCACCAGCGTACCGGTCGCCCGTGTTGCGTGGGCGACCGGGACCTCCTGTCCGGCGGCGGCGGATGGGAGGAAGGACGCTGTGAGCGCACCGAATGCGAGGATGCACGAACGGTTCCCCCGATGGGATGGCGTCAGACGGGAAGGCACGCGGAAGCAGCGCATCGCCCGCACTGATCGTTCAGAACTGTGGACGCGGTTGATCCAGGTGCTCCTCGTCGGCGCATGCCGAGCACGAGCCGGCCTGACAGACACGGGCACTCCGCACCAGTGCGCCGGCGAGGATCAGGCTGCCGCCGGCCGACGTCACGTTCTCGGGCAGCGGTTCGAGCCAGCCGGCGAGGGAGGCCGCCCAGATCGCGGCCCCCCCTGCAAAGGTGAGGATCAGGGCCGCGTTCCGGCGGGCCGGGCCCATGACGAGTATCACCGCTCCGAGCAGGACGGTCCCAAGCCAAACGGCTCGCTCGACACCTTCGGAGAGCGCGAGCGCGGGTGCCGCCACGGCCAGGAACGGTGTGAGCGCACAGTGCAGGCCGCACCAGGCCGCGGCACACGCCGTCAGGCGCGATCCGGAAACCAGATACGTCCTCGACGGGATAATCGCGAGAGAGTCTTTCATCGTGTCGGACTCCTGCTCCCGAGACCGCTGCGGGACCCCGGGGCTCCGGACGAGTCGTTTACGGGTCGGAGTGTGTCTCCGCCAGGACGACCGCGTCGGTGAGGGTGGCCCAGCGGCTGCATGAGCGCCGGCCGGGCTGGGACTCTGATCAGATCAGGTGACCCGGGGGAGCCCTGGATTGAGTCGAGAAGCCGGGGTCGACCGCGACGAGGCGGGAACTCGCCTGAGGGTTGGCGCGGATGCCGTGGATCGCCGACCCGGGGATGACACCGGCGCGATTCGGGACCGACATGCACGTACCGGCATGGCCGCAGAGAACGCACTGAACGTGGGCGGACTGGCCGTCGCCCGGGTGGTCATCGGTATCGCCGTGCCACTGGACGGCGTGCCGGTCGTCGTGGTTGTGGGATGCCTCGACGACCGACAACCCGAAGATCGCTGCAAGCTGGAAGAGAAGCGCAACGGCGGCGGTCTTCCGGATCCGGAACAGGTGGCTCGTCCTCAACATGGGGGCAAAGGTAGTGCCGGCGACCGCCGCCCTACAAGGCTGTGCGAGTGATGACTTCCGGTGGGCGGGCTTCGCTGGCCTCGAGTCAGTTAGGTATTGACATAAAATTATATTATATACTAACGTTGTGTTTCATCCTAACGACACCTAACGATCAGGCGGACCCATGGAAGCTGCAACCGTATTCCGGAACCCGTTCCGTCCCGGAGCTGGCCACACGCCCCCTTATCTGGCTGGAAGGAAGGAGGAGCGGAGGGAGTTTCGCAAGCTCCTCAGCCAGGAGACCGTCCTTTCCAATCTCGTCCTTACCGGGCTCCGCGGTGTCGGCAAGACGGTTCTTCTCGACACCTTCAAGCCACTGGCGGTGCAGGAAGGCTGGCTCTGGGTGGGCGCGGACCTTTCCGAGAGCACGACGGTCGACGAAGAGCGTCTGGCCACAAGGATCCTCACTGACGTGGCCCTGGCAACGTCCAGCTTCGTCTACGACAAGCAGGAGGTTCGTCGCCCAGGCTTCGGCCGCCAGCCGGATCTGTTCGACGCCACCCTCAACTATCCGACGCTTCGCGCGGTGTATGAACAGACGAGAGGCCTGGTCGCTGACAGATTGAAGGCCACGCTGACATTCGTCTGGCTGGCTCTGCGCGCATCGCCGAACCCGCCCCGGGGCATCGTCTTCGCCTACGACGAGGCCCAGAACATGGCCGACCACGCCGGCAGGGACGAATACCCGCTTTCGGTGATGCTTGACGTGTTCCAGTCCATCCAGAGGCAGGGGGCTCCGTTTCTCCTGGCGCTGACCGGCCTGCCCACGCTCTTCCCCAAACTGGTCGAGGCCAGGACCTACTCGGAACGAATGTTCCGCGTGCTCTTCCTCAATCGCCTGGATCCCCCCGATGTCCGGGAGGCGATCGTGAGGCCGATCCAGGAGGATGGCTGCCCGATCAGCTTCACCGAACAGTCCATCCGCCAGATCGAGAGGCACTCCGGCGGATACCCGTATTTCATCCAGTTCATCTGCCACGAGGCCTTCGACGTCTTCGTGTCGCAGATCACCACCGGATCGCAGAACCCGAGCGTGCCGATCGAGGCGATCACGGCAAAGCTGGACAGCGACTTCTTTGCGGGCCGGTGGTCGAGGGTGACCGACCGGCAGCGCGATCTGCTGCATGTCGTGTCGAGGCTGGACGATCCCGAAACCGAGTTCAGCGTTCAGGAGATTGTGGAGCTTTCCAGGGAACTGCCGGTGAAGGGGTTCAGCCCCAGTCACGCGAGCCAGATCCTCACGGCGCTCATCAACTCAGGCATCGTCTTCAGGAACCGCCATGGGAAGTACTCCTTCGCGGTCCCTCTTCTCGGGGACTTCATCCGGCGGCAGTACCCGGACGAACAGCCCGAACTCCTCCGGCCGGGTACCTGACCATTAGTATTCGTGTGACCCCGGAGGGAGCATGAGACCGTGACCAGATGGATTCTCGCCTGCGCGACAGCCGCCTTGATCGCCGGAGCCACGGCCGACGCGGCCCTGGCCCAGGAACGCCGCCAGCGCACCGAAGCCGAAGCCCGCGCCGCGGCCGAACGAAACCGCGCGGAACGGGCCCGCCTGGAGGCCGAAACCGGCCAGCCGGTCGCCCTGATCCACGACTACGTGCTCGCCACGGTCGGCCCAGTTCCGGAGTCGCTCGATGTCGACCCCTTCTATCAGAAGTACGTCGACGCCGGCGGCATCCCGGTCCTCGCGTCCACCAAGGTCCCCGACATCGCGCTTCTGGTGGTCCGCGACATCATCAACACGATGCTCGCGGCGCGGTCGGACCTGCGCGCGTCGATGATCGAGCGGAACTGGCGCACCGGCGTCATCGCCGAGGTCGAAATGACGATGGACATCCCGGAGTACAGCCGCATGAAGCGTCCCGGAGCGCCGCGCGACGAGCCGGTCATGCAGGCGGACCGCGACTATCACGCCAATCGTTCCCGCGGCCTCGGCGGCAACCCCACGACCGGGGCCGAAGAGAACATCCTCGGCTACCCCGGGACGCGATACTTCGGCGAGCACATCTTCGTGCACGAATTCGCGCACGCCATCCATCGGGCGATCCGCGATGTCGACCCGGCGATGGCGCAGGAGATCAGCGACGCATACGACGCCGCGATGGCCGCGGACATGTACCGGCACCCGGACGGCCGCAGGCACTACGCGACCACAAACCGGAACGAGTACTGGGCCGAGGGCGTCCAGTGGTGGTTTTTCTCCAACTACGGGGAGTGCTTCGCGGGGGACGTGAAGGTGGAGTCGCCGGAGGAATTCGCGGCCTACGACCCTGTACTCTTCGAGCTCATCGGCCGCGTCTTCAACACGCACCACATCCCCATGGACATCTACCACGGGAAACGGATCCGGCCGGTGGCGTGCCCGGCGGAACCCGGCGGATAGCAGGCTGGCGGCCTGCTGGAGGCATACAGTCCGCGCACACTCGGCGTTGGCGCGTGACTTCGCTCGTCCCCACGTTGCCTGATGACTCCCTGCCGCGGCCGGCCGGAGGCGCGCGGCAGCCATAGTGCTCAAGGAGGAAGCCATGCGATTCCGCACGATCATCTACCTGGCCGCCGTCACGTGCACCGTCTTCCCCGCGCCCCCGCCCGCCACCGCCCAGGGGACCATCGACGACTACCGCCGCGCGGCCACCGTCCGGCAGCGCCTCGACGGCCTGACCGTGGGCGTACCGGGCGCGCCGACCTGGATCGACGACACCAGCAGCTTCTGGTACCGCCTGTCGGTCGCCGGCGGCTACGAATTCGTCCGGGTCGACGCGGAAACGCAGCAGAAGGCTCCCGCCTTCGACCACGCCGGGCTGGCCGCGGGCCTCTCGTCCGCCACCGGCGAGGAATACACCACGCTGACGCTGCCCTTCCGCACCTTCGAGTACGTGCGGGACGGGCAGGCCATCGAAGTCGCGGCCGCCGGCGACCGGTGGCACTGCTCGCTGACCGACTTCGCCTGCGTGGCCCTCGAAGAGCCTGACCGCGGTGGAGGCGGAGGCGGAGGCTTCGGCAGCTTCCCCGTGAACCGCAACAGCGGCCCACCCCGTGTCTCGCCGGATGGCCTGACCGAGGCCTTCATCCACAACTTCAACGTCGCGATCCGGCCGGTGGGAGACGAGGAGCGCCGCCGCGACCCCTCCCACACCATGCTCTCCTACGACGGCTCCGAGGGCGATTCCTACCAGCTGCAGTCGATCCGGTGGTCGCCCGACTCGAAGAAGCTCGTCGCCTACCGCCAGCGGCCGGGCTACCACCGGACGGTCTACTTCGTGCTGTCATCCCCCGAGGACCAGCTGCAGCCGAAGCTGGACTCGATGTTCTACCGCAAGCCCGGCGACGTGCTCGACCTCAACCGGCCCGTGCTTTTCGATGTCGAAGGCGCCACGGGCATCCAGATCGACGACGCCCTCTTCCCCAACGCATACCGGATCTCGTCGGTGGACTGGCGGGAGGACGGGCGCGCCTTCACCTTCGAGTACAACCAGCGCGGCCACCAGGTCTACCGGGTGATCGAGGTGGACGCGGAGACCGGCGAGGCCCGCGCCGTCATTTCCGAGGAGGTTCCCACCTTCTTCAACTACCGCCGGATGCGCACCAACACGCGCGACTCCGGGAAGCAGTTCCGCCACGACATCGACGACGGGCGGGAGGTCATCTGGATGTCGGAACGGGACGGATGGAACCACCTCTACCTCTACGACGGCGTCACCGGCGAGGTGAAGAACCGGATCACGAAGGGTGAATGGGTGGTGCGGGCCGTCGACAGCGTGGACGTGGCGGGCCGCCGCATCTGGTTCGAGGCGAGCGGGATGATCCCCGGCCAGGATCCGTACTTCATCCATCACTACCGCATCGACTTCGACGGGTCGAACCTGGTGCAGTACACCGAGGCCGACGGCAACCACGCCATCTACTGGTCGCCGGACCGGCGCTTCTACGTGGACCGCTACTCGCGCGTCGACATGCCCACCGTGCTGGAGCTGCGGCGCGGGACCGACCAGCGGCTCCTCGCCGAACTCGAGAAGGGCGACATGTCCGCGCAGCTCGCCACCGGCTGGCGACCGCCCGAGGTCTTCGTGGCGAAGGGCCGCGACGGCGTGACTGACATCTGGGGAATCATCGTGCGGCCGACCAACTTCGACCCGGCCCGCCGGTACGCGGTCATCGAGAACATCTACGCGGGGCCGCACGGCTCCCACGTCCCGAAGGACTGGAGCCCGGTCTCCAACATGCAGTCGATGGCCGAACTGGGCTTCGTCGTGGTGCAGATCGACGGCATGGGCACGAGCAATCGCTCCAAGGCCTTCCACGACGTGGCCTGGCAGAACCTGGGCGATGCCGGCTTCCCCGACCGCATCCTCTGGCACAAGGCCGTCGCCGAGGAGTACCCCTGGTACGACATCTCCCGCGTCGGGATCACCGGGGGTTCGGCCGGAGGCCAGAATTCGACGGGCGCGCTGCTCTTCCACGGGGATTTCTACAAGGTCGCCGTGTCGAGCGCCGGCTGTCACGACAACCGGATGGACAAGATCTGGTGGAACGAGCACTGGATGGGCTGGCCGCTCGGGCCGCACTACGAGGCGTCGTCGAACATGGTGAACGCGCACCGGCTGACTGGCCGGCTGCTGCTGGCCGTCGGGGAGCACGATCGCAACGTCGACCCGTCGTCGACGATGCAGCTGGTGAAGGCGCTGATCGACGCCGACCGGCAGTTCGACCTGTACGTGCAGCCGGGTGGCGGGCACGGCGTGGGCGGGCAGTTCCGGCAGCGGCGCGACGACTACTTCGTTAAGTGGCTGCTGGGCGTCGAGCCGCCGGACTGGAACAGCGGGGTCACGCTGGGGATCGACGAGACGACCGGCGAACCCCTCGACTATCCGGACGACGAACTCGAGCCGGCTCCGAGTTTCTTTGAAAGGGATGACGAGGTGGTGCCGGGAAGTTGGTGGTAGGGGTTGCGAATCGCGTGCCCGAGAACTTGACTAACCTGCATGACCAGGTTGGCCGGGTGGGGTCAGGCTACCGGTAGAGCAGATACCCCTCCCGCCGCACCAGGTAGCCTGCCAGCCCCTCCCCCCACCCATCCGCCAGTTCCGCGTACGTCGCCCCCTCGTCGAGCGCGGCCCGCAGCCCGTCCGTCCCCGCCAGCCGGTCGAAGTGACCGGTCCGCCAGCTCCACCGGTCGCCCGACATGGCCTTGATCTCGGCCAGCAGCGCCAGAGCGGCGAGCGTCGGGTCGTATTCCGGACCGTCGGCCTCCAGCCGCACGCCGCCGACCTCGGTGCCTCCGAACTTCCCGTCCCCCGGACTCTCAGGTGTGAAGCGGACCGCGACAAAGCGCGCGTCCGGCACGCCGAGCACGTTCAGCCGCGCCGCCAGCGCGTCGCCGTCGAGCCACGGCGCGCCCACCAGTTGAAACGCCCGATCGGTCCCTCGCCCGACCGAAATCGGCGTTCCCTCGAAGAGGCAGGTGCCGGGGTAGTGCAGCGCACTCTCCACCGACGGCATGTTCGGCGACGGCGCGATCCACGGAATCCCGGTCTCGCCAAAAGGCATGGTCCGCTCCCACCCGTCCACGACCGCCACGCTCAGCTCGACCTCCACGCCGAACTCGCCCGCCGCCATCCGCGCGAACTCTCCGGCGGTGAGGCCGTGCCGCATCGGGATCGGATAGAGCCCGACGAAGCTCGAGAAGGTGGGGTCGAGGATATTGCCCTGCACGGGGTCGCCGCCGATCGGGTTCGGCCGGTCGAGGACAACGAAGGGGATGCCGTGTGCGCCCGCTGCCTCCATGGCCAGCGCCATGGTCGACAGGTAGGTGTAGTAGCGGGTGCCGATGTCCTGGATGTCGAAGAGGAGCACCTCGATGCCGTCGAGCATCTCGGCCGTCGGCGCCCGATTCTCGCCGTACAGGGAGTGGATGGGCACCCCCGTGCGCTCGTCCACGCCGCCCTCGACGCGCACGCCCGCCTCGGCGCTGCCACGGATGCCGTGCTCCGGGGAGAAGAGCGCGACCAGCTCGACCTCGGGGTGGCTGGCGAGCAGGTCGATCGAGGGGGCGCCGCTGCGGTCCCGTCCCGTGTGGTTGGTGATCAGGCCCACGCGACGGTCGCGCACAAGCGGTAGGGAGTCGGTGAGGAGGACCTCGATGCCGGGGCGGACGTCGGCGGGTGGGGGTGTGGGCGAATCAGGGGTGCCGACCCGGGCCGCAGCCGTCTCCCCGTTGGCGTCACCTGGGGGGGCACAGGCGGCGGCCGTGAGGACGCCAAGCGCGACGGCCAGCAGCCCGTGGATAATCCCCGCGCGAATGCAGCGGGGACTTGTTCCACGGGCTGCTGGCGCCTGGGGGGCCGTGACACGGTGCCGTGAGCGGGCAAGGGCCATTGCGATTCACCGAGGCAGTGGGGGTTCTCAACACGGGAAGGACGACTCGGAATTGACTCCCGTGGCGGCGGTTGGGTCAAGGCGGGAGCATTGGCAGTTCGTATCGCTCCAGGTGCACTAGATCCATTTCACCGAAAGCGGCCACGTAAACCCACCGAGCGCCGAAACCCGCCAGCCTTCGATCCCGGGCCAGGGAGACCGACATCAACCGACGTCCCTCGTCGTCAAAGACATCGTAGGTTGCGTTGCTGCCAGCGGGCACGGAGCGGCGCACCCACGCTCGGTGCTCCGGGTCCACGCGAATGGTCTCCGGCCTGATGGGCGGCAGGACAGCGGGCCATTCCCAGGTGGCGTAGACCTCCTCGAACGACTCGCGAAACAAGGTGCGGCGCGCGGACACGCTCACACCGGCGGTGCCCCAGTGAAGGTATCCCTCCCTGTACCACTCCTCCTTTTCCGCATCCGTCAGGGGGACCGGCTCGAACGGGACCGGGGCGCCGTGCGTGATTGTCCCGTCCCCTGCGTGCCAGGTCACGCCGTAGGTCCGCTGGCGGCCGACCACTACGGCTCCGTCCGGAGCCACCCCCCACGGAGCCACCGGCGGCGCGAGCACGCAACGTCGCGGTTCCATCCACGGGCGTGTGTAGGCCCCGACGGTGTCCACACGCCCGGAGCCGCGGTCGAGGCGCAGGATGTGAATCAGGGTGTCGCCCGCAGGCCAGGCGGCCCAGCCGTTGAAATAGATCATTCCGCGCTCGTCGATCGCGACCGGTTGGGGGTGGTACCCCTGGGCGGACGCGGCGACCATGTGCTCCCACCGGACGAACTCCAGATGCGGATCGAGCGTCGTCAGGCGCGCGTTGCCCAGGTCCACGAGCAGCGTGGAGTCACCGGGAAGCGGCCACACGGCGTCGGGCGACCGGTATTCCGAAGGCCCCTCGCCGACGCCGCCGATACGAGTCCGCGTACCCGATTCGAGGTCCACCCTGAAGAGCGCTTGAGAAAACGGGTCGGCGACGAGAACGTCCCCGCCGGCAAGCTCGCGCACCGTGTGAAAGTAGCTGAAGTCCTGCGGGAACACGGCCTGGGGCGATTCCAGCAGGAGCGTCGGCGGCTGGTCCCCGGCCTCCAGCCACGGGCTTCGGTCCCGCGGCCCGGTGTCGCAAGGGCCGGCCTCCGCGCAGCCGAGGACGAGTGCAAGGCCGACCAGGGCAGCGCCCGATCCAATCCGCTTGAATTGAGTTGAGTTCAAGATCCGGTCCCTGCTGCTCATCGACGGTTCAATCCTCGCTCGAGACTGCGTCCACAGTCGATTACGACAATATATCGTAATAATACGTTATAGTGTCGTAACTGTCAATCGCGCGATTGCCCTTGGCTACCAGGACCGCCATGCCCCGCGGACCGCAATGATCGTTATCTTGTATGCATGGCGGGTGACGCCCACTACATGCGCGGAACTGATCTCTTGACCCCATCGACCTCACGCCCAGCAGCCCCACCCCCCCACCCCCTCACCCGGCTTCGTCCCCCGCACGGCGGCCCCCTCTCCCCGCGCGGCGACCCCCCACCCCCCGCGGCCCCCCTCCTCCTCCTCGCGGCCCTCACCGTCACCCTCTCTTCCTGCCACCTCACGGCGGGGGCCCCCGACCCCCCCTCCCCCGACCCCGGCGCGGCGGCGATCACCCCCGCCACCGACCCCACGACCGTCCCGGCCCCGCCCCCCTACCGCCTCGACCCCCCCGGCGACGCCTGGTACGATGGCCGCAGCTGGGCGGAGCAGACGCTGGAATCCCTGAGCCTCGAGGAGAAGGTCGCCCAGCTCATGATGCCCATCCTGATCGGCGACTTCACGCCGAGCGGGTCGGCTGCCGGGCGGCGCGCACGGGCCCTCGTCGAGGAGCACCAGGTCGGCGGCATCATCATCTCGGTGGGCTCGCCCATCGAGGTCGCCGCGAAGCTCAACTGGCTTCAGGACCTCTCGGATCTGCCACTTCTGATCGGCTCCGACCTGGAGGCGGGCGCGGGCTTCCGCTTCGACGGGGTGCTGCACGCGCCCACCAACATCTGGCTCGGCGGGGCGACCCGCTTCCCCGCGCTCATGGCGCTCGGCGCCTCCGGCGACCCGGGGATGGCCTACGAGATGGGCCGCGTGACCGCGCTGGAGGGGCGCGCGATCGGCGTGCACGTCCCCTTCGCGCCGGTCCTGGACGTCAACAACAACCCGGAGAATCCCGTCATCAACGTGCGCGCGATCGGCGAGGATCCGGACCAGGTCGCCGTGCTGGGCGCCGCCTTCGTGAGGGGCGTCCAGGACCACGGCGCGATCGCTACCGCCAAGCACTTTCCCGGCCACGGCGACACCGGGATCGACTCGCACATCTCGCTCCCGGTGATCCGCGTGGACCGCGAGCGCATGGACTCGGTGGAGCTGCTCCCCTTCCGCCACGCGGTCGACGCCGGGCTGGGCGCCGTCATGACCGCGCACATCACCGTGCCCGAGATCACCGGCGCGAGCATTCCCGCCACGCTGGCTCCCGCCGTCCTCTCCGACCTTCTGCGCGACGAGATGCAGTTCCGGGGCCTCGTCTTCACCGACGCGATGGACATGGGCGCGGTGGACCGCATGTTCGACCGTGGCGAAGCGGCGGTGCGTGCGCTGGAGGCGGGGGCCGACGTCATCCTCATGCCGCCGGATCTGACCGCCGCGCGCGAGGGCATCATCAGCGCGGTGCTGTCGGGCCGGCTGCCCGAGGAGCGGGTCGACCGGTCGGTACTGCGAATCCTCCGCGCCAAGGAAAACCTGGGCCTGAACCGCCAGCGCACCGTGGACATTGGCCGGGTGCGCGATGTCGTCGGGATTGAACCGCACCTCGCCGTGGCCCGCAAGGTCGCCGAACAGTCGGTCACGGTCCTGAAGGACGAACGGGACTTGGTGCCGCTGCTCGGGACCCCGACCGCCAATGTCTATTCCGTCACCTACCGCAGGGCGACCGATCTGCGGGCGGGCCGGGCCTTCAACTCCCGCCTGCGGGGAACCTACGGGCGGCTTCGCACGGTCAACGTGGATCAGGGAACCGATGCCGCGGAGTACGACCGCATCCTTGGCCGCGCCCGGGGGATGGCGCTGACTGTGGTGTCGCTCCATGTGGGTGTGCGGACGGCGTCGGGATCGGTCGCGCTCCCGGAGCCCGCGGTCGACTTCATCCGGCAGCTCGCGCGCCTGGGCCGCCCGCACATCGTGATAGCCTTCGGGAATCCGTACCTCCTGACCGAGTTCCCCGAGGTGGGAACCTACCTGACGGCCTGGTCCGGGGTGCCGGTGTCCGAGCGCGCTGCCGCCGATGCCATCGTCGGCAGGATCGATGTCACCGGTCGGACGCCGACGCGGATCGGGGACTTCCGGATCGGGGACGGCATCCAGATTCCGGCGAAGAACGGCGCGGGGTCGCGTTGAGGCGGGTGGCGCGACGCCTGAAGCGGCCGCCCCCGGCGGGGACTTCGCGCCTTGCCGGCCCGGGGCCTCGCCGCTCGGGCGGCTTTGTCCACGGACTGCCGACCCGCTCCCGGCGCAGGCCGCGGCGAGAAGGTGCGCTCCTGCCTGCGACCTTGCTCCTTGCCATCCTCCCGGGATCCTGCACGACCGCCTCAACCACCTCGCGGGGCTTGGTGCCGGACTATGGCGCCCCTACCGCGGCGTTTTCCGCCCCCGCCCCCGTCGTCCCCACCGATGCCCTTGACGACCGGGCGCGGCAATGGGTGGATGAGACGCTCGCAACCCTGACGTTACGTCAGGCTGTCGCGCAGCTGGTGATCCCCTGGATCCCCGGCGGCTACGCCTCGGCCAGCGACGCGGACTTCGAGGAGCTCCTGGGGTGGGTGGAGGAGGGACTGGGTGGCGTCTCGATCTCCATCGGCGTTCCGGACGCCTACGTGGCCAAGCTGAACCGGCTCCAGTCGCGCTCGCTCGTGCCGCTGCTGGTTACGTCCGACTTCGAGAACGGCGGACCCGGGATGCGGATCAACCACAGCTACGCGCTGCCCTCGCTGCTCCCGCAGGGCGGGGGGACGAGCTTCCCGCCGACGATGGCCTTCGGCGCCGCGGGCGATGAGGAACTCGCCTTCGAATACGGCCGCATCACCGCCGAGGAAGCGCGCGCGGTTGGCGTGCACTGGCTCTTTGCTCCGGTACTGGACGTGAACAGCAACCCGGACAACCCCGTCATCAACACGCGCTCCTTCGGAGAGGATCCGGAGACCGTGGGACGGCTGGGCGCCGCCTTCATCCGTGGCGCGCGCGCGGGCGGGGCGCTGACCACCGCCAAGCACTTCCCCGGACACGGCGACACCCAGACCGATTCGCACATCGAACTGCCCGTGATCGCCGCGGACCAGGACCGCCTCGACCGGGTGGAACTCATCCCCTTCGGCATGGCGGTCGACGCCGGGGTTGACGCGGTGATGACCGCGCACGTGGCGGTGCCCGGCGTGCTCGGTGACGCCCGCCCGGCGACCCTCTCGCCCCACTTCATGACCGATGTGCTGCGCGGCGAGATGGGGTTCGGCGGCATCCTCTTCACCGACGCCCTGCGCATGGGTGCGATCACCGACGGCTACGGCGCGGGGGAGGCTGCGGTTCTCGCGCTGGAGGCGGGGTCGGACGTGGTGCTGGCGCCGGCGGGCATCGGCGTTACGGTCGATGCACTCACCGAGGCCGTCGAGTCGGGCCGGGTCGGCCGCGAGCGGATCGACCTGTCGGTGCGCCGTCTGCTCGAGGCGAAGGTGCGGCTCGGGTTGCACGAGGGCGCGCTGGTGGACCCCGCCGCGGTCGCGACCCGGGTGGGGACGGCCGCCAACCGCGCCGCCGCCGACCGGGCCGCCACAGCATCCATAAACCTGGTTCGGGACGCGAACAAAGTCCTCCCGCTCGCGCTCGGTTCCCGGGTGCTCAGCGTCACCTACGCCCGCAGCGACGATCTGCTGGCCGGCAGAAGCTTCGACGCCACGTTGCGCGGGCTGTTGGCGGGCGCGGGCGCGCTCCAAACCGCCCGCGTCGCCCCCGACACTCCCTGGCAGGTCTACGACTCGCTTCTCAGCTCCGCCCGCGGCATGGACGCCGTCATCGTTGGCGCCTATGTGCCGCCCCGCTCCGGCGCGGGATCGGTGGGCGTGCCCGCGACGTTCCGCACCTTCATCGAGGGGTTGAATCGCATCGAGGGCACCGGCAGCGCGGTGATCTCCTTTGGGAACCCCTATCTGCTCTCGGCCTTTCCCGGCGCGGGCACCTATCTGGCCGCGTGGGGGAGTTGGGAAGTCTCCCAGAACGCGGCGGCCAGGGCGGTCGCCGGTGCCGCGCCCATCACCGGACGCCTTCCCGTCTCGATCCCGCCGCTCCACCGGCTCGGCGACGGACTCGACCGGGCCGTGGCCGCCCAAACCGTCGCCCAGGCGCCCGGCGCCCCCATTGACCCGCTCCAGGAAGCCGGCTTCATCCCCGGTGGGGAAGCGGGCGCGGGCGGGCAGGAACCGGCCACCAACGCCCCCACCGGCGGGCCTGGCAGGTGGCGCCCCGCCGACCCGCTGCCCGCTTGCGAAGACTGGAGCCCGGCCGCCGCCCTCGCCGAGCCAGGCGCTTCCCCCCCCACCCCCGACCTCGCTTCGACCTTCTGCCGCCAGGGCCCCACCATCGTCTCCCCCCGCGAGGTCGACCCCGCCAGGGCAGGCCTCAGCGCCGACTCCCTCGCCGCGCTGGACGACTTCATCCTGGCCGCCCTCGCCGATTCCGCCGCCTCGGGCGCGGCGCTGGCGGTCGTCCGCCGCGGCCAGATCGTGCGGCTGCGCGGATACGGGCGGCTCGACTGGGACCCCGCCGCCCCCCCGGTCACCCCGGCCTCGATCTTCGACATGGCCTCGCTCACGAAGGTTGTCGCCACCACCTCCGCCGCCATGATCCTCGCCCAGCGGGGCGCCATCACGCTGGACGACCTCGTCGTCGACCACCTCCCCTGGTGGGGCGAGGGCGACCCGGCCAAGTCCCGCGTCACCATCCGGCAGCTGCTCGTGCACCGCGCGGGCCTGGTCCCCTTCCGCCGCTTCTTCCTCGAAATGCAGGGCCGCGACGCCTACGAGGCCGCGATCGGCGCGCTCCCCCTCGACCAACCCCCCGATGAGGCCACCGTCTACTCCGACATCGGCCTGATGACCGTCGCCTTCATCGTGGAGCAGGTCACGGGCCGCCCGTTCGATGCCTTCCTGCAGGACGAACTCTGGCGCCCCCTCGGCATGGCCGACACCGGCTTCAATCCGGCGCCCGGCCTTTGGCACCGCGTCGCCACCACCGAACTCGACGAGGACTATCGCGGCTACCACGTTCACGGCGTCGTGCACGATGAGAACGCCCACGCGATCGGCGGCGTGGCCGGCCACGCTGGGCTCTTCAGCTCGGCGCGCGACCTCGCCGTCTTCGTGCAGATGATGCTCGACCGCGGCGTCGCCGGACCCTGCCGGGCCGACCGGGTCTCCGGGCTGCCCTGCCACCGTCCGCGCTTCGGCCCGGTCGCGGTCTTCGCGCCGGGGTGGGTCGACCGCGTGACGCGCCGCCAGTCAGACGAGTCGAGCCGCGCGCTGGGCTGGGACACGCCCTCGCGGCGGTCGTCCGCCGGTGACTACTTCTCCGCCCGCTCCTTCGGCCACACCGGCTACACCGGCACCTCGATCTGGGTCGATCCAACGCAGGAACTCGCGGTCATCCTGCTGACCAACCGGGTCAATCCCACCCGCGAGAACGGCAGGCACATCCCGCTCAGGCGCGGCGTCCACGACCGCGTCGCCCGCGCGATCACCGACACGCCACCGGGGCTGCGGGAGCCTCCGGCCGATCCGCCGACCCGTCCCGACATGCCGGCGCCCGCCGGCCAATCGCCGGCCACCAGCGGCATGCCAGCGCCCGCGCACCCGCCCGGATGACCACCTTCGGCGCCCCCGACCTCGCGGTCCTCCTCCTCTACATGGCCGGGGTCACCGCGTGGGGCGCATGGCTTGGCCGCGCCAACAAGGGCGGCAGCGATTACTTCCTGGGCAGCCGCAATCTTCCCTGGTGGGCGGTGATGCTGTCGGTCGTCGCGACCGAAACCAGCACGCTCACCTTCCTCTCGATCCCCGGGGTCGCCTACCTCGGCACGATGGCCTTTCTTCAGCTCGCGCTGGGATACCTGCTCGGCCGCATCGTGGTCGCGCGCGTGCTGCTGCCCGCCTACTACCGGGGCGAACTGTCCACCGCCTACGCGCTCCTCGAGACCCGCTTCGGCACCGGCACGCGCCGCTACGCATCCGGCATCTTCATGGTGACGCGCCTGCTGGCCGACTCGGTCCGCCTCTTCGCCACCGCGATCCCCCTCGCGCTCATCACCGGATGGTCCTACCCGGTCTCGATCCTGGTGATCGGCGCCTTCACCCTCGTCTACACCTACTTCGGCGGAATCAGGGCGGTCGTCTGGGTGGACGCGCTGCAGATGCTCCTGTACGTCTGCGGCGGCCTGATCGCGCTGCTCCTCCTGCAGGGGGCGGTGGACGGCGGCTGGCCGGCGATCCTTGAGCGCGCCGGGGCAGCCGGAAAACTCCAGGTGCTCGACTTCTCGACCTCCCCGGCCGTGGCCTACACCTTCTGGGCGGGTCTCATCGGCGGCGGATTCCTGTCGATGGCGTCGCACGGGACCGACCAGCTCATCGTGCAGCGACTCCTGACCTGCCGCGACGTGCGCCAGAGCCAGCGCGCGCTCATCGGCAGCGGACTTGCGGTCATCGTCCAGTTCGCGCTCTTCCTGTTCGTCGGCTTGGGCCTCTGGGCGTTCTTCGACGGGCGCGCCTTCGACAGCTCCGACGCGATCTTCGCCAGCTTCATCATCGACGAGATGCCCACCGGACTGCGTGGACTGCTCATCGCGGGGGTCTTCGCGGCAGCCATGTCGTCGCTGTCGTCGTCGATCAACTCGCTGGCGTCGGCGACGACGTATGACTTCTGGCGGCCGCTGGTGGGCCGTGGGGGCGCGTCCGACGCCGCCCGCGACGACCGCTCCGCGATGCTCGCCGGCAAGGTGTTCACCCTCGTGTGGGCGGGTCTGCTGATTGCCGGCGCGATCGTCTTCATCCCCCTCTCGCAAGGCACGGCCGCGGTGGAGGTCGCGCTGGCCGCCGCGTCGATGGCTTACGGTGGGCTGCTCGGCGGGTTCGCGCTGGGGGTCCTCTTCCAGCGGGTCAGCCAGGCAGGCGCGGTCGCGGGTATGACCGCCGGGGTGGGGACGGTGGTCGTTATCTGGGCCACCGCGCGCACTGCGGTTGCCTGGCCCTGGTTCGTCTTCATCGGGCTCGTGGTGACGGTGGCGGTCGGGCTGTTGTTCCGGCGCCGGTAGTGACTCCCGGCGACCGCTGGATCGGCGTCGACGGCGGCGGGACCCGCTCCCGCGCGCTCGTCGGTGACGCGGACGGGCGCGATCTGGGTGCGGCGGATGGCGGCCCCGGACTGATCGATCCCGCCGATCCGGGGCGGGCGGTTCGCGCGGTGGCCGATGTGGTGCCCCGGGCGGCGGCGGTCGCACAGGTTGCGCTCCCGGTGAAGGGGATGTGGGCGGGACTGGCCGGCGCCGGGCAGGAGGCCGCGCGGGCGGCGGTCGAGGCCGGGCTGCGGGACGCCGGGCTCGCCGAACGGGTGGCCGTTGGCACGGATGTCGAAGCAGCGCACGCGGATGCGTTCGGCGACGGCGCCGGGATCCTGCTGGTGGTCGGCACCGGGTCGGTGGCGCGCGCGGTGGGGCCGGGCGGGGGGGTGGTGACGGTGGGGGGGTGGGGGCACCTCCTGGGCGATGAAGGGAGCGGCTACAGGATCGGGCTCGACGGCTTGCGTGGTGTGGTGCGGGCGAGCGACGGCAGGGAGCCGCGCACAACGCTCACCCGCGTGCTGTTGCAAGCCACGGCCGAGGCCGAGCCGCGCGATCTGTTGGGGTGGGCCGCGCGTGCCACAAAGGGCGAGATCGCGGCGCTCTCGGTCCTGGTGGCCAACGCGGCCAGGGAAGGGGACACGGTTGCGGCCCGGGTGATCCACCGCGCGCTGGGCGCGATCCGGGAGCATCTGGTGGCTGTGCTTGAGGGGGTGGCGGGGGGGGAGCGGGTGGCCGGGCCGGACGGGCTGCCCGCGTCGGAGGAGGCAGCCGGGCCGGAGAAGGCCGCCGCGCCGAAGCCGGGACCGGGGTGGGACGGCCGCCCCGCCGTGGCGATGGTGGGAGGGCTGATCGGCGAGAAGGGCGTGCTGATGGAAGCCGTGAAGGGGATCGTGCTCGACCTGGGGTGCGACGTGCATCCCGGCGCGGTGGTGCCCGAGCGCGGCGCCCTGCTGCGCGCGATCCGCATGACGGGCTGAACGGAGACCTGCCTGACCACGGAAGAGTCCTCGACATTCGCGTCGAGCCGCAGATCGCTGCCGGCCGCAGACAGGCAGCACGGGTGTGGGAGGGGATGGAGAAGGATTCAGCGTACCCTGATTGAAGTTACGCGATTTGGAGGTGCGAGTCCCACAGCGGTCCGCTTCGGTCCGCATGCGTTGGCCGGATGGCCTATTGATGCATATAATGTGCATTTGTGTCCGTATACTTCGCGGAGGCGGCTGGCCGGAAGGCCCCGGCCATGAAGACCCCGGAGGAGGAGGCTGCCATGCACGCGTTCACGCGACCTGTCCCGGTTCGCGCCCTCGCCATCGCGCTGCCGGTGGTGCTTGCCGCCTGCGGCGATCCGGCGCCTCCGGTTGATCCTGGCCCGTCGCAGCCGGTGTGGCTGTCGGTGTCTCCGGACTCGGTGAGGCTGAGGTCTTACGGGGAGCGGGCGCGCTTTCATGCGAGCGTGCGCCCGGAGCCGGCAGCGGGGACGGCGGTGCGGTGGAGCAGCACGGACACGTCGGTGATCACGGTGGACGAGGAAGGCGAGGCGACGGCGGTGGGCGAGGGGGTGGCGGGCGTGGTGGCGGAGCTGAGTTCGCTGCGGGACACGGCGGTGGTGGTGATGCGGCAGGAGGTCGGGAGGCTGGAGGTGGTGCGGGAGGGCCAGCGTGCGGGTGCGGGCCAGCCGCTGCCTCAGCGGGTGGGCGTGCGGGTGCTGGACGCCGGGGGAAACCTGTTTGTGGGCGTCACGACGCGGGTGTACTTCGACGCGTCGGCCGATGGCGGGCGGGCGAATCCGGCGGACGCATTGTGGTGGCCCGCCCGGGAGGAAGTCACGTGGACGGAGTGGACGCTGGGCCCTGATCCGGGCCAGCAGACGCTGGGAGCGAGGGTGAGAGCGACGAGGGTGACCGCGGAGATCGGGGCGGTGGCTCTGGAGCCGGACTCGGTGGTGTCGGCGGTGGTGGCGAAATCGGGAGAGGGCCAGGGGGCGCCCGCGGGCGAGGCGCTGTCGGAGCCGGTGGTGGTGGCGGTGGTGGACACGCTGGGCCGGCGGGTACCGGGCGCGACGGTGCGGTTCGAGCCGGCGCCCGGGCACGGCCGGGCCGAGCCGGCCGAGACGCGAAGCGATGGTGAGGGCGCTGCGGCGACGAGGTGGACGCTTGGGGAGGCGCCGGGCGCGCAGACGCTGGTGGTGCGGGCGGGGGCCGGAGCGAGCGTGGAGATCGGGGCGACGGCGCAGAGCGGCGAGGGGGTGTGCCCGCGCACGCCGGCGGTGGCGGAGGAGATCGTAAGGCTGGCCGGAGCGGCGAACTGCGCCGAGGTGACGGAGGCGGATCTGGCCGGGATCAGGGAGTTGAATCTCGCCCGCCGGGGCATCGCGAGCCTGAGGAGCGGGGACTTCGCGGGTCTGACGGGCATGCGGGGATTGGGGCTTGAGTACAACAGCCTGACGGAACTGCCGCCGGACCTCTTCCAAGGACTGCTCAAAGTGGGGTATTTGCGCCTCAACGCCAACCACTTGACGGAACTGCCGCCGGACGTCTTCCGGGGGCTGACGGGGCTGCGGGGGCTGTTCCTGAGAGACAACGCATTGACGGAACTGCCACAGGGGGTGTTTGCCGGGCTCCGGCTCGGGCAGCTCTGGTTGGACGGGAACCGGCTGGGTGAGCTGCCGCCGGACATCTTCGACGGCCTCAACTCCCTGTTCGACCTGAAGTTGGGCGGCAATGCGCTGACGGAGCTTCCGCCTACGGTGTTCGAAGGCCTCAACCTGTCGAGCCTGGACTTGGGCATCAACCGCCTGGAAGCGTTGCCACCGCGGATCTTCGCGAGCATGCCGCGCCTGCGATGGCTCTACCTGGACCAGAACCGGCTGACCGAGCTTCCACCGGGGATCTTCGACGGCCTGGCGAACCTGAAGCAGTTGGATCTCTATGGGCTGGGTGTTCGAGGCACGGTATTCGAGCTGCCGCCGGGCATCTTCGTCGATCTTGAGCGGCTGGAGGTGCTGAACCTCCGCGGCACCAAAGTGCGCGACTTTCGCCCGGACGTGTTCGAACATCTGACGGAGCTTCGGGAACTGGACATCGCACACACGTTTCCGCCCGGGTTGCCGCCCGGCGTATTCCGCGGGCTGGGGAAACTCAGGGAGCTGAAACTGTACTACAATGAACTCACCGAACTGCCGCCCCGGATGTTCGTGGGGCTGCACGGTCTCGAGTCCGTGGTGGCACATCTGAACCCCGGCTCGCCGTTCCCGGTGCGGGTGGAGCTGGCGCGGTCGGACACCGCCGACGTGCTGGCGGCGGGCCCGGCGAGGGTGGTAATGCGGGTGCCGGACGGGTCGCCGTTCGCGTTGCGGATGCCGGTGAGGGTTCAGCTGGGCAGTGCTTCGGCGCCCTGGCTGGAGGTGGGGCCGGGCGACACGGTGAGCGCGCCGCTGGTGGTTGAACGGCCGGCGGGCAGCACGGAGGCGGTGCACCTGAGCTTCGGGCAGCTGTCGGAGCTGCCGCGCGAGTTCGTGGGACTCGAGGTGGCGGCGGGCGGACCGCTCGCGCTGTTCGCGCCGTCGGACAACCGGAGTCCGGTGGTGGCCGAGCAGATCCGGGTGCACTGGCTGCAGGCCGGCGGCGCGCCGGTCGAGCTGGCGCTGGCGCCGCACTTCTCGGACCCCGACGGCGACTCGCTCGCCCACGAGACAAGGACGGAGGACGGCGGGCGGGTGGCCGGGGCGAGCATCTCGGGCGGGGCGCTGTGGATCGAGCCGCGGGCCGAGGGCGAGGTCGAATTGGTGGTGGAGGCGCGCGATCCCCGCGGCCTGCGGGCCTCGCAGCGGATGAGGGTCGTGGTGGCGCCGCCGGCGAATCCGGACCGGTTCGACATCCACCTGCTCTTCGGCCGGGACTTTCCGGAGGCCTTCCGAACCCAGGTGCGGCGCGCGGCGGACCGATGGGAGGAGGTGGTGACGGGCGACCTGCCGGACGTGCCGTTCTCCCACCTCGAGCGCAACGGCGGCCCACGGCTCGAGGGCACCGTGGACGACCTCGTGATCATCAACGATTATCAGTACGGTGACTTCTACTCCGCGCTTGCGGGCGATTGCGCCGTGCGCGAGGAGTCGAAGCTGACGCTCTGCGGCGTCATCCAGTGGCAGCCAGACTTCATCGAAGCGCAGTCCCACGCTCGCCACTACAGCGTCGCGCTCCACGAGATGGGCCACATCCTGGGTTTTGGTGGATCGAGGTGGGGCGACATGTACCGGGTGCTCGAGGGGACGTCGCCACCCGAACGGTACTTCCCGGGCACGCTGGCGGTGGCGGCGTTCAACGCGGCGGGCGGCCTGGAGTACGATGGCCCCAGGGTGCCCTTGGACGAAAGGATCGTGAGTCACTGGCACGGAGGCGTGATCGGCTACGAGATCATGGGCTCGAACGCGCCATGCATCAGCGCGATCACGGTGCAGGCCCTGGCCGACGTGGGGCATGTGGTCGACGTGAGCAAGGCTGATCCATACACGCTGTCCGGGGGGTGCGGCAACAACGCCGCCGGAGACGCGGCGGCTGCGTACGGGGCCGATGGCCAGATGATAGTCGAACTCGCCGACGACATCCTCCGGGAGCCCGTCATGGTCGTCGACTCCACCGGCAAGGTGGTGGCCATCATCCGGAACTGACCGGGGGGGACGTTCGGACCCGCCACCGCTCGCTGGAGCGGATCAGGGCCGTTGGTGTGGTGTGGGCGCTACGTGGCGCTCGACGCGTCCGCGGCCTGGGTCGCGCGGCGATCCGCGCCGGAGCCGAATCACAAGTCCCGCCATCTGATGCGGTATTCCCGCTAAACCGGTACGGCGGCATCACTGTACGGGCCAACGGCAAGAAGCGCAGATCGTGCAGTCCTGGTTAGACTTGGACTGTTTGCTGCCGTGATTGGCGTTGCCCGGAACCTGCCATTTTGGCAGGAGGTCTCGGGGTCGACTTCGCTTTGCCCGGATTGAAGCCACACGATTTGGCGGCGCGAGTCCCGCCAATTGACTCCCGCTGTTCGCGAGAGGAGTGGACCCGCCGCCGCTCGTCGAGCGCCTTCTTCGGCCCTATCCCACCAGACGCGCGCCAGCGGGCTGCTGACGCTCCTTGCGGGATCCCTGGGCGCGGGCAATACGGGGGCGTCGCAGGACACCGAGCGCCTCGGCGGTCACAGGCGTCCGATGCTCGAAGCCCGATTTCTCGTGCTCCGCGCGCCACCGAATGACCCCGGCTCTCATGTCGATGTCGGGCCACCGGAGCTGGCGGATGGCGCCGATCCGGTGCCCGGTCTCGTGCGCGAGCACGAGGGCCACGCGGAAGCGCCAATCGATCTCGGCGGACACCCGGAGCATGGCCTCGCACTCCGCCTGAGTATGGCAAGAGGTTCCGCCTGCTTCGCCGGAGTCGACTGGGGCACTGAGACCCCGGAGCGGGTCAGGTGGACCGACACCCGGAACCTTGCGGCGATCCGGGTGGTGCGGGCCGCGCGCAGCGATTGGCGACGGGAGTGGCGCTACGGGTGAGGTGACGGAATTGTGCGTTTGCGCCAGCGGTAATCAAGAGGGGCGATAATGTTCCAATGTGGTATCGACACGGGCTGCCTGTCAACTAGTCGCACTTGACATCACGGTGGATCATGACTAGAGCTTCTAGGTGTAGTCTCCGAGTGATTGGCCGGTCGATAAAGGTTCCACTTTTTCGATGGAAGGCATCTCATGTTCAGTTTCAAGGCGTTCATCGCTCCCATCCTAGCGGTGTCAATCCTGGTAGTTTCACCCACCGTTACGGTCTTGGCCAGCGGAATCGATTCTGGTTACGCAAGCGCCCCAGAGCAAGCGCGATGTAAGCTCTGCAAGGAGGACTGTTTCATCTTGCAGGACGCGAAATACGAAGCCTGCAGGGAGGGATTGGAATGGTGGCAGATTCCCGACCTGGCCTGGTGTTGGATCCTACGACATGACGGTAGGGAAGTTTGCAAGATGTTGAACGGATGCCACTACGCCGGCGAAGACCGATGTGACATCGAGCAGGTAATCCAGGACGAAGTCGTTAGGTGACGGAAGTCACGCCTACGCGTTTCAGTGCGATCATTGTGTACGGCGGGCTCTGTCTCGCGCTCGGCGCTTTATCTTGGAGTCTGGTCGTGGCGGCGGGAATCCATCGCGGACGGACCGAAGCGTACGATCAACCGGTAGCCGAGTATTCCGGCCCTGTTGGTCCACCGAGCGACGCAGTGCTCGTGCCGGTCATCGGTGCCGCTCGGGATGCCGCCTTGCTGGACCACGTGTGGTATGTCCTCGACCGATCCGGCGCGAGGTTACACCGTATTGATGCGACGGGGGCCCATCTCGGGAGCTTCGCGGGGGAGGGTGGAGGACCGGGTGAACTGCGTATGCCCCGAGCGATCACAAACCATGGGGATACCGTGGTGGTGGCCGAGTGGCGCAGTATCGTTCTGTACAAGCCGGACGGCACCATCATCGAGCGTCGCAGGGTTGAATTCCCGGGAGGCTGTCCCGGAGCCGCAGCGGCTGATGTGACGTCGTCGTCGAGGGGACTCCTGCTGCTGGCCCGATGCGCTCCTGGAGGCGAGTTCGAGGCCATCGTGGTGCAAGAGGCCAGTCAATCCGGTCAGCAGCCCGTGGCATTTCGCGCTGTCAGCCCTGACGACGAGAAGGTAGGGACCGCTTTCCGGGACATGGTCGTCCTCGCAGCGCATCCACATGGCTTCGTCTTCGGTCATCCCAACGACGCTTGCCTCGGAATCTTTGACGTCGATGGGGAAGTCACGGATTCGGTGTGTCACGATTGGATCCAGCGACAGCCCTACACGGCGGTAGAAAGCGAGGATTGGGAGGGACTGCACACTGCGGCACGCAGTCTCGGCGTGACCGTGCGGGTGCCCGAGTTCTATCCGCCGTTCCACCAGGTGTTCGTCGACGACGATGTAGGGCTCGTCTACAGCACTCCGGTCGCCGGCCGAATAGACCAGTCGCAACTCGTCAGTGACAATGGGGAGCACGGAACCGTGCTCGAAATTCCTCCAGCCGACGCCGTCTTTCTGGAGGGCAACTCGGTGCTGGCGGTGTGGTATGACGCCGATGCGACCTGGGTCAGAGTCTACGATACCGACGGCAGGTAGCGTGAGCGCGCACGAGCCCCACATTTCGGCTGCGGAAGTCACGGCTTCCTACAAGGGCGTCGGTCGCCGCCATGTGGCGTTGCGCAACGTCACTCTCGAGGTGTTTCCCGGCGCGATCTCTGCCCTTGTTGGTCCCAACGGAGCGGGAAAGACGACGCTGTTTCGGGTGCTGCTGGGCTTTCTGCGGCCGGACAGCGGGTGCTGCCGCGTGGGCGGTCTCGAGCCCGTCGAATTCAGGCGGCGGCACGGCGTCGCCTACGTCCCGGAGTTCCCCGCGTTTCCGCGCGGATGGGCGTGCCGTGACATCTTGGGGCGGAGCGTGGATCTGGCCGTTCGTCCCCACGGACGCGCGGATGCGTTCGCCCTGGCGCTGGAAAGGGCCGGACTTGACCACCGCACCCTGTCACGAAGGGCTCGAAGATGCTCGAATGGAACACAGCGGCGGCTGTCGATCGCCTCCGCCCTCATCGGTGACCCGGAGGTCGTCCTACTCGACGAGCCCTTCGCTGGCCTTGATCCGCCGGCACGGGCCGCACTGCGGCGGGAGATTCAACGTGCGCGCGAGGGTGGTGCGGTTGTGCTTGTCGCCACGCATGACCTGGCGGAGGTCGCTCGTCTGGCCGACAGGATCGTGGCTATGTCAGGGGGCGGTATCACGGACACCAGGACCGTGACCGCAAACGATAAGTTGTCCGTGGCGGACTTGGAGACGGAGTTGTTCGGCGAGCGATGACCGGAGATCTGATTCCCCTGCACAAGCGCATCACTCTGCTGGTGCGGTCCCGAACCTGGGAACTCCTTGGCATTGTCGGATTCATGTGCTTTGTGGCCCTTTTTACTCTTGCGACCAACGAATTCGTCTTCTGGGCCTTTGGCATCTTGATCTGTTACATTGCCGTTCCCCTTGCTCTGGCTGCCTCTCGTCAGGAAATGACTGGTGCCGAAGCGGCTCTGTGGCTCCAGAAGCCAGTGCGGGAGTTGAGGTTTGCGCTGGCCGGGTTTGCGGAGACAATCATGGCTACGGTATTGGTCTCCGTGCTCTTCGGAACTATCTGTGTCGTTGTTGGTATGGCCATGGGGTGGGCACCGGAGAGGCCGCCTATCCTGGCGCTCTTGGTTGGAGGGCTGGCGGCGTTCACCATCGCTTCAATGGCTTTTGGAATGGCTGTATGGCTTCCCCGGGGAAGCCGAGCAGCGATAATCTTCCTGATCGTGATGAGTTTGTATCTGTTCGACCCGGAGATCTCCCAGCCCGACCTAGTCAGGGGTGGCCCGATCGTTCTGGCCCGGATCGTCCTCTTCCCGGCCCCCGACGTGGTGCGGTTCGGCGTGGGGCTGACCGGGGACATTCCCTTCCAGATCAGGCCAATCCTTGCCATGCTTGCATACTCCGCGGGCTGGATTGCGGTTGGGGCCCTGGGCATATGGCACGCAGCGGTAAGGGGAAGAATCGGCTACAGCTGAGTCCGCTCGGCTCGGCTCGGCATCCCGCACCAACCGCCTCCAGCACCGTATCCACCGCCCGGTTGAAGCCTTTCCCGCGGATCCACCGGCAGACAATCACCAAGTCGTTCCGCTCGGGGTTGTACGTGCAGCGCTAGCCGGAAATCTGGGGGCCGGATGGTTGGGGGTGGCCCCATGCCCACGGTGGCCCCGCGACCGTGCTCCGGAGCCGCATCGTCGGCGGAATGATCGAACGCTACGGAACCGACTGGGAAGTCAACGAAGCGACGATCGCGGCGGCGCGCGCGACCTTGGAGACCGAGTTGGACCGGTATCTGTTCGACGCCGAGGCGGTTCCACTGCTTCGATGGATGCTCGACGAGGTTCGCGAGGCGGCCCAGGTTCGACGATGAAGACGGTCGCGGCGGGGCTGGCGCTGGCGGCGGCCTTCATGTTTTCGTCGCGGGCGTTCGCTCAAGAAGACACCGCGTCAACCTATCGGGAGGTCGAAAACCCGGACCATTGGCGATCCCGGCCGCATCTGTCCAGGCCCGGATGCGGCGCATGGTGGAGGCCCGAAGGCATCCGGTCCGGGCGGTCGCCGTCCTCGGTCGCCAGACTTCGACCGTCCCGGACCCGTTCCAGGCCTCACGCAGGCTGAGTGGAAGGTCGTCCGACGTTCGTTTCCTCATGCCGTCCCGGCTGCCACCTCCGTCCGCGCGACGCCGCCATGGCCGCCGCGCCCCCTCCGGCTTATGGTACGGGCGGTTTTCGCGACTCCAGCCCACAGGTGGTTCCATGATCTCGTTCGCCGATCCCGCCGCCGCGGGGCTCGCGGCGCTTCTCGGCGCCGTTCCGGGCGCCCTTGATGGACTTCTCGGCACCGGAGGCCTGACCGCCCTCGCCGGACCGCCCGGCACCGAAGCCGCCGCCGCCCTCCAATCCACCGGCGACGTGCTGGCCCGGCTGCGCGGACTGCTCGGGGTCGGCGTGCTCGCCCTGGGGGCGTGGGCGCTGAGCTCCAACCGAAGGCGCATCCCGTGGCGGGTGGTGATCTGGGGACTGCTGCTGCAGCTCATCTTCGCGCTGATCATCCTGCGCACCCCGGCGGGAGCGGCCGTCTTCAACGTGGCGAACGACGCGGTGCTTGCGGTCGTCGGCTACACGCTGGAGGGTGCACGGTTCCTCTTCGGGGACCTGGTCTGGAACAACGTGCCCGTAGGCGTCGGCGAGCCCGGCAACGGCGGCTTCGTGGCCGAGGGCGAGCAAGTGGCGCGCACGGGCGCCTTCGTGGCCTTCAACGTGCTGCCCACCATCATCTTCTTCGCATCGCTGATGACGCTGCTCTACCACCTCGGCGTCATGCAGAAGGTGGTCGGCGGGATCGCGTGGGTCATGCAGCGCACAATGGGGACGAGCGGGGCGGAGACGCTCACCCTCGCGGGCAACATCTTCATCGGGCAGACCGAGGCGCCGCTCCTGGTCAAGCCGTTCGTGGACAGGATGACCCGGTCGGAGCTGATGACGGTGATGACGGGCGGGTTCGCCACCGTCGCGGGGGGGGTGATGGCCGCGTACGTGGGGATGCTCTCCGGTGCCATTCCCGGGATCGCGGGGCACCTGATGGCGGCTTCGGTCATGTCGGCGCCCGCCGCCTTCGTCGTGGCCAAGCTCATGCTCCCCGAGGAGGAGGTGCCGGAAACCGCCGGCAGACTGGACACGCAGCTGGAGAAGCCCGACGTGAACGTGATCGAGGCCGCGGCGCGCGGAGCGGGCGAGGGGATGAAGCTGGCGCTCAACGTGGGCGGGATGCTGCTCGCCTTCCTGGCGATGATCGCGCTCCTGAACGGGGTGCTGGGATGGGTCGGGGGGCTGGTCGGGATCGAGGGACTGTCGCTCGAATGGCTGCTCGGAGGGCTGCTCGCGCCGGTCGCGTGGGTGATGGGGGTGCCCTGGGCGGAGTCGGCCCAGGTGGGCTCGTTGATGGGACTCAAGACCGTCGCGACCGAGTTCGTGGCCTACCTGGGGCTCGCAGAGGTGATGGCCGGAGAGGCGCTGTCCGAACGGTCCGCGACGATCGCGGCGTACGCGCTCTCCGGGTTCGCCAACTTCGCGTCGATCGCCATCCAGATCGGGGGGATCGGGGGGATCGCCCCGCGCCGCCGCCGCGACCTGGCGCAGCTGGGGCTCCGCGCGATGATCGGGGGCTCGCTCGCCGCCTTCATGACCGCCGCGATCGCGGGCGTGCTGATTTGAGGGGCGCGCGAAGCGATGGTTGAGCGCGCCGCCGGCCCCCCGATCGACGAGTGCGCGCGGATCGTGCTGGAGCGGGGCGGCGCGCGGCCCGAGGTGCACATCGTGCTGGGTTCGGGGCTCGGAGGGATCGCGGAGCGGGTGGAGGACGCGGTGGAGGTCCCCTTCCGCGACCTGCCCGGATTTCCGGGAACTTCCGTCGCCGGCCACGAGGGCTGCTTCCTGGCCGGGCGCATCGAGGGGGTTCCGGTGCTGCTCCAGTCAGGGCGGCTTCACTTCTATGAAGGGTTCGGCGCGGAGATCGTGGCGGCGCCGGTGCGGGTGGGACGCGCGCTCGGGGCCGGCACGCTCGTCCTCACCAACGCCAGCGGCGGCATCCGCCCCGACCTGGTTCCGGGTGAGCTCATGCTGGTGGACGACCACCTCAACCTGGGCTTCCAGGCTCCCTTGGCGGGGCCGGTGCATCCCGGAGAAGCGCGCTTCCCCGACATGAGCCGCCCCTACGACCGGAAACTGATGGCGCTCGCCGAGGATGTTGCACTCGCGGAGGGGATCCGGCTGACCCGCGGAGTGTATGGATGGGTGCTCGGGCCGAACTTCGAAACGCCGGCAGAAGTGCTGGCGCTGCGGGCGCTGGGCGCCGACGTGGTCGGGATGTCCACGGTGCCGGAGACGATCGCGGCGCGGGCCGGGGGGCAGCGCGTGGTCGCGGTCTCGGTCGTGACGAACCGCGCCGCCGGGCTGGGCCTGGAGGCGGTCGATCACGAGGAGGTGATGGTGTGGGGGGCGGCGGCGGGGGAGAAGCTGGGGGTGCTGCTGGAGGGTTTGGTGCCGCTGCTCGCGGCTGACGAGGCCGGCGGGCCGGGGTCGTCAGGGTAGCGGCACCTCCGCGAAGTGATTCAGCGGCCCGTGTCCCGCGCCAAGCCCCGGCGCGCCGGCGATCGCCTTGCGCACCCACGCCACCGAAGCCGCGACCGCCTCGGGCAGGGGCATTCCCCGCGCCAGCCCGGAGGCGATCGCCGCGCTCAGCGTGCATCCGGTCCCGTGCGTGTGGCGCGTCCTGACGCGAGGGCCCCGGAAGCGCAGCTCGGCGTTGCCGTCCCAATAGAGATCCACGACCTCGTCGCCGTCCAGATGGCCGCCCTTCACCAGCGCGGCCCCGGCCCCCGCATCGACGATGGCCCGTGCAGCTATTCCCATGCCCGAAGGGTTCGCTTCGGTTATCCCCGTCAGGAGAGCCGCCTCCGGCCAGTTGGGGGTGACGATCGTCGCGAGCGGCAGGAGTCCTTCGCGCACGGCCGCCACGGCGCCGCGCGCGAGCAGCGTGTCGCCGCTGGTCGCCACCATCACCGGGTCGAGGACGTAGTTTTCGAGCCGGTGGCGGCGGATGGCCGCGGCGACGGTCCGGACGATCCCGGCGGTGGCGAGCATGCCGGACTTGACCGCGGCGGGTGGCAGGTCGGTGGCCACGCTGCGAACCTGTGCGTCGATGGTGGCCGTCGGCACCGGGTGGATCTCCTGCACGCCCAGGGTGTTCTGCGCAGTCACGGCGGTCAGCGCCGAGGCGCCGTAGACGCCCCACTGGTGGAAGGTCTTGAGGTCGGCCTGGATGCCCGCGCCTCCGCCGCTGTCGCTGCCGGCGATGGTGAGTGCAACGGGGAGCGGGCCCTGGCTGTCCATTGAGTCGTCCGCGGCTGCGAAGGGGAGACAAGTGAGCGCGATCAGCAAATCTAAGCAGCGACTGGCCCGGCGGCTGAGGTCGAGGCGCGGGCGGGAGCGCGAGGGCCTGGCTCTGGCCGAGGGCCCGCGCGTCGTCCTGGAGGCGCTAAGGTCCGCTGTGGAGGTGCGCTGGGTGCTCGTGGGCGAGGTGTTCGGCGCGGGAGAGCCTGGTCGTACGATCGTCGCCAGGTGCCGGGAGCGCGGGGTGGAGCCGGGGTTCGCGCCGGATGCCGGCGTACGGGAGCTTTGCAGCACCGAAGCGCCCCAGGCGGTGGTCGCATGCGTCAGGCCGCCGCCGCTTGACGCGCGGTCGCTGGAGCGCGGGCGCCATCTGATGGCTCTCGGCGTGCAGATGCCCGGCAACCTGGGGACGCTCATCCGCTCCGCGTGGGCCTTCGGTCTGGATGGGGTGGTGGTCGCGGCCGGTATGGTCGATCCCTGGAACCCGAAGGTGGTGCGCGGGTCGGCCGGCGGGGTGTTTCATCTGCCGCTGATCGCGGAGCCGGGCTGGCTCGGTGGCTTGGAGAGCACCGGGGCCGGCGGTGGAGCGGGTGGGAACGTCGCCGGCGCGGACCGGACTGCGGGCCTGAACGTGCTCTGGGCGGACCGGGCGGGCGGGCCGGTTGAAATGGTGCCCGAGGCGCGGGCGCCGGACTGGGTGCTCGTGGTGGGGAACGAGGCCGGCGGGGTGCCGCCTGCGCTTCGCCCCCTGGGCCGCGCGGTGTCCGTGCCGATGATTCCGGGGGTGGACTCGCTGAACGTGGCGGTGGCGGGGTCGATCCTGATGCACGAGCTGATGCGGTTGGGGGCGGGAAGTGGGGAGGGCGGGGGGCGGTGAACGGCGCCCTGATTGCCGGGGCGGCCGTCCTGGGGGCCTGCGCCGGGTCGTTTCTCAACGTCTGCGTGGAGCGGTGGCCGGGTCGCGCGTCGGTGATCTCGCCCCGCTCGCGCTGCGGCAGCTGCGAAGCACCGGTTCGCTGGTTCCGGAACGTCCCCGTGCTGAGCTACCTGATGCTGCGCGGCCGGTGCGCCGAGTGTGGTGTACGGCTCAGTCTTCGGTATCCGCTCGTCGAGGTGGGAGTGGCGCTGATCTGGGCCGGGATGGCTGCGATGTGGGGCGCCGAGGCGGAAGCCGTGCGGGGAGGCCTCTTCCTCACACTCCTCCTGGGCATCGCGCTGACCGATGGGCGCAGCTACATCATTCCGGATCAGTTTTCGGTGGGAGGCGTGGTGGTGGGGCTGGCGCTCGCCCCCCTCGACGGGGGCCCGGATCTGGCCGACGCCGTGCTCGGGGCGGGATTGGGACTTGGACTGCTCTGGCTGATCGCATGGCTGGGCCGGCTCGCCTTCGGGAAGGACGCCATGGGCGGCGGCGACATCAAGATGATGGCCATGGTCGGCGCGTTCCTGGGGCCTGCCGGGGTCCTCCTGACCCTCTTTGCCGGATCCCTCCTCGGTTCGGTTATCTTTGGACCTGTCTCGCTGAGGACCGGCGCTCTGGTGCCCTTCGGCGTCTTCCTCGCGCTGGGGGCGGGCATCGCGTACGGATGGGGCGATGTGCTCGTGGAGTGGTATCTGCACACCGTCCTCGGGATGGATGGAGCCTGATACGGGTTGGACGACAAGATCGGGGACGGAAGCAGATGACGGTAGCAGCGGCAAACGGCGTTCGCGCGGCCGGCGCTGGTCTGGGCGCGGCCGGTGTTCTCGGGTCGCTCGGCATCGAGGACGTGAATTCGGGCGGCTACGCGGGTGAATGGATCGGATCGGGCCCCTCGCTCGAGGTCGTCACCCCGATCGACGGGTCCCGGATCGCCATCGTGAACCAGGTCACCGAAGCGGAGTACGACAGGATCGTCGAGCGGGCACACGACGCGTTCCTGCAGTGGCGGCGGGTGCCCCCTCCGCGGCGAGGCGAGGTCGTGCGCCAGCTCGGCGAGCGGCTGCGCGCCAACAAGGAGGCGCTGGGCGCGCTGGTCACCCTCGAGATGGGAAAGATCCGCGCCGAGGGCGAGGGCGAGGTCCAGGAGATGATCGACATCTGCGACTTCGCGGTGGGACTCTCGCGCCAGCTCTATGGGCTGACCATGGCCAGCGAGCGCCCCGACCACCACATGCGCGAGCAGTGGCACCCGCTGGGCGTGGTCGGAGTGATCAGCGCCTTCAACTTCCCCGTCGCGGTGTGGTCGTGGAACGCGGCGATCGCGGCGGTCTGCGGGGACGCGACGCTGTGGAAGCCCGCGTCGTCCACGCCGCTCACCGCGATTGCCGTCACGAGGATCGCGTCGGAGGTCTGCCGCGAGAACGGGGTTGACCCCGCGGTGTTCAGCCTGGTTGTGGGGCGCGGATCGACGGTGGGGGACCGGCTGCTGCACGACCGCCGCATCCCGCTCGTGTCGGCGACGGGATCGTGCCGGGTGGGGCGCCGTGTCGCCCGGGTGGTGGGTGGCAGGCTCGGCCGCACCATCCTGGAGCTGGGCGGCAACAACGCGATCATCGTCACGCCGAGTGCCAACCTGGACCTCGCGATCCCCTCGATCCTCTTCGGCGCGGTCGGGACCGCCGGCCAGCGCTGCACCAGCACCCGGCGGGTGATCGTCCACGGGGCGGTGCGCGACGCGTTGGTCGAGCGGCTCGTGCGCGCATATCGCGACGTGCGAATCGGCAACCCGCTGGACCCCGACACCCTGATGGGCCCGGTTGTGAACCGCCAGGCCGTTGAGGACCTGTTGGCCGCGCGCCGGCAGGTGGTCGAGGAGGGCGGCGAGATCCTCTACGGCGGCGAGCGCCTCAATGGCGACGGCCATCCCGGCGGCCTCTACGTCACCCCGTGCATCGCCGCTGCCGAAAACCACTTCGAGATCGTGCAGGAGGAGACCTTCGCCCCCATCCTCTACATCATCGAGTACGGGAGCGTCGGCTCGACCCCCGCGGCCGCCGTCGCGGAGCTGAACGAAGCAATCGCCCTGCACAACGGGGTTCCCCAGGGTCTCTCTTCGGCGATCTTCACCGACAACGTTCGCGAGGCCGAGCACTTCCTGTCGCACCGGGGCAGCGACTGCGGAATCGCCAACGTCAACATCGGTACCTCGGGCGCCGAAATCGGGGGCGCCTTCGGGGGCGAGAAGGACACCGGCGGGGGCCGGGAATCAGGGTCTGACTCCTGGAAGACCTACATGCGCCGCCAGACCAACACCGTCAACTGGGGCACCGAACTGCCCCTGGCGCAGGGGATCGAGTTCGGCTGACTCGGGGGCTGCCCGCGAGGCAGCCGTCCCCCGGTCCTCAGGGATCGCTGCAGTCCCGCTGAAAGCCGCAGTTCAGGCAGACGATCTTGCAGTGGCGGTCCAGCACCTCGCCGCCGCAGAGCTCGCAGACCTTATTGGCCATGAACTTGCGGCTCAGCTCCACGTAGTGCCGCGAGCTCCGCTCCGTCCATGAAGCCGCCGCCTCGCTGAGCGGCCGCACCCTCCCCGGCACCCCCACCACCAGCCTTCCCGGCGGGATATCCGCGCCCTCCTTCACCACTGCTCCGGCGGCGACCACGCACCCTTCGCCCACACTGGCGCGCTGAAGCACCAGCGCCCCCATCCCCACCACCGCCCCCCTCCCGATGCGGCAGCTCTCCATGATGGCGCCGTGCCCGACCGTCGCCTCGTCCCCGATCACCGTGGGCCCCTGCTCGCTCGTGTGGATCACCGCGTTTTCCTGCACGTTCGCCCGTGCCCCCACCCGGATCCCGTTCTCGGGGTGGTCCCCGCGCAGCACGGCACCGAACCAGACGCTGGCCTCGTCCCCGATCACCACGTCCCCGATCACCACCGCGGTCGCAGCGACGAATGCGGTCTCCGCGATGCGGGGGCACCGCCCCCCGAAGGCGATGATGTGCGCCATCAGCGTCCCTCGCCGCGTCCGCCATCGCGGCGCAGCCTCGCCCTGAGCACCTGCGTATCCGACGCCTCCAGCACCTCGATGTGCGCCCCGCCCGCCGTCAGTGACGCTCCCCGCGCAGGGACCTGTCCCAGTTCCTCCAGAATGAAGCCGTTCAGCGACCGGTTCTCGCCCTCGGGCAGGTCGAAGGCGAAGCGCTCGTTGATTTCGCGAATCTCCGCGGCTCCCGACGCCAGGATTTCGTCCGCCGAGACCCGCGTGACGGTGTCCTCGTCCACGTCCGTCTCGTCCACGATCTCGCCGACGAGCTCCTCGAGCACGTCCTCGAGGGTGATCAGGCCGTCGGTGCCGCCGAACTCGTCGGCGACGATCCCCATGTGCATGCGGCGGGCACGGAAATCGGCGAGGAGGCGGGCGAGCGACAGCGACCCGGGCACGAACATGGCTTCCCGGGCCAGTTGCGAGAGCGGAATGTCCCGCCGCCCGGCGACCATCGCGCGGTACGCGTCGCGCACATGCAGGATCCCGGTCACGTCGTCGATGCTCTCACCGTAGACCGGTATGCGCGAGTGCGGCACCTCGTCCAGCGCGGCCACCATGTCTCCCAGGCGCCGCGAATCCCGCCACGCGACGATGTCGACCCGGGGCGTCATCGCGTCCCACGCGTTCAGCTCGTCCAGCTTGAAGGCGCGCTCGATCAGGCGGCGCTCGTCCACGTCCACGACGCCTTCCCCGGCGCCGATCTCGAGGGCTTCCCGGGCCTGCATCTCGTCCTGCGAGCCCTGACCACCCGCGGTGCCGCGCGAGAACAGCCGCCCGAGCGCGAGGAGCGGGAACAGCAGGCGGCCGAACACACGGGACAGCGAGCGCAGAACCGGTGCCGCGGCCAGCGCGAGCTTCACGGGCCGCCGGGCGGCCAGCGCGCGCGGACCGAGTTCTCCGCCGAGGAACACGACGATGATCACGACCGGCCCGCCGATCCACATCCCGGTGACGCCCCACCCGGCGTACACCGCGCCCACTCCCGCCACGGCGGCCGCGAGGTTGCAGATCGCCCGAAGGATCCCGAGCGGCGACGTGGCCGCCTCGCCGGTGCGCAAGGCGGCCACGGCCTCGGCCCCTGCGAACCCCTCGTCGACCAGGATGCGCGCCTTCGAATCGGTGATCTTGAGCACGGCCGAGAGCGTGGCCGTCAGGGCGGCCGCGCCAAGCAACAGCACGACGAACGCGCCCGCGAGTCCGGCGATCAGCGGCATGGGCCGCTCCCTGCCTCGGCAGGCCCTGGTGACGGAGGTTGGTCGTCTGGTACGGCCTCTATATCCATTTCCTGCTTTCGCCGAGCAGCTCGCTGATGACGTCGCGGGTGCTCAGCCCCTCGGCTTCTCCGTCGAAGTTGATCACGATCCTGTGCGCGAGAATCGACGGAGCGATGTCATGAATGTCCTGCATGGTCGGGACGGGAGCGCCCCGGAAGGCGGCGCGCGCCTTGGCGCCCAGCACGAGGTACTGCGAGGCACGCGGCCCCGCGCCCCAGCTGATGTACCGCTTGGCCACGTCGGCCTGCTCGTCGCCGCCGGGCCGTGTCGAGCGCGCCAGGCGCACCGCATACCCCACGATCGACGGCGGCACTGGAATGCGCCGCACCAGCTGCTGCAGCTCGATGATCTCCGAGCCGTGAACGACCGGCTCGATCGGGATGTCCTGCACCTCCTGCGTCAGGGTGGCGATCTTCTCCTCCTCGACGCGGTCCGGATAGTGAATGCGCAGGTCGAACATGAAGCGGTCCAGCTGCGCCTCGGGAAGGGGGTAGGTGCCCTCCTGCTCGATCGGGTTCTGCGTGGCCAGGACGAAGAAGGGGGGATCGAGGTGGTAGGTCTGGCCCGCCGCCGTCACGTCCCTCTCCTGCATCGCCTCGAGGAGCGCGGCCTGGGTCTTGGGCGGCGTCCGGTTGATCTCGTCGGCCAGAATGATGTTGGCGAAGATCGGACCCCGCACGAAGCGGAAGACCCTCTCCCCCGTGAGCTTGTCCTCCTGGATCACCTCGGTGCCGGTGATGTCGGTGGGCATCAGGTCGGGGGTGAACTGGATGCGGTTGAACTTGAGGTGCAGCGCCTCGGCGAGCGTCGAGATGATCAGCGTCTTGGCCAGTCCCGGAACGCCGACGAGCAGAACGTGGCCATTCGCCATCATGGCGGTCAGGATGCTGTCGACGATGTGCTGCTGCCCGACGATGCGCTGCTCCACGGCGGTTCGCAGCTGGTCGGCGATCTCGCCCGCGCGGCTGAGAAGCTGGACATCCCGGTCGGCTTCGAGAGCCGGAAGCGGGGGGGAGGAGGTGGGGGTCATGCCGGTCCGATGAGGGGGACGCGTGGGTGTTTCGGTGAACGGCGGAAGATAGGTGGGACGTCATTTTCGGGTCAAGGAGAGACGGTTGCGGCGGCGTCCGGCGACCCTGGTCCCGGGTCGGTGGACGGAGTGGTCCCGAGTCGGCCGGGCCGGGTTCGCGACCCCCGCCCGACACCCTTGAGAAAATTTTCACAAGGGCGCTTGCGAAAAATTTCACAAGCGTTAGCTTTCCCCTCGGACAGGGTGCAGGCGTAGCTGGAGAGCCGCGCTGCCCGGAGGGGGTTCGTCACCGGGCAGGACCGGTTGAGGTCCGGAATGTCCGCGCTCGGTCTTCACCAGGTCAGGAGAGTACGCACAACAGGAGAAGGGGGAGTGCCACGGCGCCCGTCTCGTGCCACCGATGAGCTGGCCCGGTATTCCGGTTATGGAATCACGTGGGTGCTCACGGTTGTACTCCTCGGGTGGGGAGGACTCGCACTGGACGAGAGACTGGGGACCACTCCTCTACTGGTCCTGCTGGGGGTTCTGCTGGGCATTGTGGGAGGATTCTACAGACTCTATCTGAGGTTGGTTGTGGAACCGGAAGACAGGAAACGGGAGGAGCCCGGCCCCGGGGCGAAAGGTCAGTGAAATCGTCGATGCACTTCGTCGCCACCCTCGTGGGTCTCGTACTTGCAGGGGCCGTGGCAGCCTTTCTTCTTCTGGACGGGACCGCCCGCCAGGCCGTGCTGGCCGCCGGCATTCTGGCTTTGGGGACTCAGCTGCCGGCGCACTTCCTGCTCAACGGCTGGAGGCGCAGGAATGATCGCTTTATCGCTGCGGTCGGACTCGGGTTCGCACAGCGGGTGGTGGTGCTTGTGGCCGGAATCCTGCTCTTCGCGGTGCCGGGCCGGGCCGAACCGCTGCCCTTTCTCTTGTCGCTGGGCACGTTTCTGGTGGCGACGGCAGTAGCCGAGTCCTGCTTCGAGCATTTCCGCGTGCGGAACGCAACCGCCCTGGAGTCATGATGGCGTTGCCCGCGTTCCTTCAGGAGCCCGCCGCGGCTCAGGAGCCCGCCGCCGACACCCATGGAGAGGTCTTCAACCTGGGCGACATGATCGCCCACCACATTCTCAACTCGGGCGAATACGAATTGCCCTTCGTGGGGCCCGTACACCTGCCCGCCTGGGATCCGATTCAGTTGGGAGGGCTCACCCTCGACGTCTCGATCACTAAGCACGTGGTTCTGCTCCTCCTCGCGGCTCTCATGACCTTTGCCATGGTCATGGTCGCGACGAGGACGCTGATGCGTCAGGGCATGAACACGGCGCCCAGCGGATTCGCCAACGCGATCGAAGCGATCGTCGTCTTCCTGCGCGACGACCTCTGCAAGGAGTTCATCGGCCATGGGTACGAGCGCTTCGTCCCGCTCATCCTGACGTTCTTCTTCTACATCCTCACGATGAACCTCCTGGGACTGGTCCCGTGGGGGGGCTCTGCGACCGGCAACCTCGCGGTGACGGCCACTCTGGCCATCATCACGTTCGTGGTGACCGAGGTGTCCGGTTTTCTGACGCTGGGAGCGCGCAAGTACATGCGCACCATCTTCTATGCGCCTCCGGGGACGAGCGGGTTCGTCAAGTACGCCATGCTGGCGATCATGACGCCGGTCGAGCTTCTGGGGAAGCTCACCAAGCCCTTCGCCCTCGCGATCCGGCTCTTCGCGAACATGACGGCGGGCCACATGCTGATCTTTTCCCTGCTCGGCTTCATCATCTTTTTCGGGGACCTCGCGTTTGGCCGGTGGCTGATCGCCGGGGGCTCCTTTGCGTTCGTTTCGGCGGTCCTCCTCCTCGAGGTGCTGATCGCCTTCATCCAGGCCTACATCTTCGCCATGCTGTCAGCCGTCTTCATCGGACTCATGCGGCATGAACACTAGACCCAGTTAGGGGGAAACAGAGACAAATGCTTGATTCAGCCTTTACCGCGCTGCAGGAAACCGTCACGGAGGTGGAAGTCGCCAAGAGGACCATGGCGCTGCTCGGCGCGGGCATCGGAGCGGGGCTCGGAGCCATCGGGGCCGGCCTCGGCATCGGCCGCATCGGGAGCGGCGCAACGCAGGGCATCGCGCGGCAGCCGGAGGCGGCCGGCGAGATCCGCGGTCTCGCCATTCTGCTGTCCGGGCTGGTCGAGGGGGCGGCGCTGTTCGCGATCGTCGTCGCGCTCGCCTTCCTCTTCCTCCTGTGATCGCCACACCGGCGGCCGCGCTCAAAGCCGGCGTGGCCCTCGCCGCGGCACCACCGCTCGCCGAGGAGAGCACATGGGACAGCCTCTTCAGCATCGACTTCGGGCTGGCGTTCTGGAATGTACTCACGTTCCTGACGTTGCTTGTGGTTCTCGGCGTTTTCGGGTGGAGGCCCATGATGGCAGCCCTCGCCGCCCGCGAGAAGGGCATCCAGGACAACATCGACGACGCCAGACGCCAGCGTGACGAGGCCGAAGCGCTGCTCGCCGAGTACCGGGAGCAGCTCGCCGAGGGACGACGGCAGGCGCAGGCCATGGTCGCCGAGGGCAGGGAGGCCGCCGACGCGCTCCGCAAGGAGCTGGAGGCGAAGGCCCGCGAGGAGACCCAGGCGATGCTGGCCAACGCGCGCCGCGAGATTTCGCGGGAGCGTGAGGCTGCGGTGGAGGCCGTGCGGAGGGAATCGGTGGACGTGGCGATCGCGGTCGCGTCCAGGCTCCTTTCGGAGCGGCTGGATTCGCAGCGCGACCGGCAGCTGGCGATCGACTACATCGACGACCTGTCGGACTCCGGGGGTGCACTGGCGTGAGGGAGGACACCGTCGTCCGCAACTACGCCGAAACGCTCTTCGAACTTGCGGAGCGCGACGGCGGGGTGGAGGGGTACGGGGAGCCGGTAGCGGCCGTCGCGGGACTGATGGAGGACCGGAAGGTTGTGGACTTCCTGGCCACGCCACGGGTGCCTGTGGAACGGAAGAAAGAGGCGCTGCAGCGAGCGCTGGGTCCCTCGGTCCCGTCCATCCTGGTTCGTTTTCTCCTCGTGGCGGTGGACAAGGGCCGCCAGCGGCTGATCCCCGCGATCATGCGTGACTTCCAGGCGCTACTCGACCGGCACCGCGGCATCCGCCACATGGAGGTGACAGTGGCGCGCGAACTTGCGGACGGCGAGGCGGAAGACCTGGCGGCGCGGCTTTCGTCGGCCACCGGCGCGACGGTCATCCCTTCCGTCCGGGTCCGGCCCGAGATCATCGGGGGCATCGTCATCCGCGAGGGCGACACCCTCTACGACGGATCGCTGAAACGACAACTCGACGCCATGCGGCGCAGGCTGATGGCGGCGGAGCTTCAAGAACAGGAAAGCTGAGACGACATGGCGGATTCACAGTTGCGGGCGGGCGAGATCAAGAGCGTCCTCCTGGCCGAAATCGAGAGCTTCGAGGAGGCGCTCCACGCCGAGGAGGTCGGCGAGGTCCTCGAGGTCAAGGACGGCGTGGCGCGCATCTACGGGCTGACGAAGGCGATGGCCAACGAGATGCTCGAGATCACCTCCAGCGAGAGCGGCGACACCGTGACGGCACTCGCGCTCAACCTGGAAGAGGACAACATCGGCGCGGTCATCCTGGGCGAGTGGGCCGGGCTGCACGAGGGTGACGAGGTGCGGCGCACCGGACGCGTCCTGGACGTCCCCGTCGGCGACGGCTACCAGGGCCGCGTGGTCGACTCGCTCGGCGCCCCGCTCGACGGCGCCGGCGCGATCGAGACATCGGCGCGGCGCCAGATCGACGTGGTCGCGCCCGGGATCGTCAAGCGACAGCCGGTGAAGGAGCCGCTCCAGACGGGGATCAAGGCGATCGACGCGATGATCCCGATCGGGCGCGGCCAGCGCGAGCTGATCATCGGCGACCGCCAGACCGGCAAGACGGCCGTCGCGGTCGACGCGATCATCAACCAGAAGGGCACCGACGTCATCTGCATCTACTGCGCGGTCGGACAGCGCGCCGGAAAGGTGGCGGCCGTGGTCGAGACGCTGCGGCACCACAACGCCATGGACTACACCATCGTGGTGACCGCCAACGCGTCGGACCCCGCTCCCATGCAGTACATCGCGCCCTACACCGCCACCGCGCTCGCCGAGCACTTCATGTGGCAGGGCAAGCACACGCTGGTCATCTACGACGACCTTTCCAAGCAGGCGCAGGCCTACCGGCAGCTGTCGCTGGTGCTCCGCCGCCCCCCGGGGCGCGAAGCCTATCCCGGCGACGTCTTCTACCTGCACTCGCGTCTCCTGGAACGCGCGGCCAAGCTCTCCGACGAGCTCGGCGGCGGGTCGCTCACGGCGCTCCCTATCATCGAGACGCAGGCGGGCGACGTCTCGGCCTACATCCCCACCAACGTCATCTCGATCACCGACGGGCAGATCTACCTGGAGCCCGACCTCTTCAACTCGGGCGTCCGGCCTGCGGTGAACGTGGGGATTTCGGTGTCGCGGGTCGGCGGCGCGGCCCAGGTCAAGGCCATGAAGAAGGTCGCGGGGCGGCTCCGCCTCGACCTGGCGCAGTTCCGCGCCATGGAGACCTTCGCGCAGTTCGCCTCCGACCTCGACGCGGCCACCCAGCAGCAGCTGGCGCGCGGCCAGCGCACCGTGGAGGTCCTCAAGCAGCCGCAGTACCAGCCGGTGCCGGTCGAGCGCCAGATCGTCTCGATTTACGCGGTCACCAACGGCTTCCTGGACGACATCGAGGTGGACGACTGCCGCAAGTGGGAACGGGGCTTCCTCGAATTCATCGAGAGCAGGTTCGACGACGTGCTGATCGGGCTCCGCCAGGAGGGGCAGCTCACCGAAGACATCGAAGGCCGGCTCCGCACCTGCATCGAAGAGTACAACGAAGTCTTCGCCGCCGAGCACGAAGCGGCGATGGCGGGAGCGGCGTAGCGTGGCGCAGGCCCGCGACGTCCTGCGGCGGATCAAGTCCGTCAGGAACACGCGCAAGATCACGCGCACCATGGAGCTGGTGGCGACCTCCAAGCTCAAGCGCGCGATGGATCGCATGCTCGCGGCTCGCCCCTATGGCGAAGCCCTCGACGAACTGCTCCGCAGCCTGCGGGCGCCGGGACTGGAGCAGGACCATCCGCTGCTGCGGCAACCGGCCGGGACGAAGCGGGCGGCGGTCCTCCTGCTCACCGCCAACCGCGGCTTCTGCGGCGCCTTCAACGCGAACCTCATCCGCGAGGCGCGGGCCAGGGTCGACGAACTGGAGGCGGCCGGCGTGGAGACCGAGCTGCACATCGCCGGCAAGAAGGGGATCACCTTCTTCCGCTTCCGGGGACGGGCCATCGCGTCGGGCACCACCGCCATCGGCGACGAGCCCCGCCCGGAGGACGCGGAGGGCCTGATTGAACCGCTCGCAGAGTCCTTTGCCGCGGGCGACCTCGACGCCGTGTACATGGTGAGTTCGAAGTTCCGCTCCGCCATGTCCACGCCCCCGCGCACGCGACGCATCCTGCCGGTGCAGCCCGACGAGGGCGCCCGTTCGGTGGACGCCTTCATCGTGTCGCCGCCGCCGGAGAGGCTCGTGGGTTGGATCCTGCCGCGCTGTCTGCGTAGCGTGGTCTACGGAGCGCTGGTCGAGAACGCCGCAGGCGAGCAGGGCGCCCGCCGCGCTGCAATGAAGAGCGCGACCGACAACGCGGGAGACATGATTGAGACGCTCACCCGCAGCTACAACCGGGCCCGCCAGGCGCAGATCACCCAGGAGATCGCCGAGATCGTGGGTGGCGCCGCGGCGCTGGAGTGACAGTGACCAGGGAAAACGTAAACCGCCGCGCGAGCGCGGCTGGAGAAGACGCAAGACATGTCTGAGAACAACATCGGCCGAGTCGTCCAGGTCATCGGACCCGTGCTGGACGTGGAGTACCACCCGCGCCACCTGCCCGAGATTCACAGCGCGCTGAGGCTCACCGCCGAGACCGAATCGGGTCGCGAGATCGACCTCGTCGCCGAGGTGCAGCAGCACATCGGGCGGTCCCAGGTGCGCGCCGTGTCGATGAGCTCCACCGACGGCGTGCAGCGCGGGATGGATGTGGTGGACACGGGCCAGGCGATCGCGGTGCCGGTGGGGAAGCCGGCGCTGGGGCGCATCCTCAACGTGCTGGGCGAACCGGTGGACGAGCAGGGCCCGGTCGTGAGCGACGACGGCGAGCCGATCGAGCGTTGGCCGATCCACCGCCTCGCGCCGCGCTTCGAGAACCTCGAGCCCAAGACCGAGATCTTCGAGACCGGGATCAAGGTCGTCGACCTGCTCGCCCCGTACGTGAAGGGCGGCAAGACGGGGCTCTTCGGCGGCGCCGGCGTCGGCAAGACCGTCATCATCATGGAGCTGATCAACAACATCGCCATGGAGCACGGCGGCCGTTCGGTTTTCGCCGGAGTCGGCGAGCGCACGCGCGAGGGCAACGATCTCTGGCTCGAGATGACGGAATCGGGTGTCATCGATTCGACGGCGCTGGTCTACGGCCAGATGAACGAGCCCCCCGGCGCGCGCCTCCGCGTGGGCCTCTCCGCCCTGACCGTCGCCGAATACTTCCGCGACGTCGAAAAGCAGGACGTGCTCCTCTTCATCGACAACATCTTCCGCTTCACCCAGGCGGGCTCCGAGGTGTCGGCGCTGCTGGGCCGCATGCCCTCGGCGGTCGGCTACCAGCCCACCCTCGAAACCGAGATGGGCGAGCTGCAGGAGCGCATCACCTCGACGCGCGAAGGCTCGATTACCTCGGTGCAGGCCATCTACGTCCCCGCCGACGACCTCACCGACCCGGCTCCCGCGGCCGCCTTCGCCCACCTCGACGCCACGACCGTCCTCTCCCGCTCAATCTCCGAGAAGGGGATCTACCCCGCGGTCGACCCGCTCGACTCCTCGTCGCGCATCCTCGACCCGCAGTTCATCGGCGAGCGCCACTACGAGGTCGCGGGGCGCGTCAAGGAGATCCTGCAGCGCTACAAGGACCTCCAGGACATCATCGCGATCCTCGGCATGGACGAGCTCAGCGAAGAGGACAAGATCGTCGTGGGGCGGGCGCGTCGCATCGAGCGCTTCCTTTCGCAGCCCTTCTTCGTGGCCACCGCGTTCACCAACATCCCCGGCTGCTACGTCCGCCTGGAGGAGACGATCGAGTCCTTCGAGCGCGTCGCCGCCGGCGAATTCGACCACCTCCCCGAGCAGGCCTTCTACATGAAGGGCGGCATCGACGAGGTGATCGCGGCGGCGGCCGAAATGGGCGTGGAGGCCTGACCCGTGGCGAAGGTGATGGAGCTGCGGGTGGTCACCCCGGCCGCGGTCGTCTTCCAGGGGACCGTGCGGTCGATCGTCGTGCCCGCCTGGGACGGCTTGGCGGGGGTGCTGCCGGGTCATGCTCCCTACCTGACCGCGCTCGGCGACGGCCCGCTCGAGGTGGATCCCGAGTCCGGCGCGCGCCGCACCTTCCACCTCTCCGGCGGCGTGATGAAGGTGGAGGCGAACCGGGTCGACGTGCTGGCGGACCGGGTCGGCACGGACTGACCACCGCCGCCCACCGGGAGGAGGGCAATCACATGAGGGTGGACCTGCACATGCACACCACCTTCTCCGACGGCATCCGCCCGCCGGAGGAGGTCGTCGAGCTGGCCATCGCCGGCGGGCTCGACGTGATCTCGATCACCGACCACGACAACAGCCTGGGGGTGGCGTCGGCCCAGCGGGCGGCCGAGGGGCGAATCCGGGTCATCCCGGGAATCGAGATGAGTTCGCGCTGGAGCGGCGAGTCGATCCACATCCTGGGCTATTTCGTCGACCCCGCCGCCGCAGCGTTGACGGCCCACTACCGAAGCCTCCTGGAACGCCGCCACATCCGCATGAGCAGGATCGTCGGACGGCTCGCGGATCAGGGAATCCGGCTCACGCTGGACCAGGTGGACGGCCAACGTGCCTCCGATCGCGTCCCCTATACCCGTCCCCACGTGGCACGTGCCCTGGTGCGAGACGGCTACGCCACCAGCGTCACGGAAGCCTTCGACCGCTACATCGGTTCCGATTGCCCCGCCTACGTTCTCGTGGAGTCGCCGACACCGGAGGAGGTGATCGGCTCGATCCGGGCCGCGGGCGGGGTCGCGGTGTGGGCCCATCCACCCCTTCGCCACATGACGGAGCTTCTCCCCCGTCTCACCGCCGCGGGGCTCCGGGGTGTCGAGGTCTTCCGGCCCTGGCCCCGCCGCGTGCGCGAGGCGGTGGCGTCCAATGCGCGCCGGGCCGGCCTGTTCGCAACCGGGGGTTCCGACTGGCATGGCCGTGCGGGCGACGGCGAACTGGGGGACTTCTTCGTCCGGGGCGAGGATGTTCGGGAGTTCCTGGAAGCGGGTGGGGGGTAGGCGTTCCACACTTGCCTGCCGTGAATCACAGACATGGCGCCGCACGGGCCCGGAGAGCCGGCCGAAGGCCTCGTCCACCTCGGCGAGCAGCGCGGCGCCGGACCTGGCCGAGGGAGCGAATCCGTTCGGTGCGAAGTGTCACGATCATCCTCCAATGATCTCTTCGCCCCGGACTTCAGGCTCATCTGTCGCTGGAAACCGCTCCCGCGTTCAGGCTCATCTGTCGTTGGACAACGCTGGGTGTTGACTTCCCGCGCGCCTTGACTACCTTTTAAGTCTTTCCGCGCTACGCCTGCGGCGGGACTGCGTCCATGAGGAGCGGAATCAGTCGCCGGAGTGGCGTAAGTTATTTGACAACAAGGGTTAGAAGGAAGTACTAGAGCCTTAGGTCGCTCTGGCCGTCCGGGCGCGGCGCGTCCCGCTGAGCGGGGCATGGCGTGCAGGGGTGGCCGAGTGTACGTGTTGGAAAGGCGACGGTGGACGAGCCCATTGGAATTGAGTGGACGCGAGCGGCGCGGCAACGCGGCCGGTGCGGGTCCAGTTCGAGGAAGAGGGCTGGTCAAGCGAGAAAGTGCGCACGGTGGATGCCTTGGCACAGACCGGCGATGAAGGACGTGGCAAGCTGCGAAAAGCCTCGGGGAGTTGCAAGCAAGCTCAGATCCGGGGGTGTCCGAATGGGGGAACCCGGCGGGAGCAGTCCCGTCACCCCGTCAAGGGGAGCCAACCCAGGGAACTGAAACATCTAAGTACCTGGAGGAAAAGAAATCAATCGAGATTCCCAGAGTAGCGGCGAGCGAAACGGGAAGAGCCCAAACCCGGGTGGGGTGACTCAACCGGGGGTTGTGGGGCCGCATCATCAGGCGAAGCGAAAGCATAGCGGAACGGTACTGGAACGTACGACCGCAGAGGGTGAGAGTCCCGTATGCGAAATGCGAGTAGACGAGTCGATGCGGACCCCGAGTAGGCCGGGACACGTGAAACCCTGGCTGAATCCGGGAGGACCATCTTCCAAGGCTAAATACGAGTCTGTGACCGATAGTGAAGAGTACCGTGAGGGAAAGGTGAAAAGAACGCCTGACGGCGAGTGAAATAGACCCTGAAACCGTGTGCATACAAGCG